>NZ_JBFBMM010000005.1:0-272545 GCF_040687055.1 Microbacterium sp. NPDC077184
TGGCCTCTCTCCAACGTCTCCAACAGGTACGTGCCGTACCCGGATTTCACCAGCTTCTCCGCCCGCTCCCGCAACTGCGCGTCCGTGAGGAACCCTTGCCGCCACGCGACTTCCTCGGGCACCCCGATCGAGAGCCCGGTGCGGCGTTGGATCGTGCGGACATACTCCGCCGCGTCCGTCATCTGATCAAACGTTCCCGTGTCCAACCACGCCGTGCCACGGGGGAGGACCTCCACCTGCAACTTCCCGCGCCGCAGATACTCCGCGTTCACATCCGTGATCTCATACTCACCCCGCGCAGACGGGGAAAGGTTCCGGGCGATGTCGACGACGTCGTTGTCGTAGAAGTACAGGCCCGGGACCGCGTAGTTGCTCTTCGGGTGCGCGGGTTTCTCCTCCAACGACACCGCCCGACCGGCCCCATCGAACTCCACGACCCCGTACGCGGTCGGCTCCGCGACCCAATACGCGAACACCGCCCCACCGTCGACATCCGCGTACCGCTTCAACTGGCTTCCGAGGCCGGGGCCGTAGAGGAGGTTGTCACCCAGGACTAGGGCGACCTTGTCATCCCCGATGAAGTCCGCACCGATCGTGAACGCCTGCGCCAACCCGTCCGGAGATTTCTGCACCGCGAACGACAACTCGATACCGAACTGCGACCCATCCCCCAGAAGACACTCGAAGAACGGCGCATCATGCGGAGTCGTGATCACCAGTATCTCCCGCACACCCGCCAACATCAACGTCGACAAGGGGTAGTACACCATCGGCTTGTCGAACACCGGAATCAACTGCTTCGACACACCCAACGTGATCGGATGCAAACGCGTCCCAGACCCGCCGGCCAAAATGATCCCCTTCACGAGGCCTCCAACACGAACTTATTCGGCTACTAAACTGGTCCCTTAAGGGCTGCCCCGTAGAGGGTCCGCCGTCGGCAAAACGGTGGTGTCGACTCGCGACTTGCTCCTCGCGGGGAAAACAAAGAGGGCATCGATGGCCCGGTTTTGGCGCGCTTTTGAGAGTAGCCAGCCGACCGCAAATGCGAAAGCAACCCCTATTGCGTAGAAGAAGAAGGGCGCGCTTGCGCCAAGGTGGGCGAGCCACCAATAGCAAATCCATATTGCTCCGAAGTGGCTGACGTAGAAGACGATCGAGTTCAGTCCTACGAGCTTCAGCGGCAAGCCGATCCCCTTCGGCTGGATACCGGGGGCAACGGCGAGGACAAGGGCGATTCCTGCGAGCGGTGCCCAGATGTAGGCGGCCTTGTATCGGAGCGCCTCGGGGGAGGCCACGGCGAGCAACCCCGCAGCGATAACCACTGCCGCGCACGCTACTGCCACTAATGTTCGCCATTGTCTGCCAATTGAGTGCGGCCAGGCTTGGCTTTGGTACCAATGGCCCAGGCAGAAGAAGGCGAAGAGGAAGAGGAAGCGTGAGATTCGGTGCTCTTCAGGAGCAAACGCCGCCGCTATTGCTGCCGCCGCAGCGACATAGGCAAAGTTTATCCCAACTCTGGCGATCACCCAGGCTAGCGCGTAGAACGCTAACAGAAACCACAGATACCAAAGGTAAGTGGGCGGGACGATCGGTATGCGAGATAACGCCCAGAGGCTCCATTGCGCAGTAACCGTGAGCGAAATGGCAGTCCAAACTAGATACGGCCACCCGATTGATCGCAGCTTGCCCAAGAAATACACGCGAGTTGACTTGCTTAGCGACCTGTAAAGAAGCATTCCGGACAAAAACATAAGGAGGGGCATCCTAAACGGAGCGAAGAAGTCGCCCGCCCATGCAATTGCTTCCGGTATCGGCTCGACGAAACGTGTAAGGATCGTTCCGCCATGGTAAGTGATCACCAAGAAGATTGCGAAACCCCGTGTGACATCCATCCAATCTTGTCGCGGCGCAGAGCCAGTCTGTGATGCCATCAAGTCCCTGCCTTTTTTCTCGTTCGACGCCCACTGGTCGTGGTGCAGCGAATCGGGCCGACAATCGCGGAAACGAAAAGCATCAAGGTAAAGACGTTGAAGCCGTGAACAAAGTTGCTTTCCGTGATAGAGAATGCAATTGGCAGGCAAGGTAGTAGCCATATCGCACTCGCATGAGAACGCTCGAGGCGAGACCGTCGGCGCGCGTTGACCAGACTCACAACAGCGATAGCGCCTGCGGAGATCAAGCCCAGGACCCCTATGCCGAGCGCCACATCGATGAAGCCATTGTGGGCATGGGCGATCGCGCCCCCCGCATTAGCCCACACTCGCTCACGACCGGCTCCCGGCGTTTGCCAGAAGCTCTCCCAGCCAAACCCAAAGACCGCGGTACGCCCCAGCTCTTGGAGTGACGCCTCCCAGACCAGAGTTCGGTTTGAAAGCGTTGCATCTCGGCCTGTTGTAGAAAGTAGCCAGTCGGTGGCAGTCCCGCTGACGAGAATAAGGCTGGCAACCGGGATCCAGACAAGAACGCCGATCAGAGCTGCGGCGGATCGCTGGCTTCGATAACCCCACCAGACCAACACCGACAGGGCACCCATCGTCGCAGCCACAATTAGGGACGAAGCTGAAAGCGAGAGCGCGAGCGTCCCGCCAAAGACCGCGGCGCGCCAGATGGCTCGGAACGGAGTTCTCCAGCCAGAGAGGAGAAGACAGAGCTCGACGAGGAGGCCGGTTGCTGTAAACCTACCGAGCATGTTCTTGGCTTGGAGCACGCCGCGCAATCCTTCGGCCGTGGGATTCTGAGCAGCGGGCGCGAGCCAGCCTGCGGCGAGCGAGAGTATCGCGACCACTAGGAGCGCGGCGCTTGTCGCGGTCAGGAACTGGCGGGTGGTGAGGCGGGTCGCTAGAACATAGGCGGTGAGCGCCGTGGCGACTAGGGAGATGAGCTCCCTAGCTGACACAACGATGTTGAGAGTCCAAAGCATGGAAACGGACGCGATTGCCACCAGAGTGAGCACAGCAGTCATGCCAGCGGCACTCACGGATGCTGGCTGGCGCTTCGTGAACAGGGCAAGGATCGCCAGCGCGGATGTGATCCACGGGGCTAACGACATCCCGGGGACGGCGATCGGCTGATCGCTCGACCACTCCGCGACGGACGGAGCAAGCGCGCTGGTGTAGCTGAAGACCACGAGGGCCGCGATCCACCATGCCGCAGGTGGACGCGTGGAACCCGTGCGCATCGGTTGACGAGAGCGATGGCTGATCATCACTTCCGGGTCCGCTGCCTTCATGCGCTGCCGCCCCTTTTTTTCATCATGGCCAAGAGCGCAACACATTTGCCGATATAGGCGACCAAAGTCGCTGCGGCGACGCCCGCGATGCCCCAAGTGAGAGACATGAGAATCGCCGCCGCGACAAAGACGGCGGCAAACGACATCCCGTTGACTGCGACCGCGCGTTCTAATCCGATCGCTTGCAGCGCAGCGCCCATGGGCGTTGCCATCGATACAAAAGGAAGGGCAAGGACCAAGAGGATCGCGGCGGCGCCAGCATCGGCGTACGAGTCGCCGAACAGGATCACGACAACCCATGGGGCGAGAAGGGACGCTGGAACGGAGGCCACCACCATGACGGCGAGTGCGAAGCCCATTTGGACTGCTAAGCGCCGCGCGCGGACTTCCTTGGCTTTTGTGAGTCGAGGCAGGATTACGTTGGCTGCCGACACGGCGATCATTGAGAACGGCGTCACCAACCGGCTGGCGCCTGCGTAGAGACCTGCACCGTAGCCCCCTACGGTTAGCTGGGCTATCGGTATGTCGAGTTGGCGTGCCTGCGCCGAAACGTTGCTCGCGAGATAGCTTCCGCTTGCCCGTAAGGCTTCATACTCCAGCCGCCACTGCGGGCGAAGTGATGATTCGGGGATCACTCTCGAGAAGCGGAGCACGAGCTGCGCGGCAATACTCCCTGCGAGGTACCCGCCGCAGAACGACAATAGCGGATTGAAGCCAATAGTCATGGCCGCGAGAACCGCCGATAGGGTGAGCGCGCGCCTTAGGACAATACCAGCCCCGACGAGCCGGGTGCGGCCGTCGGCGATTGCCACCGACGAAGACGTGTCGAAATTCTTCTCCATCGCGATTGCGATCGGGAGCAAGGACAGCGCCGCTAGCGCGGAGTCTCCGCTCCGCGACAACACGTAGACAATTCCGGTGCCGGCTAGCCCAACAGTCAAAGTCGAATGTGCGTTGAGTAGGAGTGCCCCTCTAGTTCTCGGATCCTTGAGAGAGTGCGCACGAAGGAGGAATGTACCGAGTCCCAAATCAGCGACAACCATCGCGAGCGCGCCGATTGCAAGCAGTGTGTTGGTTATGCCGAACTCGCTCACCGGTACCTGGCGTGCCAGTGACACGAACGCGGCCGCCTGCATCAGGCTCGCGATCAGACGTGCCGCGGATAGCGAAACGATTGAGTTAATCACAGGCTGTCGACGTTCGCCGCTTCTCGAGATCGTAGAAGTCGAGCAGGCACGCCGCCAATGACCGAGTACGGCGGAAACCGCCCGCGAACTACAGCGCCCGCGGCCACTACAGAATGGGCGCCCACGTACGATCCCGCTAGGAACGTTACCCTTGCCCCAACCCAGACGTCTTCCTCAATGTTTATAGCCTCTTCCCGCGTCCCTTGTAAACGGATCGGGACGGTGGAGCTCTCGGCCACGTGCTCCTGGGAGTGAAATGACGATAGCGGGCCGATGATGACATCGTCGCCGATAAAGACACCGCCCGCACAGCCGACATGCCCAAAGTCCCCGATCGCGCTATTCCGGCCGATCTGTAGACCCGCACCCACGGTCGACATCGAACTTGTCCCGGTCACGGTTACGTACCGACCAAGCTTGGCCCCATGACCCAGATTGACGCCGTGTCTCGAGATGCCGTCGACCTTGCTCCGGTCGCCGATTGCCGAGTACTTCGCCATTGTCACATTCCGTTTACCTCTAATCTTCACACCTGAACCCAGGAACACGATTCGCTGAAAACGCGCCAGGCCGCGGATCAATTCAAGGAGTCGACCCGACATGATCGTGACCAAGTTGACGGTAGTAAGTTCGGGCGAGATGTTGGTGCCGCGACCAGATTTCTCTAGTACGCGACGAACGGCGCTTCGCACCAGGTCAAGCATCGCTGCCCACGCTCTCGTTTCGCACATACTCAACGTGTGTCGTCCCGCGAAGGGCTTGAAGCATCCCCAAGCCCATCCAGATCCTCCCGCTCGCGGCTTTCCTTAGCCGCCGGGGAGTCCATTCGGTGGGTCGAAGCGCGGCCCCGACGAGTATCCGAGCCATAGCGGAAGCATAAAGGCGCGCTCGCGTGGAGTCCTGATGCAGGCTTACGAGATTGCTGCCCATCCTCATGTATCGGCGCCGTACCCAATGGACCGTTGCGCGGTCAGCGGGTATGGCTTCATAGACGACGGGGTTGTCGTTCCAGACCAACTTCGCTCCGTAAGCCCGAAGGTTTGCGAAGAAGTGCACATCGCTACCGCCCGACTCCGTGAAGCCTTCGCTAAATCTGACTGCTGCGGGTATGGCCTTCACTTTGACAAGAGTGTTGTTTGTGGCGCCGAATGGAAGTTCGAGTCCGGTGGGGTGGCGGTCACGCTGAAGGATGCCCCCATCGACGACACGGTGATCTGCCCCGGGGCTGTACTCCGACAGCACTGGGCCGAAAAACACGTCGGCATCTGATTCTTCGGCATACCGAGTATGTGCCTTCAGCCAGCCCGGGGTGACGAACTCGTCATCATCTACAAACAGGATGGCCCAGTAGCCTGTGGCCTGATCGAGCGCTTTATTGCGCGCCGCTGGGATTCCAGGCGTGCGTTCCACCTCGATAAGCGCCCACGGGAAGTCGCGACGGATCGAGTCGAGGTAGTCAACGCCGACTGGGTTGTTGTCGACTACTAGAACGTCGACCTCGTCGCTTCTCTCACCCTCCAGCGACGTCAAGAGTCGCCGAAGGCCATCAGGACGTCCGTACGTGCAGACGGTAATTAGCAGTCTCAGACTCACGACCTGGCTCCAAGTTGTGTAAGCGCCTGTGCAATCCGTGTCGCGCTCGCTGCCGCTGAGTACCCCTGACTCTTCTCGAACGCTTCCCGGGAGGTCCTATCCCAGACTTCAGGGTCGCTGAGCTCGAGGACAGCATTGGCGAGGGCTTCCTCATCGTCGGGCGCGAAAAGGCGCCCACCCCGTCCGTCTGCGAGAACCTCGGACGGGCCCCCAGCAGCACTCGCGACCACAGGTCTAGATGCGTTCATGGCTTCGATAACGACTTTGCCGAAGGGCTCGGCTTTCTTGGACGGAGTGATCGACACGTCGGACCACACATAGTGGGGCGTCGCGTCTGCGACCTCGCCAGCGAACTCGATCAGCGACCGCACGCCTAGCTCATCGGCATAATCAGAAAGGCTCTTCTGGGCTTCTGACCCTCCGCCGTACTCCCCTCCAACGATCCGGATATTCACCGCTACGCCGGCTTCCTTCAGCTTTGCTGCTGCACGTATGAGCGTGTCTTGACCCTTCCACGAATTCAGTCTGCCGACGCAGACCAACCGGACAGGGCGCCCTGAGTGAGCACGCTCGGTGTAGGTACAGAAGGACAAATCCGCGCCCGACGTGATTACCTCGCATGGGACGTCTGGCTGTTTCCGGAACTGATCACGTGCAGCCGCGGAGACATAAATTGCGTACTGAGACTTCGAGATGAGGCGAGAGAAGAGGGCACGCTCGGATTCAGACCCAAATATCTCGCGAACCATCTGGACGTGCGGCACACCGAAATGGCGAGCTAGTCGACGACCAGCAATCATTGCGGTGGTGTTGGACATAACCACGTCCGGCTTCGTGAGGCCGACGTCGCGGACGCTCTCAGAGGTTCTCAGATAGGCGCGGGCAAGTCGGATCGCGGCGCGCGGACTCCTCAGTACCTCTCTCCGCAGTACCGCGAGCGGAGCGAAGTGGACCTCTGCCCCGGCATGATCCAGCCGATCGGCGAGGGGACCGCTGGTGGGCAACAAGACCGTCACACGGTTCCCAAGCGAGCTAAGGGTCCTGGCGATGGTTAGTAAAGAGCGGTCTGAGCCGTAGAGCTCAGAAGAGGAATGCTCGATTAGGACGTGCATTGATGACCTACACCAAGCCTTGCTGGCGGGACCCGCTAGCGCCGACTGCGACGATCTGTTCTCTAAGGGCGCTTTCGTATGCGCCGCACACACTTTCCCAGGTGTACAGTTCTTTCGCGCGTCTCGCCGCCGCGCGAGACATCTGCTCAAGCGATGGCTCATCAAGCGCCGCGGCCAAGACCGCCTCTGCAATCGCGTCCGGGTTCGGGTCTACGAACAGCCCTGTGTCGCCGAGAACCTCGCGGTTGTATGGGGTATCCCTGGCGACTGTCGGAGCTCCGAGAGCCATGGCCTGCACGAGCGTCGGGTTGGTGCCGCCGACGCTATGTCCATGGAAGTAGACGCCCGCGTGCTGCCACAGGGCTAGTAGTCGTCGGTCATCGCTAATGTGTCCGAACCATTGGATATTCGAGTTGTCTCGCTGCAGCGACTCGACTCGGTTGTCTAGATCGCCTCCGTATCCGGAGGACCCAACAATCACAACTGGCATCTGCTTAGAGATCGTCGTGGCCGCCTCGAGGAATTCGGGGATCGTATTCTCGGGGACAAACCGAGCGACTACAAGAGCGTAGCCCCGGTGACGAAGGCCGGGCTCAATGGGCAGTTGATCAACGCGCTCGCCGCCGTAGGGTATGAAGTGGCCGGTTCTTCCAAAGTCGCTCCGCCACCTCCGTTCGATCTCGCGAGAGTCATACACGAGTGAGTCGGCGCAGCGCGCAGCTAAACGCGCTCCGCCGCGGAACACCGATTTGGCAGCGCGCCCCCATTTCGCACGGTCCCACTCGATGCCGTCGACGTTTACAACGGTCTTGATCCCGCGAGCGCGGAGCATCGGGAGGTAATAGCCGTTTGCAACATTCATGACAAGAGCCACGTCTGGCTTCGTTCGGAGAGCGTCCAGCGATGCGGTAAATCCAAAAGAAAGTGTGCTCAGCGATTTGCTGTCTAAACCACGAGTCAGAACGGACCTCACTCGAGGGTCGAGGGTTGGGTCTTTGGGCATGACGGCGCCCTCGCGGCCGTACACCGCGACATCCCAACCCGCATCGCACAGATACGGGGCGAGCTTGCGCACGGCAGTTTCAAAACCGCCGTAGTAGCTGGGGTAGCCGCGCGTGCCGATGATTGCTACTGATGGCATTTTGTTGGTCCTTGGTCCGATTCAGAATGCCGTCTCGCCTGGGGCGAGGGCAGCTCTTGCGGTCTTTGCGAGAATGGCGAGATCGCCGATCATCGTCCAGTTCTCGACGTAGGAAAGATCTAGCCGGACGGTCTCCTCCCAGGAGAGCGCTGAGCGCCCGCTGACTTGCCAGAGTCCCGTGATGCCGGGCTTCACCAGGAAACGCCGGTGCACGTGTGATGCGTACTGCGCGACTTCCTGTGGCAACGGTGGGCGAGGTCCGACGAGTGACATTGAACCCCCGAAAACGTTGAACAGTTGGGGAAGTTCGTCCAGGCTGTACCGCCGCATGATTCGTCCGATAGGGGTAACGCGGGGGTCGTTCTTCATCTTGAACATGACCTCGTTGCCTGAATCGATGCCCTGTTCTTCGCGTTCACGCTGAAGCTTCTGGAGCAACTCCTCGGCGTTCGTCACCATGGAACGAAACTTGAGCATGGTGAATTCTTTGCCGCCGCGGCCGATCCGTGTCTGACGGAAGAGGATTGGGCCTTCGGACGACAGGCGGATGCTGATCGCGAGGAAGGCGAGGAGGGGGCTCAGGAGGATCACGCCTACCAAGGTCGCCGAGCAGTCCAGGATTCGCTTGAGGAACAGCTGCCCCTTGCTGAAGCGCGGCGTTTCGACGTGAATCAGAGGGAGGCCGGCGACCGGTCTCGTGTGGAGGCGCGGGCCGGCGATGTCGATGATGCTCGGCGCGAGCACGAGATGTTGACGCCCGGCCTGGAGGCCCCACGAGATTTGCTTCACCTTGTCCGGTGGAAGCTCGTCGGTGCTGGTTACCGCCACGGTGTCGGCGCCGGTGAGCTCCATCGCTCGCTCGACTGCATTGACACTCCCCATCATGGGGATGCCCGTCCCGGGGACAACATCTCCCACGGCGTCGCTCGGGGTACAGGCGCCGACGACGGTGTAGCCGGCGCGCGGGGCGCGCTGGAGCTCTCGCGCGACCTGGGTCACCGACTCGACGGACCCGACCAGAATCATGCGCGCGGAATAGTTGCCGCGCATTCGCTGCGCGATGAGCCATTGGCGCCAGAGCCAGCGCGTCGTCAGCAGAGCGACGATGCCGAGCGGGAGAGCGATGAGCAGGTAGCCGCGGGCGACGTCGACTCGCGCCAGGAACGCGATGATCGCAATAGCGCCGAACAGTCGGAGACTCGAATCGACGACGCGGACATACTCGGCGTTACCCGTGCCGACGGTGCGAAAGCTTCGCGAGTCGACAAGGGCAAGCACCCACATCCAGGCGAGGACGAGTCCGCCCGAGAAGAGCCAGTATGAGAATTCGGTGATGCGGGAGTCCGCGCGAATCGCCACCTCCACGTTGCCGAAGCCGAACCACAGAAGCTGTGATCCGTATACGGCCCACGCGAGAACGAACAGGTCGCTGAACCAGAGGATGCGGCTGTAGGTGCGGCGCCAGCCGCCGGCGTCTCCGCGCACGGGGGTGGCCGGTGCGGCGGTTGCCTGGGAGGCGGTTGCCGGGGCAGGAGTCGATTCTTCGCTCGTGTTGCTCGAAGCGGTCGTTGCTTCGGCGACGCGTGTGTCAGACGTCAACTGCACCTGCCTTTCTGGTTCCCAGCCTTCGTGCAGGTTACTACGCGACGCATTTCCGCTTTGTTGCATGACAGCGTCGGTCGAAAGACGTTCCCGATCGTTCACGTCGTCGCCTCCCACCGGTCGGCTCATGGCGCTGCCACCTCGGCGAGACCATCCGCTGACCAGGCGAAAATCTGCCCGGTGGGTGCGGAGGAAAGTGCCAGCGGAGTAGACGGATCCGCCTCAGGGAGGCAGCCGAC
Organism: Microbacterium sp. NPDC077184; assembly: GCF_040687055.1. Classification (NCBI taxonomy): domain Bacteria; kingdom Bacillati; phylum Actinomycetota; class Actinomycetes; order Micrococcales; family Microbacteriaceae; genus Microbacterium; species Microbacterium sp. NPDC077184. The sequence goes on from NZ_JBFBMM010000005.1 coordinate 10,107, forward strand.
GATAGCGGTGGTGTCGGTGATCTCGGTGACCGCGAGACCGGGGCACGCGGCATCCGTGTGGGCGATGAGGAGTGACGGGGGAGTGGCAGCCAGCGCGGTCGCCCCCGCGACCTCGACCGGCTGCCAGGACCCGTCGATCCAGCGGTGCGGAGTGCCGTCGCAGATCAGCGCGACGACATCGCCGCTCGCGCGGAGACCGGTCGGGGTCGCGCACGGGGCGTCGGTCGTCTGACCGCCGCCGATGTGGACGACGGCGGGGTCGAGCGGGTCGATGTAGCGGATGGCGGGGAGGACGTCGGGGTATGAGTCCCAGTAGGTGCCCTGCGTGTACGTGCGGAGCGCTTGCGTCTCGCACGCCTCACCCATCGAGCTGACCATCTCGGCCTCAGTGCCGGCGAGCGGATCGAGGCTCGCGATCTGGCCGATGGTCCGGTAGCGCGGAGTGACGTCTGTCCAGGTGGCGCCGGCATCCGTCGAGCGCTCGAGGAGCGGCTCGGTGGTGCCGCAGGCGCCGGCGGTCGCGCGCCACCAGGCGCCGTCACCGATCGCGAGGAAGCGCTCCTCGGAGCGCGCGATCGCCTCGGCGGTCTGCGTCACCTCCGGCGTCGGCTCGGCCGTCTCGACCCCGAGGTCGAACGTCGGCGCGGGCTCGGCCGCGAGGTCGGAGAGGTCGGGATTCGCGTGCTGGTACGCCGCGACCGCCAGAACGCCAACACCGACTGCGAGGACACCGGTCAGCGCGATGGCAAGCCATCGCGCTGACGAGGGAGTAGCTGGGGAGTGCACGCCGTCGGGTCAGGAGCGTTCGGAGCGGAGCGCCGGTGTCGGCGGGGAGGCGTCCGTCATCTGCGGGGGAGTGTCGCCGAAGCCGAGCTGCGCGGCCATGGCGTCGTCGTTCTGCACGGGCGCGGCGGTCTGCTGGCCGCGGCGGGACTGCTTCGGGCCCTTCGCGGGCTTCGGCGCCTTGGCGGCCTTGGCCTTCTTCGCCGGCTCCTGCATGTAGCCGTATCCGTAGCCATACCCGTAGCCGTAGGCGTACGAGTCGGGGCCGCGGGTCGGGACCATCGACATGACGATGCCGGCGACCTTCGCGTCCACCGTCTCGAGCGCGTCGATCGCGCCGCCGAGCTGGTGGCGGGTCGGGCGGCCCGACGACACGACGAGGATCGCGCCGCTGGTCGCCTTGGCGAGGATCGCGGCATCCGTCACCGGAAGAAGCGGGGGAGCATCGCAGATGACGACGTCGAAGTCGCGCTCGAGCACCTCGAGCAGCGTGTGCATCTGCGGCGAACCGAGCAGTTCGCTCGGGTTCGGCGGGATCTTGCCGGCGGGGAGCACGAAGAGGCTTCGCTGACCCCACGGGAGCATGACATCCCCCACACGGGTGCGGCCGATCAGCACGTCGGTGAGGCCCGCGCCGCCCTCGATACCGAGATACTCGGCGACCTTGGGCTTGCGGAGGTCGGTGTCGAGCAGGGCGACCTTCTTGCCGGCATCCGCCAGGGCGATGGCCAGGTTAATGGCGGTCGTCGACTTGCCCTCGCTGGGGAGGCTGGAGGTGACCACGAACGACGCGCGGCCGCCCATGTCGAGGAACTGCAGGTTCGTGCGAAGCGCGCGGAACGACTCGGCCCGGGGACTGAGCGGGTCGGCGTGCACGATGAGCGGACGCTCCTTGGCCTTCGGGTCGTACGCGATCGCGCCGATCATCGGGCGGTCGGTGACGAGCTCGACGTCGCGCGGCGAGCGGACCTTGGTGTCGAGCACCGCGCGGAGCACGGCGACACCGACGCCGAGGGCGAGGCCTACGAGGGCGCCGAGGGCGATGTTCAGCGGAACGTTCGGGCTCGAGGGGCTGAGCGGCGGGATCGCGTCCTTCACCCGAGTGAGGCGGACGGGGCTCGTGTCGGTGCCGTTCGGCGTCTCGATCGCCTCGACCGCGGAGGTGAGGCTCGCCGCCAGCGCATTCGCGACGTTCGCTGCGAGGATCGGGTCGGAGTTCTCGACCGTGATCGCGATGAGCGTCGTGTTCAGCGGGCTGTTGGCCGAGACCATGCCGGCGAGCTGGTCGGCGGTGACGCCGAGATCGAGTTCGGCGATGACCGGGTTCATCACGATCGGGGTGGAGACGAGGTTTGTGTACGTCGTCACGCGCGCCTGCGTGAAGCTCGAACCCTGCTGCAGATCCTGGATCGTGTTGCCGGCCTGCGACGAGACGAAGACGGTGCTCTGCGCCTCGTACATCGGGGTGCGGGTGAGCGAATAGCCGGCTGCTGCGCCGACGCCGAGAACGGTCGCCAGGACGATGATCAGCCAGTTCTTGCGCAGGATGCGGATGTAATCCGTGAGCTCCATGCCCACCTCTCGTGTTGCGTCTGTGGTCACAGCCCCAGTCGGGCCATCCTCTCACAGCTCATGTTTCGCTCAGGAGTCGCGCACGTAGCGGCCGGGGAAACGGGAATGTGCTGCGGCGCGGGGGCTGTGACCGGCAGGCGCCGTCACTGGAAGTACTCGGGCCTGCTCACGAAGGTCTCGGTGACGAACATCACCCCGCTGCGGGTGGTGAGGAGCTCCTTCGCCGCGCCGATCAGATCGTCCGCGCGCTCAGGCGGGAGGACGGTGATCAGCATCGTCAGGGTGTCGTAGTCGTTGAAGAGCAGCGCCCCGGAGTGCGGGCCGTGGTGCCCGAGACCCGAGACCCCCGACACCGCCGTGTACCCCGTCGCGCCGGAGGCGGTGATGAGCGAGCGGATGGGGGCGGCATCCTTTCCGGGTACGACGATCTCGACCTTGATCATCTTGGTGAGTCCGTGCATCACGGGGTCTCCGTTCTCGTGAGGGTGGCGGTGGACGTGCGGGTCGGGGTCTGGGTCTCCGTCGTGGCCCAGCCGAGGGCGGTGTAGGTCCACCAGGGGTCGGCGGCGGTGGAGCGGGCGGTGAGGCTGATCCACTCGTTGTCGAAGAGGTCGCGGAGCACCTGGTTGCCCGACACGATCGCCGATATCCGGTCGATCGGCGCCTGGACGATGACGCTCAGGCGGAGGGGTTCGTGGAGCAGCGCGTCGCCGACCGCGACCGACTGGCGGGGGAGCCCGCGCTGCAGGTCGCCGCTGTGCCCGGCGAGCACACCGATGCCGCCGATGGCGTTGTGGATCGTCTTCGTGCCCGCCCCGAGCGTCTCGGGGTTGAGCGTGGAGAAGTAGTACTGGTGGTTGATCCATTGGGCGACGACGACCGGGGCGGTGAGGATCGTCTCGAGCCCCGTGCCCTCCGGGTCGAGGGCTGCGTCGCACGAGTGCAGGAACACCCGCCGGTGCAGGTTCGCGCCCCGGGTCATCTCGCGCGGGCCGATGATCATCGCCGCGTTCCCGGCGAGACCGAGCTCGGGATACACCTCGGCCCAGTCGTGCGCGCGCGCCCGGAGCTTCGCGAGCGAGTCCGTCGGGTCGGCGCCGGGGAGGTCGACGGCGCGCTCGCGGACGAGGCCGTCGGCCGCGGCATCCGCCTGCGTGGTGAAGTCGTCGACGAGGGTCGCGTGCGAGTCGGGGATGAGGTGCCGGTCGAGGATCATGACGCGATCGGCGACGGTGTCGTGGAGGGCGGCGACGAAGTGGGTACCGGCGGGGATCTCGAGGCCGCGCGCGGCGAGGATCTCGCGCACGTCGGGGTCGTTGAAGATCTCGGCCGCCGCCCGGGCGTTGACCGCACCCGGGTTGCCGCCGCACGCGCCGCAGTCGAGCGCCGCCTGGTACAGGTTGTTCGTGCTCACCGAGCCGTGCCCGGCGAGGACGACCAGCGGCGCGAACCGGCCGAGTCCCATCATCCGGAGCCCCGCCTCGGCGAGCGTCGCGCGCTCCTCGAGGGTGAATGCCGACGCGATCGTGACGCGCGAGTCGACCGGCGGGGCGATGCGGTCGCGCCACCGACGGGTCAGCGTGTGGTGCAGCGTCGGGGCGAGGGTGCGGACCACCGACGACACCCCGAACAGGAACCCTGTCGCCTCCGCCAGGGCGAACGGCGTCGCCGTGGCGTTCTCGGTGACGTGCAGGGAGTGGGATGCCGCATCCAGTGCCCGGAGTCCGCGCGTGCGGGCGCTCGCCCGGTCGGCATCCGCGGGCGCCTCGGTGACGGCGTGCTTCGGCTGCAGCAGCGCCGGGAGTGAGTCGATCGAGCCGCGGCCCTCGTACGTCGCGAAGCGGACCGGGACGCCGAAGAACCCGGCCAACCCGAAGGTCTCGATGCCGGCATCCGTCTCGAGGTGTCGCCGGAGCCCCTCCGACCGCGGGTCGATGCACAGCACCACCTGCGTGCGCGGGGCGGCGGGTGCGGGGGTTCCGGGGGTCAGCGATGCGAAGAGCTCGCGCCGGTAGTGGCCCTCGTACGCCGCCTGCCACGTAAACGGGTGATCGGCGAGCGGATGCAGGGCGAGCAGTCGCGCGAGCGTCGCGACGTCGGCGGGTGATGCCCCGGGGGCGAGGGTGTCGGCGAGGCGCGCGGCGCGGGTGAGGAGCTCGGCGCCGGGAGTCGGCGTGGGCGCGGTGAGAGCGGCTTCGGCTTCGGGGTCGGGCTGGTCGGCGGTCGGGGGCAGGTCGAGGAGGAGGCGGACGGTGAGCCGCACCGCGAGGTACTCGGTGAGGTCGATGTCGCCGTCGTGCTCGCTGCGCCACTTCAGGTATCCGGTCCACCCGGGGAGCGCGGCGAGCTCGGCCTTCAGCAGCGTGACACGGTCGGCGTCGCGCGTGCCCCACGCGGTGAAGCACGCGGCGATCGCCGCCGAGGGCTGCTCGGGGGCATCCCGGAGCTTCCGGCGCGCGGGCCGCGGCATCCGCGGGTCGTGGGTCGCGAGTGCGCGCCACGCGGCATAGAAGCCGCGATCCCGCTCGGGGAGCTGCCACTGCGGGTCGGGGTCGAGGAAGGCGGCGAGCCACGGGACGACGAGGTCGGCGACCGGGTCGGTCAGGGCGGGGGGCGCCGCCGGCGCCGCGGGGGTGTCGGTGTGCAGCATGTCCTCGATCAGGACGTCCTCAGGTGAGAGATGGACGAGGGCACCGGTGAACGGGGGCACCTCCCGCAGCTCCGCTCCGCGCGCCCGGAGGGCCAGGACGAGGTCGTCCCGCGTGATGCGTCCGGTGGCGAACGCGGCGCGGTACGACTCCACGGGGAGGGTGAGGTGCGTGCCGGGCGCCGCGGCGTGATCGAAGCGCGTCGCCTCGTACGGGGCGAGCGGATTCGTGGCGATGAACGACGCGATGGGCCAACCGGCGACGGTGTCGCGGGCGGCCTGCGCCACCTGTGCCTGGACGAGCAGGGTCATCGTGCGACCTCCTTCGAGGGTGCGGGGGTGTAGGGGCGGGGTGCGGCGCCCGGAGCGGGCGTCGGGACGGTGGATGCGGCCAGGGCGCGGGCGTACACCGCGGACGAGAAGGCCGGGGCGAACCGCGGCGACCGACTCATCAGCTCGATGGCGATGAGGAGCGTTGCGGGGATGACGAGCAGCCACGGCGACGGCGCCTGCGTGCCGGCCGGGGTCGGGATCAGCTGCTCGAACCAGCCGACGGCGGCGATGTACGACAGGCCGAGGATAGCGACGACGGCGGCCGACGCGACGACCGTGCGGAGCGACATCCGCCGGCGGAGCCCCGCGGCGACCGCGACGATCGCGGTGCAGGCGAGGAAGGCGAGCAGGGCGAGGCTCACCGGCGTCGCGGCGGGAGCGATCACCGCCTTGCCCACCACCAGCACACCGATGGTCAGTGTCGAGCCGATGAGGACGGCGGCGGTAGTCGTTCTGGTGGTGGCGGGGGAGGGGGTCGGCCACGCGCGCTTCTCGGCACCCGCGGCGACACCGGTGCCGGCGGAGAGGAACAGGGTCGACTTGAACAGCCCGTGCGCGACGAGGTGGAACACCGCCGCGGCGAACGCGCCGAGCCCGACCGCCATCATCATGAAGCCCATCTGCCCCGCGGTGGAGAAGACCAGCCGCCCCTTCACGTCGGGCTTCACCAGGCGGACCACCGTGGCGTACACGAGCGTGGCGGCACCGGCGGCGAAGACCACCGCCATCGCCAGGGTGATCGGGGCGACCAGAGGCGAGAAGCGGATGAGGAGGATCGCGCCGGCGTTCACCACCCCGGCGTGCAGCAGGGCCGAGACGGGGGTCGGCGCCGACAGGGTGGCCGGCAGCCAGCGGTGGAAGGGCATCTGTGCCGACCGGCCGAGGGCGGCGATGACCACGAGGAGGGCGAGGGTCACCGCGGCGGCGTCGGGGAGGACGGCGGTGACGGTTGCGAGGTCGTCGAGACGGATGTCGCCGCCCGCCGTGACCACGAGGATCACCGCCGCGATCACCAGGGGTGCGTCGGCGACCGCGAAGCTCCACGCCGCGCGTCTTACGCCCTGCCGCGCCTGCGGCAGAGCGCGGTAGGTCGCGAGCAGCAGGACGAGGGAGGCGCCCGCGGCCACCCAGGCGAGGGTGAAGACCACGACCGTCTGCGCCGTGACGAGCACCGCGGTGCTGCCGGTGAGTGCCCCGGCCCACACGGCGAACCACCGCTGCCGCAGATCGCCCCGGAGGTACCGCAGGGCGTACGTCTGGATGAGGGCGCTCAGGCCCAGCACGAGGATCAGCATCACGTGGGCGAGCGCGTCCGCCGGCCCGCCGGGGGAGACGAGGCCGAGGGCCGCGGCGATCCCGGCCGCGACGGCGGCGACCGTTCCGACGCCGGCGGCCCACGCGCCGGCGCGCGCCCCGAGGTCGGCGGGTCGAAGAGCGGCGGCCAGGACCGCGCCCACCCAGGGGGTGGCCAGCGCGACGACGATCAACAGCAGTTCCATCAGACGCCTTTCATGACCGGATATTCAAAACACGAAAAACATAGCAGGTTTTTATAGTCGTGTTTTCACCATCCAGTCTTCGGAGGTGCGCGGGTAGTCTGAACGGATGGCGCAGTGGACCTTCCTGACGAACCACGCGCACGTGCTGCTGTGCGTGGCGGCGAATCCGGAGATCCTGCTGAAAGACATCGCGACCCTCGTCGGGGTCACCGAGCGCGCCGCGCTCCGCATCGTCGGAGAGCTCGAGGCTGAGGGCTACCTCTCCCGTGAACGTGTGGGTCGGCGCAACGTCTACCGGTTGAATCCCGACCGACCGCTCCGGCATCCGCTCGACAAGGGGCACCACATCGGCGAGCTCCTCGAGGCCTTCGGGGCCGAGCGGGTCGACCCGAACGGCGCCGCGCCCTGACCTCAGGCGCGAGGGGTGATCCCCACCGCCCTCACCGGGGTCGCATCGCCGCGGCGATGCGCGCGTCGAGATCGTCGAGCTCGGCCATGAGATCGACGGCTGCCCAGACGCGGTCGCGCTTGCGTCCGGTGATCTCCTGGATGACGCCCGCCTGTTCCAGGCGATCGACGGCGGAGTAGAGCCGAGGCGATACCGGGCCCGCGATGCGTTCGATCTCGGCAACGGCCATCACCGGGTTGTCGAAGAAGGCGGGGACCAGTCGGGCCGCCATCGAGCCCTGACGGACCTGGGCCTGCGCTTCCCATTGCACGGGGAACCGTGCGATCCTCTGCACCGACACGCGCCCCTCCTCCGCGGCCACGACCGCGGAGCGGAGCATCAGCTCGAGGAGAGGGCGAACGGCGCCCCGACGGTAGCTCCCGAGTGCGTCGAAGTATTCGTCGCGTCGGGCGAGCAGGCCGCTGGCCACCGGCGCCACGGTCCGTGAGGTGACGGCGCGTCGCCGGAGGATCGCCCCGATGAGAGCGCGACCCGTGCGGCCGTTGCCATCCCCGAAGGGGTGGATCGACTCGAACTGCGCGTGCGCGATCGTCGCCTGCACGAGAGTCGGCACATCATCCCTGTTCGCGAACGCGATCAGGTCGTCGAGCAGCGCCGGAACGCGCGCGTGATCGGGAGGGGCGTAGAGCGCGGTGCGAGGGCTGTAGTCGCTCCCACCGATCCAATTCTGGCTGTCTCGCAACTTTCCCGCGTAGGGCCCTTCGCTCGGGTCATCCCGCATCAGCGCCTCGTGGGCGCGGAGGATGTCGTCGCGAGTGATCGCGCCGTTGGTGCCCGCTGCCGCGATCATCGTCGAGAGGGCGGAGCTGGCGGCGACCATGCTGACCGCCGACGAATTCGACTTCTGGCCGGCCAAGGCGCGCGCGAAGTCCTCGACAGACGCCGAGACGCGCTCGATCCGGGAGGAGGCGACAGACTCACTGCGGATCATGAATCGCGCCATCGCCGCCGGCTGGTGCGCCGCCTCGCCGTCCATGGCGCCGAGAGCCACGAGCGCGCGCTCGCTCAGCCCGGTGAGATCCGCGGGGACGGCGTAGTCGAGCTCGGCGATGAACGGCGGGACGGAGGTCGTGACCTCGGCGAGGGTGCGGTCCTCACGACTTCCTCCACGGCGCTCTTGGCGCCAGGGCATGACCTCCCGGCCGTGGGGTGGCCACTCGCCCGTCTCGACGCCATGACCCGTCATCTCGCCCTCCACTGTTTCCCTTACATGTTACAAGTGGAAATAGCGGAACGGATATTTCTGATTTGCTACGCGGCGCTGACGGTCACGCGGTCCTTGCCGGCGCGCTTGGCGTCGTACATGGCGGCATCCGCTCGGACGAGCAGCTGCGCACCGGTCTCGAGGGTGTCGACGGCGGGGTCGTACAGCGACAGGCCGACGCTGACGGATGCCGAGATCACGCCGTTCGGCACCGCGATGGGCTTCCGGCAGACGGCCAGGATCCGCTCGGCGATCGCCTCGGCGGCGAGGGCGTCGGTGCTCGGGCAGAGCGCGACGAACTCGTCACCGCCGATGCGGCCGACGACGTCTCCGGCGCGGACGCCGTCGCGCAGGCGCGCGGCGAGCTCCACCAGGACGAGGTCGCCCGTGGCATGCCCGAACGAGTCGTTGATGCTCTTGAAGTCGTCGATGTCGAGGAACAGCACCGCGAGGCACTCGCCCGCCGTCGCGGCCGTCACCAGCGACTCATCGAGGGTGAGCTGGAGCAGCTGTCGGTTCGCGACGCCCGTGAGCTGATCGTGAAGGGCGAGGAGGGCGAGGCGACGCTGAAGGCGCACGCGCTGCAGCGTCTGCGACGCCTGGCGGCCGAGCGCCTGCTGCAGGTCGAAGAAGTGCGCGTCGAAATCGGTGCGGTCGCTGAAGAAGCACACGAGCACCCCGAGGCGTTCGCCCTCGGCCGACAGCGGCATGATGCTGAGGCTCGCGAGCTCCTCGCCGCGGAGGGCCTGCGCCACTTCGGGGAACATCGCGTCGTCATCGTGCACGACCGTGACGAGCGCCGCCTCCTCGAGCGCGGGCACCGGGCCCACCTTGCCCTCGAGGGGATTGGTCCCGGCGATCAGGGCGAGGGTGCCGTCGTCGTCGAGCAGGAAGACCCCGGCCTCGCGGGCCGCGAACGCCTCGCGCGCGACGGCGGCGAACGTCTGCGCGACGTCCTCGTCGGTGGCGCTCACACCGAACGCCGTCGAGACCTCCTGCAGGATCCGGACGCGCTGCGCGGCCTCCTCCGCGATCCGGCGGGCGGTGACGAGCTCGCGCTCGTACTGCACGCGCTCGGTGGCGTTGAGGATCGCGAACCGGATGCGCCCGGCATCCTCATCCTGTGCCGCGTTCACCAGCACCGGCAGGTCGTCGCCGTCCGTGGTGCGGAGCACCAGGAACTGCTCGCTCACCGTGCCCCGCAGGTGCAGGAGCTGGCGGTAGCGCGCCTCGAAGAACATCTGTCCGCCACGATCGAGCAGGGCGGTGAACGGCCGGCCGACGAGCGTGTCGACGGTGTGCCCGGTCCACTCCAGCAGGGTGTGGTTGACGTCGACGATGCGCCCCTCGAGGTCGGTGGCGATCAGGCCGCAGGGGGCGCGGTCGTACCACGCGGCATCCGTCGTCGTCACGTCAAGAACTCGCGGATGCTGCGGACGACCTGGTCGGGCGCCGAGAGGATCGGCACGTGCCCGCTCGTGTCGAGCTCGACATAGCTGCTGCCGGGGATCGACGTGTGGACGTACCGGCCGACGGGCGGCGGGGAGATCGCGTCTTCGCGCGTCTGGATCACCAGGGTCGGGATGCTCACGCCCGCGAGATCGGCGCGATTGTCGGAGAGGAACGTCACGCGCGCGAAGTGCGAGGCGATCGCGGGATCGACGCGGCAGAAGCCGTCGGTGAGGCGCTCGCCGAGCTCGGGTCGGTCGGGGCGGCCCATGATGATCGGCGCGGTCTGCTGCGCCCACCCGAGGTAGTTCGCCTCGAGGGACTCGATGAGCGCTTCGAGGTCGGCGTTCTCGAAACCGCCCAGGTAGTCGCCGTCGTTGAGATAGCAGGGGGAGGGGCTCACCAGGACGAGCGCACGGAACCGCTCGGGGGCGCGATTGGCCGCGAGGACGCTGATGATCGCGCCCACGGAGTGCCCGACGAGGGTCACCTCGGTGACGTCGAGCGCCTCGACGATCTCGACGAGGTCGGCGGCGTACCCGTCGAGGGTGTCGTACTTCTCCCGGTCGAACGCGGTCCCGTCGGAGAGTCCGGCGCCCACCTGGTCGAACAGCACGACCTGGTGGTCGGCCGCGAACTGCGGGGCGACGAGATTCCAGGTCTCCTGGCTGCACCCGAAACCGTGCGCGAACATGATCGTGCGACCGATCGTGCTGCCGGACACCGTGACGTTGTTGCGCCGCAGAGGATCGCCGCTGCTCGGTACGGGTGAGAGGTCGATTTCCGTGATGGTCATGACGATCCGTCTCTCTACCCAACTCGGACAGACGCACGGTGCGTCCGACGGGTCACGTGGGGTTCACTTTACGGGTAAGTCTTGGTCAGCGCCGCTCAGGCGGTCGCGATCATGTGGGCCATCTCGTCCCGGGGGACCGGGCGGCTCCACAGGTAGCCCTGGCCGCGGTCGCAGCCGAGCTGGCGCACGCGGTGCAGCTGCGCGGTCGTCTCCACGCCCTCGGCGACGGTGCGGAGCTCGGCATCCCTCGCGAAAGCGACCGCCGCGGCGATCTGCGCGGTGGTCGCGGGAGAGTCGTCGCCGGTGAGATGCCGGTCGATCTTCAACTCGGTGGCGTGCAGTCGGCGGGCTTGGGCGAGGGACGCATGACCCGCGCCGAAATCGTCGATCGCGATGCCCACGCCGTGACGGCGGAGGCGGTCCAGGCGCGCCACGAGGGGCGGGACGTCGCCCAGGTCACGGCCCTCCGTGATCTCCACGGTCAGGCGTTTCGCGGGGTGCCGGGCGCGCGACAGGGCGCCTTCGAGCCACGACGTGAACTCGGCATCCTGCAACTGCACCGGCGAGACGTTCACCGAGATGTCGATGTTCCACTCGCCGATCGCCTCGAGGGCGTGTTCGGTCATGCACTGACCGATCTCGTCGATGACTCCGATCTCCTCCGCCAGCGGGATGAAGTCGTTCGGCCGAACGAGCCCCCACTCGGGGTGATCCCATCGGCACAGCACCTCGGCGCCGACCAGTCGGTACGTGCGGAGGTCATACTGCGGCTGGAACCACGGCACCATCTCGCCACGGTCGACGGCGCCCTGGAGGGCGTCGGACATTTCGGCGGTTCGCGTCATAGTGGTGTCAACCTCAGCCTCAGCCTCGGCCGCGCAAGGTGCGGGTGCGGAAGCGTGTACGGAGAGTCGCAGTCCCAGAGGGTCGGTGTTGCGTCTTGACGCGAGGGTGCGGAAGAGGTAGCGGGTGCCTCGGAGCGGGGGCGTGCCGGGTGCAGAAAACCGCGCGCAGGCGGCATCCGTTCGGATATCGCCCGCGCGCGGCGCGGCGTGACTGCGGGTGTGTGTCAGGCCTTCTTCCGGCCGAAGATGAGGCCGTAGATCAGGAGGACGATGATCGATCCACCGATCGCGAGCGCCCAGGTGGAGAGCGAGAAGAACTCGTTCAGATTGACGCCGAAGATGAGTCCGCCGAGCCATCCGCCGAGGAGGGCGCCGACGACGCCCAGGATCAGCGTGATGAACCAGCCGCCGCCCTGCTTGCCCGGGAGGATCAGCTTGGCGATCGCGCCGGCGAGAAGTCCGAGGATGAGGAATCCGATGAATCCCATGGTGTGCTCCTTGTGTGTGCCTGGTAGGTGGTGCGGGGAGTGCAGTAGTGCTGTGCGGTCAGCGGCTCATGCGGCGGGCGATGCCCGAGGCGACGACCGCGATGGCGACCGCGCCGATGACCTTCGTCAGCGTCGGGTGGTCCTTCACGAAGCCGGTCGCGGTGTCGATGACCGAGTCGAGGGTGTCGTTCTTGCCCTTGAGGGACTCGGCGGCGTCGGAGACCCGGTCGGCGACCTTGGCTCCGGCATCCGCCATGTCGTCGCCGAACGACTCGGTCGACGCGGCGGCGTCACGGGCGGCCTTGCGGATGTTGTCCTTGGCGGTGTCGACGGTGTTCTCTGCGTTCGTCATGATGCTCCTCAGCGGATCTTCTTCTTGAGCTTCTTGGACTTCTTCTCGAGATCCTTCGTGGTGCGCTTGTACTTCTTGGCGAGCTGCTTCGCCTGGCGCTCACGCTCCTTGCGGACCTCGGGGTCCTTCCAGCGGCCGAGCGCGTACGCGCCGAGCGCGACGACGCCGGCGATGATGATGGTGTTGCGCATGTGATGCTCCTTCGGTTGGTTCAGGCGTCGTGTGTCAGCTCAGGCGGCGCTGGTCGTGTGCCAGGCGGGCGCGGAGTCCGGTGTGGACCGAGATGTAGGTCGGCAGCTGCCGGCCGGTGAGGGCGGCGAGGTTCGCGACCAGCTGGTCGACCGTCTCGGCGACGGCGACCGGCGAGGTGTTCTGCCGCGGCGTGACGCTCACGTGCAGCACCGGCTGCTTCTTGATCTCGCTGGCGGTCACCTTCGCGGTGAGGATCTCGTCGCGCTCGGTGAGGGCGTTCTTCAGCAGGTCGCTGGCGAATCCCTCGGTCACGGTGACCCGGCCCGCCTCGCTGTTCGCGCCGGTGGCGCCGAACGCGGTCTGGCGACGGCCGCGGACGCCACGGACCACGAGCGTGATGAGCAGCGCGATCAGCAGCACGAAGGCGGCGAGGAGGGCCACGGCCACCCAGGTCAGCTGCGTGCCGGCGATCTGCGTGGACTCCCATGCGCCTGTCGCCCACTGCTGCACGGCCTCGGCTGAGACCGACCACGTGTCGGCGACGGCGGGAACGGATGCCGCGGTGGCGACGATTCCGCCGATGCCCACCAGCACGACCCCGAGGATCAGCAGGACGATGCGGTTGAGGGCTCGATTGGTGCTGTTCATCGCACGACCTCTTCCTTCTTCTGCTCCACCCGCACTGAGGTGCGGACGGCCGGGGCGAGCCCGTACGACTGGAGTTCGGCATCCGCCACGCGACGGATCTCGTCGCGGTCGATCTGCTCGCCGAACCCGGGAGTGATGGTCACGTCGACCCGGCGGTGGGCGACGCCCACCCGCACCTGGTCGCGCGCGAGTCCGGTGTTCTCGCTGATGCGCTGGGCGACGGATGCCGCGATCACGCCGTTGTCGGCCACGATCACGCGGTCGTCGCGCGTGTCACCCGAGGGGGTGAGCGCGTGCTTCGACAGTCGGCCGGGCTTCACCGCGAGGACGACGAGGATCAGGCCGATGACGGCCATCACGACGCCCACGGCGATGCTGATGCCCGCCGGGATGTCGGTGGGAAGACCCACGACACCCGTGAAGGCGGCCGCCGGGCCCAGGAGGAGCGCGGGCTGGCCGAGGACGCTCAAAACGATCTCGGTGCCGACGTAGACGAGCGCGAGGATCACCACGATCACCGCGACGATCATCGCGACCGTGCGGGGCGAGTGGGTCTCGCGGCGCACGACCCGTCGGAGGACGGGACTGCTCACTGGACTCTCCTTCTGGTGGGGGTGACGGCACCGGTGATGGTGACGTCGACCCGGAGGACTTTCCGGCCGAGGATCTCGGCAAGGCGGTGCGCGACATCCGTCTGCACCTCCGCCGCCCGGTCGAGGACCGGGCCGGCGGCGGCGATCGCAGCGGTGTCGTCGAGCGGCGGGACCGGGAACGGGGACCGCAGCTGCACCCCGAGGGCTCCACGGGAGCCGCTCACGGTGGCGCTGACCTGATCCCGGTCCACGCCGATGATCGATGCGGCAACCGCCTCGGTGACCTTCTGAGTCACCCGGTCACGGACGACGATCCGGCCCGGGGCGGCCCCGCTCATGACGACCGGCGTCCGGTCAGGGCGTCGGTCAGTCCGCGAACGTCGACCTTGCCGGAGGCGAAGCGGCCGACCAGCGCGCCGACTCCCATGAACAGGGCGACCAGAAGGAAGCCCCAGAAGCCGAACACGAGCGCGGCGAACGCGAGGACTGCGCCCATCAGGGCGCCGACGATGGTGGCGTTCATGCGACACGCGCCTCGGTGTCGTCGTCCTCGTCGTCCTCACCCGGAACGTGGATGTCGTTGACCTCGATGTTGACCTCGACGACCTCGAGGCCGGTGAGGCGGGTGATCGCGCCGGCGACCGTGGAGCGAACCTCGGCGGCGACCGAGTGGATCGGCATCGGGTACTCGACGACGATCGTCAGATCGGCGGCGGCCTGCGTCTGACCGACCTCGACCTTGACGCCCTGCGTCAGGTCGGTGGCGTTGACGGCGTCACGGATCGCGCCGAACGCGCGGGCTCCGCCACCGCCGAGCGCGTGCACGCCGCGGACCTCGCGGGCAGCGATTCCGGCGACCTTCGCCACGACGTGGTCGGCGATGGTGGTCGAGCCGCCGTTGGTGGTCTGCGCGGCGTCGGCCGAGGCGTTCGTTCCGGCCGGGCGGTCGACGCGGGTCGCGGGGGTCGCGGCGTTCTTGGTGGTGTCGTTCGTGGGGGTGTCGTTCGTGGTGTCAGCCATGAATCTCTCCTTTTCGTGTGATGTCTGTGGGCGCGGCGTCGGGCGCCGGCGCCTCGAAGCGGCTGTTGTTCGCTTCGGGAATAGGAGTCGGCGAGGGAGGGAAACGTCACAAAAAAGTTCCCGGCCGCGTCTGGCGGCGAGAACTTATGCCCGGTGAGAACGGGTTTTCAAGAGGTGAGATTTTTCCCGGCGGGTCAGGCGCGGGTGACGGCCAGGCGGACGGCGCGGACCACCTCGGCGACCGCGGGCGTCAGCTGCTGCGATGAGAGCTGGTAGGTCTGCCACGACCGGCGGTACGGGTCGATCACGTCGTCGTCGGCGGGGTCGGCGAGCGGCTCGGCCATCCCGCGGTACGACGCGACGGCCGCGGCCATCGCCCGCACCCGCACGCGGGGGTCGGGGCCTGCGGCATCCGCCGCCTGTGTGATCGTGGCGTCGTCGAGGGGTGCGGCCAGGCGCGCGAACTCGCGCACCGTGAACGTGTGGCGAAGGCGTCCCGGCGCGTACTCCGCGAGCGTGCGGCGGTGCTCGCGGGTCATGGCGAGGAGCAGATCGGGACCGTCCGTCATCGTCTCCGTCAGGTAGCGGGCGCGGTGGGCGGTCGCGGATTCGAGGGGGATTCCGGCATCCGTCGCCAGCTGCACGGCCTCGGGGGTCATGGTCGCGCCGGCGGCGCCGCGGGTGCCGGCGCTGGTGACGCGCGCACCGAGCGGGGCGAGCTGCGCATCGAGCAGCAGCTGCGCGAGCGGCGAGCGGCAGATGTTGCCGGTGCACACCGTGAGGATCTCGAACATGGCGGGGTCTCCGGGGCAGGGTAGCGTGGGCGCGTGCCGGACCAGACTAGCGAGGCGACCGAGACCGACACCGCCGCGGTCGTGCCCGCGGGCGTGGATGCGGGGGAGGCGGGCATCGACGCGGAGACGGATGCCGCGGCCCCGCGTCATCGCCGCCGTCGCGTCCGTCGGAACGACTGGCGCCTGGGCGGGTCGAGCGTCGCTCGCTGGCGCGAGGGGCTCCTCGCGATCGCGCTGTTCTCGCTGGGCGCGGGCCTCCTCGGCTCGGCCGCCGTCGGCGTGGCGCTCCCGGGAGCGACCGTCCTCGCCGCCGTGGTGCTGTGGATCGCGCTCGCCGTCCCGATCGTGTGGGGCTTCGCGCGGTCGCGCCCGGCGGGGTTGCTGCGCTTCCGCGCGGTCGACCTCCTGTTCGGTGTCGTCCTCGGTGTGCTGATCCGGTTCGTGCAGGGCGGCGTCGCCGCGAGTGGGGGAGACACCGCGTTCCCCTCCTATGCGGTGTTCGACGGGCAGCTGCCCTCGACGTGGCTGGTCGTCGACGGGTTCGGCGCGGTGCTCATCGCCCCGGTGCTCGAGGAGTTCTTCTTCCACGGCGTCGTGCTCGTCGCCCTCTTCACGGTGCTTCGCCGCCCCGTCGGGAAGCTCGCCGCCGGCATCGGCGCGCTGCTGGTGACCACCGGTGCGTTCGTCTTGGTCCACGGCCTCGCGGGCACCCTCGGCGTCGACGCGATCATCGGACTCGTGCTCGTCGCCGGCGTCGGCGGCGCCCTCGTGCTCCTCACCGGTCGCATCTGGGCGGCGGTTCTCCTGCACGTCACCTACAACGCGGTCTACGTCGCGCTGGCCCTCGTCGGCACGCTCTTCGGCTGAGCGCGCGGGGCGCGGCATCCGCTCGGTCGGCCTCAGGCGATGTTTACCGTCATGTAACACAGGCGGCATTCAGCTCCCGCTAAGGTTGGGCGTGGGCCGCCGTAGTCCCGACCGTACTGATTATCAGAAGTACACCTCCCCAGCAATCAGCACTCTCGAGACTCAGAGGAGTCCCATGCTCAAGAAGACAGCCGCCGCTCTTGCGGTTGCCGGCGTCATCGCGCTCGGCTCCGCGACCCCGGCACTCGCCTACGTCCCGACGCCCGTTGCGGGCTGCACGGTCTCGCCCGCTTCGTTCACCGCGGGCGTCCCCTCGACCATCGCGTGTGTCGGCCTTCCCGTCGGACCCACCACCTTCACCGTCGTCGGCCCCGGGATCACCCCCGGTGTCATCGCCTCGGTCGCCTCCGCTGCGGCATCCGGCTCCGCTTCGGTCACCAAGACCGCGGGCGAGGACGGCTCCGTCTCGGCCAGCTTCACCCCGCCGCAGACCGCGTCGTACTCGGTCACGGTCGTGGACGCCGAGGGCAACACGGTCTCCGACGTGACCGTCCCGGCCGCCTCCGGCTCCGGTACGGGTGGCTCGGCCTCGGGCGGCGGCCTGGCCGTCACCGGTGGCTCGGTCGCCGGTGAGGTCGTCTGGCTCGGCGTCGGGGCTCTCGGCCTCGGTGGCATCGCCGTCGCCGCCGCCGTGGCACGTCGCCGCGCGGCATCCGTCACCAGCTGACGCCTCTGGCGTTTCCGACGAAGCCCCCGGGAAACCCCGGGGGCTCCGTCGTGCCCGGCACGGTACCGGAGTTTCGGTGTCGAAAACGCGTGACGAGACGGCCCCGCGGGGTGCGGCGCGCCGGCGGGGCGTCGGCTGAGCCCGCGTTTTCGACGCGGGGCCGCCCGACGCGGGTCGTGCGCCATCCATCCTGTGAAACCCCGGGGTGAAATCGACACTTCCGGGCGCGAAACACCGCCGACGTGCCCGAATCGCCCCGGGGTTTCACGTGAACGGGCGGCGCCGGTGGGGGCGCGTGGCTATGATCGCGGCCATGAGTGACCGGAGCGACGACGTGTCGCCCGATGGGCGCGACGAATCGGCGAACGAGCGGGCCGACCGCAACTGGAACGAGATCCTGCAAGAACTGCGGGTCACCCAGACCGGAACCCAGCTGATCAGCGGGTTCCTCCTCGCCGTGGCGTTCCAGTCGAGGTTCGAAGACCTCGATGCCTACCAGCTCGGCCTGTACCTGACGCTCGTGGCGCTCGCCGCTGCGGCGACCTTCCTGGGGCTGGTGCCGGTGGTGCTGCACCGGTCGCGGTTCCGGCGGCACCAGAAGGGCGACGTCGTCCGGATCGCCAACCGCTACCTCATAGCCAACACGGTCGTGGTGAGCATCCTGGTCGCCGGTGTCTGCAGCCTCATCTTCGACTTCACCCTGTCGCGGGTCGCCGGATTCATCGCGCTGGGACTCGGGGTCGGGGCGGGTGTCGCCGTCTGGGCCGCGACCCGGCCCGGCCCGGTGGCCTCGGCGACGGGTGTCGACCGCTCGGTGTGAAAGCCCGGGGTGAAATCGACACTTCGGGGCACGAAACAGCGCTGGAGTGACCGAATCACCCCACGGTTTCACCGGGCGCGGGCGCGGGCGCGCGCCGTTAGACGATGCCGGCCGTGTTCAGGAGCGCCCCGATCGCGAAGGTCGCCGCGAGGGCGATCGCCCCGCCGACCACGACGCGCAGCGTGCCGCGCAGCGGCCGCGCGCCCCCGAGCTTGGCCCCGAGCGCACCCGTGGCCGCCAGGGCGAGCATGACGAGGACGAACGTGATCGGGATCCGATACGGCTCCGGCAAGAGGATCGTCAGGAACGGCAGGATGCCGCCGCTGACGAACGCGAGCGCCGACGCCATCGCCGCTCGCCACGGGCTCACCAGGTCATCGGGATCGATGTGCAACTCGGCGGCGAGGTGCGCGCGCAGGGCGTCGTGGGCGGTGAGTTCCACCGCGACCTGGCGCGCGGTCGCATCCGTCAGCCCCTGGGCGCGGTAGAGCTCGGCGAGCTCCTCGAGCTCCTGTTCGGGCATCGTCCGCAGCTCTTCGCGTTCCTTGGCGATCAAGGCCTTCTCGCTGTCGCTCTGACTGCTGACCGACACGTATTCTCCGAGCGCCATCGAGATCGCACCGCCGACGAGGGCTGCGGAGGAGGCCGGCACGATCGCGGCGAGGTCGGGGGTTGCCGCGGCGACACCGACGGCGATCGCCGCGACCGAGACGATGCGGTCGTTCGCGCCGAGAACGGCGGCCCGCAGCCAGTTCAACCGCCCCGCGATGCCCGCCCCGTGCGGCTCGTCCGCATGCCCTGCCATGCGCTCACGATAGACCCGCGTCGGTCGGCGCGGCATCCCCCTGACGCCGGTGCGGCCGTGGGGCGTGAAAGACCGGGGACGAATCGACTCTTCGGGGCCCGCACGCACCCCGCAGGGCCGAAATCTTCCGCGTTCTTCACCGCAAACGGGGGAGAGCGACCGCGGCCGCGCCTCCGCCGACGCATAGCCGATCGTCAGGCGGGTGAGGATACTGAGAACGTGTCCACCCTGTCCGGCCGCACGGCGGAGCGTCCCCGCCTTCTCTACGTCGAGGACGAGCCCGAGATCGCCCGGATCGCGGTCGAGGTGCTCGGCGACGAATACGACGTCGACCATGCCGCCGACGGAGAGTCGGCTCTCGCCCTCGCCCTCCGGCACCGCTACGACGCGATGGTGGTCGACCGGCGGCTCCCGGCGATGTCGGGCACAGACCTGATCGCCGCCGTCCGCACCGCACGGATCACCACACCGCTGCTCATGCTCACCGCCCTCGGGTCCATCGACGACCGTGTGTCGGGGCTGGATGCCGGGGCCGATGACTATCTCGTCAAGCCGTTCGATTTCGCCGAACTCCGCGCGCGGCTGAGGGCCCTGCGCCGTGCCCGCGGCGCCGGCGACCGCCGCCAGATCGGTGACTGGCTCTTCACCCCCGCGAGCCAGGCGCTGTACTCCCCGACCGAGCTGCGCGTCGCGTTGACCTCGGCCGAGACCGCCGTGCTCGAGCTGCTCACCTCGAGCCCTGACCATGTGTTCTCGCGGCAGGAGATCCTCGACGCGGTGTTCCCCGGCGGTTCCGTGGCGACCGTGGACACCTATGTGCACTACCTCCGCCGCAAGAGCACGCCGGAGATCATCGAGACCGTCCGAGCTCGCGGGTACCGGGCCGGGGATCCGCGATGACCGGGCGAACGGATGCCGCGATCGAGGCCGATCGGCGGCGGGTGCAGCGCGCGGCGCTGCGCGCGGGGCTGTGGGTGGGGCTCGCGTCGGCGGCGGTGGTTGCGATCCTCACCACGGTGACCGTTGCCGGCCTGTTCGCGACCTCCCGCGAGGAGCCGCGCCTGCCGGGCGGGGAGTTCGAGGAGCACAGCGAGCGTGGCGGCCGCGTGATCGATCTCGACGATGCGATCCCCCTGTCGATCCTGCTCGGGGTGATCGGCGTGGTCGTTCTCGCCGTCATCGGCTGGTACGTCGCCCGCCGCGCCGCCCAGCCCCTCGCGGAGGCGCTCGAGGTGCAGCGGACGTTCGTCGCCGATGCGAGTCACGAGCTCCGCACGCCGCTGACGACCCTGTCCAGTCGCGTGCAGCTCGCGCAGCACCGTGCCGAGCGCGGGGGCGATGTCGCCGCGGTGCTCGCCGATCTCCGCAAAGACACCGAGGCGATGGATGCCGTCCTCTCGGATCTGCTGCTGTCGGCCGAGTCGGCCGGAGCCCGGGTGGGGGTGGGCGCGGTGCGCACCGACGTGGGGCCGGCGATCCAGGATGCGCTGTCGTTGCTCGCCCCGCGCGCCGAGGAGCGCGGGGTGACGCTCGCGGCGGAGGTCGCGGACGGTCTCGCCGTCGCCGCGGATCGGGTCGCCGTGATCCGCGCTCTGTCGGCCCTCATCGACAACGCGCTCAAGTACGCTCCCGCGGGATCGGCGGTCGATGTCCGCGCTACCGGGACGGGCGCCGCGGTGGAGATCCGCGTCGCCGACAGCGGACCGGGGATCACCGGGATCGATCCCGACCGCATCTTCGATCGCTTCGCCCGAGCGGATGCCGGGGCGGTGCAGTCGGGCGGGCACGGGCTGGGTCTCGCGCTCGTCCGCGACATCGCCGGCCGGTTCGGCGGATCGATCGCGCTGGAATCGACCTCGCCCGCCGGCAGCACGTTCCTGCTGACGCTCCCCGCGGCGCGCTGATCCTCGCGCCCGCCCCGCCGCGCCGCGTCTCGCCGCGGCTCGCGTTTCGCGGCTCGCGGCTGAGCGATTCGCCAGGTGAACCCCTGCGTTCGCTGTGAGCCCGGCTTTCTTTGAGTGATCTTGGGAGCTGCCGGACACCGTGGACGTCATGGCACACACACCCGATGACACCCCGACCGCTCCGGCGTCGCCGCCGCACGATCCGCTGCCCGCGGACCCCGGCGATGCGGTGACCGCCGCGGCCCCCGCAACGTCCACGACCCCCGCGGGCCCCGTCCCGTCGCGCTCGACGCGACCTCGGTGGCAGCTGATCACCGCCGCGTCCGTCGCGGGGGCGCTCCTCCTCGGGATCGGATTCGCCGGCGGGTGGGGTGTCTCCGTTGCGAGCGGATCCGCGGGGTCGATCGGTGAGGGATTCGATCGACCGGGTGACGACGGCATCGGGGGTCCGGGGCAGCGACCGCACGACGACGACGCCCGTCCGTTCGGTGACCACGACGGAGACCGTGCCGGCGGCCCCGATGACGACGGCGACATCGATGACGACGGCGACGCGTCGTAGAGATCGGGGAGACACCATGACCGCGACGACCCTCGCCCCGACCGCCCCGACCGCCCCGACCGCGTCGCCCGCGTCGCCGGCGCTGCCGGCATCCGTTCCCCTGGCCGCGCGGCGACGGACCGTCGCCGCCTGGAACCTCGGCGCGGTGCTGTTCCTCTGGGCCACGAGCCTGTTCGTCGCCCTGCTCTGGGTCGTCGGCGGCGGCGTCGACGCGGTGGGCGGCGGCGGCGCCGAGGCATTGAACAGCCTCGGGCGTCTCACCGGCCTCGTTGCGTCGAATCTCCTGCTGTACCAGGTGCTCCTCATGGCCCGCGTGCCACTGTTCGAGCGCGGATTCGGCCGCGACGCCCTCACCCGCGCACACCGCACGACGGGCTTCTGGTCGTTCTGGCTGATGCTCGCCCACATCGGACTCCTCGTGGCCGGTTACGCCGCCGCGGCGGGGATCGACCCGCTCGCGCAGCTGTGGGAGTTCGTCTGGGACTACCCGGGCATGCTCCTCGCGACCATCGGCACCCTCCTCATCGTCGGGGTGACCGTCACCTCGATCCGTCGCGCGCGTCGTCGACTCCGCTACGAGTCGTGGCACCTCCTGCACCTGTACGCCTACATCGGCGTCGGCCTCGCCCTGCCGCACCAGCTGTGGACCGGCGCCGACTTCACCGCCCTTCCCGCAGCCGCCGTCTACTGGTGGACGCTGTGGGCCGCGGCCGCGGCGGCGGTGCTCATCTTCCGGATCGGTCTGCCGCTGGCACGATCACTGCGTCACGGCATCCGTGTGACGGATGTCGAGCGGGACGGGGATGCCGGCATCACGGTCCACATGCAGGGGCGGGCGCTGGGGCGGCTGCGGGCGCGCGCCGGGCAGTTCTTCGTGTGGCGGTTCCTGGACGGCCCCGGCTGGACGCGCGGGCACCCGTTCTCGCTCTCGGCCGCGCCGACCGCGGACCGTCTGTCGATCTCGGCCCACGTCGTCGGCGACGGCACCGCGCGCCTCGCGCGGCTGCGGCCCGGGACGCGGGTGCTCATCGAGGGCCCGTACGGACACCTCACCGGCGAGGCGCGCACCACCCCGAAGCTGCTGATGATCGGAGCCGGCGCGGGAGTCGCGCCGCTCGTGTCGCTTCTCAAGGGAGAGGCG
The DNA here is from genome assembly GCF_040687055.1 of Microbacterium sp. NPDC077184. Classification (NCBI taxonomy): domain Bacteria; kingdom Bacillati; phylum Actinomycetota; class Actinomycetes; order Micrococcales; family Microbacteriaceae; genus Microbacterium; species Microbacterium sp. NPDC077184. The sequence continues at coordinate 32,617 of NZ_JBFBMM010000005.1, forward strand.
TACGCCCCCGGCGCCGCGACGCTGATCACCCGGGATTCCACGGCGGGCGCGGCGTTGCGTTCCGACGCGATCACGCGGCTGGTGCGAGAGCGGGGCTTGCGCCACGTGCCGCTGATCGGCCGGCGCGCGGCATCCGAATCGACCTGGCTCCCCGCCACGCACGCGCGGTGGAGCGGACGCGAGGCGCTGCGCCACCTCGCACCCGACCTGCAGGAGTACGACGCCTACGTCTGCGGACCGGCGGGATGGATGGACTCCGTCGTCGCCGACCTCCGCGCCGCCGGGGTCCCGCGGGCGCGCATCCACACCGAATCGTTCAGCATCTGATCGGCATCCGATCGTCCTTCGAGGAGCGCATCATGAAGAAGATCGTCTACAGCATCCTGGTCACCCTGAGCGGCCTGGTGCTGCTCTTCGGGTACCGCACGTCGCACGTCGAGGCTCCGGCGGCCGCGCTCGATTCCGCGAGCACGGCCGGAACGGATGCCGCGGCCGCCGCGGGGTCGGGCGGGACCGGTTCGGCGTCCGCGACGGCGTCGGGGTCGGCGGCCGCGACAGGGTCGGGGGCCGCGACCGATACGGGGGCGGGAGCGTCGGACGCGGCATCCGCGTCGACGAGCAGCGGGTTCACGGACGGCACCTACACCGGCACCACGGCGGGCACACGCTACGGCCCGGTCCAGGTGCAGATCACGGTGGCGGGCGGGCAGATCACCGATGTGCAGGTGCCGCAGTATCCGTCGGGGAATTCGCGCGACCGCCAGATCAACGAGCGCGCGCTGCCGGTGCTCGTGTCCGAGACGATCGACGCGCAGTCCGCCGAGATCCACATGGTGTCCGGCGCGACGTACACGAGCGACGGCTACACGCGGTCGCTGCAGAGCGCGCTCGATGAGGCGCGGGCATGACCGCCGCCCGGCGGCGGCCGCCGCGCCACGTGCATGCCGCTCCGGTCATGGGAAGCACTGCGAGCATCCACGTCATCGGCGACCTCGCGCCGGTCGCCTTCGCAGACGTCGTTCGCGGATGCATGACCGAGCTGCGGCGGGCGGATCGGGTCTTCTCGACGTACCGCGACGACTCCGACCTCCGTCGCATCGCGCGGGGCGAGCTCGCGGTCTGGGACGCCGACCCCCTCTACGCCAAGGTCGTCGCGGCGTGCGCCGCGGCCGAGCGCGACACGGGCGGCCTCTTCCGCGCCGAGTTCGCGGGGGAGTTCGATCCGACCGGTCTCGTGAAGGGATGGGCCGTCGAACGCGCGGCGAGGATGTGGCTCGCTCCGCTGCTCGACGAGCCGGGGCGGGTGCAGGCTGCGGGTCTCACCGTCGGCGGCGACATGCAGCTCTTCGCGGCGGACGGCGCGGACTGGACGTGGAACGTCGGCATCGTCGATCCCGCGGATGCCGGCCGGGTGATCGCGACGGTTCCGGTGCGCAACGGTGCCGTCGCGACATCCGGAACCGCGGAGCGGGGCGCGCACATCGTCGACCCGCGCACGGGAGCGCCCGCGACGGGGGCGGCGTCGGCGACGGTGATCGCCGACAGTCTCACCCGCGCCGACGTGTTCGCCACCGCCGCGGTGGTCGCGGGGATCGAGGACCTGTCCTGGGCGGGGCGGATCCCGGAAGCGTCGGGGGTCGTGGTGAGTCCGGACGGAAGGGTGCGGCGCTTCCTCGGCGGGATCGAGGTGCAGACCTCACCCGCCGCCGCGTGAGGGGCGGCGTGCGCGCGGCTGCGCGTGAAACCGTGGGGAGAAATCGGCGGATTCAGCGTCTGAGACCGGGGTGCGGGCCTGATTCGCCCCGGGGTTTCACCGCGGGGTCTCTGGCGGCGCCCCGGTGTCAGCCCCAGACGCCGTATCCGCGGCGCTGGTCGGTGGCGGGGTCGTGGTGCGGCTGGGGCGTGCCCGCCTCGGCGCCGCCCGAGCGGCGCGAGTCGTAGGTCTCGGTCGCCGGCCGGAAGAACTGCCGGATGCGGGCGAACAGCGACGGCCGGCGCGGGTTGGAGGACATGCCGCGAGAGTAACCCGGTGTGGCCCGCGGGGCCAGGGGCCGTGCGCCGGTCCACGCGGTGAAGAACGCGGGGTGAGCGGCCGTTTCGGGCCGTGCGGCCGGGTGCCGGGCCCCGGATATGCCGCGTTCTTGACCGGAAACGGCCGAGAACGACGCGGCAGTAGAGGCCGCCTCGGCGCGCCGCAGAGGACGCCGGTCGAGGCGGTCTCGGCCGCACCTCGTGAAACCCCGGGGAGAAATCGACGTCTCCGGCCGCGACACGCCGCCGACACGACCGAATCTCCCCGCGCTTTCACCGCGCTGCGGCTCCGGACCGGCCGGACCGGCCGGCCGACCCCCGGCATCCGGGCCTCGGTAGGGTGGAGCGCACACGTGACACGGGGTGCCCCACGGGGCTGAGATGACACCCGTCGAACCTGATCTAGTTCGTACTAGCGAAGGGATGTCGCGCATGACGCGCACGCCACAGCACCTGCTCGAGTTCTCCGTCGATGCGCTGCAGGAGGTGCGGAGATCCGCGCCCCTTGTGCACTGCATCACCAACAGCGTCGTGGTGAATTTCACCGCGAACGCGCTGCTCGCCCTCGGGGCGTCGGCCGCGATGGTCGACATCCCCGACGAGGCGGGGCCCTTCGCGGCCATCGCCTCGGGGCTCCTCGTCAACCTCGGGACGCCGACCGCCGAGCAACGCACCGCGATGCGGGAGGCGGTGACATCGGCGACGGATGCCGGGACCCCGTGGGTCCTCGACCCGGTCGCCGTCGGCGCGCTTCCGGTGCGGACGCCGCTCGGCTTCGAGCTGCGGGATGCCGGTCCGACGATCGTCCGGGGGAACGCCTCCGAGATCATCGCGGTCGGCGGTGCCGGGGTGGGCGGGCGCGGCGTCGACGCCGCCGACGACCTCGCCGCCGCCGAGCCGCACGCCCGCGCCCTCGCCCTCCGGACCGGCGGCATCGTCGCGGTCTCTGGCCCGGTCGACCTCGTGACCGACGGACGCGAGAGCGTTCGGATCTCCAACGGCACTCCGCTCCTGACGCAGGTCACGGGCGGCGGCTGCGCGCTCGGCGCGGTCATGGCGGCCTTCGCGGCCGTCAATGACGACCGTCTCGCCACCACCGTCGCTGCGATCACGGTGTACACGGTCGCCGCGCAGCGCGCCGCGGCGCGGGCGAGCGGTCCCGGCAGCTTCGCGGTGGGGTTCCTCGACGCGCTCGCCGAGGTCGACGGCGATGCGCTCCGCCGCGCGGCGGTCATCTCGATCGACGCGACCGGGGAGTCGCCCGCATGACCCGCCTCGACCTCTCGGTCTACCTCGTCACCGACACACGTCAGGCGACGGGTGCCGGGCACGACCTCGTCGACGTCGCCGTCGCCGCCGCGCGCGGCGGAGTCACCGCGGTGCAGGTGCGGGAGAAGGATGCCGCCGCGGCGGCGTTCCTCGACACCGTCGTCCGCCTCGCCGAGGCGCTGCCCGACGAGGTCGCGCTGCTCGTCAACGACCGCGTCGACGTCTACCTCGCCGCGCGCCGGGCGTTCCCGCGCGGGTTCGCCGGCCGCGCCCACGGCGTGCACGTCGGCCAGTCCGATCTGCCGGCGCCGGTCGTGCGGGAACTCATCGGCGACGACACCGTGCTCGGACTCAGCGCCGCGACTCCGGCACAGCTTGCCGAGGCCGCGTCGAGCCCGGCGCGCATCGACTACGTCGGGATCGGCGCGCTCCACGTCACGCAGACGAAGAAGGATGCGCCCGCACCGCTCGGGCATGCGCGGTTCGCCGAGCTCGCGGCATCCGTCGCCATGCCGTCCGTCGCGATCGGGGGCGTGACCGCCGCCGATCTGCCGCGGCTGCGAGCCGCCGGGGCAGCCGGTGCCGCGGTGGTGTCGGCGGTGTGCGCGGCGGCGGATCCGGCATCCGCTGCCCGAGAACTTCGGCGTGCGTGGGAGGTCGGCGAATGAGCGGGCGGCTGCGGGTCGTGCCGCGGGCCGTGCCGCGGGTGCTGAGCGTCGCGGGGACGGACCCGACCGGCGGGGCGGGCGTCCAGGCCGATCTCAAGAGCATCGCCGCGAACGGCGGATACGGCATGGCGGTGGTCACCGCGCTCGTCGCGCAGAACACGCGTGGGGTGCGCGCGGTCCATATGCCGCCCGTGGAATTCCTCGCCCAGCAGCTGGATGCCGTCTCGGACGACGTCGCGATCGACGCCGTGAAGATCGGGATGCTCGGCACGGTCGAGGTGATCCACGCGGTCGAGGAGTGGCTCGTGCGGGTGCGTCCGCCGGTGGTCGTGCTGGACCCGGTCATGATCGCCACGAGCGGCGATCGCCTGCTCGACCGCGAAGCCGAGGAGGCGCTGCGGGCGCTCGTCGCGCGGGTCGACCTGGTGACGCCGAACATTCCGGAGCTCGCGATCCTTGCGGGGGAGCCGGTGGCGACGGGCTGGGACGAGGTGCTCGCGCAGGCGGCGCGCGTCGCCGACCGGCACGGCGTGTGCGTGCTCGCCAAGGGCGGGCACCTCGGGCGTGAGGACGGCGGACAGCGGATGCCGGACGCACTCGTGTCTCCCGACGGCGACGTGGTCGAGTTCTCCGGCATCCGGATCGACACGTCGAACACGCACGGCACCGGGTGCTCGCTGTCGGCGGCGCTCGCGACCCGCGTCGCGCGAACGGGGGACTGGGCGACGGCGACGGCGGAGACCAAGCGATGGCTGGCCGAGAGCATCCGGCACGGCGCGGAGCTCGAGGTCGGGCACGGGAACGGCCCGGTCAGCCACTTCGCGGGGCTCTGGGCGCGCGGCGGGCTGTCGACGCGCCCGACGCCCGAGGCTGTGCGGAACGACTGGTGGGAGGAGATCGCGACGGAGCGTGCCGCGATCGATGCGCTGCCGTTCGTCCGCGGGCTGGGTGACGGCACACTCGCCCGAGACGAGTTCACGGCCTACCTCGCCCAGGATGCGCTGTACCTCCGCGACTACGCGCGGGTGCTCGCGGAGGCCAGCCGACGAGCCCCCGACCAGGAGGCGCAGGCGTTCTGGGCCCTCGGCGCGCACGGGGCGCTGGCCGCCGAGATGCAGCTGCACGAGAGCTGGCTGGGGGAGTCCGCGGGAACGGATGCCGTCACCCCGGCGCCCGTCACGGTCGCGTACCTCGACCATCTGCTCGCCGTCGCCGCGCGGGGAGACTACGCGGTGCTCATCGCGGGGCTGCTGCCCTGCTTCTGGCTGTATCAGGATGTCGGAACCCGCCTGCATGCTCTGTCCCATGCCGATCACCCCTACCGCTCCTGGCTCGACACCTACGGAGACGCGGCGTTCGCGGCATCCACCGCCCGGGCGATCGAGATCGTGACGACGGCCGCCGCGGCGGCGGACGAGGGAACGCGTGCGGCGATGCTCGGGGCGTTCCTCCGGTCGTCGCGCCACGAAGTCGCGTTCTTCGCCGAGGCCGGGAAGACGCTCGCTCCCGCAGCGCGGCAGCGGCACGCGATCGTTACCGGGTTGTAACTGTGGCAATTCTGCGTTTTTCCTGAGAGTCGCTATGGTTGCTCGGACATAGACCTGCCCGAGGGTCGCTACACAACCACTCCCCAAAAGATACGGAACTCCCCATGAAGAAATCCCTCGCGGCTGTCGCAGTTGCCGGTGCCATCGTCTTGACCGGCGCTTCCGCGGCCCACGCCTATCCCGTCGACATCGGCTGCACCGTCAGCCCCGGAACCGTCGCCGTCGGCCAGTCGGCCACGATCAGCTGCGTCGCGTTCAACGACGACTTCCCCGCCACCTTCACCGTCACCGGCCCCGGCGTCGTCCAGGGCGTGACCCTCACCTCGGTCTCCGCGTCCGCGGTGAGCTCGGCATCCGTCACGAAGGATGTCGTGAACGGTGAGACCTCGGCGACCTTCACCCCGCCGACCGCGGCCGAGTACGAGATCACCGTCACGCAGGACGGCGGCGAGTTCGGTTCCTTCGCCGACTCGCTCGCGATCACCGTCATCGAGGGCTCGGCCTCCGGCGGCACCGGCGGCTCCGGCGCGGAGGGCGGCCTGCCCGCCACCGGTGGCGACGTCCCCGGCGCAGCTCTGTGGCTCGGCGTCGGCGCGCTCGGCGTCGGCGGCATCGCGGTTGCGGCCGCGGCGGCACGTCGCCGCGCATCGCGCGTCTGACCTCGCTGAATCCGCGCACTCCGCGGTGACAACGCTCACGAAAGACGGTCGGGTGGCCTACACCCGGCCGTCTTTCGCGCTCGCCGTGGCAGCGGCGGCATGGCTCGTGACCGCGGGGCTGTTGCTGTGGACCGACGAGGGCGCCGGTGCGGACGGGACCGGACCCGGGTGGTTCTGGATGCTCGGCGAGCTCGAACGCCCCTTGCTGGCGCTCGCCTTCGTCGCGCTCCCGCTCACGGCGGGTGCTCTGGTCGCCGCGCGGTGGGCGGGGCGCGGTGCGGTCGGGCGGGTGCTCGGAATCCGTCCGTGGCGATGGAATGACGCCCTCGTGGGTGTGGCGATCGCGCTCGTGGTGCGCGCCGCCGTCGAGGTGGTCCAGCCGACGACCGGGACCCTCGGCGGACCGTTCGGCGCCCCGGTCGGCGTCGTCACGGTCGGCGTGCTGGGGGCGGTCGTAGTGGCGCCCGTCGTGGAGGAGGTGTTCTTCCGCGGGTTGATGCTGCGCGCGATCGTCGATGCCCTTGCGGGGTGGGTTCGCGTGGTTGCCGCCGTCATCGCGGTGGCCGTGTCGACGGTGGCGTTCGTGGTGCTCCACCTGGTCACGCTCGGACCGCTGGCGCCGGTGGGCCTCCTGGTCGGGACGATCGGGATCGGAGTCGGATGCGGGGTGCTCGCGGTGGTGACCGGACGGATCGGCGGCGCCCTCGTCGCACACGTCGTTTTCAACGCCCTCGGCATCCTTCTCATCGTTCTCTAACCGTTTTCGGGTGCTTTTCGGCTGTTTTGTCCCCCGAAAGGCCTACAGACGTCGGCTGTGGCGCCTGCGTAGGCTGGAGCTCGAGAGTACGGACCCCAGCCTGCTCTTCATGTCCGTCCTAGATCGTCGCTTCGGGTGCGACTCGTATCATCCGGACGGGCAGCGGCCCGCGGCCCCCCACCGCGGGCCGCTTCATTTTTGCCCGGGGGCGGTGTCGCGGGTGCGGCCGGTCTGCCGGAAGCGGCTCCGTGCTGTACCGAACTCCTCCGTTTCGCGCGCCGGTCGGCCTCTCAGCGGAGTGTTCGCGCGCACCGCCGCCGTTCTTGAGGAGTTGGGCCCGCCCCACCGGCCGAAAGCCGGATCCGGAGGCCCCACCTCCCCGGTTCACGTGTCGCCTCGTGCGGGTGCTGCCGCTTCCCACCCGCAGGACGCGACGAGTGAACGGAGGACTGCCCGGCGAGTCACCGATCTCGGCGACGGATCATCCCTCCGATCAGGATGCCGACGATGACCGCCGCCGCGATCCAGAGCGCGATCGCGGCGGCGATGAAGATGACTGCGGAGACGACGTCGTCCATCACAGATCCCCCTCCCCAGGGGTATCCAGCGGGAGGATCGGGCACCCTCCGTGCGAGAACTGTACGCCCGGATGCCGGCGCGTGGGCTTGCGGCCGCGAAACGATCCGGTATCGCTTCGCCCGCGTACCGAACTCCTCTTGTCCGAGACGAACACCGCCCAAGTGAGCCGCCTCGGGCACCGGGGCCCCGATGCTGAGGAGTTCGGTACGCGATTTTCCGACGACCCGGGTCCGGTGCCCCCGCTACCGCTCGCGTTCCCGGACCGCAAGGGCCCGGCATCCGTCGACGGTGCGCGAGATGATCGACCCATGAGTTCCTCCACCCGCGCCACGTCCGGAACCGACGCGCGGCGCCGGGGGTGGTGGGCGCGGGTGAACGAGTCGATCGAGTCGCGACTGTGGCCGGTGCCGTTCACCGTCGTCGTGCTCGCCGTGCTCGTGGGCATCGTGATGCCGCAGCTCGACATCGCCGTCGACGAGTCCCTCCCCGACACCGTCGACTCGCTCGTCTTCAACGGCGGCGCGGAGACCGCGCGCACCGTCCTCTCCTCGATCGCAGGGTCGCTCATCACCGTGACCTCGCTGACGTTCTCGCTCACCGTCGTGGCGCTGCAGCTCGCCAGCAGCCAGGCGTCTCCGCGGGTCCTTCGGTTGTTCGCCCGCGACCGCCAGGTGCACTGGACGCTCGCCGCCTTCCTCGGAACCTTCGCGTACTCGCTCACGGTCCTCCGCTCGGTGCGCTCCGACACCGAGCAGATCCCCGAGTTCGTCCCGCGTATCGCGGTCACACTCGGCTTCCTCCTCACGCTTGTGAGCGTCGGCACCCTCGTCTTCTTCCTCGCACATCTGGCCGCGCAGCTGCGCGTCGAGACGATGCTCAAAGACATCCATGCCGAGACCGACCGGACGATCGACCGGGTGTCGGCGCGCAACCGGGCGGCTCAGGGGGCGCGAGAGCCCGGCATCCGTCCCGACGAGCCGCACGTCACGAAGACGACATCGAGCGGCTTCGTCACCGCCCACGACCACGCGCGCCTCGTCGACATCGCGTCGGAACACGACCTGGTGATCGAGGAACGCGTGCGGGTCGGCGCGAACATCGTGGCGGGGATGCCGCTCGTGGCGTGGTGGGATGTGCAGCCGCATCCGAATCCCGGCTCCGAACGCCGCGCGGGGGAGCGTCAAGCTGAGATCGACGACGCGGTCCGCGGCGCGTACGGAATCGGGTACGAGCGGACCGCCTCCGAAGACATCGAGTACGGAGTCGAGCAGATCCTCGACATCGGACTGCGGGCGCTGTCGCCCGGAGTGAACGATCCGACCACGGCTGTCCACGCGCTCGGGCACCTGAGCGCGGTCGTCACGCGCATCGTCGACATGCCGGTGCTCCCGCGGGTGCTCGCCGGCGACGACGGGTCGCCGCGCGTGATCACCATCGCACCCGCCGCCGATGAGCAGGTCGACACCGCCCTGAGCCCGATGCGTCACTACGGCGGGGAGCACCCGGCGGTGGTCGCGCGGTTCGTGCAGGCGGTCGACGAGATCGCCACGCTCAGCACGGATGCCGCGGTGCGCGCCGCGCTGACCCGCCAACTCGACGCGCTCGCCGCGCAGATCGGACCGGGATCGGGAACAGATCCGGCGGCGACGGAGCGGGGGCTGTCCGCCGTCGCCGCGGTCCGGGCGCGGCACGGGCTGTGAACGGGGGCACGGCGGGCGTGAGCCGGTCGGTCACAGGGTCGAGGCGGACCGAACTCCGTCATTCCGGCGGCGCACGGGCCGGATGAGGCCGGTTTCGGCGCTTTCGAAGCCGGATCGGAGGAGTTAGGTGCACGGCGGTCGGTGCAGGGTGAGCGTTACGCGGGTGCCTGGCGTGGCGTCCGTCTCCGCGCCGGCGCCGGTCGGTCAGAGTATCGCGGCGAACCGAACTCCTCTTTTCCAGCGGCCCGCGGGCCGGGAGACCGGGTTTCGGGGGATGCTGGCACGGATCGGAGGAGTTCGGTACGGCCTCTCGCGGAGACCGGCGCGACGAACGAGGCGGAGCAGCGGGAAGGACCGGAATGAGAGAGCAGATTCCGCGCGGCACGGCCGCGTTCGCCTCAACCACGACCGCCGATGCGCAGGCCGCCGCGCCGGCGCTCGCGCCGGCTGAGACGGTCGCGGAGACGGCCGCCTCATCGCGCGCCGCGCAGTACCTCCTCATGGCGATGTCGTCGCTGAGCGGGACGACGCCGGAGGGCGACGTGCTCGATGCGCCCGTCGTCGCCCCGGTCGGCCCGCGCGCCACGCGACCCCCGAGTGAGCCTCTCGACCTCCCGGCCGCCGCGGCTCTCTACGCGACGGTCGCCGCCACCGGCGACCCGACCGCCCTCGCCCGCCTGCTCGCCGGTCGCCTCCGCGACACCGCCCCCGTCGAAGCCGCGGCCGCGGCCGCCGCACTGCAGGCGATGATGCCCGATCACCCCGGGGCGGTGGCTGCGCTGGCGCGGCTGACCCGATCGTCGGACCCGCTCGCCCGAGCGATCGCCCAGACCACCGCGACCGCCCAGACCACCGCGACCACCGCAACCACCCCGCCCACCGCCACCACCTCACCGACCCCGCCCACCCGCTCGCGCACCGCGGTCAGCACCACCGTGCACGGCACGTTCGCGATGCTCGGCGACACCGGCTCCCGCTGGTACATCCCGGGTGCACCGCTCCACGACCACCTCGAGGCCCGCGTCGGCCGCAACCTCTACGACGGCCCGGGCTTCTTCACCTGGTCAGGGCAGTATTCCGAACCCGCGCGCCGCGCCGCCGGCGACGCGCTCGTCGCGTGGACGTCCGCCGCAACGGATGCCGGCACCCTCGACGTCGTCTACGCCCACAGTCACGGCGGCACGGTCGCGCTGAACGCGGCATCCGTCGGGCAACGCATCCGGGTTCTGGTCTTGATGCACGCGCCGGCGGTCGAACGGACCCCCGAGGAGTGGGCGGCGATCCGTCGTGCCGTCGATCGGGTCATCGTGCTGCGCACCCGCTTCGACCTCGTCGTGCTGGCCGACACGCTCGCGAGCCGCATCCGTCCGCCGCGCTCGCGGACGACGTTCGCGCAGGCCGACCTGCCGCACGAGCTCATCGACCCCACGCAGTCCGAGGTCGAGGCGCCCATCGACCTCTTCTCGCACGACTATTTCCTGCGCGTGGCGACCTGGGAGCGCGATCGGCTCGCCGACCGGGTTCGGCGTCAGCCGATCAGCTCGACGTAGCGCCCGATCACGGGCCAGGCGCCTTCGGACGTGTTCGCGAGGATCGACACCGTCGCGCGCGTTCCGGGGTCGAATCGGGACCGGCCCGAGACTCCGGCGTCGTATCCCTCGAGCAGGATGCCGGACCCGTCGAGGTCGAGCCAGAACCCCGCGCCGTACCGCAGCTCTTCGTCGTCGACGGTCGCGCGCGGACGGACGAGGTCGTGCACGGCATCCGTCGGCAGCAACGTGCCGTCCGTCAGCGCCCGCCAGAACCGGCTCAGGTCGGCCGCGGTCGTGAAGACGCCGCCGTCGCCGCTGCCGCGCACGGGGAGGTGCAGCACGTTGGTGCGGTCGTCCTCGGCGTCGAACAGGTAGCCGCGCGCGGCGTCACCGGGGAGAGTGTCCATGCGGAGATATCCGGTGCGCGTCATCCCGGCGGGGGTGAACACGCGGTCCGCGACCACGTCGTGGAACGGGATGCCGCTCGCGCGCTCGGCGATGAGGGCGAGCACGACGTAGCCACTGTTGTTGTACGCGAACGTCGTGCCGGGGGAGGTGACCTGCGGACGACCGTCGAGCACCGGAAGGAATGCCTCGGTGGTGTCGAGGCGGTGCGTCGGGACGTCCAGGACGTAGTCCGTGATCTCGCCGTCGCCTGATTCGTCGAGGTAGTCGCCGATCCCCGAGGTGTGGGTGAGCAGCTGACCGACGGTGACGGCGTCGTCGATGAGAGGCAGATCATCGCGAAGGATGCCGCGCACCGCGGTGTCGGCGGCGAGCACGCCGTCGCGGATCAGGGCGCGCACCGCGACGGCGGTGAACCCCTTGGCGATGCTGGCGACGCCGAATCGCGTGTCCACCGTGTTGACGACGCCGTGGGCGCGATCGGCGAAGCCGTAGGCGCACGCTCCGACGAGGTCGCCGTCGACGTCGACCGATACGACGCCGTCGAAGCCGGAGTTGCGCGCGACGGTGTCCAGGGCCGCGAACAGGGCGGGGAAGTCGGGGGTCGCCATCATCCGACCCTATCCAGAAAGGGCTTTCCGGTACGGGGTGCGCCGCCCGAGCCGTACCGAACTCCTCCGATCCGGTTCCGAAAAGGTGCACCGGATGCCGTCCGGGCCCGGACGGCGTCGCTTTTGAGGAGTTACGTACGCCGCCGCCCGCCCGCCCCCGCCCGCCGCCCGCCGCCCGCCCCCGCCCGCCGTGCGTCGCCCTCCGCCTCGCACGCCCGGCCGACCGTGACCCCCGCATGGGGGTCATTTCCCCCGGGGAACCAGACGTGAATCCACCCGCCTCGTGACGGGGCATCGGAGATCTCGCCGCGAATTCTTGCGCGGGAGAATGCTCTTCTTGAGCAAAAACTGAGACACGCCGTGAATTGCGCATGTGTGCATGAGCACCGATAGGTTCAAAGGCAGTGCGCGATCTGCGCCGGGGGAATTCTCGTTGTGACACACCTGGGGGTGCGACACAACACCGCTCGGCCTGCCGCGCCGCAGCGATGACGCACCGCGAAGGGTCCCTTCGTCGTGCGTTTTTCGCGCGCAATGCCGTTCGGGATTGTGGGGAAATGCGCCTTTTCCGAGGCGCTGTTCGTCGCGCCCGCGGTACGGAATACGACCCGGAACAAAGGTGAAAAACGTGCGTACGCATTTGTCGAGATGGATCGGCGCCCTCGCTGCCGCTGCCGTCGTCTTCTCGGGGGTGATCGTCGGCGCACCCGCCGCGATCGCCGCGCCGAACACGGAGATCGTCGTCTCTCCCGTCACCGTCGAGAGCATCGACGGCGGACAGGCCACGATCGGCGACATCCTGACCCTGAAGGGCGCATGGGACGCCACGAACGCCGACCCGAAGCCGGGCGACACGTTCACCGTGGGTCTGCCGCCGGAGCTCGCGTTCCCGGAGGCGATCCCGTTCCAGCTGCTCGGCGCCGACGGCACGGTGTGGGGCTCGTGCCTCACCGACCCGACCACCGGCACCGCGGAATGCACCCTGTCGGATGCCGTCATCGATCGCCCCGAGCAGGTCAAGGGCACCTTCGAGCTCGAGATCGAGGCGGTCCTCGCCACGACGGAGGAGGCGCTGACGTTCGACCTCAACGGCGAGCTCGTCCTCGTCGACCTTCCCGGCGACGGCGGGATCTCGGACGGCATCGTCCTCCCCACCGACTGGGACAAGTCCGGCTCGCTCAACGGCGACAAGTGGTCGATGACCTGGACGATCAACGTCCCCGGCGCGAGCCTCGCCGGCAACGACACCGTCCGCATCCTCGACGATCTCGGCGACAACCACGTGCTGTGCGAGCCGTCGAAGCTCCGCGTGCAGACCGTCCGCGGATCCGCCACCACCGACGTCACCTCCCTCGCCGCGATCGCGACGGACGTCGACGCCCCGTACGACTTCGCCATCGACCTCACCGCCCCCGAGGGCGGCTTCGACCGCACCGTCACGTACCGGATCACGTACACCACCTGCACGCCGGGCGGGGAGATCGACCCGAAGGGCACGGTCTACGAGAACGAGGCGTTCATCGCCGCCTTCGGCGACCGCGGACAGAAGTCCGGCGTCATCGGCGTGACCCAGGACTGGGCGTTCTCCGGCACCGTCACCAAGTCCGGTTCCGTCCTGGGCGGCGCGCAGCGCAACGGCACCATCCGTTGGACCGTCACCGTCGCCGGCGACCACCTCGCCGGCAAGGACGCGTTCACCCTCGCCGACACCCTCAGCGGACCCCACGAGGTGCGCGACACCACGGTGTCCGGCATCCGCGTCTACGAGCGCTACGGCCCGAGCACCGTCCGTCAGCGCGAGATCACGAACCAGCTCGACATCACGCCGGTCGCCACGACCGCCGGGTCCTTCACCGCCTCGCTCGCGATCAAGGAGGGTGCGGAGTTCGCCTTCCAGCCGCTCCAGCACCTGTATCTCATCACCTACGAGACCTACGCCACGACCGACGGCCTCCCCGAAGCGGGGACGGCTTTCGGCAACTCCGCGTCGGTCGACCTCGCCACGGCCGGTACCGAGACGAAGGTCCCCGGGCGTTCGGAGGGCAAGGGCGGATCGGTGAACACCTCCGCGGTCACCCTCGACGGCATCCGCTACTTCCCGCAGACGACGATGAACTGGAGCGTCCGCGTTCCGGGGCAGAAGCTCGCCGCCCTCGACAGCGACCTGACGATCGTCGACACCCTCACCGGCGCGCACGAGGTGTGCGGCACGGGTGGCGACATCGCCGCGCGACTGGGGCTCCGCGTCCAGGCGGTCGACCAGATCTCGGGCGGGGGTCTGCCGACCGTCGATCTGACCGAGAGCGCGACGGCGACCCTCGGCGTCGACCCGGAGACGGGCGAGCCGCAGTTCACCGTCGTCGTGCCGCGCCCGACCCTGCCGCTTCCGGGCGGCGGCACCGAGACCGGCTTCAGCCGTGAGTACCAGTACCTCGTCACCTACACCACCTGCACCACCAGCGGTGGAATGGATGCCCCGGGCACGCGCTACGGCAACACCGCAGAGCTGAACGGCCTGACCTACACGCAGTCGGTCGTGCAGAACAACCGCGGCAGCGGAACCGGCGAGGGCGTGACGCGCGGCTCGGTCTCGATCGCCAAGAGCCTCGCCGACACCCCCGGTGCCGCGTTCGTCGCCGACGGCACCTTCTTCACCGTCCATGTGAAGGAGATCGACCCGCAGGGCGCCGTCCAGATCGAGTACGACCTGCGCGTTCCGCTGAACGGCGACCCCGTCAGTGGGCCGAACTCCCGCGGAACCGGCTGGACCGCCGAGCTCAGCGAGCCGACCTTCCCGAACGTTCCGGGCGTCACCTTCGGCACGCCCCGCTTCACTGCGGGTGAGAACGTGACGGTCAGTGAGGACGGGTCGGTGGCCACGGCATCCCTCACCCCGGGCGCGAACATCGACGTGTCCCTCACCAACACCGCGCAGCTCGGATCGCTCGAGGTGACGAAGTCGGTCGAGGGCGGCGCGGCCGACCGGGTCGACCCCGAGCAGCGGTACAGCCTGACCGCGGCGATCGACGTCTCGGGCCTCGGCGAGGGGTTCCCCGCGCAGGAGGACCGGACCTTCACCGTCACCGCGGGTGAGCCGTACGTCCTGACCGACCTGCCGATCGGGGCGACCGTCACCTTCAGCGAGACACTGCCGGAGGACGACGACATCCTGACCTGGTCGCCCGCGACCATCACGCCCGAGAGCATCGTGGTCGAGCCCGGCTTCGCCGCCGAGCCCGGCGCGATCTCGGTGGTGAACACCGTCGAGCGCACGGTCGGCACGTTCCTCCTCGAGAAGACCGTCACCGGCGCGCAGGCCGAGAACCCCGCCGTCCCCGAGGACGTCACCGTCACCGCCACCTGGACCCAGGACGGCGTCGACGGACAGAAGACCCTGACCGTCCCCGTCGACGGCACCCCGGTGCCCTTCGGCGAGAACCTCCTCATCGGCACCGTCGTGACGCTCACCGAGATGCCGCTCGTCGACGGCTCGAGCATCGCGTGGGGCGCCCCGGTGTGGTCCGGCGCCGGTGTCACCGTCGACGGCGAGAGCGCCGACGTCGTCATCGGTCGGAACGCCGAGGCCCTCGTGTCGCTGGAGAACCACGCCGCGACGTCGACCGCCGGCATCCGCATCCTGAAGGGGATCGCCGGAGCCGCCGCGGGCGAGGTCGACCCCGACGTCACCTTCCCCGTCACCGCGACGTGGACGGATGCCGAGGGCCAGACCCAGACCCGCGAGCTCGAGATCAACGCCGTCGAGCCGATCTCGCTCGGCGAGGAGCTGCCCGCGGGCACGGTCGTCACCCTCACCGAGGGCGAGCGTCCCGGCTTCCCGACCGTGACGTGGGGCGACATCGTCATCAGCGGCGCGAACGTCGGCGACAACGGCGACGGCAGCGCGACGGTCATCGTGTCGGACCTGCAGTCCGACTCGACGCTGGTCACCGTGCTCAACGAGGCGAACTGGGCCCCGGGCACCCTGACGGTCGCGAAGACCGTCGAGGGGATCCGCGCCGACCACCCCGACCTGCCCGAGACCGTCACGGTCGTGGCGTCCTGGACGGAGTGGACGGATGCCGGCGAGACCCCGCGGTCGGTCGAACTGACCGTCCCCACCGACGGTACTCCCGTGGCGCTCGGTCAGGACCTGCCGCACCTCACGGAGGTGACCCTCACCGAGCTCGACCCCGGGCACGGCGCGAGCTTCACCTGGGGTGTGCCGGAGTGGTCGGGCGAGGGCATCCGTGTGCTCGAGGACGGCTCGGCTCTGGTGACGATCCAGGCGGCGACGGATGCCGAGATCGGCCTCGTCAACACCGCCGAGCCGGTGCTCGGCGAGCTCGCACTGGTGAAGGAACTCGACGGCGCGGGCGCGGGGGAGGTGCTCACGGGCACGGTGTTCCCGGTGACCGTGTCGTGGGTGGACCTCTCCGGTGAGGCGCAGGAGCGCGCCGTCGAGGTGCGCGCCGGAGCGGAGACGGTGGTCTCCGACCTGCCGATCGGCGTCGAGCTGACCCTCGTGGAGGGGGCGGCGACCCTGCCGGACTCCGTCCGCTGGGACGGGGCGTCGTGGGCCACCGCTGATGAGGCCGTGACCCTCGCGTCCGACGGGGCGACGGCGACCGCCGTACTCGCCGCGCGCGAGGCCGGAGTGGTGGGCGTTGCCGCGGCGGTCACGCTGACGAACACGATCGACGAGGCTCCGGCGCTCGCCGTGACCGGTGCGCCCTTCGTGTGGAGCACGATCGCCGTCCTCGGTGCGCTGCTGCTCGCCGCGGGTGCCGCGCTGGTGATCCTCCGGGTGCGTCGCCCGCGCGTCACCGGCGAAGGCTGAACGTAACTCCTCAGATCCGGGTCGGGAGGTGCCGCAGGGTGCCCTCCCGGCCCGGATCGCCGCATATGTGAGGAGTTAGGTACGCCGCCCGACCCGCACACGGCCGCCCGCCCCCGCCCGGCCGGGCGCGCGGCCACCCCGGCCGTTTTGGCCCGCACCCCGGGATGCCGTAAGGTTGACCTTTGGCGTCCGGCTCAGCTGACCCGGCTCCACGAACGTGAGCCCTCCACTGGTTTTCTTCCCTCACCGGAAGGACCCCGGAGTGGGATTCACGAACCTCTCCGTTCGATCAAGAAAGCAGCACTATTGTGACGCGCACCTACACCCCGAAGACTGGTGAAATCCAGCGCGAGTGGCTGGTCATCGACGCGAACGACGTCGTCCTCGGACGCCTCGCCTCGCACGCGGCCGCCCTCCTCCGCGGGAAGCACAAGCCGACCTTCGCGCCCCACGTCGACACCGGCGACTTCGTCGTCATCATCAACGCCGACAAGGTGGCCCTGACCGGCCAGAAGCTCGAGCAGAAGAAGGCCTACCGCCACTCGGGCTACCCGGGCGGCCTGAAGTCGGTCACCTACTCCGAGCTCCTCGAGAAGAACCCCGTCCGCGCCGTGGAGAAGGCCGTCCGCGGCATGCTCCCCAAGAACAGCCTGGGTCGCCAGCAGCTGTCGAAGCTCAAGGTCTACGTCGGTGCCGAGCACCCGCACGCGGCTCAGCAGCCCAAGACGTACACCCTCGACCAGGTCGCCCAGTAAGCGCCGCACAGACAAGGACATACTCGTGGCGAACATCGAAGAATCCACCAACTTCTCGACCGAGACCCCGGCCGATGAGACCGCCGTCGCGACCGAGCGCCCCGTGCTCTCGGTCCCCGGTGCGGCCGTCGGTCGCCGTAAGCAGGCCATCGCGCGCGTGCGCCTGGTCCCCGGCACCGGAACCATCACCATCAACGGCCGCTCGTTCGAGGACTACTTCCCGAACAAGCTCCACCAGCAGCTCGTGACCGACCCCTTCACGGTCCTGAACCTCACGGGCGCGTACGACGTCATCGCGCGCATCCACGGCGGCGGCCCCTCCGGCCAGGCCGGCGCGCTGCGCCTCGGCATCGCCCGTGCGCTCAACGAGATCGACGTCGAGAACAACCGCCCGACGCTGAAGAAGGCCGGCTTCCTTTCGCGCGACGCGCGCGTCAAGGAGCGCAAGAAGGCCGGTCTCAAGAAGGCCCGTAAGGCGCCTCAGTACTCGAAGCGCTGATCACGCGGGTTCCGATGCCTCTTTTCGGCACGGACGGTGTGCGCGGCCTCGCCAACGGCGAGGTCCTCACCGCCGAACTCGCACTCACCCTGGCCCAGGCGACCGCTGTCGTCCTGGGCCAGGGCCGCACGGCCGAGGCGCGTCGGGCCGCCGGCAAGCGCCTCACGGCCGTGGTCGCGCGCGACCCGCGCATCTCGGGGCACTTCCTGAGCGCCGCCGTCGAAGCGGGCCTCGCCTCGTCCGGGGTGGACGTCCTCGACGCGGGGACCCTCCCGACCCCGGCCGCGGCGTTCCTCGTCGGTGACGTCGACGCCGATTTCGGCGTGATGATCTCCGCCTCCCACAATCCCGCCGCCGACAACGGCATCAAGATCTTCGCGAGCGGGGGAGTGAAGCTCCCGGATGTCGTGGAGAAGCGCATCGAAGAGGCGCTGACGCAGCCGAAGCTGCAGCCGACGGGTGCCGCCGTCGGCCGCATCCGTCGTTTCGCGGATGCCGAGGACCGCTACGTCGTGCACCTGCTCGGCTCGCTCCCGAACACCCTCGACGGACTGCGCGTCGTGCTCGACTGCGCGCACGGCGCGGCATCCGGGGTATCGCCGGAGACGTTCCGCGACGCCGGCGCCGAGGTCACCGTCATCGGCGCCGACCCCGACGGTCTGAACATCAACGACGGCGTCGGGTCCACCCACCTCGACCAGATCGCCCGCGCGGTCGTCGAGGCCGGTGCCGACCTCGGCATCGCCCACGACGGCGACGCCGACCGCTGCCTCGCGGTGGACGCCCAGGGGCGCATCGTCGACGGCGACCAGATCATGGCGATCCTCGCGGTGGCCCTGAAAGACCGCGGACGTCTCCTCGACGACACGCTGGTGACCACGGTCATGAGCAACCTGGGTCTCCATCGCGCGATGGCCGAGCACGGCATCCGTGTCGAGACGACGGCCGTCGGTGACAGGTACGTCCTCGAGCGCATGAACGAGGGCGGATTCTCCCTCGGCGGCGAGCAGTCGGGTCACGTCATCATGAGCGACTTCGCGACGACCGGCGACGGGCTGCTCACGGGGCTCCACCTGGCGGCCGAGATGGTGCGGCAGGGGAAGACCCTCGCCGAGCTCGCCTCGGTCATGACGGTGTACCCGCAGGTGCTCATCAACGTCTCCGGCGTCGATCGGACGCGCGTCGCGGACGACCCGGGAGTGACGGATGCCGTCGCCGCCGCCACCGCCGAGCTCGGCGATGCGGGGCGCGTGCTGCTGCGTCCGTCCGGAACCGAACCGCTCGTGCGGGTGATGGTCGAGGCGGCGTCGGAGGACGACGCGAAACGGCACGCGGAGACCCTCGCCGCCGTCGTGCGCGAGCGCCTCGCCCTCTGACGAGCGAACCGGCTCTTCGGTGGCGCCTTCGTGCGGATGTCGCGCCATGCAACCCGCACGAAGGCGCCACCGACCGGCGCCACCGACCGGCGCGGAGAACCCGGGTCAGCGGCTCAGCACACCCTCGTGCTCGGGGGCGCCGCCGACGGGACCCGGGATCTCCTCGCTGAGGCCCTCGACGAGCGCCCAGAACGCCGTCGCGACGAGCGACCACGGCACCTCCTCGCCGTCGAGGCCCGGGCCGCGCAGGTCGTCCGAGAACGACTCCGAGCCGATCAGGGCGCGGCTGACGAGCCCTTCGACGACGGATGCCCCGGCCGTGACCAGTTGCCGATACGTCACGCCCGGGCGCGGGCGACGGTGCACGACGGCGAAGGTCTGCTCGTAGAACCGCGCCATCCGCTCGAGGAAGACGGTGTCGGTCTGCTGCAGCGTTTCGCGGACCACTTGCCGCCGCTCCTCGGGGAGACTGTTCACCGAGACCGACAGGGCCATGTAGCTCTTCCACTCGGGCGACGCCATCGTGTCGTGGAAGTTCCGTACGAGAGCCACCCGCACCGCCTCGCGGAGCACGACGGTGCCGCCGGCGGGATCGGGCCGGCCCTCGGCATCCGTCACCCGATGGGCGTTCTCGGTGATGACGCGCCGCACTTCGGCGACGGACCCGTCCGACACGATCGACAGCGCTCCGCCGTCGACGAGGCGGGGGCGAAGACTGTCGACCATCAGGTCGGTCATCAGCTGCTCCTTGCCGCCGAACGCGGCGAACGCGGAACTGCGCGGTACCCCCACGCGGCGGATGAGCTCCTCCATGTTGAGGTGGTGCAGCCCCACGGTGAGGCCGTCGTCGCCGAGCATGTCGTGGGCGGCCGCGAGGACGCGGGTGCGCAGCTCCTCGCGGCTCATGCGCGCGGGCCGGTCGGGACGCGCGGGGCGATCGGGGGTGGGGGTACGGGGCGCGCGGGGGGACGCGGAAGTGTCCATTCGGGTCTTCGATTCGGGTGCGTGGAACGTGCGGGCGAGGGCGTACCGCAGGCGTTTCGGGTCGCCCGAGGTACGAGAACCGTAACCCGACGTCACGAATCTATGGACTGTGAATCCAAAGTCTTGAATCGGGGTGGTTCTTCGTCTAGTCTCGTCTCTGCCGATGTTTGCTGTCTACGCGGTCGAATTCGACGCGTAGGCCTGGGGGTGAGTATTCGGCCGCGTTGCTGACCCGGCGTGATGACCGGGGGGCCATCGCGCCGGGTCAGCTCTTCTCTGTGCGAACGCGACCGGGCTGCAGGCCGGCGGGTCAGCTCGTGACCGGGGAGACCAGGTAGGTCAGGCTCGGCGGCGTGCTCGTGTCGCCCTCGTCGGGCAGGATCGCCGACAGCGACACGCGCCACTCGGACCCCGCGAGGATCCAGATCTTCATCTGTCCCATGTCGGTCTCGCCCTCCACGACGTAACCGTCGGCGACGAGCTGATCCTTGATCCGCTCCCCCTCCGCGGCATCGGCCACCTCGAAGGTCGCTTGGTACCCGCCCTCGGCGGCCATCGAGAACATCGGACTGCCGCCCGGAACCGGAATCTCGGCGGGCCACCCCTCGGGGAGCGACGCGCCCCCGCCGGTGTTGATCTCGATGTCGGACCCGGTCTGCTCCTCGATGATGCGCTCCACACCCTCCTGGACCCCGCCCTGCACGAGCTGGTCGATGGGGTTGGTGCATCCGGCGAGTACGAGAGCGGATGCCGCCACCGCCGTCGCGGCGACGATCAGGCGCGGGCGGGGGTGGGAGAGGATGCGGGAACGGGTGCGCGGGGTGGGTGATCGCATGGGGGCTCCTGATGTCGGCGAGGTGGTCGGCGAGTGTCCCCGCGAAGGGGGCACCTGCCGTTGAGGAGCATTGTGGCACCGGCCTGATACCTCGCGGGAGGCCCTTCGGCACGCGGAACCTGAATGCCACCCCAGGATTTCCCTCAGGTCGGCACCGCACCATTGCCCGTGGCGGTTCGTGTCACCTACTCTCGACAAGCCGTGAGTCGCGCCCGACGCCTTCGAGCGTCGAGCCGTTGCTGGGGAGTAAGGCTCATGTGCGGCTGGTCCGGTGTTCTCTGGGGAGTGGACATCGGACCAGCCCCCGTCCCGGCACGTGCCGCTTCGCTCAGACCGCTTCGGTCATCCCGTCGACCAACGCCATCAGCGCGATCGCCGAGAGGTGCCACTGCACATCGACGCCGTCGACACCCGGCAGGGCGACCCACTCCGCGGCGAGCGGCTGCCCGAACGCCGGACCCGTCGCCACACCCTCCAGAGTGGAGGATGCCGCGGTGACGAAGTGCGCGATCGACAGGCCGGTGCGCATCCGCACGCCGAAGCGCTCGAAGGTCGCCTCGTAGGCGCGCGACATCGTGTCGAGGAAGATCTCCTGGATCGTCCCGAGGCGCGACCGGAGCTCGTCCCGCTCGTGATCGGGGAAGCTGTCCAGCGACATCGACAGCGCGCGGAAGGTCCGCCACCGCGGAGCGCGCACGAGGGTCTCGTGCATCTGCGGGAGCGCGCGTCGCACACTCTCCTGCAGCAGGGCACGTCGGCCGGCGGCATCCGTCACCAGCGTCTCGTGCTCGGCGACGACGGCGTCGGCGCTCTCGGTCAGCAGGGTCGCGAACCGCATGGCCAGAGGGCTCGAGGGGGAGAGGAGGCGCAGGGCGAGCTGGAAGAACAGGTTCTCCTTGCTGCCGAACGCGTGGAACGCGGAGCTGCGCGGCACCCCCACCTGGCGGATGAGGTCCTCCATGTTCAACGGGTAGGCGTTGACGCCGAGACCGCGGCCGTCGAGCATCCGCTCGGCTTCGGCGAGGAGCCGCTCGCGCAGCTCCTCCTGCGAGATGCGCGGCGCGCGGGGACGGCCGGCCGCGGCCGGCGTCGAGTCAGCCATGGGCGGGGCGGGACGAAGAAGAAGTGGGCATGCGGTCCTCTGGCGGAAAGTCTGGCGGTGGAACCGTGGGCGGAGTCGTCACGCGGATGACCCATCCTAGGCCGATCCGTCGGTGGGCGGCAGAGGACTCCTGAAGCGGTGGCCTGTCAGGGCGGGAGGTCCGGACAGCCGTGCGTTCAGGTGTTGAGGTCGCGCATCAGGATGTCGGATGCCACGACAGCGACTCGATGTACCGCAGCAGCACCCCTTCGCGCAGGGCCCACGGCGAGGTCTCGAGCTCGTCGATGTCGAGTGCCTTCATGGCCTGATGCAGCACCACGGCGCCCGCGACGATCTGGAAGGTGCGGTCCGCCGTGATTCCGGGGAGTTCCTGCCGCGCCTCGGCGGGGATGCGCGCGAGGCGTGGAATCCATGCCTTCAGTTCTTTACGCGGCAGCACCATGCGCTCGATACCCGACCAACCGGGCATGGGGAATCCGGCGAGCTTCGCGAGCGAGCGGATCGCCTTCGACGACCCCACGACGTGATCCGGACGCGGGTGGTCGCCGAGCTCGTCGACCACCGGCGCGAGCGTGGCCGCAGCGTGCTCGCGCAAGCGCTGGATGTCGTCCATGCCGGGCGGGTCGGACGGCAGGAACTGCACGGTCATGCGCCCCGCCCCGAGAGGGACCGACACGGCGGCATCCGGGAGTTCATCCGCCCCCGCGGCGATCTCCAGCGACCCGCCGCCGATGTCGAACAGGAGGATCTGCCCCGCCGACCAGCCGAACCAGCGGCGGACGGCGAGGAACGTGTACCGCGCCTCGGTCTCGCCGCCGAGCACCTGGAGAGGCTGGTCCAGGGCGGCCTCGATGCGCGCGATGACCTCGACGCCGTTCGCCGCTTCCCGCACCGCGCTCGTGGCGGTGGCGAGGAGCTCGTCCACCCCCTCTTTCGTCGCGGTGGCGCGGGCCTCGGCGACCGCGCGCTCGAGGGCGACGACACCCTCCTCGACGATCTCGCCGTCCGGACCGAGGTACCGCATCAGGCGCAGGACCGTCCGCTGACTGGTCGTGGCGAGCGGCCGCCCGCCCGGCCGGACGTCGGCGACGAGCAGATGGACGGTGTTCGAGCCGATGTCGAGGACTCCCAGGCGCACGCGCTTCAGCGTAGTGGGCGCGGCATCCGTCGCCGGTGGCGAAGGAGTGGAGACGGATGCCGCGCGGCGCGCCTCGGGCCCGGACGGGAGCGCGCCCGCCGCGCGACTACGATGGGCGCGATGTCGACCGAAGACGCGCTCGCGAGCGCCCCCGCGCCCACGGCGCTGTCGCTGTACCGCGAAATCGCCCGGGACGACTGGGCGCGGCTGGCGGCGGGGATGGCGCAGCCGCTGTCCGAGACCGAGCTCCTCCAGATCCGGGGCCTCGGCGACCGCCTCGACCTCGACGAGGTCAAGCACGTCTACCTGCCGCTCAGTCGCCTGCTCTCGCTCTACGCCGAGACGACGAAACGTCTCGGGGCCGACACGTCCGAGTTCCTGCGCGAGCCCGACACCACCACGCCGTTCGTCGTGGGCGTCGCCGGGTCGGTGGCCGTCGGGAAGTCCACGATCGCGCGCCTGCTGCGCGAGCTCATGAGCCGGTGGCCGGGAACGCCGCGGGTGGCCCTCGTCACCACCGACGGGTTCCTCTATCCGAACGAAGAGCTCGAGCGCCGCGGGCTGATGTCGCGCAAGGGCTTCCCCGAGTCGTACGACCGGCGCGCGTTGGTCTCCTTCCTCACCGACGTCAAGAGCGGGGCGGACGAGGTGCGCGCGCCGTTCTACTCGCACATGCAGTACGACATCGTGCCGAATGCCTCCATCACGGTGCGTCGTCCGGACGTCGTCATCGTCGAGGGGCTCAACGTGCTTCAGCCGCCGCCCGCCCCGAACGACGTCGCCGTCAGCGAGCTGTTCGACTTCTCGGTGTACGTCGACGCCGACCCCGCCCACATCGCCCAGTGGTACGTGGAGCGCTTCATGAAGCTGCGCAGCGGCGCGTTCGCGAACCCCAACTCGTACTTCAACGTCTACGCCGAACTCGACGACGCCGAGGCCGAGTCCACGGCCCTGGGGTTCTGGAACTCGATCAACCTGCCGAACCTCGTCGAGAACGTCCTGCCGACCCGGCACCGTGCGTCGCTGGTGCTGCAGAAGGCCGCCGACCACACCGTCGAGCGGGTGCTGCTCCGCAAGCTCTGACCCCGCCGGTGTCGTCGGTGGGCGCCGCCACGCGTACCGAACTCCTCCGATCCGCGCCTGGCGCGCCTCTCTCGGCCGGTTTCGCGCCCGTGCGCCGCGCATCGGAGGAGTTGGGTACGGGGTGCCACCCGCCGCGCCGGCGCCGGCGCGGCGGGGCCTCGGGCCGTCCGGGGGGGGTCGGGTGGTCCCGGCGCCTGCGCGCGCCCGGCGGGGTGCGGCCACCGCAGCGTACCGAACTCCTCCGATCCGCGCGCGTTGCGCCCGTATCGGCGGGTTTCAGGCCGTCGCGGACAGGATCGGAGGAGTTGGGTACGGGGTGCCGGGCGTACCCGCCGCGCCCCGCCGCACCCGCCGCGCCCCAGCTCGGCGGGTGGTGCGATGCGGGCGGGGGTGCGGCATCCGCCGCGTACGCAACTCCTCCGATCCGCGCACGATGCGCCCGGCCGGGCGGGTTTCGGGGCTGCGCGCGCCGGATCGGAGGAGTTGGGTACGGCGAGCCGGCCGCACCGGCCCGGCCCGGCGCCCGCCCACGCGTGCGGGCATGCGGCAAGCTCCCACCCGGGTCAGATCTAGGATTGGCCCCATGTGCGGAATCGTCGGTTACGTGGGCCCGCGGCCCAGCCAGTCCATCCTCCTCGCGGGTCTGTCGCGCCTGGAGTACCGGGGGTACGACTCCGCCGGCATCGCCGTCATCGATGACGGCGGCGACCTCGGGATGCGGAAGAAGGCCGGCAAGCTCGCCGTCCTCCGCGACGACCTCGAGTCGCACCCGCTGCCCGCCGGCACGACCGGCATCGGCCACACGCGCTGGGCCACCCACGGCGGCCCCACCGACGCCAACGCCCACCCGCACCTCGCCGACGACGACAAGCTCGCCGTCATCCACAACGGCATCGTCGAGAACTACGCCCCCCTGAAGGAGGAGCTCCTCGAAGAGGGCCACACCTTCCTCAGCGAGACCGACACCGAGGTGGCCGCCGCGCTCCTCGCCCGCGAATACCGCGCCCACGACGGCGACCTCGAGGCCGCCTTCCGTGCCACCGTCGGCCGACTCGAGGGGGCGTTCACCCTCCTTGCCGTCCACACCGACCACCCCGGTCTCGTCGTCGGTGCGCGCCGCAACTCCCCGCTCGTGATCGGCCTCGGCGAGGGCGAGAACTTCCTCGGATCGGATGTCGCGGCCTTCGTCGAGCACACCCGCAACGCCCTCGCGATCGGCCAGGACCAGATCGTCGCGATCACCCCCGAAGGGGTGACCGTCACCGACTTCGCCGGAGCGACGGTCGAGGTCGAGCCGTTCGAGGTGACGTGGGACGCCTCCGCCGCCGAGAAGGGCGGCTGGTCGAGCTTCATGGCCAAGGAGGTCTCCGAGGAACCCGAGGCCGTCGCGAACACGCTGCGCGGCCGCATCCGTGACGGCGCCGTGGCGATCCCCGAGCTCGACGGTCTCGACGACCTCTTCCGCGGGATCTCGCGCATCGTCATCATCGCGGCCGGAACCGCCGCCTACGCCGGCATGGTCGGCAAGTACGCCCTCGAGGAGTGGGCGCGCGTGCCGGTCGACGTCGACCTTGCGCACGAGTTCCACTACCGGAATCCCGTCATCGGCCCGGACACCCTCGTGATCTCCATCAGCCAGTCCGGCGAGACGATGGACACCCTCATGGCGGTCAAGTACGCCCGGGAGCGCGGCGCCAAAACGCTGTCGATCTGCAACACGCAGGGTGCGACGATCCCGCGCGAGTCCGACGCGATCGTCTACACGCACGCCGGGCCCGAGGTCGCCGTCGCCTCGACGAAGGCCTTCGTCGCGCAGATCACCGCGCTGAACCTCCTCGCCCTCCACATCGCCACGGTGCGCGGCGAGCTCTCCGCCGAGCAGGTCGCCGAGCAGGTCGCCGAGCTCGAGCAGATCCCCGAGAAGATCCAGCACATCCTCGACGACGAGCAGTCGCACATCGAGCAGTTCGCGCACTGGATGGCCGACACCCGCTCGGTGCTCTTCCTCGGGCGCCACGTCGGGTACCCGATCGCCCTCGAGGGTGCGCTGAAGCTCAAGGAGATCTCGTACATCCACGCCGAGGGCTTCGCCGCCGGCGAGCTCAAGCACGGACCGATCGCGCTCATCGAGCCCGGCCAGCCCGTCTTCGTCGTGGTGCCCTCGCCGCGCGAGTCGCCGGTGCTGCACTCGAAGGTCGTCTCGAACATCCGCGAGATCCACGCCCGCGGCGCCCGTGTCATCGCGGTGGCGGAGGAAGGGGATGCCGCGGTCCTGCCGATCTCGGACGAGGTCCTGCGCATCCCCCTGACCGGTGCGATCACGCAGGCGCTCCTCGCCGTCGTGCCGCTCCACATCTTCGCGATGGGACTCGCGACGGCCAAGGGCCTGGACGTCGACCAGCCGCGCAACCTCGCGAAGTCCGTCACCGTCGAGTAATCCGCGGTCCCCGTGAAACGCCGGGGTGAAATCGACCTGTCCGGGCCTCTGAGCCGCCCAAGACGTCGATTTCACCCCGGCGTTTCACCGTCCGCCGCGCCGGGCGGTGGCTCACGCGTCGAAAACGCGGGACGACACGCGGCGGCGTGCGCCGGGAGCCGGCCCCGAGGCCCGGATCTCCCGCGTTTTCGACGCGACCCGGCGCGCACGCGGCCCGCGCACGCGAGGCCGCGCACGCGACCCCCGCACGCGACGTTGGCGGGGCGTTCACCGGCGGTTCACCGCGCCGACCGCTCCCCGTGGACGGGATCCCTAGCGTGACGGGGAACCCCCACACGAAAGCGATTCATGTCACGCCTGCGTTCCCGCTCGTCCCGCTCGTCCCGCTCGTCCCGCGCCGCCCTCGCCGCAACCCTCGCTCCGGCCCTTGTGGTCGGTCTCGTCGGACTCTCCGTCCCGGCGGGCGCCGTCGCTGCTGAACCGGCCGCCCTTACCGACCTCCTCATCACCGAGATCGTCGCCGACAACGTCGGCTACGACGACTTCGAGTTCTTCGAGGTGCACAACCCCTCGGACCGGACGATCGACCTCGACGCCGAGGGCGTGGGGTTCTCGTACATCTTCGGCGACGCCGACGACCGCGGATCCGACGTCCGTCTCACCGTGCCGGTGGGCACGACGATCGACGCCGGCGAGACCGTCGTGTTCTGGCTGAGCTACACGACGTCCACCGTCGACAGCTTCGCCCGCTCGGTCGACGACTTCCGCGCGCACTTCGCCGCCACTCAGCCGGATGCCGCGTATGACGTCGTCCGCGTCGAGGGCCAGGCGGGCATCGCCAACGGCGGCAACCGCGGCATCCGCATCGCCACCGCCGATGCCGAGATCAGCCGCTCCTTCGCCCCGTCGGGCGGCTTCGCCACCGACCGGGGCACCCTCTTCCGGGCCCCCGCGGCCGGCACGAGCGCCGCGGTGCTCGAGACGCTCGCGGCGCCGACCCCCGGCATCCTGAACGAGGGCACGCTCACCCCGCCCGCGCCGGAAGAGCCGGAAGAGCCGGTCACCGAGCCGCTCGTCGCCCGCGACCTCCTCGTCACCGAGTTCGCCCCGAACAACGTCGGCACCGACGCCTACGAGTACGTCGAGGTCGTCAACACCACCGCGCGCGACATCGATCTGACGGATGCCGGAGTCCGCGTCGTCTACGACTACCTCTCTGCCGAGAAGGATCTCGCCTACCCGGCGGACGCCGTCATCCCCGCCGGGGGAGTGGCGGTGCTGTGGCTGCAGTACTCCCCGAACACCGACGGCCTCACCGACGAGGACTTCCGCGCCTTCTACTCCTCGGAGGTCTCGTACACCGTCATCCCCGTCACCGGCCAGTCCGGCTTCGCCAACAGCGCCGAGCGCGGCATCCGTCTCCAGGCCGGCGACACCGTCCTGAGCGAGGCGCGCTACCTCGCGGCTCAGGTCGGCAACGGCCTCGGGGTCGACTACCGCCTGCCCTCCGACAGCGCGTCCACCGCGATGGCGACTCTCCGCGAGCTCGCCCCGGCGACCCCCGGCATCGTCGACCCGGAGGCGTTCGTCCCGGCCCCGATCGTTCGCGACCCCGACCCTGAGCTCGTCACCGCGCCCCTGCAGATCACCGAGGTCGCCCCCGACACCGCGAACGTCGCCGGCGCCGACGCGTACGAGTTCATCGAGGTCTACAACGCCACGACCGAGGCGATCGACTTCCGCGACTACAGCCTGAAGTACCTGTATCCGCTCGAGGACCTCACCAACTCCAACGCGGTGCTGTGGCCCGCCACGAACCGGAACGCCGTCATCCCCTCCGGCGGCACGATCGTCTTCTGGATCAAGAACGGCGCGAACGACGCCCTCACCGCCGCCGACTTCAACGCCCACTTCGGCAGCGCCCTCGTCGCCGACGAGTCGCTGTTCGAGATCGCCTCCGGCGGCATGGCCAACGGCTCGCCCCGGGGCCTGGAGATCGTCACGAACACCGGCTTCGGCGTCAACCGCGCCTATTACAACCTCGGCGGCGTCGACGACACCACCGCCGACCAGCCGGTGCAGTACGCCGCGGGTCGCGACGACCTCACCATCCAGACGAAGCTCGGCACCGCCGCCGCAACGCCCGGCGCCGTCTACGCCGAACAGGTCGAGCCCGGCCTCATGATCGCTCCCGCCGACACCACGGCCCCGATCGTCACCGACACCACGGCCGCCGAGATCGCGCCCGGCGCGGACTTCCCGATCGTCCACACGATCACCGACGACACGCAGGTGCGAACGGTCACGCTCGAGGTGAAGAGCAACCTCGACGAGGCGCCGATCCGCTTCGACCTCCTCGCCGAGGCCGACGGCCAGACCTACCGCCACGTCATCCCCGCGGTCGACCTCACCGGCAAGGCGTGGTTCGAGTACCGCGTGATCGCCCGCGACGGCCGCAACGAAACGACGGGCGAGACCACCCGCGTGGCCGTCACCGGCGTCGACACCTCCCCGGTGCGCCTGCAGCTCGAGGACGGCCAGTGGCTCGCCGGTCAGGTGGACGTCGCCGCGGGCGGCACCGCCTACCCGACCGACCTGCGCCTCTCGATCGACGGCGCCGAGGTCGAGGCCTCCCCGCGCATCGAGCGCCCCGCCGTCTTCGCGGTCGAGGCGAGCGGCACCGACAACCTCTTCCGCAACGGTGTGCTCATCGGCGACGACATCCTGCACATCTTCGAGCGCGGCACCTACGCGAACTGGGAGACGATCTCGGTCGAGGTCCCGGTGTCCTACCTCGAAGGCGACGAGGTCACGATCGGGGTCTGGGCGGGCACGAAGGCCAAGCCCGGCATCGACCTGAACGAGAACAACGACGACTTCTCGATCCGCGGCGTCCGCCTGATCCTGCCCGACGGACGCACGCTCACCCCCGCCGGCTACGACGACCCCACCCGCATCCTTCCGATGGGCGACAGCACGGGCCGCCTCGACAACTTCGACGGCACCTTCGCGATCCCCGCCGATGCGCGCACGGCGGTCGGCTACACGTGGGACACCACGACGGTCGCCGACGGCCCGCACCGCGTGGCCGCGGCATCCGGAGAGAACAGCGTCGAGGTCGGCGTGAACGTCGACAACACCGCGCCGTCGATCACCACGGATCTCGAGGAGGGCCGCCTGTACCAGGGCGAGTTCGTCATCGACGGCCAGGCGACGGATGCCGGAGCCGGCGTCACCGCCCTCACCGCCACCCTCGACGGGCGCGCGATCGAGCTGCCCTACCGGACCGGATCCCTCTCGCTCGGCGACGGCGACCACACGGTGCTGTTCCGGGCGACGGATGCCGCGGGCAACGTCGCCGAGCGCACCGTGGTGTTCGCGACCCCGGTCGAGGAGCCCGGCAACGAGCTCCTCTCGCCGGAGGACGGCGCGGTGTTCGGCGAGGACGACGAGATCGACCTCACCGCCCGCGCGACCGACCCGACCGGCGATCGGCTCGACGTGGCGTTCCGCGAGGCGTACCGGCCGGCGATCGGCGAGGGCATCCAGGCCTTCACCGGCGAGACCGGCACGGCGCTGTCGACCGACCGCACCGCCGCACGCGCGCTGACGGCGGAGGAGGTCGCGCAGATCGGACGCTGGGACGAGGATGCCGCGACCCAGACGTCGGACACCGCGTTCCCGTACCAGCTGTTCGAGGTGGAGGTCCCGGCCGAGGCCGGCGACGACGCCCGCGTACGGGTGCGCTGGGACGGCTCGGCGAACGCCGACGCGAAGGTGCTCCTGTACGTCCTCGGCACCGACGGGGCCTGGCACGAGTTCGACCGCGCACTGACCACCGGCGGGGCGCCCACCGCGTTCACGCTCGAGGCGATGGTGCCGGTCGCCGGTCACGTCGCCGACGGCGCGGTGACGGTGCTCGTGCAGCACTCCGAGGGCTTCGCCGGAGAGAACCTCTCCGCGCGAGACAGCGCGATCGAGCCGAACCACCCGGAGGACACCCCGCGGTCGGCATACGACTTCACCTTCGCGTGGGAGTCGGACACGCAGTACTACAACGAGACGTTCTACCACCACCAGCTCGCGATGCACGAGTACCTGCTGGCGGAGCGGGCCGACCTCAACCTGCAGTACCTCTTCCACACCGGCGACATCGTCAACATCGCGGAGGACATGGCGCAGTGGGAGCGCGCCGATCCGGCCTACGCCACGCTCGACGAGGCGGGCCTGCCCTACGGCGTCCTCGCCGGCAACCACGACGTGGGCGCGTTCGACGCGAACTACGACAACTACAGCCGGTACTTCGGGGCCGCACGGTTCCAGGACAACCCCTGGTGGGGCGGTGACTACCTCGACAACCGCGGGCACTACGACCTGATCACCGCCGGCGGCATCGACTTCCTCATGCTCTACATGGGATGGGGACCGGCGGATGCCGAGATCGACTGGATGAACGAGATCATCGCGCAGTACCCCGAGCGCACGGTCATGCTCAACCTGCACGAGTACATGCTGACCACCGGTGGACTCGGACCCATGCCGCAGCGGATCCTCGAGGAGGTCGTCGCGCCGAACCCCAACGTCCGGACGGTGTTCTCCGGGCACTACCACGACGCCTTCACGCGCATCGACACGTTCGACGACGACGGTGACGGCATCGAGGAGCGCGAGGTCTACCAGATCCTCTTCGACTACCAGGGACTCGCCGAGGGCGGCATGGGCTACCTCCGTCTGATGCACTTCGACAACGCCGGCCAGCAGATCCTCTCGCGCACCTACAGCCCGTCGTTGGCGGACTACAACGCCGACGACCCGACGCTGGAGCTCGAGCACCAGGAGTTCTCGATGCCCTACGCGGGGCTCGGCATCCAGCCGATGCAGAAGGTGCTCGCCACCGACGCGTTCCGGGCCGACATCCTGACCTCCACGCCGATCGCGGAGCTCGCCGACGTCGAGAGCGGTGCAGACGTCACCGCCGCGTGGGAGCCGGGACTCGGCACGCACGGCTGGTATCTCACGTCGGTCGACCCCTATGGGGCGACGGCGGACTCGGAGGTGCGGACGCTCGTCGTCGAGGCGGCCGAGGAGCCGGGTGACGGTGAGGGACCCGGTGACGGCGAGCCGGGCAAGGGTGAGCCGGGCGACGGCGAGCCCGGTGACGGCGAGGGCGAGGGGCCGGGCGACGGACGTCCGCAGACCCCGTCGGTGCCGGTCGCGCTCGACGACATCGACCCCGCGCTCGAGGGCGCCATCACGGTGCCGGACGCCGTCCGGATCGGTGACCCGTTCGCCGTGCGGATGGATGCCGCGCTCGCCGGAACCTGGGTCCAGCTGTGGCTGCACTCCGACCCGGTCGCGCTCGGGACGTGGACGCAGGTCGGCGCCGACGGCACCGTCTGGGCCGTGGTCCCGGCCGGCACTGCCACCGGTATGCACACGCTCGTGGTGCAGACCGCGGACGGCGTCCTCGGCTGGGCGGGCCTGGAGGTCCTCCCCGCCGCGGGTGAGGCGCCGGTCGACCCGGTCGACCCCGCCGACCCGCCCGTGACCGGTGCGCCCGCCGACGGCGGGAGCGCCGCCGGACCGGGTGCGCTCCCGGCCACCGGCACCGACGGCCTCGCGCTCGGGCTCGCCGCGGGCGGGGCGCTGCTCCTCCTCGCGCTGGGTGCGGTGCTGGTGATCCGCCGCCGCGCCGCCTGACAGCGGCCACCCCGAGGCCGGCACCGCGCTCTCGCGTCGAAAACGCGGGACGACACGCGGTCGCCGGCCCCGGAGGTCGGCCCCGAGGCCCGGACCTCCCGCGTTTTCGACGCGCGAGCCTGCCGTCCCCGGCCTCGGTGGTGAAACGCCGGGGAGAAATCGACGTCGAAGTGCCCGAAACGGGCCCGGGACGTCGATTTCTCCCCGCGCTTTCACCGGCTCCCCGCCGGAGGGACTCGCCGCGGCGCGCGATAAAGTGGCGGATGCCGCGCCGCGGCGCGGAGGGAGGCCCCGGTGATCGTGGGGATCGGCATCGACCTGGTCGACATCGACCGCTTCGAGCGCACCCTCGCGCGGACCCCACGCCTCGCCGAGCGACTGTTCTCGGCATCCGAGCGCGTGCGCAAGCCCCGCTCCCTCGCCGCCCGCTACGCCGCCAAGGAGGCGCTCATCAAGGCGCTCGGAGGCTCGGACGGCGTCCACTGGACCGAGATCGAGATCACCCCCGAAGCGTCGGGGCGTCCGTGGTTCACCCTCACCGGGTCGACCGCCGAGGTCGTCGCCGCACGCGGGATCACGACGCTGCACCTGTCGATGTCGCACGACGCGAACCTCGCGACCGCGTACGTCGTCGCCGAAGCGGTAGGGGCGGGCCCCACGGCCGGCGGAGAGAGGCCCGCATGAATCTCCCGGCCGCGCCGCGCTTCCGCGAAGCGCTCGTCGACGTCTCGGCGATCGAGCACAACGTCCGACACCTCCGCGCCCTCACCGGGTCCGAGGTCATCGCCGTCGTCAAGGCCGACGGGTACGGGCACGGCGCCGTGCGCTCCGCCGCCGCCGCGCTCGCGGGCGGTGCCGCGCGCCTCGGGGTCGCCGACGTCGGCGAGGCACTCGCGCTCCGCCGCGGCGGCATCGACGCGCCGATCCTCGCGTGGCTGCACGCACCCGACGAAGACTTCGGCGAGGCCGCCGCCCACGGCATCGAGCTCGGCATCTCGCGCTACGAGCAGCTGCAGCAGGCGGCGGCCGCGGCATCCGCCGATCATCCGGTCACCGTGCACTTGAAGATCGAGACGGGCCTCTCGCGCAACGGGGTCGCCCCGGCCGATTGGCGGGTCCTCTTCGCGGAGGCCGCGCGGCTCGAGCGCATCGGACACCTCCGCGTCCGCGGGATCTTCTCGCACCTCTCCAACACCTCCGCCGACGACGACCGGGCGGCGCTCCGCCGATTCGAAGAGGGCCTCGGCGCCGCGGCGGTCGCCGGTCTCGCGCCGCCCCTCCGGCACCTCGCGGCCTCGCACGCGGCGATCGCCCTTCCCGAGGCGCGGTTCGGCTGCGTGCGCCTGGGGGTGTCGATCTACGGACTGTCGCCGTTCGACGACCAGACCTCCGCCGACCTGGGCCTCCGCCCCGCGATGACCCTCCGCGCGCCGGTCGCCGCGGTCCGGCGCGTGCCGGCCGGCACCGGCGTCTCGTACGGCTACACCCACCGCACGGATGCCGACACCACCCTCGCGCTCGTGCCCCTCGGCTACGCCGACGGCGTCCCGCGGCAGGCGTCGAACGGCGGACCGGTGGTGATCGGCGGACGCCGCTTCGCCGTGAGCGGCCGGATCGCCATGGACCAGTTCGTCGTCGACGTCGGCGATCACCCCGTCGCGGTCGGCGACGAGGCGGTGCTCTTCGGCGATGCCACGCTCGGGATGCCGTCCGCTGACGAGTGGGCGCGCGCCGCCGACACCATCAACTACGAGATCGTCACGCGCATCGGACCGCGTGTCGTCCGCAGGTCGGTGACGTCGTGACCGGCGCGGGCGACGCGGGGTCCGGCGCGGGCGACGCGGGCACGGGCGACGTGGGCACGGGGGAGGAGCGCACCATGACCGGACTCGACGCGCTGATCGGCGAGCGCGAGATCGCCTCTCCGGAAGCGATGGAAGATCTCGGCCGCGAGATCGGCGCCCTCCTCGGACCCGGCGACCTGGTCGTCCTCACCGGCCCCCTCGGCGCGGGCAAGACGACGCTCACCCGCGGCATCGCCGAGGCCCTCGGCGTCCGCGGTCCGATCCAGAGCCCCACGTTCGTCATCGCGCGCACGCACCCGTCCCTCGTCGGACGGATGCCGCTCATCCACGTCGACGCCTACCGGCTCGGCTCGCCCGCCGAGCTGGACGACCTCGACCTCGACCTCGACGCATCGGTCACGATCGTCGAGTGGGGACGCGGAATGGTCGAGGGCCTCCGCGACACGTGGTGGGATGTGGAGATCGGTCGCGAGTGGCACGGCCACGGCGTCGACAACGCGTGCGGCACGATCGGGCGCGAGGACGAGCTCGACGCGGCCGCCCCGCGGCTCGTGACGGTGACCCGGCAGCCCTGAACGGCAGCCCTGAGCGCGCCTCCGCGGGCACCCCGACTACCCTGGGAACCGTGATCCTCGGCATCGACACCTCCCTCGGCACCGCCGTCGCGGTGATCGACGACGACGGCCACGTCCGCGCCGAGG
Organism: Microbacterium sp. NPDC077184; assembly: GCF_040687055.1. Lineage (NCBI taxonomy): Bacteria > Bacillati > Actinomycetota > Actinomycetes > Micrococcales > Microbacteriaceae > Microbacterium > Microbacterium sp. NPDC077184. Next base: position 67,627 of record NZ_JBFBMM010000005.1, read on the forward strand.
TCGAGAGCGTCGATCCGCGCGGTCACGCCGAGGTCATCGGCTCGCTCCTCGAGCGTGTCCTCGCCGAGGCCGGCGCGGTGTCCGCCGACATCACCCGCGTCGCCGCGGGCATGGGTCCCGGACCCTTCACCGGCCTCCGGGTCGGCATCGCCGCCGCGCGCGCCTTCGCCCTCGGCGGTGACCGCGGGCGCGGCATCCGTGTGGTCCCGGTCGTGAGCCACGACGCCGTCGCTCTCGAGCTCCTCCTCCACAGTGCGCTCACCGGCGGACTCGACGACGCCGACGACGAGGCGTTCGCCGTCGTCACCGACGCCCGTCGCCGCGAGGTCGCGTACACCGTCTACCGCGGCCTCGACGACGACGGCCTTCCGTGCCGTCTCGCCGAACCGGCGCTCGCCCTCCGCACCGAGATCGACGGGGTGCTCGCCGCCGGCGGCATCCTGCGTCGGGATGCCGAACGGATCCCCGCCTCCCTCCTCGCCGTCGCCGCCGCCCGCGCCGTGGCCGCCGGGCGCGTGATCGGACCGGACGACGCGCTGTACCTCCGCTCGCCCGACGTGACCCTGCCCGCCCCCCGCAAGAAGGTGATCGCGTGAGCATCCGCACCGCCGAGGCATCCGATCTCGACGCGATCATGGCGCTCGAGCGGGCGTCCTTCCCCTCCGACGCGTGGAGCGCCGAGATGATGCGCGCCGAGCTGGTCTCGCCGCACGGACGCTACATCGTCGACGAAGAAGCCGGCCGCGTGGTCGGGTACGCGGGCCTGCGGGCGGTGTCCGGAGCGGCCGATGCCGACATCCAGACCATCACCGTCGACGGGGCGACGCGCGGACGAGGGCGCGGCCGGTCGATGCTGCGCGATCTCCTGCGCACCGCCGACGAACGTGGCGCGCGGACGGTGTTCCTCGAGGTGCGCGCCGACAACCCCGTCGCCCAGGAGCTCTACCGCAGCGAGGGCTTCGTCGAGATGGGACGCCGCCCCCGGTACTACCAGCCCGACGACGTGGACGCCATCATCATGCGCCTCGACCTCGCCGGCTGGACGGCGCAGGGTGCCGGCGCTGGTGCCGGTGCCGGCGCGACGCAGGGGGCGTGCTCGTGAGCGGGCACGCCGACGCGGGCGTGCCGCGCGAGCCCCTCGTCCTCGGGATCGAGACGAGCTGCGACGAGACCGGGATCGGCATCGTCCGCGGGCGCACGCTCCTGTCGAACACCATCGCGAGCTCGATGGACGAGCACGCCCGCTACGGCGGCGTCGTGCCCGAGGTCGCCGCCCGCGCGCACCTCGAAGCCCTGCAGCCGGCGATCGACGCCGCGCTCGCCGAAGCCGGCGTCTCGCTCGCCGACCTCGACGCCGTCGCCGTCACGAGCGGGCCGGGCCTCGCCGGAGCGCTCATGGTCGGCGTCGGCGCCGCGAAGGCCCTCGCCGTCGCACTCGACAAACCCCTCTACGCCGTCAACCACCTCGTCGGACACATTGCCGCCGACATCCTGCGCCCGGACGGCGACGGTGCTCCGGCGCTGGAGCCGGACACGGATGCCGCGCCCGTCGAGTACCCGACCGTCGCCCTGCTGGTCTCCGGCGGGCACACCTCGCTCCTGCTCGTCCGCGACCTCACCTCCGACGTCGAGATGCTCGGCGAGACGATGGACGACGCCGCGGGCGAGGCGTTCGACAAGATCGCCCGAATCCTCGGCCTCGCCTACCCCGGTGGACCCGAGATCGATCGCGCCGCGGCGTCCGGCGACCCCCGCGCGATTCCGTTCCCGCGCGGGCTGTCGCGTGCGTCCGACATGGCCGCACACCGGTACGACTTCTCCTTCTCGGGCCTCAAGACCGCCGTCGCCCGGTGGGTCGAGCAGCGCGAGGCAGCAGGCGAGGACGTGCCGGTGGCCGATGTCGCGGCATCCTTCCGGGAAGCGGTCGTCGACGTCCTGGTGACGAAGGCGCTCGCCGCGTGCCGCGACCACGGCGTCCCGCGCCTGCTCCTCGGTGGGGGAGTCATCGCCAACCGGCGTCTCCGCGAGGTCGCGCTCGAGCGCGCCGCGGAGGCCGGAGTCGCGGTGCGCATCCCGCCCCTGTCGCTCTGCACCGACAACGGCGCGATGATCGCGGCGCTCGCCGCCGAGCTCATCCGCTCGGGGCGACCGGCATCCGCGCTCGATTTCGGGGCGGACTCCACGCTCCCCGTGACCGAGATCCAGGTCGCTGCGCGCGAAGCCGCTGAGGCGCACCCGTGACGGATGCCGGCGACCCGCCCCTCCGCCGCCGCTCCCGCGGCGCGCAGCCGACCCCCGTGCCCTCGCTTCCGCCGCTCGTGACAGGCCCCATACCGCCGCTGGCGACCGGTCCGATTCCGGCGGCGGCGCCCGAGGGTGCCGCGCCCGCCGGGCCGATCGTGCCGGCTACGCCGGCGGAGTCCGCGCCGGCGGCGCCGGTGCCCGAGGAGGCTGCGCAGGTCGCGCCTCCGGCTTCGGCGGATGTCGCCGCGCCGGCCGCGCCGATCCCCGCGCGTCCGCCGGTGCCGCCGCTGCCGCCCGGGATCCCGCCCGTCGTCGCCGCTGTTCCCGCTGTCGTCGAACCGCCGTCGCCCGACGTGACGCTGGCCGACGAAGCGTCGCCGCTCCCCGGCGCGCACCGCGGCGGGTTCCACCGACTTCCCACCGCGCCCGTCGGCATCACCGAGCAGATCGCGCCGCGCGAGCCCGGGACCGAATCCGGGCCCACCCCGGCGGTCACCGCGCAGTGGCTCATGACCTCACCCGCACCTCCGCGCCGGGGGCTCGCCGCGTGGGCGCTGGTCTTCGCGCTCCTGGGGCTGGTCGTGTCGCTCTTCGTCGGCTTCGGTTTCCCGCTCGGTCTCGTCGCGATCGTCGCCGGGCTCCTCGCGCTTCGCCGGGCGCTCGAGAGCACGGTCGTGGCGTGGTGGGCGATCGGCCTCGGCGCCCTGTCGCTGGTCTACAGCGGCGGGTGGCTGTACTTCGCCGCCACCCAGACCAACCTCTTCGACTGACCGCCCGGGCCTCCCGGTGAAACGCCGGGGTGATTTCGGCGTTTCGGGGCCCCCGGAGGGGCGTGGGTGTCGGTTTCGCCCCGGGGTTTCACGCGGCGGGCCCGCGCCCGGTCGAAAACGCGGGGGTTTCGGCGCCTCGGGCCCGGGGGAGGCCCCGGCGTGGCGTGTCGTCCCGCGTTTCCGACGCGAGGGCCGTCCGACCGCACGTGCGCCGAGCGTCCCGGTGAAACGCCGGGGTGATCTCGGCGTTTCGGGGCCCCCGGAGGGGCGTGGGTGTCGATTTCGCCCCGGGGTTTCACGCGGCGGGCCCGCGCCCGGTCGAAAACGCGGGGGATTTCGGCGCCGCGGGTTCGGTGGAGGCCCCGGCGTCGCGTGTCGTCCCGCGTTTCCGACGCGAGGGCCGTCCGGCGGGGCGCGGCGCGGCGCGGCGCGCCCCTGCCCGGCGCCGGCCGGAGCGTCAGACGCGGTCGGCGAGGATGGCGCGACGCGTGCTGCCGACCCGGGTCAGCAGGAGCGTCGCGGCGTCGTCGCCGCGGAGCTTCAGCTTCGTCCGGAGGACGGCGGGATCGACGTCGACGCCGCGCTTCTTGATCTCCAGCGTCCCGATCCCGCGCTCGCGGAGCGCCCGCGCGAGCGCCTTCACGTCCGTCGGCAGCTCCTCCCGCACCCGGAACGACTGCACGAACGGACTCGTCAGCGCCGCATCCGACGTGAGGTAGGCGATCTGCGGGTCGAGCATCCCGGCCTCGAGCGACCGCGCCACATCTCCGATCAGGCGGGCGCGGATGACCGCACCGTCCGGCTCGTGCACGAACGCCCCCAGGTCCCGCGCGGGTTCGTCCGCCGCGTCGCCGGCCGCCCTCAGCTCATGCACACCGTCGCCGCGGAACACGAGCGCCGCCCGCCGCACGCCGTCGCGCTTCAGCGCGCCCGACCACAGCACGAGCTCCAACGTCGCGCCGTCCGCACTCACCCACTGCGCCTCGACGTCGTCGGGGATCAGCGCGCGGTCGAGGCCCGGACCGAGCTTGACCCCCGCGGGCACCCGCGCGGCGAGATCGAACACCCACTCCAGCGACGGCGACCAGTCCTCCGGGCGGGTGCGCGCAGTCTCGGAATGCCCCGCGGTCCGCCGCGCCGGGTCCAGCCACACCGCCGTCGTCGCGGGCGCCTCCGATCCCCACTCGGCGACCACATCCTCGGCCCGCGCGTGCCGCACCCGGACGTCCGCACCGAACGGGGCGAGGTTGTACGCCGCGATCGCCGCCGTGACCTCGTCGGCGTCGACGGCGTCGACCGTCATCCCGAGCGCGGCGAGACCGAGCGCGTCGCCGCCGATCCCGCACCCGAGATCGAACACGTGACGGATGCCGGCATCCTGGAAGCGTCCGGCGTGCCCGGCAGCGATCGGCAGACGCGTGGCCTGCTCCAGCCCCGCGCGCGTGAACAGCATGCGGGACGCGAAGTCGCCGAACTTCGCGCGGGCCCGTGCGCGCAGGCGCGCCTGTCCCACCACTGCCGATACCAGGTCGGGGGAGTGTCCGGCGGCCCGCAGCCGCGACACGGTCCGCGTGACATCGTCGGCCGCTTCGATGACCGGGATCTCGTCGAGCAGGCGCAGACCGTCGGGGGTCAGCAGGGCGGTGAGTTCAGCCATGTCCACCCGTCCCACCCTAGGCTCCGCGGTTCGTCGGACGACTCCCGATCCCCCTCCCACCCCGCACCCCGTACCCCGAAACCCCGGGGGCGCCCCGGGCGATCCCCGTAGGCATCCCCGATGTGGGGGCTGAGGCGCCGGTCATACCTTGTAGCTACCAACCGCACGTCGGGGCCGGGCCCCGGGAACAAAGGACACTCTCATGGCCAACGAAATTGGATTCGTCGACGACTCCCTGGTCGCCGCGGCGGACGACTCGTTCAACACCGACAACTCTCTCGACGTCGACCTCGAGGCGACCGACAACTCGGACAACTCCACCAACGTCTCCGACTCGGGCAACACCGACAACTCGATCGACGTCGACCTCGAGGCGACCGACAACTCGGACAACTCGGTGAACACCGACGCGTCGGACAACTCGGACAACTCGATCGATGTCGACCTCGAGGCGACCGACAACTCGGACAACTCGGACAACTCGAACAACGCCGAGGACTCCTTCAACGACAACTCGGACAACCTCGACGTCGACATCGACGACGCGTTCAACGACAACTCGGCCAACGCCGAGGACTCGTTCAACGACAACTCGGACAACTCCGACAACTCGGACAACTCCGACAACTCGGACAACTCCGACAACTCCATCAACACGATCGTGGACGTCGACATCGACGCGTCGGACAACTCGTGGACCGACAACTCGGACAACTCGATGAACGCCGAGGACTCGTTCAACACGGACGACTCGTACAACACCGACAACTCCTGGACGGACGAGTCGATCAACGCGGGTGTGCGTCAGTACAACACCGGTGCCACCTTCGATGGCGGCGCTGCTGCCGCTGCGACCGGTGCTGCGCACGTCACCTCCAACACGACGATCGTCGACCAGTCGCTCAACAACAACATCGCCGCGGGTGGCGACGTGGCGGTCGGTTCGGCATCGTCGGCCGTCGTCGCATCGGCCGAGGGTGCGGTCGCAGCCGGCGGTGACGTCGACGCGTCGGTGTACCTCGACCAGTCGACCAACATCGGCAACGGCGCGGGCGGCGACGTCAACGTGGGCAACGAGACCTGGACCCAGAACATCGTCGGTTCGTACAACGACTTCTCGGACAACTCGGTCAACACGCTGAACTCGATCGACGTCGACATCGACGACTCCTTCAACACCTGGGAGGCCAACGTCGACGTGATGGACTCGTTCAACACCGCGGACCTGACCTTCACGGAGCTGAACACCGACATCGACGTCACCGAGATCGTCGACAACAGCGTGAACGCTGCCCTGGCCGGAGACGACATCAACTTCTGATTCGAGCCCTCCCCGGCACGAAGAGGCCCGCTCGGCGAACCCCCATTCGCCGAGCGGGCCCCTCCCGTCTTCCGCCCCCGCGGCGTAGACTCCCCCCGACCCGAAAGTGACCGACGCCATGGACATCGACGACCCGCGCGACCCGCTCGCCGACGGCTCGTTCGACGACGTCCCGAGCGCCGACGCTGCCTTCTCCGACGCCTTCGTGTCGGACCTCTTCACCACCGACCCCTTCGCGGACGAGCTCGCCGGCATCCACGCCGACGACTGGAACATCGACGCCGACCTCATCTGGGGCGCGGATGACACCGGAACGGCCGCCGCCGACACCGATCAGGACCTGCCGCTGCCGTGACGTCTTCCCCGCGATCGAACCCCGGACCCGTCGTCGCCCCGAAGGGCGACGCCACCGACCCCGCCCGCCTGGTCTCGATCGTCGAGCGCACGAAGCTCGTCTCCGAGCAGATCGGCCGCGGCGACCTCGCCCAGCGTCTCGACCACACCAAGGCGCGCCTGCTCGACCCCGACATCCGTGTGATCGTCGTCGGCCAGTTCAAGCAGGGCAAGAGCAAGCTCGTCAACGCCCTCATCAACGCCCCGATCTGCGCCGTGGACGACGACGTCGCCACGAGCGTCCCGACCGCCGTCGGCTACGGCGAACAGCCCGAAGCGTTCGTCGTCGTGAAGACCGAGTCCGGAGAGGACGTCGTCGTCGACCGCGTTCCCGTGCCCATCGACGACCTGCAGCGCTTCCTCGCCGAGCACCAGGAGCCGAAGGACGGCCAGCACGTCGTGGGCGCGGAGGTGTCGCTGCCCCGCGAGATCCTCAAAGGCGGCCTCCGCGTGGTGGATTCCCCTGGTGTCGGCGGGCTCGAGTCCACCCGATCCCTCAGCACGCTCGCCGCGCTCTCCGGCGCCCACGCGGTGCTTCTCGTCTCGGATGCCTCCCAGGAGTACACCGAGCCGGAGGTGCAGTTCCTCAAGCACGCGATGCGGATCTCCCCGAACGTCGCGGCCGTGCTGTCCAAGACCGATGTCTACCCGCAGTGGCGGGAGATCGAGCAGATCGATCGCAGCCACCTCGGCGAGGTCGGCAAGATCCCCCTCTTCTCGATCTCGAGCGACCTCCGGCTCCTCGCCGCGGGCCACCAGGATCGCGAGCTCAATGAGGAGTCCGGATTCCCGGCGCTCGTGGCGCACCTGCGGCGTGACGTCGTCGGCCGCGCCGAGGTCATCCAGCAGCGCGCGGCATCCCATGACCTGCTCTCGGTCGTCGACCAGCTGACACTCTCGCTGTCCACCGAGCTGAACGCCCTCCTCCACCCGGAGGAGACGCCGCACCTCATCGCCCAGCTCGAGTACGCCAAGGAGCGTGCGGATGATTTCCGCGGGCGTTCCTCCCGTTGGCAGGTGACCCTGAGCGACGGCATCGCCGACCTGATCTCCGACACCGAGCATGACCTGCGCGATCGCCTCCGCAAGGTGCAGCGCGAGGCGGAGAACTCGATCGAAGAGGGCGATCCCGGTCCGATCTGGGAACAGATCGCCGAGTGGCTCGATCAGCGGGTCGCCGCCGCCGTCTCCGAGACCTTCGTCTGGACCGACGAGCGATCCACGTGGCTCGCCGAGCAGGTCGCGCAGGAGTTCGCCGCCGGCGAGCTTGAAATCCCCGCCATCGAGGTCTCCGCGATGGACGGCGTCCTGGATCCCGTCGAAGACATCCGCGGGCTCGATGAGGGCCGTCTGTCGGCCGCGGAGAAGATCTACATCGGCGTCCGCGGCTCCTACGGCGGCGTTCTGATGGTGGGTCTCGCCACGAGCGTCGTGGGCCTGACGCTCCTCAACCCCCTCTCGCTCCTCGCCGGTGTCCTCGTCGGGCGCCGCGCCTACAAAGAGGACATGTCCTCCCGCCTGGCGCGCCGTCAGATGGAGGCGAAGAACATCGTCCGCCGGCACATCGAAGACGTCGTCTTCCAGGTCGGCAAGCAGCTGAAGGACCGCCTGCGGTTCGTGCAGCGCGCGTCGCGCGACCACTTCGGCGCCCTCGCCGAGGAGGTGCACCGGTCGCTCTCCGATTCGGTGCTCGCGGCCAAACGCGCGGCGGCGATGTACGAGAACGACCGTGACGCCCGCGTTCGTCAATTGCGCGCGCAGATCGAACGCATCCAGGCGATCCGCGCCGAGGTCCCCGGCTCGCGCGACGTGCCCGCCGCGGAGCTGCGCTCCAGCCCGCCCGCCAAGGCGGTCGAGGCGGGTCGGGACCGCGCATGAGCCGCAGCGACATCGCCGACGTCGCGGCGCTGGTGGACCGGGCTCGCGAACTCTACGCCGATGATCCCGACGCGATGGAGATCCTCGACGCCTACGACCAGCGGATGCGCGAACCCCTGCGGCTCGCGCTCGCCGGCATCGTCAAGGCGGGGAAGTCCACGCTCCTCAATGCCCTCATCGGCGAGCAGATCGCCCCCACCGACGCGGGGGAGTGCACGCGCACCATCACCTGGTACCGGTACGGACGCACGCCGAAGATCACCGTGCACCTGCACGAGGGTGAGCCCGTGCGGATGCCGGTGCGCCGCGTCGACGGACGGCTCAGCCTCGATCTCGGCAAGCGGACAGCGGACGAGGTCGCGTGGATCGACATCGAGTGGCCCTCCGAGCATCTGCGGCAGACGGTGCTGATCGACACCCCGGGAATCGCCTCGCTCTCGTCGCAGACGTCGCAGCGGTCCGCGGACTTCTTCCTCCCTCAGGATGCCCCGAGCGTCGCCGACGCCATCGTCTACCTGCTGCGGCACGTGCACGCCGAGGACCTCGGGTTCCTCGAGGCGTTCCGCGACACCGCCGCGGGTCCGTCGCAGACCGTCAACGCCCTGGCGGTCCTCTCCCGCGCCGACGAGATCGGCTCCGCACGCATCGACTCGCTCCTCTCGGCATCCCGCATCGCCGATCGGTACCGCCGCGACGGCGAGCTGCAGTCGCTCGCCCTCGATGTCATTCCGGTGGCGGGGCTCCTCGCCGAGGGCGCGAGGACGCTCCGTGAGAGCGAATTCGCCGCCCTCCGCCAGATCGCCGACCTGGACCGCGATGTCCGCGAGCGGCTCCTGATCTCCGTCGATCGATTCTGTCGACGCTCCGACGAGGTCGGCGTCAGTGTGCCCGACCGCCGGCGCCTCCTGCAGCGCTTCGGGCTGTTCGGGGTGCGCCTGTCGGCGGCCCTCATCCGCGCGGGTGCCACCACGTCCACCGACCTCGCCGAGCGCCTGGTGCAGCAGAGCGGACTCCTCGAGGTGCAACGCTTCATCACCGCGCAGTTCCGCGCCCGCGCCGCCGCCCTGAAGAGCCGCGGCGTCCTGACAGGGCTCGATGCGCTCGTCCGTGCCCGCCGCCGCGACGGCGACGCCGAGCTCCTCGCGGGCATCGAGCGGCAGATCGCCGCGACGCACGAACTCCGGGAGCTGACGCTTCTCGCCGGCCTGCGCACCAGCACCGGCGTGCTGCCGGCATCCGACATCGCCGAAGCGGAGCAGATCGTCGGCGGCTCGGGCACTGCGGCGCTGACGCGACTCGGGCTGCCGGAGACAGCCGACGCGCCTGACATCACCGCACGCGTGGAAGAACTGCTCGCACGCTGGCGGACGCTCGGAGAGTCGCCCCTGGCGACCCGCGCCACGGCTGAGGCATGCCGGACGGTCGTCCGGAGCATCGAGGGCGTGGCGTCAGAACTCGCCGCTCGCGGAAAGATCCGATCCGCGTCGGACATCGTGCTTGCGGGCGGTCCAGCGTAGGGCACCGGGCAGGATGCTCAGCAGGAGGCCGAGCACCAGCAGGGCCAGCTGGATCAGCAGGATCCGCTCGAGCGGCACACCGCGCTCGGTGACGGCGACGATGTCGCGCGAGAGGACGAAGACGACGCCCAGGAGGATGGTGCTGCCGAAGATCCACCAGCGCATCTTCGGTCGACGGTTCGAGAACGCGACCAGCAGCGTGATCTGGATGAGCAGGAGGGCCACCAGGATGCCGAACATGCTCCAGAAGACGATGTCGGCCGCCATCTCGTACGTCTCGTCCGCGCGGTCGGGTTCGACCTCGCGGAACACGTCCGCGATCTCAGGGAGCTGCGGGATGCGGATGATGAAGAGGTACGCGGCCCCGGCGGCGCCCGCGATGAGGCTCAGCACCCAGCAGACCATCGCCAGCCGGACGGAGGCGGGGGGAGGGAGCCGGACGAGGACCGGCATCCCCTCTTTGTTGTAGAGAGCCGGGCGCAGCGGAGCGTCGCGCGTCTGTGCCGCGAACGGGGGTCGCGCCGGAGTCACCTTCACCACAGGCGCCGGCGCGGGCGAACCCGCCGAGCGCACGATGTCCGTGCTCTCGGCGGGTTCGGGGGCGCCTGACGCTTTCGCGGGGCTGTCGCGGGGTCCCGTGACGTCAGAACTCGTCATCCGCGACGTACTCCTGGGTCATGGCGCTGTCGTCCGTCTCGAAGACGGCGGCGTCGCTCTCCGTGGAGATGTCGCTCTCGGCGACGACCGCGACCTGGCTGGAATTGTCCACCGAGACGGTCGTCTCGGCCGAGTTGACCGTGGTGTCGACGACCGTGGTCTCGTTGTTCGAGCCCTCGGTCGTGTTCGTCTCGGTGCTCTCGTTGAACGATTCGTTGACGTCGACGTCCGCGTTGTTCTCGGTGTTCGTCGAGTTGTCGGACTCGTCGTTGAACGAGTCCTCGATCGTGGTGGTGTCGGTGTCGTTGCCGACGTTGACATCGCCTTCCGCGCCGTTGCCGATGTTGGTCGACGCATCGAGGTTCGTCGAGGCATCGACGTCGTCGCCTGCGGCGATCGCCTCGTCGCCGGAGGCGACGATGGCCTCGTTGTCGAACACCTGCGTGACGTCACCGCCCGCCCAGATGTTCTGGTTGACCGACTGGTCGACGATCGTGTCACGGTCGTCGATCCACGTGAGGTTGTTCTTGATGTTGATGATCTCGTGCACAGCCGGCGGCTCCGGCGGTCCCGGAGGCTTCGGGGGGGTCGGCATCGGGTGGTCGGGTGCCGGCTTCGGCGCGACCTGCGGCCGGTCGGCGATGATCGGCGCGACCGCGCAGACGTCCTCCGCCGTCACACCACTCAGACCGTTACTGGCCAGCGTCGCCTGGGGATCTTCATCGAACTCATCCGACAGCGCGGGATCGCGCAGCAGGCTGAGGATGAACTCGATCAGGGCGTCTGCCACTGTCGCGAGCGTCATACTCATGGTTGGCTCCTTAGATATCGGTCTGATTTAGACAGTAAGACTGGTGCGGCTCTCACCGCGTCGGTGGATGCCCCCTTGTCCGTCCTCGCCCACTAGGGGGTCGGGAGAGGGGGATCCCGGAATCCGCGGGATTGCAGGGGAACGGGTGTCGGATTCATCACCTGCCGGGTAGGGTGCGCCGGACGCATCCTCTCCCGCAAGGGCCGCGCGGAGCTTGGCGAGGAGGTCCGACCTGGAGGTGGCACCGAGCCGCCGGCGGATGCGCGCGATGTGGTGCTCCGCGGTCCGGGGCGAGATGAAGATCGTCGCGCCGATCTCGGTGTAGGTCTTGCCCTGCAGCACCAGCTCCGCGACCTCGCGCTCACGCGGCGACAGCGGTCCGTTCGGCTCCGCGGCGGTGCTCGCCGCCGCTGTCGCGGTCGAACCGGCGTCGACGGGGCCCTGCTCCTCGCGCGGGTGCAGCTGACGGGCGCAGGCGAGCAGGCGGGCGGCGATCCGCTTGTCGTCGGTGCGGCGCGCACCGTGGCCTGCCATCCGCGCCCCGTCCCACGCCAGTCCGACGGACGCCAACCCCATCGCCGCCGACTCCACGGCATCGGCATCCACCTGGCCGGCGAGGACGGCGATCCAGACCCGTCCGGCGTGTGCCATCATCGCTGCGATGCGGTTCTGCGCCGCGGCCGCGACCAGCACACGCGCGTGCGGCGGGAGATCCTCGGGCTTGCTGGAGAGGATGCCGCGCTGAATGCCCGCCCAGTGCAGGTGCACGCCCCAGCCGATGGGTGCTCCGAGCCCTTCGACGAGAGCGTCCGCTTCGGTGAAGAAGCCTTCCACCCGAGCAGGGTCCTTCACTCGCGCGGACGCGACGACGAACTCCGTGAGCGGCAGCAGGCTGAACAGGTCGAACGAGGTGCGCAGCAGATCGTCACGAGCGGCGTTCCACGCGATGGTGAGGTCGGTGGCGTCACCGTACCGACGCGCCGTCGCCAGACGCAGTGCGTCAGCCAGGAGGCGGTCTCGCGGGTCGAGCGGGCGGGTCGACCCGACGGCGTCGGCGAGGAACGCCTCGGCGTCGTGCGCCCGCTCGCGCTGGAGCGCCACCCAGGCCGACCACAGGCGCAGACGGTCGCGACCGGCGATGCCGCCCTGCCCGCCGCGGAGCGCGTCCGCGAGGACCGAGCGCGCGACGTCGAGCTCGCCGACGTTGATCGCGCACTGCGCCGCGATGACGGCGGGGAGCTCGGGCAGGAACTGTCCGCATCCCGCTGCGGTGCACAGGTCGGAGGCGCGCGCGAGGTCACCGAGAGCGGTCGCCGGGGTGGCGCCGAGCGTGGCGACGAGACCGCGCAGCAGGAGCTGAGCGGCGGTGTCGGCGGTGGAGAGCGAGGCGGGGGCCTGCTCGGCGACGAGAGCGTCCAGCGGCGTCCGGTCGCCCAGGGCGAGGGCGGCGAGAGCGGCCTGGACCCGACCGCTGAACGAGCGTGGAGGACGCGTTCGGTAGGTGGCATCGGCCTGCGCCGCCATGCCCCGGGCCATCCAATGCGCGGCAGCCAGATCGGTGACCTGCTCGTCGGGGTCGACGAGCGCGGCATCCAGGCCCGCGCTCACCACGTCGAGATCACCGAGGAGGTGGTGGGCGACGAGGATGCCGCGGGTCGTCGCCGCCCGCGAGGCATGCGCGGCCTGCGCGTCGTGGAAGAGCCCGATGGCCCGCTGGGGATCCACCGGCAGCGTCGCCGTCGCACGGTCGAGGAGGAACGAGGCGACACGTTCGTCGCCGAGTCCGATCAGAGCCTCTCCCATCTCGCCGTCGGCGGCATCGCCGTGCCACCCGGCGAGCACGCGCTCGGCGGGGGCGTTCGCGCAGACGGCGGCCTTCACCGTCGGCGGGGGCGTGCCGTTCCGGCGCAGGAGTCCCGCCGCGTGGCCACGGTCGATGAGCTCGTCGCCGCCCAGGGGCGCGTCGGCGAAGCATGCCGCCTCGATGTACCCGCGCAGGTCGTCGTCGAGGGATGCCGTCCGGTGCGCGATCGCGTCGGCGAGGGCCTCGTCGATGGCGTGGTGGCCCGCGGGGCCGGCGCAGTCGTCGTCGTGCAGGGCGAGCGAGGTGGACACGAGCCACGCGAGCCCGCCCGCCCGGTCGACCATCGCCTGCGCGCAGGCACGGGCGAGGTGCGCGGTCGCGGGGTCGGCGAGCACGTCCTCCACGCGGATGGTTCCGAGGATGAGGGGCGGGTGCGAGCGTTCGAGCTCCTGCGTCAGGGCCGCGAGCTCGGATCGGGTCGGGTCAGGGCGCACCGCGACGATCAGCGCGGCATCCGTTCGCGCCGCCCGGGCGCGCACGGACTGCAGGGTCGCATCGTCGAGGAGGTGCGCGTCGTCGATGATCAGGACGGTCTCCGCCGCCAGCGCCGCGAGCGGTCCGGCTGTACTCAGATCGACGACACCGATGCCGTCCCCGCGGAGGGCGGTCGCGAGCGACCGCACGAGCGACGAGCGCCCGGACCCGGCGGGCCCGAGGATGAGGGCCCGGACCGGGGCCTGATCGGCGTCGGCCAGGAGATCGTCGATCTGGTGGCGTACGAGGCGAGGGAGCGGAGTGACGGTCGCGGGCGCGACGGAGCGCGAGTGGAGAGTGATGCTCATCGTCCGTCCCTTACTCGGCGCCGGGCGTGGCGTCGGGTGTGCCCGACGGCTCGGAGGTGGGCTCCGACGTCGGCTGGGGCTCGGGCTCGGGCGCCGGAGGCGGCGGGTCGCTCGGCGCGGGCGGCTCAGGCTGAGGGTCCGTCGTCGGCTGAGGGTCCGTGGTGGGTTCCGGGTTCGTCGTGGGCTCCGGCTCGTTGGTCGGGTCCGGGTTCGTCGTCGGGTCCGGCTCGTTCGTCGGGTCCGGGTTCGTCGTCGGTGCGGGTGTGCTGGGGCCGGGTGCGGGCGTCGTCGGTCCCGTGCTCGGCTTCGGCGAGGCGGACGTGCTCGGTTTCGGAGACGCCGAGGCCGACGGCTTCTTCGTCGGCTGCGAGGACGGGCTCTTCGACGGCGATGACGACGAGCCGCCGCGGGGAGCGGCGCTCGGCGTCACGCCGCGACCCTGGAAGGGCGTCGCGCGCGGGTTCGCGCGCTCCCGAGGCGGGTCGATCCGCCGGAACGGCGACTCGACGACCGGGGCGAGCGGCGCCGGAACCTCGACCTTCTCGACGGGCTTCGCCGCCTCGGCCTTCTTCTCGGCATCCGTCGTCGTGCCGCCCGTGAAGAGCGCGCCGTCGATGCGCAGCGGAGCGGCGAGGGCGTCGCTCGTGGGGAGCGGCGCGCCGATGCTGTACCCGCCGCGGTCGAGCCCGTTCTCGCTCGCGAGCTGCGCGTCGCCGCCGAAGACCTCCGGGGCGTACACCGCAGCGGCGCCGCTGACGGCGACCACTGCCGCGAGGGCGACCGCGCCACCGGAGACGTAGGCGGCGGCGGGCACGCGGCGGAGCCACGGGCGGCGCGGGCGCGACGGCGGTGCCTCGTCCTCCGCGGCAGCGGCGGCCGCGGCCTCGGAGGCTTCGGCCTCGGCCGCGGCATCCGCTGCGGAGACGATCGCCGCGTCGGCGGCCTCCAGGGCGGCGCCGAGGGCGATGACCGCCTTCGGGTCGGTGTCGACGGCGATCGGCCGGTCGAACCGCTCCGACAGCAGCTGTGCCACGCGGGGGATCCGGGAGGACCCGCCGGTGAGGAGGATCGCGTCGAGATCGGATGCCTCCACCGCGGCGGCTTCCATCGCGTCGCCGAGCACCTCGATGGTGCGCTCGATGTCGTTCTCGATCATCGCCTCGAACTCGTCGCGCGTCAGGCGGACGGCGGTCGAGGTGCCGCCGAGGAGCACGGGGACCGTGGCCTCGGAGTCGAAGGAGAGCGCCTCCTTGGCCTCGACGCATTCGCGCCGGAGCCCCGCGAGGGCGACCCGCGCGTCGGCGTCGCCGAGGAGCGTGGCGACGTCCAGGCGAGCGGCGTCGAGGACGTGACGGAGGACCGCATCGTCGAAGTCGGCGCCGCCGAGGTCTTCGATGCCGGTCGGCGAGCCGATGATCGTCAACGCACCTGACGCGGTCTTGCGGAGCAGGACGGCGTCGAAGGTGCCGCCGCCGAAGTCGTAGACGGCGAGCGTCGACCCGGGCGCCAGCGGATTGGTCGCCTCGTAGTGGCGTGCGGCGGCGACCGGCTCGGCGATGATCTCGACCTGGCCGATGCCGGCGCGCACGAGGGCGGCGCGGATGAGGTCGGTGCGGTACGTGCCCCAGGCGACCGGGACGGTCACGACCACCGACGACGGCAGACGCCCGAAGCGCTCCGTCGCCACTGTCGACACCCAGTCGACGAGGAGGGCGAGCAGGTCTTCGGGCCCGAACGTGCGCCCGCCGACATTGATCGGCACCTCGTCGCCCACGCGGCGCTTGACCTCGCGGACGAGACGTTCCGGCTGTACCAGCCCTCTGCGCTCCGCGGCATCGCCGAAGAGTACGTCCCCGGCGGAGACGTAGATCGAACTCGGTGCCGCATCAGCATGCCTCCCCAGAGGCAGGATGTGTACCTGCGGTTTCCCCTCATCTTCTGTTGTGTGCGATATAGCGGCTGCGGTGCGGCTTGTGCCCGCGTCGACAGCCAATATGTAGGGCCTCGGCATTTCGTCCCCCATGACGATTCGGCGTCGGCCTCCCCCGGGAACTGTCTACCACGCCTGCCCCGTCCGCGCGAGGCCCGATCGGCATCTTGCGTCACCGATCGACATGTGAGAGGGAGACCCTCGTGATCGAGGAGGCGGGGGCGCCGGGCCTGATACATCGCCGACGGGCGGATCGCGACATCCGACGCCACGAGGTTGGCACTCACGTTGCATGAGTGCCAACGCTTTGCCTACACTTGCGTTAGCACTCTCACCGTGAGGTTGCTAACGAGTCTTGAGTCTCACAGGAAAGCAGAGGTAGACCCGTGTCGGTTTCCATCAAGCCGCTCGAGGACCGCATCGTCATCAAGCAGGTCGAGGCCGAGCAGACCACGTCCAGCGGTCTGGTCATTCCCGACACCGCGAAGGAGAAGCCCCAGGAGGGCGAGGTCGTCGCGGTGGGCCCCGGTCGCATCGACGACAACGGCAACCGCGTCCCGCTCGACGTCGCCGTCGGCGACCGCGTGATCTACAGCAAGTACGGCGGCACCGAGGTCAAGTTCGGTGCGGACGAGTTCCTCGTCCTGTCGGCGCGCGACGTCCTGGCGGTCGTCGTCCGCTGATCCGCGTTCTTCGCGTTTCTCGCAGAGAGGGTCGGATGCTTCGGCATCCGGCCCTCTTTCGTGCGTCGCCGCCGCGTTCAGTGGCGCCTTCGTGCGGGTCCCGACGCTTCGCACCCACGCGAAGGCGCCACTGAACGGCCCGAGGACGCGCGTCAGGGGAGGAAGGCGACCGCGCGGACGGGCGCGCCGTCGCCGTCGATCCGCAGCGGGAAGAACCCGACGCGCACGAGCCGCGGCAGTCCCTCCAGACCGCAGACGTTCTCCACGATCAACCCGTCCGCGCCCAGCACGACCTCGTGCACCGGGAACGCGTCCGCCGCCGGCTCCGTCGGGTCGGGGCTCAGGGTGTCGACGGCGAGGACCCGCATGCCGCGCGCCCGCAGCTCCCGTGCGGCATCCGGATCCAGGAACGGATGCCGCACCGCGGCGTCGCCGGCGAAGTGGGCCGCCCAGCCGGTGTCGATGATCACGATCGGCGGCACGCCGGCGGGCAGCGGCTCCGCGGCCTCCAGCTCCGCCCGCCCGTAGCGCTGCCCCTCACGGAGTCCGGGCGCCCGCAGGACGATCGCGTCGCCGACGAGCTCGTCCAGCGCCACCTCCGCCATGGTGCGGCCACCGGCGACGGTGTGCGCCGGCGCGTCCACGTGCGTCCCCGTGTGCGAGCCCAGGTGCCACGACGTCACCGCGACCCCGTCGCGCGACAGCGTCAGCGCCTCCTCCGAGGACACCGCGGGGTCGCCCGGGTAGACCGTCATCCCCCCGCGGACCGGGTGCGACAGGTCACGCACGCTTCGCCGCCCGTCGCGGCCCCGGCTCCGGCTCCGGTCCCGACGCCTCGTCGACGGCATCCGCGAGGTGGACGGCCGGCCCGAACGGCTCAGCCGACCGGCGGGGGAGCGAGACGAGCAGGTAGACGACGAAGGTGAGGAGGAACGCGGGCACGGTCGCGCCGAAGGGCAGCGGCCACACGTACGCCCAGACGTAGGCCGAGGTCGCGCCCACGACCCACGACAGGACGGCCCAGACGTTCACGCCGCCGGTGTACCAGAACGACCCGCCGCGGGCGGAGAGGATGTCCGCGCCGTAGCGGCCGCGCCGGATCACGTAGTAGTCGACGATCATGATCGCGAACACCGGCGCGAACAGCGCGCTGATCGTCACGAGGAAGGTCGTGAACTGGTCGAGGAGGCCGAAGAAGGTCGCTCCGATCACCGAGATGACTCCGAGCACGAGCGCGGTCGGAAGGAAGCGGACCCGCTTTCCCGGCAGGGCGTTGACGACGCTCGTGACCATTCCGTAGACGACCATCGTGTTCGTGGCCATCACCGACAGGAAGATCGCGACCGCCAGCGGCGCGCCGAAGGGCTCGATGATCGTCACCGGGTCGAAGGGGATGACCTCCAGTCCTTGCAGGGCGACGTAGCCGATCGCGGTCGCGCCGAGCGTCATCGCGATCACGGTGGACAGGGTGTAGCCGATCCCCGAGCCGATGACCCCGCGGCGCGGAGAGCGGGCGAAGCGGTTGAAGTCGGCCGAGAGCACCGTCCACGAGATCGCGGTCGCCAGCACGACGTCGAAGGCGAGACCCGGCGTGTAGAACGGCTCCGTCGGGGCGGCGAGGGAGGCGAAGTCCGCCGGGGCGTACGCGGTGAAGACCACGACGAAGATGTAGGCCGCCAGTGCGAGGATCGCTGCGGCGAACCACGGCTCCACGCGGGCGACACCGGCGTGGCCGAAGATCGCGAGGATCACCACGATCGTCTGGCAGAGCACCGCGAACAGGACGGGGCTCGAGAAACCCGTGAGGGTCGCGACGAGGAAGTTGAGGGCGATGCCGGCGAGCATCGCCTGCACCCAGCTCCACCCCATGAGGATGACGACGTTCGCGGCGACCGCGAGGAGGCTCCCGCGGATGCCGAACGGCCCGCGTGTCAGGGCCATGGTCGGAAGCCCCGTGCGGGTGCCGATCGCGCCGATGGTCACCAGGACGCCGGCGCCGAGCACGGTGCCGGCGACGATGAGTCCGATGACCAGCGGATACGACACGTCGGGCACGAACAGGGTGCCGGTGAGGAGCGTCGTCACCACGAGGTTCGCGGCGAGCCAGATCATCAGGATCCGGCCGGTGGAGGAGGTCCCCTTCACCGGGCCGGCATCATCGGCGTTGCTCTGGAGGCGGGTCTCCAGTCGGGAGTAGAGCGACATCTTCGGGGCTCCTCAGGGTTCGGGTCGGGTCGGCGAGAGGTCAGGGCTGGGCGGAGAGGTGTTCGTGGACGGCGACGAGGGGGCCGGCATCCGTCGTCCGGAAGACGATGGTCTCCCGTTCGATCGAGGACTCCGGCCCCTCGGCGGTGTCGACGGTGGTGTGGACCGTGTGGGTGAAGACCGCACCGCCGGGGAAGGTCTGCACGCGGGCGTCGCTCGAGCGGCAGGACGCGACCCGCCAGCCCTCCGCGATCCAGGCGCGCCACAGCTCCTCGTACGCCGAGCGGATGTCGAGCCGGGCGGGTTCGGTGTGGAAGACGAACGTGGCATCCTCGCTGAACAGCGAGAAGTAGGTGTCGCCGTCGTTGGCGGCGAACGCGCGGACGACGGCCTCCGCCGCCGCGCGCACGTCGTCCTCGGCCGGGACCGGAAGTGCCGCCGCGGTCATCGCGCACCCCCGCGGGGGGCCATGGCGCTCAGCAGCTCGTAGACGACGTGGCTCGCCGCCACGGCGGTCAGCTGCGCGTGGTCGTACGCGGGCGCGACCTCCACGACGTCGGCGCCGACGATCCGCCGGTCGCTGAGGGCGCGGATCATCCGCAGCAGCTCGCGGCTGGTGAGTCCGCCGGCTTCGGGGGTGCCGGTGCCGGGGGCATGTGCGGGGTCGAGGACGTCGATGTCGATCGAGATGTACAGGGGGGCGTCGCCGATGCGGGCGCGGATGCGCGCGATCGCGGCGTCCAGGCCCCGTTCCTCGACGTCTTCGCAGGTCACCACCGCGAAGCCGAGGCGCGCGTCGTCCTCCAGGTCGCCCTTGGAGTACAGCGGACCGCGGATGCCGACGTGCATGCTGGCCGTCATGTCGATGAGCCCTTCCTCCGATGCGCGGCGGAAGGGCGTGCCGTGCGTCGTCGGAGCGCCGAAGTACGTGTCCCACGTGTCCAGGTGCGCGTCGAAGTGGAGGACGGCGACCGGGCCGTGCTCGGCGTGGACGGCCCGAAGGAGGGGTAGTGCGATCGTGTGGTCGCCGCCGATGGTCACAAGGCGGTCGGCGCGGGTGCGGAGCGCGCGGGCACCGGCCTCGACGGCGGCGACGGCTTCGGTGATGTCGAACGGGTTCGCGGCGATGTCGCCGGCGTCCGCGACCTGCTGGCTGCCGAAGGGGAAGACATCCTGCGCCGGGTTGTAGGGGCGGAGGAGGCGCGAGGCCTCGCGGACGTGCGCCGGACCGAAGCGGGCACCCGGGCGGTAGCTCACGCCGCTGTCGAAGGGGACGCCGACGACGGCGATGTCGGCGTGCGCGATGTCCTCGATCCGGGGCAGGCGCGCGAAGGTGGCGATCCCGGCGAACCGGGGCACGACGCTGGCGTCCACCGGGCCGATCGGAGCGGGGGACGAGTCCGACGCGGAGGGGTGTTGCATATTTGGCAACCTTCGATACTCTATGGTCAACTGTCGCGATCACCGTACGCGCGGTGCGCCACCGCCGTCAACCCGTTCAGGAGTTCCGTGCGCGCCATCCACCCCGCCGCCGACGCGGCGCAGACCCCCATCGGCGCGAAGCTCCGCGCGGCGCGGACCGCGCAGGGGATGTCCCTCGCGCAGGTCGCGCAGACCACCGGGCTCAGCAAGGGGTTCCTCAGCCGCGTCGAGCGGGACGAGACCTCGCCGAGCGTCGCGACCCTCGTCCAGCTCTGCCAGGTGCTCTCCCTGCCGGTCGGCGCTCTCTTCGCCGCGCCCGACGTCCAGCACGTCACGCTCGCGGATGCGCCGCGGATCAATCTCGGCGGGGTGAACGCCGACGAGCGCCTGTTGTCGCCGCGCGGGGAGCAGCGGGTGCAGCTGCTGCGCTCCGACCTGGCGCCCGACGCGCACGGTGGCGCGGACCTCTACACGATCAGCTGCGAGGTCGAGACCCTGCACGTCGTATCGGGGACCGTCAGCGTCCGCTTCACCGACCGCACGATCACGATGACCGCCGGCGACGCCCTCACCTTCCCGGGGCGCGAGCCGCACACGTGGCGCGTCGAGGGCGGTGAGCCGGCGGTCGCGCTGTGGGTGATCGTCCCGGCGCCGTGGAGCGGCTCGGCGTGAGCGTCGCAGCGCCTAGGCTGATCCGGTGAACGCGGAATCGGCTCTGCCCGGCGTGCGGGACGCCGCCCCGAACGACACCCCGCGCGAACGCACCGTCGGCGGGATCTACGCCTTCAGCGCGTACCTGCTGTGGGGATTCCTCCCGCTCTACTTCGTCCTGCTCGAACCCACCGGGCCGTGGGAGCTCGTCGCGTGGCGGATCGTCTTCTCCCTCGTCTTCTGCGTGCTGCTGCTGTCGGTGACGCGCTCGTGGGGGCGCCTGGCGCGCGTCGTGCGGCAGCCGAGGATCCTCGGACTCACGGCGCTCGCGGGCGGGCTCATCTACATCAACTGGCAGGTCTTCATCTACGGTGCCCTTACCGGGCACGTGATCGAGACGAGCCTCGGCTACTTCATCAACCCGATCGCGACCGTCCTCCTCGGCGTCCTGGTCCTCCACGAGCGGCTGCGGATCACGCAGTGGATCGCGATCGGCCTCGCCGCCGTCGCGGTGATCGTGATCATCGTCGGCTACGGCAGCTTCCCCTGGATCGCGCTGACCCTCGCGGCGAGCTTCAGCCTCTACGGCCTCGTGAAGAAGCGGGTCGGCCCGACAGTGGACGCCGTCAGCGGTCTCACGCTCGAATCGGCGTGGCTGACGCCCGTGGCCGTGGTCCTCCTCACCGTCGTCGGCATGACGACCGGGCTCACCCTCGGCACCGCCGGGACCCTGCACACCGTGCTCCTGGTCGGCGTCGGTGCCGTCACCGCGGTGCCGCTGCTCTTCTTCGCCGCCGGCGCGCGACGCGTCCCGCTCACCGTCATCGGGCTGCTGCAGTTCGTCGCGCCGATCCTGCAGTTCCTCATCGGCGTCTGGATCCTGCAGGAGCCGATGCCGGTGGAGCGGTGGATCGGATTCGCCCTGGTCTGGGTCGCGCTCGCCGTCCTCACCGTCGATTCGCTCGTGAACGCGCGACGACGAGGAGTCCCGGATGTCGCCGAGCTGACCTGATCGGCCCCTCCCCAGGGCCCTCAGCGGACGAGGCGCGCGATCGCCTGCGTCGCCTCGGTGATCTTCTCGTCGGCCTCGGGGCCACCCAGCCGCGCGGCGTCGACGACGCAGTGGCGCAGGTGGTCCTCGAGCAGCCCGACGGCGACCGCTTCGAGCGCGCTCGTGAGCGCGCTGATCTGGGTCAGGATGTCGATGCAGTACTTCTCCTCGTCCACCATGCGGTGGACGCCCCGCGCCTGCCCCTCGATGCGCTTGAGGCGCGCGAGGTACTTCTCCTTATCGGTGATGTACCCGTGGTGGGCGTGGTCGTGCGTGGTGTCGAGGGTGTCGGTCACGAGGACTCCTTCATCGGCGCGGGCGAGGGGGTGGCGGAGCGCGGCGTCGCGGACAGTGCCCGGAACGAGCGGAGGCGTGCGCTGTTCGCGACGACGAACGTCGAGGACAGCGCCATGGCGGCCCCGGCGATCATCGGATTCAACAATCCCAGAGCCGCCAGCGGCAGGGCGGCGACGTTGTAGGCGAAGGCCCAGAAGAGATTCGTCTTGATGGTGCGGAGCGTGGCGCGCGAGAGGCGGATGGCGTCGGCGGCGCTGCGCAGATCGCCGCGGACGAGCGTCAGGTCGGACGCCTCGATCGCGGCATCCGTTCCCGTCCCCATCGCGATGCCGAGGTCGGCCTGCGCGAGGGCGGCGGCGTCGTTCACGCCGTCGCCGACCATCGCCACGACGCGGCCGGACGCCTGGAGCTTCCGGACCACGTCGACTTTGTCGGCGGGGAGGACGTCGGAGACGACCTCGTCGATCCCGACCTCGCGGGCCACCGCGTGGGCCGCCCCGGCGTTGTCGCCGGTGAGGAGGATCGGGGTGAGCCCGAGGGCGCGGAGGTCGGCGACGGCCTGACGCGCGTCGGGCTTCGGCGTGTCTGCGACGACGATCAGCCCGGCCGCGACCCCCTCGAGGGCGACCAGCACGGCCGTCCGTCCCGCGGTCTCGGCCGACGTCTGCGCGGCCAGGAGGTCGTCCGGCACGGCGACGGCCCACTCGCGCAGCAGAGCGGCGCGTCCGACGAGCACCGTCCGGCCCTCGACCTGCCCCGAGACGCCGAGCCCCGGGACGTTCTGGAACGCCTCGGCCGCCGGAAGAGGAGCCTCCCCGGGGGCGGCCGCGGCGATCGCACGCGCGATCGGGTGCTCCGAGGCGTCCTCGAGCGCCGCGGCGGCACGGAGGAGGTCGGTCTCGGCGGCGGGGGAGAAGGCGCGGACCTCGGTGACCGACATCCGTCCGGTGGTCACCGTCCCGGTCTTGTCGAGCACCACGGTGTCCACGCGTCGCGTGGACTCGAGCACCTCTGGACCCTTGATCAGGATGCCGAGCCGCGCGCCGCGGCCCGTGCCGACGAGGAGTGCGATCGGGGTCGCGAGACCCAGTGCGCACGGGCACGCGATGATCAGCACCGTCACCGCGGCGGTGAAGGCGAACGACGCGGGGGCGCCGAGCACGAGCCAGGTGGTCAGGGTGAGGGCGGAGAGCACCAGCACGATCGGAACGAAGACGCCCGAGATCCGGTCGGCGAGGCGCTGGATGCGGGCCTTGCCGGACTGGGCCTCGTCGACGAGCCGCGCCATCTGGGCGAGCTGGGTGTCGGCGCCCACCCGGGTGGCGCGCACGACGAGGCGGCCGGCGGTGTTCACCGTCGCGCCGACGACGGCGTCGCCCGGCGCGACATCGCGGGGGATTGACTCGCCGGTGACCATGGAGACGTCGAGCGCAGAGGTGCCCGCCTCCACGACTCCGTCGGTGGCGACCTTCTCGCCGGGGCGCACGATGAAGCGGTCGCCGACGGTGAGCGCCGCGATCGGGATGCGGGACTCGACCAGGACGCCCTCGGCATCCGGGCGGAGGACCGCGGCGTCCTTCGCGCCGAGGTCGAGGAGCGCGCGAAGCGCGGCACCCGCCCGGCGTTTGGCGCGCATCTCGATGTAGCGGCCGGCCAGGACGAAGGTGGTGACGCCTGCGGCGACCTCGAGGTAGATGTCGCCGGCACCGTCGCTGGGCTGGACGGTCCATTCGAAGGCGTGGGTCATTCCCGGCATCCCCGCGTGTCCGAGGAAGAGGGCGTAGAGCGACCACAGGAACGCCGCCGTCACGCCCATCGAGATGAGGGTGTCCATGGTCGCGGCACCGTGGCGCAGATTGATGGTGGCCGCCCGATGGAACGGCCACGCGCCCCACACCACCACGGGGGCAGCCAAGGCGAGACTCGCCCACTGCCAGTACGTGAACTGCAACGCGGGCACCATCGCGAGCACGATCACCGGCACAGACAGGACGACGGCGCCGAGGAGGCGCTGTCGGAGCGCGCGGAGCTCGGCGCCCTCGCGCGGACCTCCGTCCGCTCCGGCATCCGCATCGGACACGGCTTGCGCGGGTGCGCCGGCGTCGCCGGGGGCGGCGGGAAGCGCGGCGGAGTACCCGGTCCGGCCGACCTCCGCGACGAGGTCGGCCGGATCGAGATCGACCGGGGCCGTGACGACGGCGCGCTCGGTGGCGAAGTTGACGGATGCCGAGACCCCCGGCATCCGGTTCAGGCGCTTCTCGATCCGCGCGGCGCAGGAGGCGCATGTCATCCCGCCGATCTCCAGCCCGATCCGGGCGCGCGGCTCGGTCAGGCTGTCGGGCGGGAGGACGCTCACGAGGCGCGGACCGCTTCGTAGCCGGCCTCGTCCACGGCGGCGAGGACGTCGTCGTCGGTCAGGGGTGCGTCGCTCGTGATCGCGAGGACGCCGGTGCCGGCGTCGACGGCCACGTCGCGCACACCGTCGATCTTCGTCACCTCGGTGCGGACGGCCGCTTCGCAGTGGCCGCAGGTCATGCCGGTCACCTGATAGGTCGAGGCCTGGGACATCGTTCGACTCCTTCGTGAGGAATACGGGAGGGGGGTACGACATCTCATCGTATACCCCGCCTGGGTATCGCGGCCGGGAATCGAGCGATCTGCACAATCTCGGCTCGCGCGGCCGCTCTTCGGGCGCGTTACACATCGTTAACGAATGGCAACATTCCCGACGCGGGCCCCGCACTAGGTTTAGGGCACTGGGTCGGCGCCCGAGCCGTTCCCGCGATCACAACCCACAAGGAGCAAGATGAGCGTCTTCACCCGCTCGCGCAAGGCAGCCTTCGGCGGCATCGCGCTCGCCGGCGCCAGCGCCCTCGTCCTCGCCGGCTGCGCCGGTGGCGACTCGGGCGGCGGAGCCACCGGCGAGCCCGTCGACACGCGCGACCTCACCCTCAAGATCGGCACGATCCTCCCGCAGACCGGTGCGCTGGCCTTCCTCGGCCCGCCCGAGGAGGCGGGTGTCGGCCTCGCCGCCGCCGACGTCAACGCGTACTCCGAGACCACCGGCCTCACCATCGACGACATCGTCTGGGGCGACTCGGGTGACGCGGCGAACAACGCCTGGCAGACCACGAGCCCGCGCCTCATCTCCGAGGGCGTGACCGCGGCCATCGGTGCGGCATCCTCCGGTGTGACCAAGCTGTTCCTGGACGACCACGTCGCCGCGGGCGTCATCACCTTCTCGCCGGCGAACACCTCGGCCGAGTTCACCACGTGGGACGACAACGGCCTGTACTGGCGCACCGCCCCCTCGGACGTGCTCCAGGGTGAGGTCCTCGGCAACCTGGTCGCCGAAGACGGCCGCCAGAACGTCGCGACGATCTACCTCAACGACTCGTACGGAACCGGCCTCAACCAGTTCTTCACCGACGCGTTCACCGCCGCCGGCGGCACGGTCGTCGCCTCCGAGTCGTTCAACGCCGGTGACACCACGTTCGACGCGCAGATCTCGGCCGTCCTCGCCGAGGACCCCGAGGCGATCGTCCTCATCACCTTCGACGAGGTCTACACGATCGCTCCCGCGCTGATCAACGCCGGCTTCCCCGGTGAGGACCTCTACTTCGTCGACGGCAACCTCGCCCAGTTCGGCGAGTCCGAGGACTGGCCCGAGGGTGCGAGCCTGGAGGGCGCCAAGGGCACCACGCCCGCCGGCCCGAACACCCCGGAGGACTTCCAGGAGCGCCTCAACGAGTGGTGGGTCGGCGAAGGCAACTCCGACCTCGCCGAGTTCGCGTACGCCAACGAGTCCTACGACGCCGTCGTGCTGCTCGCCCTCGCCTCGCTCGCGGCGAACTCCACGGATGCCGCCGACATCGCCGGCAAGCTCCAGGAGGTCTCCGGTGGCACCGGCGACGGTGAGACCTGCACCACCTACGAGGAGTGCGCCGACATCATCCTCGGCGGCGGCGTGGCCGACTACGACGGCTACTCCGGACCGATCTCGTTCGACGAGAACGGCGACCCGACCGGTGCGACCATCGGCATCTTCGAGTTCGACGCGGACAACATCTTCAACCGCATCGACCTCTGAGTCTCGCTGACACAGCAAGAGAGGAGCCCCCGGGAGTCATCCCGGGGGCTCCTCTCTTATGTCGTGTGCGTGTGCGTGCGCGGTCAGTCCTCTTCGGAACCGAGCGTGCCGAGGTAGAGACCGATCACCTTCGGGTCGTTCAGCAGCTCGCGGCCGGTGCCCTCGTAGGCGTCACGACCCTGGTCGAGGACGTACCCGCGATCGCAGATCTGCAGGCACCGGCGGGCGTTCTGCTCGACCATGATCGTGGTGACGCCGGCCTTGTTGATGTCGGAGACACGGATGAACGCATCGTCCTGACGCACGGGGGACAGTCCCGCGGAGGGCTCGTCGAGGAGCAGCACGGAGGGGTCCATCATCAGGGCGCGCGACATCGCCACCATCTGGCGCTCGCCGCCCGAGAGCGACCCCGCGCGCTGCTTCAGGCGCTTGCCGAGCTCGGCGAAGATGCCCGTGACGAACTCGAGGCGCTCGGCATACGCCTTGGGCTTCTGGTACAGCCCCATCTGCAGGTTCTCCTCGATGGAGAGCGAGGGGAACACGTTGTTGTTCTGCGGCACGAAACCGATCCCCCGGGCGACGAGCTTGTCGGACTTCAGCCCGACGACGCTCTTGCCGTCGACGGTGATCTCGCCCTCGCGCACCTTCACCATGCCGAAGATCGCCTTGAGGAGAGTCGACTTCCCGGCGCCGTTCGGACCGATGATGCCGATCAGCTCGCCCTTGCGGGCGGTCAGGTTCGCACCGTTGATGATGTTGATGCCGGGGAGATAGCCCGCATAGAGGTCCTTGACGTTGACGACCAGGTCCTCCGCCGCCGTCGAGGCGGCGGCCGGCGGGGTGGGGGAGGCGGCGGGGTCGGCGGTCATTTCTGCTCCTCTTCGGCCTCGTGCACGGCGGACTCCTCGGCCTCTTTGATCTCTTCCACCAGCTGGATCGCCTCGGTGTTCATCTTCCCCTCGACGCGGCCGGTCACCACGCCGAGGTCGACGTCCTGGTGGCTGCCGAGATAGGCGTCGATGACGGCCTTGTCGTTCATGACGGTGTCCGGCGGGCCCTCGGCCACGACGCGGCCCTCGGCCATGACGACGACCCAGTCGGCGATGTGGCGGACCATGTGCATGTCGTGCTCGACGAACAGCACGGTCATGCCCAGTTCCTTGAGGTCGAGGATGTGATCGAGCAGCGACTGCGTGAGCGCCGGGTTCACGCCTGCCATCGGCTCGTCCAGCATGACCAGCTGCGGGTCGCTCATGAGCGCCCGCGCCATCTCGAGGAGCTTGCGCTGACCGCCCGACAGCGAGGCGGCGTAATCGTCGGCCTTGGCATCGAGCTTGAAGCGGGCGAGGAGCTCACGCGCCTTCGCCTCGATGTCGGTCTCCTGCTTCCGCCAGATGGCGGGGATGATGCTCGCCCAGAGGCTCTCGCCCTTCTGATGCGAGGCGCCGAGCTTCATGTTCTCGAGCACCGTCAGCAGCGACAGTGCCTTCGTCAGCTGGAAGGTGCGCACCTGGCCCATGCGGGCGACCTTGAACGACGGGATGCCGGAGAGCTGCGTCCCGTCGTACGACCAGGTGCCCGAGTTCGGCTTGTCGAAGCCGCACAGGAGGTTGAACAGGGTGGTCTTGCCGGCCCCGTTGGGTCCGATGAGCGCGGTGATCGCGTTCCGCGGGATCTCGAGGTGGTCGACGTCGACGGCGGTGAGGCCGCCGAAGCGGCGCGTGACGTGGTCGATGACCATGATCGGATCGGTCTTGGCGACGCCGGGGACCGCCTCGCCGGTGGCGAGACCGGTGGTCTTCGGGCGACGGGCGCCCGGGGTGGGGTTACTTGACAAAGGTCAGCTCCCTCTTGTTTCCGAAGATGCCCTGGGGGCGGAAGATCACGATGAGCATGAGCGCCACACCGACCAGGATGAATCGCAGGGTCGCCGCCTGGATCGAGGTGATCGGCAGGACGCCGACCGCGGCGAGGGCGGGGAGGAAGGCGTCGAGGAACGCCATCAGCACCCAGAAGATGACCGCCCCCACGACCGGACCGAACACGGTCGCGGCACCGCCGAGGAGGAGGATCGTCCAGATGAAGAACGTCAGCGACGTCTGGTAGACGGCGGGGACGACGGCGGACGGAAGGGCGAAGACGACGCCGCCGAGGGCTCCGAAGACACCGCCGATCATGAGCGCCTGCATCTTGTAGGCGAAGACGTTCTTCCCGAGCGAGCGCACGGCGTCCTCGTCCTCGCGGATGCCCTTGAGGACGCGCCCCCAGGGGCTGCGCATCAGCGCCCAGACGAGGTAGACCGCGATCGCCAGAAGGATCAGGCCGAACACGCGCACCCACAGCTGGTCGGCCGAGTACGTGAAGGGTCCGAAGCCGTACGTCCCGGGCGGGAAGGGGTTCGCGCCACGGAAGCCCGCGTGGTACCCGCCGAGCCCGTCGGCCGAGTTGGTGTACTCGTCGAAGACCTGCGTCGTGAAGAGGAGGCGCACGATCTCTGCCGCGGCGATGGTCACGATCGCGAGGTAGTCAGCGCGCAGCCTCAGCGTCGGGATGCCGAGGATCAGCGCGAAGATCATCGCGCCGACACAGCCGATGAGGATGCCCACCCACCAGGGGAGGTTGAAGCTGAGAATGGAGATGGCGTAGCCGTAGGCGCCGATGGCCATGAAGCCCGCCATACCGAAGTTGAGCAGGCCCGCGTAGCCGAAGTGCACCGCCAGTCCCACGGCCGCCAGCGCGTACGCGAGCGTGACCGGGCTGAAGATGTAGCCGAGGCTGAGGTTGATGATCTGTCCGAAGTCCACGGTCGGCCCCTACCCGAGTCTCTCTTTGCGACCCAGGATTCCCTGAGGTCTCACCAGCAGGATGAGGATCAGTACCACGAGGGCCCCCACGTACTTGAGGTCCGACGGGATCCACAGGGTGGAGATCTCCACGAGGATGCCGACGATCAGCGAACCGATGAGGGCGCCGAACGCCGTCCCGAGACCGCCGAGGGTCACCGCGGCGAAGATGAGCAGCAGCACCTGCATGCCCATGTCCCACTTCACGCCGGGGCGGAAGTAGGCCCACAGCACGCCGGCGATCGCCGCCAGCGATGCGGAGAGCATCCACACGACCCGGATGACGCGGTCGACGTTGATGCCGGATGCCGCGGCCAGGCCCGGGTTGTCCGAGATGGCGCGCGTCGCCTTTCCGATGCGGGTCCGCAGCAGCCAGTAGGCGACGCCCGCCAGTGCGAGGACGCTGATGCCCATGGACCACATGTCGATGACGGAGAGGCTGATGGGCCCGATCAGATCGATCTTGGGCGATCCGGCGCCGGGAAGCTGGTACGTGCCGCCGCCGATGAAGAACTGGAACGCGTAGCGGCCGGCGAGTGAAAGACCGATGCTGACGATCATCAGCTGCACCAGCCCGATGCCGCGCCGCCGCAGCGGTTTCCAGAGACCGGCATCCAATCCCCAACCGAGTGCGACGCCGGCGACGAGGACCAGGGGGATCACGATCCACATCGGTAATCCGAAGCCCGCGAAGAGCAGCGCCATCACCGCGCCGAAGGTCAGCATCTCGGCGTGGGCGAAGTTCGTCAGGCCCGTCGTTCCGAAGATGAGCGAGACGCCGACGGCGGCGAGGGCGAGGAGCAGTCCGAAGTTCACGCCGTTGACGATGCGCTCGGCGAACTGGTCGACGAACGACGTGGTCACGCGCGTGCCCTCGCCGAGGAAGAGGTTGAGCACGCGGGAGTTGGTGAGTCCGAACTCCACCTCGAAGGAGGCGGACGTGCCCTGGACCGGCGCGATCCCTTCCGGGAGGAGGGTCGGGTCGACGATGACCCCGTCCGGCAACGTGTCCTCGTTCACGATGAAGGTGTAGGTGTCCTTCTCGGGCACGTACAGTCGCCAACGGCCGTCGGCGTCGGTGACGGTCGTGGCGTCGAATCCGCCGCCTTCGATCGACACCTCGACACCGTCGACCGGTGCACCCTCGAAGTCGATGAGTCCTGAGAAGTAGAACTGCGTCTGCTCCTGATCACCCCCGGGCTCATCGGGGGCGACGAGCGTCGACTCGGTCTCGGCGGTCTCGGCGGTCTCGGCCGCGTCGACGGATGCCGGGGGAGCGGCATTCGCTCCGGTGGGGGTGGCCAGCAGCATCATGGCCGCCGCCATCAGTGCACCGGCCATGATCACCACCCGATGCAGTGGTCGACCGCGCGACAGCTGCTTTGCGGTCACAGTCGTAGGACCCACGGAACCTCCAGTTCAGCACCACGCGCACGCCGAAGTCCGGGTCGCATCGGCCGTGATGAACGACGGTATGAGGTTACTGTTTCGTCGGTGTTTCGCCTACTTTCCGATCGATGCGGATACCGAGATGTGATCTGGGAGCGGTGCCGCGCGAGCAGAGTGCATGGCCGCGACGCGCCGGGAATACGGTTCGTACGCCGACGTTAGAATCGTCAGCAACGGCCCGCGCACGCGCGCGAGCGTGCCCGCGATGCCCCCGAGCGCAGGAGAACCATGGATCAGCACGACCCCTTCGGCTTCGTCGGTCTCACCTACGACGACGTGCTGCTCCTCCCGGGGCACACCGACGTCATCCCGAGTGAAGCCGACACCTCGTCGCGGGTCACCCGCCGCGTCACCGTGGCCACGCCGCTGATCTCCAGCGCGATGGACACCGTGACCGAGGCGCGCATGGCGATCGCTATCGCCCGCGAGGGCGGTCTCGGCATCATCCACCGCAACCTCGCGATCGCCGAGCAGGCGTCCATGGTCGACCGCGTCAAGCGGAGCGAGTCGGGGATGATCACCGACCCGATCACCACGACGCCCGACGCGACCATCGAAGTGGTCGACGGGCTGTGCGCGACGTACCGCATCTCGGGGCTTCCGGTCGTGGATGAGGACGGCGTCCTCCTCGGCATCATCACGAACCGCGACATGCGCTTCGTCTCCGGCTTCGAGCGTCAGACGACCAAGGTCCGCGACGTCATGACCCGCGAGGGGCTCATCACCGGACGCGTCGGCATCGGCGCCAACGAGGTGATCGCCCTGTTCGCGCGGCACCGCGTCGAGAAGCTGCCGCTCATCGACGACGACGGCAAGCTCGCCGGACTCATCACCATCAAGGACTTCGACAAGAGCGAGAAGTATCCCCTCGCCACCAAGGACGAGCACGGACGTCTGCGCGTCGGCGCCGCCATCGGCTTCTTCGGCGACGCGTGGGAGCGCGCGGAGGCGCTCCGTGACGCCGGTGTCGACGTCCTCGTGGTCGACACGGCGAACGGACAGTCGGCCGGCGTCATCGACATGGTCCGTCGCATCAAGGCCGACGCGTCGTTCGCGCACATCGACGTCATCGGCGGCAACGTCGCCACCCGCGAGGGCGCGAAGGCGCTCATCGACGCGGGTGTGGACGCCGTCAAGGTGGGCGTCGGGCCCGGATCGATCTGCACGACCCGCATCGTCGCCGGTGTCGGCGTGCCCCAGGTCACCGCGATCTGGGAGGCGTTCCAGGCCGCCCGCGAGGCCGGCATCCCGGTCATCGCCGACGGGGGACTGCAGTACTCGGGCGACATCGCCAAGGCGCTGGTCGCCGGTGCCGACACCGTGATGCTCGGCTCGCTCCTCGCCGGCACCGACGAGTCGCCGGGCGAGATCGTCTTCCAGGGCGGCAAGCAGTTCAAGCTCTACCGCGGTATGGGCTCGCTCGGAGCGCTGCAGACCCGCGGCAAGAAGACCTCGTACTCGAAGGACCGCTACTTCCAGGCCGACGTGCCCAGTGACGACAAGCTGATCCCCGAGGGCATCGAGGGGCAGGTCGCCTACCGCGGTCCCGTCTCGGCGGTGGCCTATCAGCTCGTCGGGGGACTGCGGCAGTCGATGTTCTACGTCGGCGCGCGCACGATCGATGAGCTGAAGGCGAAGGGGAAGTTCGTGCGGATCACCCCCGCGGGCCTGAAGGAGTCGCACCCCCACGACGTCCAGATCGTCGTCGAGGCGCCCAACTACAAGCGCTGACGCGCCCCGGGGCGGCGCGCCGCGGTGCCGCTACCCTGGTCGCGTGATCAGGACGCGACGGCACCCCGAGGCGACCCAGCGCACGACCCGCCTGGAGGCCTTCACCGACGGGGTCTTCGCCATCGCGGCGACCCTGCTCGTGCTCGACCTGACGTCCTACTCGCTGGGGACGGTGACTTCGGACGCCGGCATGTGGCAAGCCCTGTCGGGCATGGGCGTGCAGATGTTCAACTTCGTCCTCAGCTTCGTGCTGC
The DNA here is from genome assembly GCF_040687055.1 of Microbacterium sp. NPDC077184. Lineage (NCBI taxonomy): Bacteria > Bacillati > Actinomycetota > Actinomycetes > Micrococcales > Microbacteriaceae > Microbacterium > Microbacterium sp. NPDC077184. The sequence continues at coordinate 100,127 of NZ_JBFBMM010000005.1, forward strand.
TCTGCCTGCTGTGGATGGTGCACGTCGCGCAGTTCGAGTTCATCGCCCGCGTGGATGGGGTCATGCTCTGGCTCAACAACGGTCGGCTGCTGTTCGTGGTGCTCGTCCCCTTCGCCACCGCGCTGACGACCGAGTACTCGGAGTGGTTCGCCGGACGCCTGGCGATGCCGGTCGTCTTCTTCGGAGCGGTGCTGTTCAGCCGACTTCAATTCGCCTGGGCGCGGCGGCGACGCGCAGAGCTCATGCCGGACGTCACCGCGAAGGAGGCGGCGGTCATGGGCGCGGACTCCGCCAGCGCCGTCACCCTGAGCACCCTTGTTCTCCTGATCGCTCCGTGGACCGGGTCGATCGCCTTCGCGATCTTCGCGCTGGACCCCCTGCTCTCCCGCCTGTACGGGCGCCGCGCCGAGCGCCGGTTCCCCGACGCGACCGCCGGGTAGGCTGGAGGGCGTGACCATGGAGATCGAGATCGGCCGCGCCAAGCGCGCCCGTCGCGCGTACACGTTCGACGACATCGCCGTGGTGCCCTCCCGGCGCACGCGCAACCCGGAGGACGTCTCGACGGCGTGGTCGATCGATGCCTTCCAGTTCGACATCCCGGTCATCGGCGCCCCGATGGACTCGGTCGTGAGCCCGCGGACCGCGATCATGCTGGGCCAGCTCGGCGGGCTCGGCGTCCTCGACCTCGAGGGCCTCTGGACCCGGTACGACGACCCCGAGCCGCTGCTGGCCGAGATCGCCGGCATGGAGAAGTCCGCCGCGACCCGCCGAATGCAGGAGCTGTACGCGCAGCCGGTGCGTCCGGAGCTCGTCCGTGACCGCCTCGCCGAGATCCGCGCCGCCGGCGTGACCGTCGCCGGGTCCCTCACGCCCCAGCGCACGCAGGAGCTGTACGAGACCGTCGTCGCGGCCGGTGTGGATCTCTTCGTCATCCGCGGCACCACCGTGTCGGCCGAGCATGTCTCCAGCGTCGACGAGCCGCTGAACCTCAAGAAGTTCATCTACGACCTCGATGTCCCCGTCATCGTCGGTGGTGCCGCCACCTACACCGCGGCCCTCCACCTCATGCGGACGGGCGCCGCGGGCGTCCTCGTCGGCTTCGGCGGCGGAGCGGCATCCACCACCCGAGCGACCCTCGGTCTCCACGCGCCGATGGCGACCGCCGTCGCCGACGTCGCCGGGGCTCGCCGCGATTACCTCGACGAGTCCGGCGGTCGCTACGTGCACGTCATCGCCGACGGCGGCGTCGGTACCTCGGGCGACATCGTCAAGGCCCTCGCCATGGGAGCGGATGCCGTCATGCTCGGCGTCGCGCTCGCCCGGGCGACCGATGCCCCCGGCCAGGGCTACCACTGGGGCCCCGAGGCCCACCACTCCAAGCTCCCGCGCGGCCGCCGCGTGAAGGTCGACCAGGTCGCGCCGCTGGAGGAGATCCTCTACGGACCCGCCCCCGTCGCCGACGGCACCGCAAACCTCATCGGCGCGCTGAAGAAGTCGATGGCCACGACCGGCTACTCCGACCTGAAGGAGTTCCAGCGCGTCGAGGTCGTCGTCGCCCCCTACGGAACCGGATGAGCACGACCCGCACTCCGGATGCTCCGCCCGCGGAGCCGGGTGACGTGGAGGTGTTCCCGCCAACCCTGCGCGAGGTGATGCTGCGGCCGCAGTGGATCGCCCTCCTCGTACTGTGCCTCGTCATCGCGGGGATCTTCGCGTGGCTCGGACAGTGGCAGCTCTCGCGTGCGATCGACACCGATCCGCCCCCGCCCGGTGCAACCGAGCAGGTCCAGCCGCTGGAGGAGATCACCCAGCCGGGCGAGTACCTCCCTGAGCCGTTCGTCGGTCAGCGGGTCGAGACGCGCGGGGCGTGGGTGCCCGGCGACTTCCTCATCGTCTCCTCCCGCTTCAACGGTGGTGTCGAGGGGTACTGGGTGACCGGGCAGCTCCGCCTCGCCGACGCCGCCGTCCCCACCTCGATCGCGGTCGCGGTCGGCTGGGCACCGGACGCCGCCGTCGCGCAGGACGCGGTGGACGACCTGAACGCCGCGGCCGCGGCATCCGAGGGAGAGGTCGTCGACATCACGGGACGCCTCATCTCCGACGAGGGTCCAGCCCTCCCCGACAGCGGTGACGACCCGCAGACCATCACCCGGATGTCGCCGCCGGCGCTCCTTGCGCAGTGGAGCGACACCGACGGGCTCGAGGTCTTCCGCTCGTTCATCGTCGACGACGCCGCCGCGCCGGGGCTCGTCGAGATCGACTCGCCCGCGCCCGAAGCCTCCTCGCCCGTCAACTGGCTGAACATCTTCTACGCGCTGGAATGGGCGATCTTCGCCGGCTTCGCCTTCTACCTCTGGTACCGCCTCGCGCGCGACCAGTGGGAGAAGGAGCTCGAAGACCTCGAGGACGACCCCGACGCCCCCGCGGACCCCGAGGGTGGCGCTTCAGTGGCGCCTTCCGGCGGGTCCGAGCCCGTCGCACCCGCACCACGGCGCCACTGAACGGACGAGGGTCCAGAGGCCGGTGACGCGCGGGTGAACGGGCGGCGACGCCATGTCCACGTGACGGCGACACCCCGGAGAAGAGTGCGGGCGGCGCCGGCGCAGACGGATGCCGCGGCCCGGCCTCCGGTGAACAGACGGGGAAGTTCGCGCTAACCCACCGGTTTCGGCGAAGCCGGGCCGCCAGACTGACCGCGGGCCCCGCCACGGGGCTCGCGCCCCCAGCGCTCCTCTCGCCCGGCCTCCCGAAGCCGGCTCTCTGGAAAGGCCCTTTCGCGTGCCCAAAATCGGACACTCCACGCTGATCACGGCGGGAATCGTCGCCGCCTGCGTCGGCATGAGCAGCATGGCCGGCGGTGTCGCCGTCGCCGCCGGCGGGGGTCTCGCCCCGCCGCCCGCCGATCCCGCCGGCATCCACCGCCCGCTCGCGGCGCCCGACCGCATCATGCTCACCCCGTCGGCCGACCCGGCCACGACCCAGTCGGTGACCTGGCGGACGTCGGATGCCGTGACCACCCCGCGGGTCGAATGGGCTGTGCCCACCACGGGCCCGGCGACGGTCGCGGGGTCGGTCGACGCGCAGACCACCGCGCACACGGCGGACCTCGGCTACGAGGTGCGCTTCCACACCGCGACGCTCACCGGACTCGAGCCCGACACGGCCTATCTGTACCGCGTCGGCGACGGTGAGACCTGGAGCGAGTGGCTGGAGTTCCGCACGGCCGCGACGGATGCGGGCGGGTTCAGCTTCCTCATCCAGGGCGACGCGCAGAACGACAACCGCGCGTACACCTCGCGCGCTTTCCGCGCGGCCTTCGAAGCCCGTCCCTACGCCAAGCTCGCCCTCCACGTCGGCGATCTCATCGACACCGACACCAGCGATGCCGAGTGGGGCGAGTGGAACGAGGCCGGTGCTCTGGCGAACCAGCACATGAACCTCATCGCCACCCCCGGCAACCACGAGTACTACCCCGGGCCCGACCTCGCGCCGTACTGGCGGAGCCAGTTCGCCTTCCCGCTGAACGGTCCCGACGCGGAGGTCCTCGACGAGACGGTCTACCGCGTCGATTACCAGGGCGTGCGCTTCCTCAGCCTCAACTCGATGCGGGCCTCGGGTGCGCTGCTGGAGCAGCAGACCGTGTGGCTCGAGCAGCAGCTGCGCGACAACGACAACCCGTGGACGGTCGTGACCTTCCACCACCCGCTCTTCTCGGTCTCGAGCGGGCGGAACAACGCCACGATCCGCGAGGCGTGGTTGCCCCTCCTCGAGGAGTACGACGTCGACCTCGTCGTCTCGGGCCACGACCACGCCTACGGCCGCGGCAACCTCTTCGTCAACGAAGAGAACCTCCCCGCCGGCACGGATGCCGCCGACAGCCACACCGGTCCGGTGTACCTCGTCTCGGTCGCGGGTCCGAAGATGTACGTGCCCGACCCGATCGAGACGAGCAACTGGACCACGAGCGGGGCGAACCTGCGGACGATGGGACGCGACCTGCAGTTCTTCCAGACCGTCGACGTGACCGACGACGGGCGCATGCACGTGGAGGCGCGCACGGTCGACGGGGCGCTCTTCGACGCGTTCACCATCACGAAGGATGCCGACGGCAAGGTCGTCTCGAACGACGAGGCGTGGCTCGGCGGCCCCGGCTCGACCCGCGAGGGCGTCGCGGCCCCGGCCCTCCCGACCGACCCCACGGACCCGACCGACCCGACGGATCCCACGGACCCGACGGATCCCACGGACCCGACGGATCCCACGGACCCGATGGATCCCACGGACCCGACGGATCCCACGGACCCGACGGACCCGACGGGCCCTGACGACGGCGGTGCCACGCCGACCCCGACCCCGACTCCCTCGGCGCCGATCGACGTACCCGTCTCGCCGACCCCGACCCCGACGGCCTCCGCCGCCCCGGCCTCCGACGGCCTCGCGGTCACGGGCGCTGCGGCTCCGGTCGGATTCATCACGCTCGGCGCACTCCTGACCGCCGGCGGCGCCACGGTCCTCCTCCGCTCGTTCTTCCGCAACCGAAAGGCCTCCTGAGCCATGGCTCCCTCCCGCGCTCGACGCGCACGACAGCGCCTGATCGCCACGGCGGTCACCCTGGGCATCGCCGCGACCGGCGGCATCGTCCTCGCCCCCACCGCCTCCGCCGCGACCGATCCCGCTGCGGAGCGCTACGCCCCGCTTCGCCAACCCGACCGGATCACCCTCACCCCGGGGGCGGACCCGACCACGCAGCAGACCGTCTCATGGCGGTCGTCCACGCAGGTGACCGAGGGGATCGTGCAGTACCGCGCGGTCACCCCCGAGCCCTACCCGGGCGGGGTGCTCACCGCGACCGCCGAGCGGCGCGTCGAGCAAGCCACCGCGCTCGGCTACAGCCAGGTCGTGCACTCGGCGACCCTCTCCGGTCTGGAGCCGGGTGTCGCCTACATGTACCGCGTCGGCGACGGCACGACCTTCAGCGAGTGGCAGGACTTCGAGACCTCCTCGACAACCTCCGACCGCTTCTCGTTCGTCTACCTGGGCGACATCCAGAACGGCATCCTGAGCGACGGCTCCCGGGTGGTGCGCAACGCCTTCCGTGACCGGCCCAACGCCGACCTCGTCGTCCAGATCGGCGATCTGGTGGACGACGCCGAGGCGGACGACCAGTGGGGCGAGCTCTACGACGCGTTCTCGTACACGCTGGGCACCCAGAACATCCTCACCACTCCGGGGAACCACGAGTACGACGGCGGGCTGTCCGAGCAGTTCGGCAGCCAGTTCCCCTACGCCGACAACGGGCCCGAGGGGGAGGGCGAGGTCTACGACCGCCTCGACGGCACGGTGTACTACAGCGATCACGAGGGCGTGCGCTTCGTCGCCCTCAACAGCAACGTCGTCGACACCGAGGGACTCGAGGTGCAGGCGGCGTGGCTCGATGAGGTGCTGACGGAGAACCCGAACCCCTGGAGCGTGGTGTTCTTCCACCACCCCGTGTACTCGCTCGACGAGGGCCGCAACAATCTCGGCATCCGTCAGTCGTGGGGTCCGATCCTCGAGGAGCACGATGTCGACCTCGTCCTCAGCGGTCACGACCACGCCTACGGGCGCGGCAACCTCCGTGCGAACGAGGTGGATCTCCCGGCGGGGGCGGATGCCGAGCTCAGCCAGACCGGACCGGTCTACGTCAGCGCGAGCGTGGGGACGAAGTTCTACGAGGCGGGCCCGCGGCACTGGAACGAGAACGACGCGCACCTGCGCCGCCTCGTGACGGGCGTGCAGACCTACCAGGTCATCGACGTCGCGGGCGGCACGATGCGCTTCGAGGCGCGGACGGCCGACGGGGCCTTCCTCGACGGCTTCACGATCACCAAGACCGAGGGGCGCAAGCTCGTCGTCGACGGCGTCGAGCCGCAGGTCATCGACCCGGGGACCCCGGCACCGTGCCTCGGGTGCGAGCCGAACCCCGATCCCGGGCCCACCGATCCCACGGATCCGACCGAGCCCGGCGACCCCGACGCGTCGTTCGTCTACGAGCGCACGAAGGACCTGCTCTCGGTCAACCGCTCCAACGCGGCGCTTCCCGCGGGGGTGGCGTACCACCAGGAACGCGATCTGCTGTACCTCGGCGATCAGAACGGCCGCACGATCTTCGAGATCGATCCCGACACGGATGCCGTGCTCCGCCAGATGACGCTCCCGGAGAACATCCGCGACCTCGGCGTCGACGAGGAGCGTCAGCTCCTGTACGTCGGGCAGCAGAACCGCAACTGGGTCGTCGTCTCGATCGCCGACGAGGACTTCGGGCGGGTGGTGCGCGGGTCGTACCCGATCATCGAGTCCAACCGGTCGCTCGACGTCGATCCGGTGAACGACTTCGTCTATGTCGCCGTTCCGGCGCGCGGGGTCGAGGTGTTCCGCGCCTCGACGGGCGAGTCGCTCGGCGTCGTCAACGGCACCGCGGACGCGTACTACGTCGCGGCCGACCCCGCGACGGGCATCATCGTCACGACGAAGTTCTACTCCGTCGCCGGGGCCATCGGCATCCAGGCGTTCGACTCCACGCGCGGGTTCGCCCGCATCTGGGAGCGCGAAGCCCGGGCCGGCGCGCGTCAGGTCGACATCGACAGCACCAACGGGCTGCTCTACATCGGATACACGGGCACCTCGGCCTCCGCGGGCGGGTTCTCCGTGCACGACCTCGAAACCGGCCAGGAGCTGGTCGACATGGTGGGCCCGGACTACGGCAAGGACGGGTACGGCATCACGATCGACGAGGAGCTTCAGCGCGTGTTCGTCGCGAACCGCGACTTCCGTCTGAACCCTCCGGGCGAGGAGATGACGGCTGCCGCGGTGACCGTCAGTACGCGCGTCCTCGACGCCGAGCCGACCGATCCCACGGACCCGACCGATCCCACGGACCCGACCGATCCCACGGATCCGACCGACCCGACGGACCCGACCGACCCCGTGGACCCGGCTCCGACCGAGCCGTGGGTCGCGACGGCGCTCACCGCGATCCCCACCGAGACCCCCGAGGGGGCGGCGGAGATCCGCGCGGTCGGCTCAGTCGTCGATCCCGCCACGGGCCTGGTCTACGTCGCCGATGAGATGCGCCCGGCGCGCGTCCACGTCATCGACCCCGCCGAGGACCGTGTCGTGCGCGTGATGACGGTGCCGAGTCTCGACCCGGTTCAGGACGGCATGCGCGACATCGCCCTCGATCCCGAGGGCGGCCGGCTCTTCGTCGCGTTCGGCAGCAACTGGGTCGAGATGGACGCCGCCACGGGCGAGAAGCTCGCGGGTCCGTTCGCGTTCTCCGGCGGCGTCCGGGGGATGGATGTCGACGTCGCGGGCGGGCGGGTCTTCGGCGCCACGCGCGGCGACGGCTTCGAAGTCCGCGACATGGTCACGGGTGACCTCATCCAGCAGGTCAGCGGCCCGGCCGACGGGGGCGCGTGGCGCACGCACGGCGTGGCGTACGACGCGGCATCCGACCGCATCTACGTCTCGACGAGCGACGCCGGCGGCTCCACCGACGGGATCCGCGTCTACGCCGGGACGGACTACGCGCTCGTGCAGCGGATGCCGTTCGCCGACGCGGACTTCCGCTCGATCGCGGTGGATGCCGCGGGAGGGACCGTGATCGTCGGCTGCCAGACCGATCTGTTCGAGCAGTCCGGCGTGAGCGTCTACCGCGCGGAGGACCTCACCGAGGTCGTCCGTCTGTCGGCGCACGAGTACGGCAACAAGGTCTACGGCGTCTCGGTGGATGCCGAGCGTCGGATGCTGTTCGTCTCGGCGCGGGACCGCTACCCCGCGGGGCTCGTGAGCATCACCCTTCCCGCCGCGGAGTGAACCGGCGCGTATCGCCCCGTCCCCTCGGGGGCGGGGCGATACGCGCGCGCGATTACACTGGAGGGCATGCCCCGCGCCCCCAAACTCGCGTCTTTCCCTGCCATCCGCGGTGCGCTGACCTTCTATCAGATCGCCTCGATCATCACCGGTGTCGGTCTGCTCCTCCTCGTGGCGGAGATGATCTTGAAGTACACCCCGATGCACATCGAGCTCTTCCTCGGGGGAACGGGCGGGTTCCTGTGGTTCGCTCCGGTCATCGCCGGCGCCGACTGCGAGTGGTGGTCGCTGTTCCTCCCGAGCACGAACTCCTGCGAGATGATCTCCACCGGCGACGGATTCAACATCTCGCTGTTCATCCTCGTCGCGCACGGCTGGTTCTACGTCGTGTACCTGTTCGCGTGCTTCCGCATCTGGAGCCTCATGCGCTGGCCGTTCCTGCGCTTCATCACCCTGGCCCTCGGCGGCGTCGTGCCGCTGCTGTCGTTCTTCATGGAGGCGCGGGTGGCACGTGAGGTCCGCCGCTACCTCTCCGAGCGCGAGGCCGCGGCCGCGGCATCCGCATCGTCCACCGTCCCCGCTTCGGAAGGCACCCGGTGACCGAACAGACCGAGACGTCGCAACGTCCCGTCCTCGTCGTCGACTTCGGCGCGCAGTATGCGCAGCTGATCGCGCGACGCGTCCGCGAGGCGGGGGTGTACAGCGAGATCGTCCCGCACACCGTCTCGGCCGAGGAGATCTCGGCGCGCAACCCCGTCGGCATCGTCCTCTCCGGGGGGCCGTCGTCGGTGTACGAAGAGGGTGCGCCGCGCCTCGATCCCGGCGTGTTCGAGCTCGGGGTCCCCACCCTCGGGATCTGCTACGGCTTCCAGGTCATGGCCCGAACCCTCGGGGGAGAGGTCGCCAACACCGGGCTGCGCGAATACGGCGCCACCGACGCCACGATCATCACCGACAACGTGCTGCTGGAGGGCCAGCCGGTCGAGCAGAACGTGTGGATGAGTCACGGCGACCAGGTCGCCGCGGCCCCCGCGGGCTTCACGGTGCTCGCGCGCACGGCAGCGACCGCGGTCGCGGCCTTCGCGAACGACGAGCGTCGGCTGTACGGCGTGCAGTGGCACCCCGAGGTCAAGCACTCCGACCACGGTCAGCAGGTGCTGGAGAACTTCCTCCACAAGGCCGCGGGCCTTCCCGCCGACTGGAACAGCGGCAACGTCATCGCCGAGCAGGTCGAGAAGATCCGCGCGCAGGTGGGCTCCGGTCGCGTGCTGTCGGCGCTGTCCGGCGGCGTCGACTCCGCCGTCTCCACCGCGCTCGTGCACGAAGCCGTCGGCGATCAGCTCACCGCGGTCTTCATCGATCACGGCCTGCTGCGCAAGGGTGAGCGCGAGCAGGTGGAGAACGACTACGTCGCCTCCACCGGCGTGCGCCTCATCACCGTCGACGCGCGCGAGACGTTCCTGAACGCCCTCGCCGGCGTCAGCGACCCCGAGGAGAAGCGCAAGATCATCGGGCGCGAATTCATCCGCGCGTTCGAGAAGGTGCAGGCCGACCTCATCGCCGACGCCGCGGCCGAGGGCGACCCGATCCGCTTCCTCGTGCAGGGGACCCTGTACCCCGACGTCGTCGAGTCCGGCGGCGGCAGCGGCACGGCCAACATCAAGAGCCACCACAACGTCGGCGGACTCCCCGAAGACCTCCAGTTCGAGCTCGTCGAGCCGCTGCGGACCCTCTTCAAGGACGAGGTCCGTGCGATCGGTCGCCAGCTGGGCCTTCCCGAGGCGATCGTGGGTCGCCAGCCGTTTCCGGGGCCCGGCCTCGGCATCCGGATCGTGGGTGAGGTCACCGCTGACCGTCTCGAGATCCTGCGTGACGCCGACGCCATCGCCCGCGCGGAGCTGACGGCGGCGGGCCTGGACAACGAGATCTGGCAGTGCCCGGTCGTGCTCCTCGCGGACGTCCGCTCGGTGGGCGTCCAGGGCGACGGCCGCACGTACGGCCACCCGATCGTGCTGCGCCCGGTCTCGAGCGAAGACGCGATGACGGCCGACTGGACGCGTCTGCCCTACGACGTGCTGTCGAAGATCTCCAACCGCATCACCAACGAGGTCCGCGACGTCAACCGCGTCGTGCTGGATGTGACCTCCAAGCCCCCGGGCACCATCGAGTGGGAGTGATTCCCCCGCAGGATCCCGCCCCGCACGCGACATTCCCGGATGCCGCGTACCTGGTGCTGTCGAGCCGGCTCATCCCCGATCTCGACGGGGGGTTCACCCTGGCGACCCTCGCACGGGCGCGGCAGATGGCGGACGCCGGCGTCGCCGCCGGCGCCGGTCCGCTCCTGCTGACGGTGGATCCGGGGACGCCGGCCGATCACGCGCGGCACCGTACGATCTTCGCCGAGCGCGGTCTCGTGCGGCATCCGGAGCGGATGCGGAACCTCTTCGACGAGGCCGGCGATCCGGACGGGGGCGCGGCCCGATGGCTCCGGGAGGCGGCGCTCGCCCGCGAGACCGACGCGGATGCCGCGGCTCCCGTGGACGCGCCGGAGTACCGCACGATCACCGGCGCGGACGGGGCTCCGGTGATCGGGCTGCCGGTCATCGCCGGTGACCCCGACTGGCACACCTCGACCGCCGCCGTGCGGGTGCACGGGCGGAACGGCTCCGTCGTGGGCGCGCTCGCCGGTTTCGGCGCCCTGTACCGAGCGTGGCTCGACCACGTCGTGGCAGGAGAACGCGTGATCGCACCCTCCGGCCCGCGGCCGGTCGTCGTCGTGTGCGAGTCGCGGCAGCTCGGCGAGCTCCTCGTGCCGTGGTCCGATCCCGGGGCGCGCATCCTCCACGCGATCCACACCATCCACCTCGAGCCGCCCTACACCCCGGATGCCCCGATCAACGCGCTGTGGAGCCGGTGGTTCGCCGTCGCCGACCGGTTCGACGCGATCCTGTGGCCGACCGCGGCGCAGCGCGCGGACGTCGCGCGCCGGTTCGGCGATGCCCCCGGTTCGGTCGTCGCGCCGCACGGCGTCGAGGTTCCCGCGGTCTCCTCGCCCGCGCAGCGTTCCGTCGGCCGCGTCGTGATGCTGAACCGTCTCGCTCCCGGAAAGCGCGTCGACCACGCGATCCGGGCGTTCGCGGAGGTGCGGGCCGCGGTGCCGCACGCCACCCTCGACATCTACGGCGAGGGAGCCGAGCACGCCGCACTCGAGCACCTCGTCGACGACCTCGGCCTCGCGGGGGCCGTGCACCTCCGGGGGCGCACCGACGAGCCCGTCGGCATCCTCGCCGACGCCGCCGTGTTCCTGTCGACCTCCGCCTACGAAGGGCAGGGACTCGCCCTCGCCGAGGCGCTGGCGACCGGATGCCCGGTGGTCTCCTACGATGCCCCGTACGGCCCGCGCGAACTCCTCGCGCGCGGAGGCGGCGTACTCGTGCCCGACGGCGACGAGCACGCGCTCGCCGAGACGCTCGTCCGCGTGCTTCAGGATGCCGCGCTCCGCGATCGCCTGTCGGCGGAGGCGCTGCCGTCGGCGCGCGCGGTCGATCCCGCCCATGCCGCTGCCGCCCTCGCCGCGGCGTGCACCCTGGCGCTCGCGAACCCCGCACGGAGGCTCCGGGGCTGATCCCCTATGCCCGGAGGATCGCGTCGGTTCCCCTGAGGTTTTCCTCCGGCCGCCCCGGGCTGTGTATTCCGCCACTAGCATTCCCTCATGCGGGCGGTCGTCGTCGGGTCCGGATTCGGTGGTCTTGCCGCCGCCATCCGGCTGTCCGCCGCGGGTCACGACGTGACGATGCTCGAAAAGCGCGACCGCATCGGCGGACGGGCGTACCAATACGAACTCGAGGGCTTCCGATTCGACGCCGGACCGACGGTTCTCACCGCGCCGTTCATGTTCGAGGAGCTGTTCGCGCTCGCGGGGGAGACCCTCGCCGACCACGTGACCCTCGTGCCGCTCGATCCCTTCTACCGGGCGTTCGACGGCGACGGTGCGCCGTTCGACTTCCACGCCGACGACGACGCGCTCCAGGCCGAGGTGGCCCGCCGGAGCCCCCGCGACGCCGCCGGGTTCCGGAGGCTCCAGGAGCACATCCGCCGGATCTTCGACGTGTTCTACCCGTACACGGAGCGGCCGCTGATGCAGCTGCGTGCCATGGTGCGGATGCTGCCCTACCTCCTCCGCCACGGCGCCGCGCTCGGGGTGCGGCGCGTCGTCGACCGCTGCATCCGCGACCCGTTCCTCCGCCGCACGCTCTCCTTCCATCCCCTCCTGATCGGCGGCGACCCGGCATCCACTCCGGCGCTGTACGAACTCATCGCCGAATTCGAACGCCGTTGGGGCGTGCACTACGCCGTCGGGGGGACCGGCGCGCTCGTCGACGCTCTCGGGGACCTGTTCCTCCGCCTCGGCGGCACGATCGTCTGCGACGTCGACGTCGAGCGCATCCTCGTCGACGACGGAGCGGTGCGCGGTGTCCGTGCGCGCGACGGGCGGGAGTGGGACGCGGACGTCGTCGTCTCCAACGCCGACCCGGGCTACACCTACGGGGAACTGCTCCAGAAGGCGCCGGCTCCGGCCGCGCGCCGCACGTCGACGCGTCGCCCCGTCGAGCCGAGCATGTCGCTGCACGTCCTCTACTTCGGCGCCGACCGCACGTGGCCCGCGTCGCCCCTCCACCATCACAACCTGCTCTTCCGCGGCGATCCCGACCGGGCGCTCCGACGGGTGTTCGGCCGTTCGGGCAGCGGCCGCCGGACGGCTCCCGACGCCACCGACGACCTCTTCCTCTACGTCCACGTCCCCACGCGCACCGACGCGAGCATCGCCCCGCCCGGGTGCGAGGCGCTCTACGTGCTGGTCGCGTCGCCGCCGCTCCCCTCGCGGCCCGAGGGTCCGGATGTCGCCGCCACCGTCGACGCGCGGGTCCGCGACCGCGTGCTCGATGTGCTCGAGGCCGGCTACCTCCCGGGCCTGCGCGACCATCTCGTCGTCGAGCACGCCATCGGCCCCGAGCACTTCCGCGATGTCCTGAACACCCCGCGCGGTGCGGCGTTCTCCCTTCGGCCGACGCTGTTCCAGTCCGGATGGTTCCGCCCGCACAACCGCTCGCCGAAGGTGGACGGTCTGTATCTCGTCGGCGCGGGCACCCACCCGGGCGCCGGCGTCCCCGCGGTCCTCGCCTCCGGCAAGATCGCCGCGAACCTCATCGCCGAGCGCGCGGGCGCGGGCACCTCCGCCCGTTCGGCCCGATCCGCTCGGAGCGCCTCGTGACCACCCCGGATTTCCTCACCCACGGGTTCGGCGACAGCCCCGAGGTCGAGCTCGACGACGTGCCCGTGCGCGGCATCCTGCCGGATTGGCTCGAGGGCACGCTGCTGCGCAACGGTCCCGGCACGTTCCAGGTGGGGGAGCGCCGCTACCGGCACTGGTTCGACGGACTCGCGATGCTGCACCGCTTCACCTTGCAGGGCGGCCGCGTGTCGTACGCGAACCGATTCCTCGAGACGAAGGCCTACTCCGCTGCCCGCGACGACGGACGCATCGCCTACCCCGAGTTCGCCACCGATCCGTGCCGCTCGCTCTTCGCCCGTGCGATGGCGGTGTTCGACCCGCAGGTCACCGACAGCGCCAAGGTCAACATCACCCGCCTCGCCGAGCGCTACCTGGCGCTGGCGGAGACGCCGGTGCAGGTGGAGTTCGACCCCCAGACCCTGAAGACCGTCGGCGTCGACAGCTGGGACACCTCGACCTTCGGGCGGATGACGACGGTCCACCCCCACGTCGATGCCGACCGCGGCGAAGCCGTGAACCTCGTCGTCCGCTACGGCGCGTCGAGCCAGTACGTCTTCCGTCAGGTCGATCTCGCCGACGGCGGCGCGCTGGACGGCACCGATCTCGCCACCCGACGGGTCGCCAAGCCGTCGTACATCCACTCGTTCGGGATGTCGGGGCGCTACCTGGTGCTGGCGGAGTTCCCCCTCGTGGTCAACCCGATCTCACTGCTGCTGTGGCTCCGCCCGTACATCGAGAACTTCCGGTGGGAGCCCCGCCGCGGTGCGCGCTTCCACCTGTTCGACCGCGAGACGGGCGCGCACGTGCGGACCCTGCGTGCCCCGGCGTTCTTCGCCTTCCATCACGTGAATGCCTACGACGACGGCGACGACGTGGTGGTCGACCTCGTCGGCTACGACGACGCCGACATCATCGGCGCGTTCTACCTGCACCGCCTCGAGGAGCCGGACGCGCGGATCCCCCCGGGTACGCTCCGGCGGTTCCGGCTTCCCGTGCGCGGGGGCGACGGCACCGTGACCGGGGAGGAGCTCTCGCCCACGGGGATCGAGCTGCCGAGCCTCGACTACGACCGGATGAACACCCGCCCCGACCAGCGCTACGTCTACGGCGTGGGCCTGAGCGGGGAGCGCGGTTTCTACGACCAGCTCGTCAAGGTCGACACCGGTGCCGCCGACGGCACCGGTAGGTCGACGAAGATCTGGTCCGAGCCCGGATGCTACCCGGGGGAGGGTGTGTTCGCGGGCCGCCCCGGACGCGAGCGCGAAGACGACGGCGTCGTGCTGTCGGTCGTCCTGGACTCCGAGCGCGGCACCTCCTTCCTCCTGGTGCTCGATGCCGAGGGGTTCACCGAGGTCGCCCGCGCGGAGCTGCCGCATCCGGTGCTCCTCGGGTACCACGGGCGCTACGACACGAGCGCCTGAACCGCGTCGATCGCCGCATCGGGGGCGCCGCGCCACGGAGCCCCGTGCCCGGGCAGGATCCATTCGGCGTCGGTGCCGCGCAGCCGGTCGAGGCTCGCGACGGCCTGCGCGGGCTCATCGGTGAAGGGTGCCGGCTGAGGTCCGCGATCGCCCGTGAGGACGTGTCGCGTTGTGAGGGCGTCGCCGACGAAGAGCGCGCGGACGTCGGGGCTGAGGATCGCGACGCTGCCGGGTGAGTGCCCGGGGAGGCCGATCACCCGCGGCGATCCGGGCAGATCGAGCACCTGGCCGTGGGAGATGTCGGTGGTCTGGGTGACGTAGGTGGTACGCGCGGCGCCCTTCCTCAGCGCGTACGCGGCGAAGGAGACCACGGGGAGTGCGCGGAAGCGGCCCAGGGGTGTCTTCGGCTTCTCCCCTCCGCGAGCGCGGTCGGCATCGGCGGGGTGGATGTGGATCGGCGCGCCGGTTTCGCGGCGCAGACGCTCTGCGAAACCCAGGTGATCGCTGTCACCGTGCGTGAGGATGATGCCGCGGATGTCGGCGAGCGATCGATCGAGGGTGACGAGTTCGCGCTGCAGTTCTCGCCAATGACCGGGGAGACCTGCGTCGATGACGGTGATGCCGTCGGGCGTGACGATCAGATAGGCGGCGACGATGTCGTTGCCGATGCGGTGGAGGTGTGGTGCGATCTGCATGGGGTCCTCGGGTGTGTCGGCTCTATGATGGCTATGAACGCTAGCTATCATAGCTACGATTCTTAGCTTTGGAAGAGGATGATGCCCACTCCCGCCCGCACGACGCGTGCCGACATCGTCTCGGCGGCGCGCGCCCTCCTCGAAACCGGCGGCGTCGAGGCCGTGACCATGGCCGCCGTCGCCTCCCGGGTCGGTGTCCGTGCTCCGTCGCTGTACAAGCACGTTCGCGACAGGGAGGAGATGCTGGTGCTCGTGACGGATGCGGCTGTCGATGATCTCGCCGCGCGCCTGCGCGGTGCCCAGGGGACGCTGGCAGCGCTTGCCCGGGCCTATCGCGCATTCGCCGCGGAGAATCCCGAGGCCTTCGCGCTGATTCTGGGTTCCCGCGCCTCGGTGGACCGCCTCGCGGACGCTGCCACTCCGGTTCTCGCAGCCGTCGCGGCGCTGGTCGGGGACCGCGACGCTCTCGCGGGTGCACGCGTGATGACGGCATGGATGACCGGCTTCATCGCGATGGAGCGGGCCGGCGCCTTCCGTCTCGGCGGAGACGTCGAGGCGGCATTCTCGTGGGGGCTCGACCGGCTCGAGTCCGCCCTGCGGGGGCAACCGCGCGCGTGAACCGCGCCCTCCGGCTCAGAGCATCAGCAGGCCGCGGGTCAGCAGCCACACCGTGAATCCCAGGGAGGCGACCGCCGACGCGGTGACCGCGATCCGGTGCGCTCGGGTGCCCTCCTCCAGGATCCACGCGCGTACGACGAGCACCGCCAAGAGGATGCCCGCACCCGCGGCGACGAAGGGGATCAGCAGGACCGGCCAGACCGCCGGAGGGAGGCCGAAGGCGAGGGCGAGCGGATCCGCGTTCGCGGCGATCAGGACGAGGATGCCGGCGTACAGGAGGTTCCCGCCGGCCGCCGCGCTCGCGGCGAGGATGGCCCCCGGAGGGGCGTCGCCCGATCGGCGTGCGGCGCCGCGGAGGACGTACAGGCCGGCGTAGACCAGCGTTCCGACGCTCGCGAGGAGCGCCGCGCCCAGGATCGCCAGCGGCAGAGGCGCGCGCTGCTGCACGAGGTCGCGATCGGCCCGGAACAGCGCCGTCGTCGGATCGATCTGGGCGGTGGTGAGGAAGGCGGGCGGACGCAACGACACGGTGCACTCCGCGTCCGGCACCTCGGCGGGGTCCCGGAGGAAGTCCGCGGCCACGCGGGCGGCGCAGCTGCGGGCCAGGGAGTCCGCGCGCGTTCCGGATCCGGTGAGGATGCCGTGCCCGGCGTGGGGGACGCGCACGACCGTTCCGCGCTCGAGGCCTTCCGCCGCGGCATCCGACCAGGCGGGTGCGGCGACGGAGTCATAGGTTCCGGTCAGAAGGAGCGTCGGGATGCCGCTCGTCACCCACTCCGCTTCGCTGCCGTCCCGCGCAGGGACACCCCAGGCCTCGCACTCGGCGGTGAGGGCGAGCCCTTCGGCGGCGGTGAACGGCACCTGCTCGGCGCAGACTCGCGTGAGGTCCAGGCCTGCACCGGTGGCCGTGAGGGCGTCCAGCCGACGCTGCAGGAGCGGGACGATCGCCTCGGCGTTGCCGGAGGCGAGCTGGTCGATGACGAACGGCACCGCCCGGACCGTCGCCGCGTCGGCGGTGGCCCACGCGAGGGTCCGGGCGACCTCGGCATCGTCGAGGACGACGACCAGGCGTCCGCCGTCCGCGGGGGAGACGGCGGTGACGCTGGCGGGATCGGACGCGGCGCTCGACAGCACCGAGGTGAGCGCCGCCTCCAGCCCGGGTACGCGCTCGCGGCACTCCGGCTCGGCGCCGCAGGCCTCGATGACGCTGCTCGCTGCGGCGCGGAACGCCGTGGGCTCCTCGGCCAGGACGTCGACCCCGGGCGGCACCGTGCCGTCGAGGACGACGGAGCGGAGTCCGTCCGGCGCGAAACGCATCGTCGACAGCGCGAGACGCGTCGCCCGATCGGACGCGTAGAGGTTCCAGCGGTCGTAGCCGAGGGTCGCCCGCAGCTCCGCGAGGTCGTCCACCATCGCGCGCGTCGAGTACGCCGCGATGTCGATCCCCTCCTCCGTCAGGCGCTCACGGCACGCGGTGATCTCCGCGATCCGCTGCGGCGTCGCCGCGGCTCCGGTGAGCAGACGGCCGTCCTCGACCACCAGGCCGCGCCCGATCTCGGGGCAGTCCAGGGTCGGACGTGACAGTTCGGTGCCGCGGTGACCCACGAGGATGACGTCGCGGTCGCCGGTCCACCGTGCGCCGGTGAAGGTCCGGAGCGCCTGGGTGAAGGCATCGGCATCGCCGAGGACGGGCACGACCAGCGGATCGTCCGACGGCGACTCGCTCGCGCTGTCGATCACGACGATCGGCAGCGCGACGGTGTTCTCCTCGGCGCCTGCCCCGCGCTCGGGCACGGTCAGGATGCCGCACGTGAGGCGCGCGCCCTGCCCGCTGGGGATCGGCACGAAACAGCGGACCTCGTCGAGCTCCTCCGTGACGGCGGTGGGTGCGGCGACCGTCTCGGCGACCGGCGTCGCTGCGGCCGCGGATGCCGCGGGCGCGCCACCGAGGACCAGAAGGGTCAGAGCGACGGTGGTGCGCAGCAACGCGGCCATTCTGACACTCTAACCAGCGCCGGCCGCGCCGACGGACGCGGGCGGACGACGAAGGGGGCCGCCCGGATGGACGACCCCCTCGTTCTCGCGACCCGAGGATCGCGAGGGATGTCAGTTGCTGCCGCGGATGATCGCGATCATGCGAAGGATCTCGACGTACAGCCAGACGACCGTGACCATGATGCCGAAGGCGCCGAGCCACGCGTACTGGCGCGGGGCGCGGTTGCGGACACCGCGCTGGATCATGTCGAAGTCGAGCACCAGCGAGTACGCGGCGAGGATCACGACGAGCACACCGATGATGAGGCCCAGCGGGATGCCCATGATCGTGGCGCTGTAGAGGCCGAAGGTCTGGTCTGCCGGGAGGACGCCGGTCCACATGAGGACCAGGTTCAGCAGGGCGAAGACCATGTATCCGATCATCGCGATCATGAAGACCTTGGTGGCCTTCTTGGAGGCACGGACCTTTCCGCTGGCGAAGAGGGCGAGCGTCACACCGACGACGGCGAAGGTCGCAAGGGTCGCCTGCATCACGATGCCGGGGTAGAGGACCTCGAAGAACGCCGAGATGCCGCCGATGAAGAGGCCCTCGAACGCGGCATACGCCCAGATGAGGGCGGGGCGCACCTTCTTGCGCGAGGTGAAGATGACGACCATCGACAGGATGAAGCCGCCGGCGAGACCGATGAGCCACGGGGCCATCGAGATCTGCTGCGCGGTGTCACCGGTGATCGTGAGGCCGCCGAGGGTCCAGACCCAGCCGACCGCGGCCGTGACGAGGAGGATCGCGAAGAGGCCCACCGTCTTCATGACGGTGTCCTCGACGGTCATCCGGTCGGTCTCGGTCGCACCGGCGGTGGGGGCGGCGTACATGCCCTCCAGGCGGGCGTTGGCCGCGGCATCCGTTCCCGCATGCTGCGCGGTCGCGAACTGCGTGGGACCACCCAGGTTCGCCGCCTGCGCACCACCGGGATAGGTCTGCACGGCCTTCGGATCCTGGAACGCGGGGTTGTTGAACGCGGGGTTGTTGAGGGCCACTGCTCTCACACTCCAAAGTCGGGGTTTCCTCACAGCGCTGTGCTGTGCGTCAACGATATCCGAACCCCGCCCGGTACGCCTTTGTTCCCGCTGGGAGTGCGCTTCACGCGCACCGCCCGCGGGTACGGTGTCAGAGTGTCGCGACGATCCCGCCCGCTCGTCATCGGCCATCGGGGTGCCCCGGGGTATCGCCCCGAGCACTCGCGGTCGTCCTACGACCTCGCCCTGGAGATGGGGGTGGACGCCGTCGAGCCCGACGTCGTGGTCACGCGCGACGGTGTGCTGGTGGTCCGGCACGAGAACGAGATCTCCGGAACCACGGATGTCGCCGAGCGGCCCGAGTTCGCCGACCGTCGCACGCGCAAGCGTGTGGACGGGGAGGAGCTCGAGGGGTGGTTCACCGAGGACTTCACCGCGGCGGAGCTGCAGAGCCTGCGCTGCCGCGAGCGGATCCCCGGCATCCGTTCCACCAGCGCGACCTTCGACGAAACGCAGCCCGTGCTGCTTCTGCGCGACGTGCTCGACCTCGTGCGGCGCGGGTCGCTTGAGGCGGGGCGCGAGATCGGCGTGGTGCTCGAGATCAAGCACCCCACGTACTTCGCCGCCCTCGGATGGGACGTCGCGCGCCTCGTCGCCGACGAACTGCGCGCGGCGGGGTGGGATGCGGGGCGGCTGCCGCTCACCATCGAGTCGTTCGAATCGACCGTGCTCGCCGACCTCCGCGCCCGCGCGGTGCCGGCCACGTACATCTACCTCCTCGAGGCGTCGGGGAGTCCGTTCGACCTCGTCGCCGCGCAGGGGAAGGCGGCGCCCACCTACGCGCGGACAGCGGCGCCCTCCGGCCTCGACGCCCTCGTCGGCACCGTCGACGGCATCAGCGTCGACAAGCGCATGATCCTCGCCCCCGACCGGCTCGGTCGTGCGACGGGACCGTCGCCGATCGTCGCCGACGCCCACGCGCGGGGCCTGCGCGTCTTCACGTGGACGGCGCGGTGCGAGAACGCCTTCCTGATCCCGCAGTTCCGCACGCGCGACGGCAAGGCCGCGTTCGGCGACTGGGAGGGGGAGTGGGCGCTGCTGGCGGCATCCGGCGTCGACGGGGTCTTCGTCGACCACGCCGATCTCGGGGTGCGGTTCTTCGGCGCGGACGCCGACGACGGCGAGGACCGCCGCCTAGGGTGAGCGCATGACCAGCGCCGGAATCGTCGAGAGTCCCGCCGCCGAGGGGATCGTGGTGACGGGGGTGCGCCGGTCCTTCGGATCGGTGCATGCCGTCCAGGACGTCACCCTGCACGCCCGACCGGGCGCCGTGACCGGCCTCGTCGGCCCGAACGGCTCGGGGAAGACGACGCTGCTGCTGATGCTCGCCTCGCTCCTGGCTCCCGATGCGGGCGACATCCGGCTCGACGGTGTCGATCCGATCGCCGCCCCGCACGCCGCGCGCGCTCGCACCGGGTGGATGCCGGACGCGCTCGGTGCGTGGGGGACCCTCACCGCCCGCGAGACGCTGGTGATGACCGGGCGCCTCTACGGACTCACGAAGACGGATGCCGCGGCCCGCGCCGAGGTGCTCCTGCGCGAGGTGGGGCTCGTCCCGCTCGCCGCCGCCCCCGCGCGCGTGTTCTCCCGCGGGCAGAAGCAGCGACTGGGCCTCGCCCGCGCGCTCGTGCACGACCCGCGGATCCTCCTCCTGGACGAACCGGCCTCGGGCCTGGACCCCCAGGCGCGGGTCGAACTCCGCGTGCTCCTGCGGCGCATGGCCGCCGAGGGGCGGACGATCCTGGTCTCCAGCCACATCCTGTCCGAGCTCGAGGAAGTCGTCGACGACGCGGTGTTCCTCGTCGACGGACGGAGCGTGGATGCCGAACGCGTCGCCGCCGCCTCAGCCCGCACACGGCCCTGGCGTCTCCGAATCGCCGGGAATGCCGCCGGTGCCGAGGCCGCCGCGGCGAACAGCGTCGCCTGGATCGCCGACGTCCTCGGACGCGACCCGGAGACGATCACGGTCGACCGGCGGGATCTCCTCGTCCCCTTCGCGTCGGAGTCCGAGGCCGCCCAGGCGCTCCGCGCCCTCATCTCTGCCGACGTCCCCGTCGTGGAGTTCGCCGCGGCGCAGGGGAGCCTCGAGCGCACCTTCCTCGACCTCGGGACCTCGAGCGACGAGGCTCAGCGGACGAACACCGTCGGGGACGCCGGCGCGGACGGAGAGACGGCATGAACGCGCAGCGACTCGGCACGATCGTCCGCCTCGAGCTGATGCAGCGGACGCGGAGCGTCGCCTGGTACGTGCTGCTCGGTGTCTTCGCCCTCGTGCTCGTGCTCGTGACGGCGCTGTCGTTCCTGGCCTGGGGCGTCGTGCCGCGGGACGCCGGATCCGGCGTGTTCTCGACCATCGTCTACATCACGCTGCTGCTGGTGGTGCTCGTCTCGCCGACCCTCAGCGGCAACGCGATCAACGGCGACCGGGAGGCCGCGACGCTCGCGCCCGTGCAGGTGACCCTCGCCACGACCGCCGAGATCCTGATGGGGAAGTTCCTCACCGCGTGGATCACCGGGCTCGCCTTCGTGGCGGTCTCGATCCCGTTCCTCCTCATCGCCACTCTCGCCGGCGGCACGTCGGCGGCGACGATGCTGGTGTCTCTCGCCGTCCTGATCGTCGAGATCGGCGTCGTCGCGGCGATCGGGGTGGCCGTGAGCGGCATCCTGGCGCGTCCGCTCTTCTCGGTGGCGACGACCTATCTCGTCGTCGCGGCGCTCGTGATCGGCACCATGGTGGCGTTCCTGCTGGTCGGAGCCTCCGTCCGCACCGAGGTCACGAACTCCTACCGGTCGTTCGAATACACGACGGTGGAACCCGACGGCGTTCCCCCTTGCTTCCCCGGCGAGGTCTCGACGCCCGGCTACCCGTGCGATGAGGACGCCGAGATCACCTGCGGGCCGTGGCAGACGACGGTCTACGACGCTCCGCGCTTCGACACCGTGTGGTGGATGCTGGCGGCGAACCCCTTCGTGATCCTCGCCGACGCGACCCCGACGACCTTCGACGCGTCGGGCTACCCGGTCGACCTGTTCGGGCAGATCAAGCTCGGCATCCGTTCCGCGCAGCAGGCGCCCGAGACCGAGACGCGCTGGGACGACTGCGCGCCGACACCTCCGACCGACCAGCCGACGCCGGAGGAGATCATCGCCGGGTCGACCCCGAGCTGGTTCGTCGGCCTCGCGCTGCAGATCGCGCTCGCCGCCCTGCTGCTGTGGTGGGCGTGGCGTCGCACCGACACCCCCGCGCGCCGGCTGCCGCCCGGCACGCGCATCGCCTGACACGGGCGGTGCGGGCGTGGCCACTCGTCTCCTCCTCCTCGCCGACACCCACGTCCCGGCTCGGGCACGTGCGCTTCCCGACGCCGTGCGACGGGCCGCGGATGCCGCCGACCTCATCGTCCACGCCGGCGACTGGGTGACGGATGCCGTGCTCGACGACCTCGCCCAGCACGGAGAGGTGCTCGGGGTCTGGGGGAACAACGACGGTCCGGACCTCCGGGCCCGGCTTCCGGAGATCGCCCGTCGCGACGTCGAGGGCGTGCGGATCGCGGTCGTGCACGAGACCGGCGCGGCGAAGGGGCGGGAGGCGCGCATGGACGCCGCGTTCCCCGACGCCGATGTCCTGGTGTTCGGACATTCGCACATCCCGTGGGACTCGCGAACCCCCGCCGGCCTCCGGCTGCTGAACCCGGGTTCGCCCACCGATCGCCGCCGGCAGCCGGAGTGCACGATCATGACGGCGGTGGCGGATGCCGGTGTCCTGCGTGACGTCACGCTCATCCCCGTCTCGCGGGAGGCGACGGGAGGATGAGCGTCGACGACGATCGCTGGCTCGTCCTGAACGGACGCCGCTGGCGGCGCACCGACCCCGCCCTCGCCGAAGAGACCGTGCGCGCGCTCACCTCCCATCTCGGTCGCGGACGATCCGGCGTGCGGACGGCGAAGGCCGCCGATGACGACGATGCGGTCGCGCTCGCCCGTCGACGGGTGGGGCTCGCGAAGCACGGATTGGGGGAGCGCGGCGACCCGTGGTGGGAGATGTCGCTTCAGGACCGCCGCCGGCGCGCCGAGGAAGCGCTGGCCGAACTCGACGCCCTGGACGACGCCGCGGACTGACCCCGCTCAGCGGTGTTGTATTGACGCGACGGCGGGAGACGAATCACGCCATCGAACTTCCGTTTCGGTCCGATTCGATCCCAAATCCGCGGAATTACGCGGGTTTTCGGGGTTCGTCGATCCGCCTCGATCCGGCTGATTCGGGTCGTTCTCGCCAAAGTGTGGGCAAAGTGTGGGAAAAACCGGCTGTCGCGAGGGCCCGATGTCGGAGCGATGAGGGGTGCTGCTGGTCGACGACGCCGTTACCGAAGCGCACCACGGCTCCTTCGACAGTGTCGCACATCCGCCGCGATGCCTGCAGTGCTTTCGATGCTGTAAGCGCCACCCTCCGCTCGGCTCTTGGCCTGCGCTACTCCACGGTCACTGCACGATGCGCGGCGGATGCGCCAGACTCGCTAGGGTCGCCGCGGCGTAGGGGACAACGGGCAGAACGCGACCTGGCTGATTGAGTCCGAAGACCCGAGGAGACGCATTCGACTAACCTCGCGCACAAGCGCACCGTCAAGCAGACGGCGTGACTCCCGCGGCGGATCGCTCGAGGATTCGATGCGTCAGCTCCTGGATGTTTCGGCTGCGCACCGCCGCCGGCTCAGACAGGTCGAGCGACTCGAAGAAGACGGTCACGTCGCCCACCCGCACATGATCGTGCGGCGCAGGTTCGGGATAGATGATGGTCGCCGCGTGCACACGGTGACGCGTGGCGTAGGCGAGCGCTTGATAGACGTCGCTCGTCGAGATCCCGACGAGCGAGGGGCGCTTGTACTTGACATCCGCGACGGCCACGACATGCTCGTCCTGGCGAACCACGATGTCTGGTCGGATCGGAATCCGCCGGTCGTGGTCGAGATGATCTGAGGACTGCAACACCACACGAGAACCCGATCCGCGAACGGCATCCTGCATTCCCTTGCCAACGACGTCCTCGAAGACACGGTTCATGTCGACGCGGAACCCCGATCCGGTCGTCATCCCCAAGCCCTCGAACTCGAGGGCAGATGAGCGAAGGATGAGCCGCGCAAGGATCACTCCGAGGCGGTACCGAGCATTCAACCGTGTCCAGGTGACCGCGGGCGGGTCGTGCGATGGGCGGGTTGGTATCGCCCCGAGAAGCAGAATCTCAAGGCGTCGCAGCTGTGCTCGCATCCTCGCCGGCAACCCTGGGAGCCGTAGGAGCACTCTGCCCGCGCCAGCGAGCAGTTGGTTCTCGAGGACGTCTACCGTGTAGTCGTCGTAAGTGACAGCGATCGGCAGCGGCATTCCCGGGTGCTGGGAAATCTGCCGCCCGAGGTCGATCCTGCCGCGAACCGCCGTCAGGCTGTCTTCCTCCGTGCGATAACCCTGAAGGACCCCGTTAGCGAGGGCCCGCTGGGCGTGCAGGACGAAGGTTCCGGCGACGGTCGTTAGGAGGTCGTTCGACTCGGCCCACGCAACATCCCGTGGATTCCAGCTGATGAGCTCGAGCGTGGAGCACAGCAACTCGAGGAGCCGGTGGATCCCCGCCTTCGGCGCCACGCGGACCACAAGATCACCGAAGTCGGCCGTGCCGACGAATTGGGATGCTGACACTGCCCATCGTCCGGCACTCAAACGATCCGGGCGGATGCCGAATGCCTCACTCCGAGCTAACGCCTGGGTGACCGCCGGAGATAGATCGAGGTCTCCTCGCGTCTCCCACTCGCGGAGTTCAATCCTCATGACTCGCCTTGCGTCACCGCTCCCAGCACCGCAGAGTATGAGAACTGAGCCAGCGCGTCAGGGCTCCCGTAGAACCTCTCCTCCAGTAACGGCAGGATCGCGTGCGTCCAGATCCGTTCCAGGCGACCCGGCTTCATGATGGGGTCTGCCCCGAGTCTTGTTGACAGTCGGGGGTTGGGGTGATCAGGCCGCTTCTGCGTCCTGGTAGATCATCTCAAACTCGGCGGGGGTGAGTTTGCCGAGGCCGCGCTGACGGCGCCTCCGGTTGTATTTCGTTTCGATCCAGGTGACCATCGCGAGGCGAAGATCGGCGCGGGTGTCCCAGCGCCTCGTGTCGAGGACGTTCTTCTGGAGGAGGCTGAACAAGCTCTCCATGCTCGCGTTGTCACCGGCCCCGTAAGACCGGCCCATCGAGCCGACGAGGCCGTTGTTGCGGAGCAGGTTCTGGGTGCGTTTCGCGCGGAACTGGCCGCCTCTGTCGGAGTGGCAGATCGTGCCGCCAGGTGAGCGCAGCGCGATCGCGTTGCGCATCGCCGCCCGCGCGAGAGATGACTTCATGCGGGTGTCGATGGAGTAACCGACGATCTTGTTCGACCAGACGTCCTTGATCGCGCAGATGTAGAGCTTGCCTTCCCTGGTCGGGTGCTCCGAGATATCCCACAGCCACACCTTGTTCGGCCCGTCGGCGACGAACTCGTGCCGGATGACGCCGTGCTCGTCGACCACGGCGAGGAGATCGTCGTGCGGCGCAGGTCCCGTGCTGCCGGGCTTGCTGCGCTTCTTGTGGTGCGACGCGTGAACCCCCGCGATCCGGCAGAGTCGATGCACCCGGTTCTCGCTCGCGGTGATCCCATGCTCGGACTCGAGCTCGTCGGTGAGGAACCGGTACCCGAGGGTGTCGTCGTCCGCATGGAGGTCGTAGAGCACGTCGATCACGTGCGCATCGTCCCAGTCCCGCTGGGACACGGGGCTTTGAGCCACTGGTAGTATCCCTGCCTGGACAGGCCGAGGACACGCAACGCCACCGCGACCGGCACCCTCACGGGAGCGCCGGCCGCAGCCATCTCGTGGACGAGCGGGAAGACCATTTTCCCGGCAGGTTCGCCTGCGACAGATACGCCGCAGCCCGCCGCAGCACTTCGTTCTCCTGCTCCAGCAGCCGAATCCGCTTGTTCGCCTCACGCAGCTGCTTGCGCTCATCATCGGTCAGGCCGGCACGCTTGCCGTCCTCGACGTCGGCCTGCTTCAGCCAGTTGCTCAGCGAACCTTCGGAGATACCGAAGTCTTTCGCGATCTGCGCCAACGGCGCTTGGCCCTTCCGGGCCACTGCCACGACATCATCGCGGAACTCTCGGGGATAGGGCTTTGCCACAAGAACATCCTTCCAGCGAGAACGAATCCTCACAGATCAGATGTCAACCAAACTCGGGGCAGACCCCACGGTGTCGGCGTCGCTGAATATGGCTCGGAGCGCCGCAATCAAGCAGTGCGTCCGTGGTGAAAGTCTGGAAGGCCGTCCCGGGCGGCTGGTCCATGATGCGACGACGCCGAGCCCGTAGCGGTAGGTGCGGCTGGCACAACCTCGCGAGGCGATTCAAGCCGATGGGGGCAAAGACGGGCATCGAGATCGAATCGCACTCTGCTGATCCCCGGACCGTGCTCTACGCGCGGTGACTTCTGTTGGCGACGCTTCAATCTGACGCGGTAACGACGGGCAAGAACGGGCGTCCATCGAGCGGTACCAACGGACGGAGGGCCGTGTCCCGGCAATCTGGCAGCCGTCCGGCGACCAGGCCTGCACTGCTCGCGCAGGCTGCTCACGGGAAAGAGAACTAGCGCCGACACCGCAGCCGAACCCGTGCTGCGGGCTAGCTGCTCGCGAGCTACGGACGTCAGCTGATTGGGCGAGAGAACGATTGCGGCTCGTTCGATGGTCCCAGCGCAGGCTCTCGCGACAGCGCGTCGTGAGCCTCTCGGCCTACCCTCCGACCGATTTGTCGATCTCTACGGCCATGCAATAGCGTTCCTCCACAGGGACGTGGTCGTCCGGGCCCCGTTGGCTCAAGTCTGGCGCTGTCTGTGGGGGTGGCCGCTCTTGGCTCGAAGAATCGTAGCTGCGGTGTTGCAGTTCTTGTCCTCTGCGGCGCTCGGCTGGACGCTGGTTGTCGTAGTAGAGCCGCTAATCGGGATAACAGTAGACCTGTGGTTGCGGTCGATTGTCGCGCTCGTAATCGCCGTCCTGTATACGCTGCTGCTGCACTGGGTGCGCGACCCGGGTACGGTTCGGCACCAGATCCCTAAGAACAGCAAGAAGTTCGTCGACTTCTATGCCGACTGGTACAAGCGCGACGGCCATGTGCATATGTACTGCCAAGACCTGCATTGGCTACAGGGTCCGGAGTACGCGAGCATCGTGGAACAGCTCAGGCTCAAGGGCCCACAAGCCCATATCTACCTGCGAGATCTGTCGGGGACGGTAGTGAGCGGCTTGCAGGATCACGGCGTGCAGGTCTTCGAGGTACCTCCATCGGTGAAGATCGCGGTGAAGTTCTCGCTGTTGACCGAAGATGACCACCGCGTTCTCATCATCCGCTCCAAGGTGAAGCGGTCGGGCATGCGGAGAAAGACCGACCACGAGGAAGTGTTGGAGACACAGGATAGCTATCTCATCGACCTCGCCAGCGAGTTCTTGAGCTCGCTCTCAGCGAGCTAGCCGAAGCTGGCCGAGTGTCTGCCACCATCCCTATGCTGACGGACAGGAGGAATCATGGTTGTTATCCGTGATCGTGTTATCAACGGAGTAACCGAGTCGTGGGACGCCAACGCGGCGATTCGGGCCGCTGAGTTGGCGAACAACGAAGATCCGTCGTATCGAGCGCTCATCAATCTTGCGCTGCGGCACTTGGGCGAGCGAGTGCCTGCCGGCGGATCGGTGTTGGATGCGGGTTGCGGCGTCGGCTTCCTAACGCGCGCGATGGATGACGCTGGTTACGACGTGACCGCGGTTGACCCATCCTCAGAGTCGATCCGGCAAGCCAAGCTCCATCAC
The DNA here is from genome assembly GCF_040687055.1 of Microbacterium sp. NPDC077184. Taxonomy (NCBI): domain Bacteria; kingdom Bacillati; phylum Actinomycetota; class Actinomycetes; order Micrococcales; family Microbacteriaceae; genus Microbacterium; species Microbacterium sp. NPDC077184. The sequence continues at coordinate 127,937 of NZ_JBFBMM010000005.1, forward strand.
CCTGGCATCGCCGATCGTTTCCAAGTTGCGACAATATCGAACTTCGCGTCCGCGAATCCGACTCGCAAGTTTGATGCAGTCGTCGCGAATATGACCGTACATAATGTCGACAAGTTTCAGACGTTTTTCCGCGCCGCCCACGACCTACTGGCGCGGAATGGAATCCTGTACATTGCGACGCCGAATCCTCGCAATTACCTCCAGACCCGTTCTGATCTGCGTGAGCTAGTGCGGGATCTTGATCTAGCGCAGCCACAGACACTCCATCGCGTGCACTTTCGCATTCGGAACCACGAACCTCATCCGGCGCCAATTACGTTCTACCATCACCCGATTAAGGAGTACTTGGCGACCGCGCGCAGCGTGGGACTAGAGATCATCGACTTCGAACAGCCCCTGCATGTGGGTCCTGGTCGTCCGAGTGACACCAGTGTCATGGTCTTCGCTCCCGACGCAGACGCTGTCCGTGGACGCGGTTAGTAGCGCTGCGGCCGATCTCGCGCTGCTCAAAGAGATCGAGCGCACGGCGACCGATTCGCGTCTGCGCCACGTAGAGCTCGTTGCCAGTGGACGGCGTTTCATTCTTGGGCGTGCGCTACACCCCGGTTCGGGCGAGCCTGCCTTGCTCACGGTCAGTCGACGCGGCGATCGTACTGGGCTGCTGCAGCTTCGGAACATCCGCAGCGGCATTCAGGGAGCGAGCTCGCGAGAGGTCGGCGTCGTCCTAGACAGACTATGGCGGGACACTGAGCCGGACGCACCGAGCCGGCGTGGGAAGGCAGAGTGGGGTTGCCTCGTTTCGACTTGGCACAGCGACGCGATCAGTCTCGAGAAGGCCATCCTTGGCTTGGGTGGTGCTCGAATCAAGGCTGTACTCCCGCTAATCCAATCTCTCGTCGTGCAAATCCGATCTCTCCACAACTGCGGATTCGCCCACGGCGATATCTCGCCATCGAACGTCCTCGTTACGCCGGATGGTGCTCCGCATCTGATCGACTTCGAATACCTGACTGGTGTGGACGAGACAGGCCCGGGCGCAGCCCCACAGATCGCGTTCGCAGACGAGGCGTTTGAGACGCCTGGCTATTCCCATCCAGAGCGTATGGCGACGATGTCTACCGGAAGCTACAGCCTTGCTGACCTCAAGCGATGGGACATGTATGCTCTCGGCAGGCTGATTCTCTCGACTCTGGCGGATGCGGATCCATACGATTTCATTGACTTGGACACGTATCACCAGCGCGCGCTCCGGCTAATCGCTTGCCTAATGCTTGATGGTCACAATGAGCCATCCGACGTTGCGCTCGGCCTCCCAGTGCGCTTCTTTCAGGAAGAGAAATTCAACTCGATCGAAGAGGTTGCCGACGCGCTAGAGCGTGTATCAAACGATGCTGCCCTGGAAAGTGCCGTGCCGGAACTGCGGTGGTTGCCTGAGAATGTCGTCGAAATTGGGACAATGGCACCTGCGGCTTTCACCTCCCGAGTTCGCCGACTAGTCAACACCACCGAGATGCAGCAACTCGGCGGTTTCCAGCAGCTGGGTCTGATCAGTTACATTTGGCCCACGGCTACCCACACTCGTATCGAGCACGCGATCGGAACCTACAGCCTGGCGTGCGCCGCTGTGTCAAATCTGTTTGCTGACCCCCAGTCCCCTTTGTTTCGTGTTGTAATCGACCCGCCTAGTGTCCGAGTGCTGCTCGCGACCGCTCTTCTTCACGATGTTGGGCACTATCCGCTTGCGCACGATTTGGAGGAAGCCTACCCAATCGCGTTTGACCACGAGAAGCGATCGATCGATATTGTTACCTCGAAATCAAGCCCTATTCGCAACCTGCTTGCGGACACGACTCCGGATGGTTGGGCTGTTGTTCCAGAGGATGTCGGCTCGGTGATCGCGGGAAAACTGCTAGCCGGGGCAACAATCTCGACATACGTGTGCGGGCTCCTGCACAGCATCATCAGTGGAACCTTGGACGTTGACAAGCTCGACTACCTTGTGCGCGATAGCCGCGCGCTTGGAGTCAAGGCTGGGGAAGGGATCGACGTACGAAGAATCCTCGCCTCTTTGACTACGGTCCTCGTCAGCGAAGAGAAGGCGCCGCTCCGGCTCGGTGTTCGGTCGAAGGGAGTACGGCCTGCGGAGCTGGTGGGACGTATTCGATCGCACATGTTCGGCGTCGTGTACTGGCACCACTCTTACCGTGCGATCAAGGCCATGATTCATTGGATCGTGTGGGAAGCGGTGGCAGCGCGTGGGGGTGGTCGGAAGGGAGGCCGCGCAGTAGAGGCCGGCCTGTACTCCGAACTAAAACCGGGAAAGATGTTCTCGACCGTCAATACGTCGCTCGACGGAATCGCATTGCCGCCACGCGAGGGCGCGGTGATGGACTACCTCGTCGCATTATCCGGCGCTTCTGCAGCGCGAGAGATCAATCGTGTCTTGGGTGAGAAGCTCTGGTACAGGACGATTCTGAGCATCGAGCATCACTCAAACGAGACGTCGCAGCCGTTTTCTCGCGATCGCGAGCGGGAGATCTGGGAGGCGGCGGATTCGCTCCTGGGCCACGGCGACAGCTCCGCTACTGCGCAGGAGGGGCTTGTGGCGAAGAGAATTGAGTTGACGCGCGCAATTCAGGGTCGAATCGTTGAATGGTTTCGCGATCGAACTGAGGGCGAGACTCGAACTCTTGTCGTTGGCTGGGAGTCCAATCTGGCGCGCTTTCAAGTGAGCGCGGCTAAACATCAGTTGTTTCTCCTCGACCTGAGCGAGACTCGAAAGGCGACGGACAAAAATCTCTACTTCGCCGCTTCGGAGCGCGTAGGTTCGCGTTCGCTTGAGCCGGCCGAACCGATCGAAGTCCGGCGATCATACGATCAAGCACAGCTCTCGCAGGAGTTCATAGCCTCGAATGCGGTGATTCGACTGTTCTGTCATCCTGATTTCGCGCACTTCATCGTGCAAGCAATCCCCGCGGAGGCTCTCTATGCCATTGTGCATTCAGAGATTACAAACGCAACCGGCGCACCGCCGAGGTGACTGACATACTTCTGTAGGTGACCGATGATTCCGCAAGCGATGACAAAGACGACGCTGGCGACGATGCCGCATCGAAGGCAGTGGAGGCTTGGGCTGAGTCCAGTAGCGAGCGGCTGAGAGATGCAGCGGTGACGCACCAGGGGTGGGCGCGCGCACTTGAAGCAGATGCGGGGCTTGCTGACCAATTAGCCCAGCTTTCCGAGCTGACTACCCGTGCGCTGCCGGGCATGAAACGAGCCCTCGCCGAGTTTGGGAGGATCTCCTCCTACGCATCGGTGGACACCAGTGCGATCGCGGCCGCGCTCGCAAGTCTTCGGGTTCCGCAAGTGGACGTTCCTAGTCTGGACACTGCCGCATGGCGAAAACTCATTGAGGACGTGTCGGAGGTCGGTAGGCACAACTCTGAGAGGCTCCTCCCGGCGCTTCGCAGCATGCAGGTGAGTCTGAATGCGCTAAATTCGCCAAGTTACGCCCGGGAAACCCAGCGTTTTATCACCGGCACAGACGCCCTTAAGTACCGCGGGCGCCAGCGAGTCTGGCATTACACCAGCGCGCACGCACTCAACCAGATACTCCGTACCCACGTCTTGTGGGCTTCGAGTCCACACCATCTGAACGACGCGAGCGAGCTTGTGCACGGCGTAGATGTTGTACGAGACGCAATCGAGCGCCTCGCGGCAGGAGGCGACGCACCGCGTGCCGAGCTTCTTGAGAGCCTTCGCTCCGTCACCGATCGAGAGTTCGTTGAGGCTGCAATGCACGAGATTTACTACATCTCGGCGTCAAGCGCGCCCGACAGCCTGACACTCTGGCGAAACTATTCGTCCACGGATGGGTTCGCCATCGGCCTTCGCCCGACACACTCATTGAGCGCGGAGGGGCTTGCGTTGAGTCAGGCTGAGCCTGCACCCCATTCTGAGCTACCGACGGTCGCGTCGTGGTATCGGGTCGAGTACAACAACAAACGGAAGGATGCTCTCGCAGGATCCTTTGTCCGAAGTGCGATCCGCGATATCGATGGCACTCCCGCAGTCGAGCGGCAGATGGTTGTGCGCGAGCTGCGCAAGCACCTCCTCATACTGGCTTCCACGATGAAACATCGCGCATTCGAGGACGAGCGCGAGGTGCGTTGGATCACCACGAACTGGGCGCCCGTGGACGTAGTTCACTTCGAGGTAACTGGACGAGGTTTCGTACCTGTCCTTCATGTTAGTGCCGAAGGATCCACGGTTGAGGCGCCATTTCTTCCCGTAGCGGGGCTACGATGCTCACCCACGACATCGCCGACTATCGAGCGCACCATGCGCGCGTTGCTTCTCCAGCGAGGCTACGAGGAAGCATCGCGAGACGTCCTGCAGTCGCAACTGCCGTTTCGAGGCTAGGAGCTTCCAAGCGCAATCGCGGTCGCAGATTCATCCTCCCAGCTATGCGTGCTCTCCAGATGCGTCCAGAGGGGAGCGGAAGGTGTCAACTTGCGGATGTGGCAGTGCAAGGTCGTCCACTACCGCCGCACCGCGATGGGCCGAAACCCCGACGAGGACTGGGGAGTGGAGGACTCGGCAACGGTTGAGCACAGTTTCGATCAACCGAGAGTCCGTGCAGGACTGGCTCCGCAAACCGAACTTCACGTCAGGTCAATCAACTTGCTCACTCTCGCGGCGCCAAAAAAGTGCGGGCAAAGTGTGGGCTAAACGGCTCAGAGAAACTCGAGTGGCGTCAGGAATATTTACCGGATCGGGCATTTACCGCGGCCAAGAGTCGACGCGACGGCGGGAGTCGAACCCGCAACACCGCCGGGTATGAGCCGGGGTCCGGGACCACCCGGATCGCCGCGATGTCCTCCACGCTAACCCGGGACGTCGACGCTGACCAGGGGGGTCTCGCCCCGCGCGTCATCCGTGGTCATGATCGGTCACGCGACGTCACGCGCGCGGCTTGGTGACCTGATCCGCGAGGATCTGCTGGTGCGCGAGGCGTCGCAGCGCGAGGATGACGGGCTCGTACAGTGCGGTGCCGAGAACGGCGTGAGCGACAGCGTCCGCAGGGGCCATATCGGCGAGCGGTGCGATCTCTCCTGTCGCCAGGGTCCGGATCGGCTCCAGGTAGAGCGCGGCGAGCTCGGCATCCCAGCGGAGGCCCGTTCCCTGCACGGCACGGATCGCGGCGCCGAGCTGGGCGACCGCGCCGAACCCCGGATCCCAGGTCAGGCCGAGGGCCTCGATGGTCTCGCGCGCGATGTCCGCGTCGGCCGGCTCGACGTAGGGAGGAAGGGCGTTCACGGCGCGGCCGAGCGTGGCGTAGAGGGTCTCGGCGGGATGGTCGACCAGGTCCAGGATCTCCTTCACCCGGGCGAGGGGGAGGGCGCGCACCTCGCTGAGTGCCTGGATCAAGCGCAGCCGCGCGAGATGGTCGTCGCCGTAGTCGGCGCTCGTCGCTGAGGTCGATGCGCCTCGCGGCAGCATCCCCTCCCGGATGTAGAACTTGATCGACGCGACGGGGATGCCGGAGGCGAGCGAGAGTTCGGAGATGCGCATAGAGCTCCTTGTCTGGATACTGTCGCTATCTTATAGTCGGTAGTGTCACTATCCAGTGGGCTGCGGCCCATGACTCACGGAGCACCCAATGAACCCGATCCTCACCATTGTCGTCGGCGCGACGCTGCTCACCGTCGTCACCATCGCCTACGGGGGCACCTTCCTCCTCCGCGTGGCCACGGGTGGCTACCCCTTCAACGATCTCCAGAAGGCGTTCTTCCGCGCCGGGCACGCGCACGCCGGCGTCCTCGTCATCCTCGGCCTGGTGTGCGTGCTCGCTCAGGACGCCGCCGGGGTGGGTGGTGGCTGGGAATGGGCCGCAGTCGGCGTGCTCGCCGCGGCGATCTTGATCTCCGCGGGATTCTTCCTGTCGGTGCTCGGGCGTGATCCGCAACGTCCCGGGCGGGCGATCGTCATCCTGTGGATCGGCGTCGCCGTCCTCACGGCCGCGCTGCTCACGGTCGGGATCTCCGTCATCGCCGCGGGCGCGTCAGCGCTCGGCTGACGTCAGCTCTGCGAGGCGAGGTGCGCCCGCAGGTGCTCCACGACGAGGGCGTGGTCGTCGGCCTGGGCGAGGCCGGAGACGCCGACGGTGCCCACCATGCCGACGCCGGTGATGAGGACGGGGAAGACCCCGCCCGCCGCGGCGTAGACGGTCGGGTCCAGGCGCGAATGCGTGTCGAAGTCCTGATCACGGCTGCGGAAGAGCATGCCCACGCCGTACGACGACCGCCCGTACCGCCGGGCGACCCGGGCCTTGCGCTCGAGCCATTCGTCGTTGTCGGACGACGAGCCGGGGAGGGCGGTGTGGAACACCCGCGCCTCGCCGAGCGAGATGCCGATCACGATCGGAAGTCCGCGCTCGCGGGCGCTCTCCCGGAGGACGGACCCGAGGATCCAGGCATCCTCCAGATCGAAGCGAGGGAAGACGAGCTCGCGCTCCTCGGCCTCGATGAGGGACAGGGTCGCGGCGGCCTCGAACATACGCCGAATCTAGCGCTGTTGCGGAGTCGTTGCCGGATCGACCGGCCACGCGGTCAACGCACAGGTTCGATCGGAGTAACTTTGACCCATGGCGCGGGCGACACAGCGGATCATCCTCGCTGTCGCCACCGCCGGATTCCTCCTCGGGGTCGGCCTGTTCCTCGGTGTTCTCGCGGCGGGTGCGTTCGCTCCGACCGTGTCAGAGCCGGTCGGTCTGCGGGATCCGGAACGCAACGAGCTGATGACCTGGTTCGCCCGCGGTGTGCTCGTCCTCGCTCTCGCGTGGCTCGTCATCGGCATGCTGGCCGCCCGCACACGGCTCGTCGCGCGGCCGGGTGCGGCCGCTGCCCGGGCATCCTGGCTGTCCTCCACCCGTCCGTGGCGCGCGCGGGAGTCCACTCTCGGCATGCTGGAACTCGACCGCTGGCTGATGCTCGCCGTTCCTCTGGCGCTCCTCATCGCCACGCGCCTCATCGAGGCATCGTTCGTGCTCTGGATGCCGCTCCTCCTCACAGCCGCGGCGCTGATCCCCTTCGCCGTCGTGCTGCGACTGTTCATCTGGCACCGTTCGCCGTGGCCCGCGATCGCGGCAGCCGGCGGCGTCGTCGTCCTCCAGTGCGTGGTCGAACTCGCGGTGATCGCCGTCGCCGGCCCCGAGGTCGCGTGGACGGTCGTGTGGGCGGCTCCCGCGACCTCGACCCTGGTCGTCGCCGTGGGCGTCGCGCTGTTCGGATGGCTGTTCATCGCGATCGGGTGGGCACTCGAGGCGCAGATCGGCGCGCGCCGCGCGGCCGGCGCCGTCCTCGCGGCCTTCGGCGCGGGCCTCGCCGTGCCGGCCGTCATCCTCGGGTTCGTCGGCATCCGTTTCGCCGCCGCGACCGCCGCCGACGTCGAGCTCCTCCCCGCAGGCCTGGCACGCGTCCTCGACGCGATCGCTCTGCTCCCGGTCGGAGCGCCGTGGATCGCCGCGGGCGTCGCCGTCGTGATCGCCGTCGTCGGCGTGGTGCTCGCACGGATGCCGGAGCCGCAGCGCCTTCCCGTCCCGTGAGGTCGGCGCTCGCCGCGGTCAGCGCGCGGTGACGGTGCGGTCGAACGCGCCGCGGCGGGTCGAGACGATGTCTTTGCCGAGCGGCATGAGGGACACCGGGACGAGTTTGAAGTCGGCGATCCCGAGCGGGATGCCGATGATGGTGATGCACAGCGCGATGCCGGAGATGATGTGGCCGAGCGCCAGCCACCAGCCCGCGAGGATGACCCAGACGACGTTGCCGAGGAAGGAGCCGACGCCCGCGGTCGGCTTGGAGACGACTTCGCGGCCGAACGGCCAGAGCGCGTACAGGCCGACCCGGAATGAGGCGATGCCCCACGGGATGGTGACGATGAGGATGCACAGCAGCACCCCCGCGACCATGTAGCCGACGAAGAGCCAGAAACCGGCGAAGATCAGCCAGATGATGTTGAGGAGGGTGCGCACGGGCTCATTGTGCCAGGCGCTCCCGGGACGCGGCTGGGTGCCCGCTCGGGGGTCCACCCCTCCTTCGCGGCCCATTCGTCGGCGATCCACCGACGGCCGGGTCGGGTCCGGGGAACCCCGAATTCCCAGGGCGGTGTCGGAGGCCGCGCCTACACTGGGACCGACATGACCGACGCCTCTGCGCCCGCGCCTCGCGCGGCATCCGCCCCTGTTCTCGTGGTCGGCGACGACCGCTCCCCGCGCACGGGGGGCGCCGCTCCCAGGAGCGGACCGCGGCCCGACGACGACCTGCTCGAAGGACTCAACCCGCAGCAGCGCGAGGCGGTGACCTACCGCGGACCCGCCCTGCTCATCGTCGCGGGAGCAGGGTCGGGCAAGACGAGCGTGCTGACGCGGCGCGTCGCGTCTCTGCTGCGCACCCGCGAAGCGTGGCCGAGTCAGATCCTGGCGATCACCTTCACCAACAAGGCCGCCGGCGAGATGCGCGAGCGCGTCGGGCAGCTCGTCGGCGAGAACGCGCGCGGCATGTGGATCTCGACCTTCCACTCGGCGTGCGTGCGGATCCTGCGTCGCGAAGCCGCCCAGTTCGGGTTCACCACGTCGTTCACCATCTACGACTCGGGCGACTCCCGCGCCCTCATCAAACGGCTCGTGAAAGAGCACGAGGCCGACGCCTACGGGCTGACCCCGGCGGCGACGCAGGGGCGGATCTCCAAGCTCAAGAACGAGTTGGCGGATGCCGAGTCGTACGCCCGGTCGGCGAACATGAGCGACCCCGCCGAGCGCGTGTTCGTCGAGGTCTTCAGCGCGTACCAGCGCGAGCTGCAGCGCGCGAACGCGTTCGACTTCGACGACCTCATCGGGCAGACCGTGTTCCTCTTCCGCGCGTTCCCGCACGTCGCGGACGTCTACCGGCGCCGGTTCCGGCACATCATGGTGGACGAGTACCAGGACACCAACCACGCGCAGTACGCGCTCATCCACGAGCTGACGCGACCGGTGTCGAGCGGTGGCGGCGACGAGTATGCCGATAGCGGAATGATGATCTTCGACGCGCCGGCCGCCGACGCGCCCGAGCCCGCGTCGCTCACCGTCGTGGGTGACTCCGATCAGTCGATCTACGCCTTCCGCGGCGCCGACATCCGCAACATCGCCGAGTTCGAGAAGGACTACCCGGGCGCGAAGGTCGTGCTGCTCGAACAGAACTACCGGTCGACGCAGAACATCCTCTCCGCCGCGAACGCCGTCATCAGCCACAACTTCGACCGCAAGGACAAGAAGCTCTGGACCGATGTGGGGGCGGGGGAGCCGATCGTCGGCTTCACCGGCTACTCGCAGCACGACGAGGCCCAGTTCATCGCCGACGAGATCGAGACGCTGCATCGCGCCGGGGTCGACTACAACCAGGTCGCGGTGTTCTACCGGACGAACTCGCAGTCCCGCGCCCTGGAGGAGATCTTCATCCGCGCCGCGGTGCCTTACAAGATCATGGGCGGCACGAAGTTCTACGAGCGCGCCGAGATCAAGGACGCTCTGGCCTACCTCGTCGCGATCGCCAACCCCGCCGACGAGATGGCGCTGCGCCGCATCATCAACCGGCCGCGCCGTGGCATCGGCGACGTCACGATCGAGACGATCGCGCGCTACGCCCAGAGTGAGCAGATCACGTTCCGTGACGCCCTCGCCAACGCCTCGGCGATCGGGGTCGGGCCCAAGATCCAGCAGGCGATCTCCCGGTTGGACGCCGTGCTCGCCGAAGCGGCGGAGATCATGCTCCCGGCATCCGGTGAGCTGGCCCCGCCGACCGCCGTCGCCGAAGGACTGCAGCTGCTGCTGAACAAGAGCGGCTACTACGACGCCCTCCGCGCCAGCAAGGATCCGCAGGACGAGGCGCGCGTGGAGAACCTCGACGAGCTCGTCGCGGTGACACGCGAGTTCGCACGCAACAACCCCGAGGGGACGCTGCTCGACTTCCTCACCGAGGTCGCGCTCGTCTCCGACGCCGACGACCTCGAGGACGCCTCGGGCTCGGTCTCGCTCATGACCCTCCACACCGCCAAGGGCCTGGAGTACGACGCGGTGTTCCTCACCGGCGTCGAGGAAGACCTCATCCCGCACCGGATCTCGGCGGGGGAGCCGGGTGGCCCGCAGGAGGAGCGACGCCTCTTCTACGTCGGCATCACGCGCGCCCGGAAGCGCCTGTACCTCTCGCTCGCGATGACCCGCGCGCAGTTCGGCGAGGTCACCGTGGCGATGCCGAGTCGGTTCCTGCAGGAGATCCCGTCGGACCTGCTGGAGTGGCGGCAGTCGCCCGGCGACGTCAACAGTCGGGGCGGGACGCAGTCGCGGGCGCTCAACGCGCGCCGACCGGGCGGGGGCTCGGGCTTCGGGACCGGCACGCGGTACGGCGACGACCTGGTCCCGCTCGCGAAGCGCTCGCCGTCGGGCTCGGGCGGATCGATCGACAAGTTCGCCAACCGGATCCCGGCCAAGGTGCGCGACAACGGCGACCTCGAGCTGGCGCAGGGCGACCGCATCCGTCACGACGACTTCGGTGAGGGGCGCGTGGACGGCGTCACCGGCGAGGGGGCCAAGCGTGTCGCGCACGTCCGGTTCGACGGCGCGGGCATGAAGAAGCTCCTCATCAAGATCGCCCCGATCACCAAGCTCTGACCCCGGCGGGGGAACGGAACCACGGGCACGGGCGCGACCGTTAGGCTCGAGCGATGGCTCTCTTCTCGCGCCGACCCAAAGACCCCACTCCCGCCGACGACACCGCAGACGATGTCGCCGCGGTCCCGGCCGACTCCGACACGGCGAACTCCGCGGCGTCTGACGAGGCACTCACGGCCGAACCCGCGCCGTCGGTGTCGATCTCGATGACGTCGTTCGGCGGACTCGGCTCCGGCCCCGCGACGCCGCCGCCGGCATCCGCACCGCCCGCCCCCGAGGGGGCGACCAAGCGCGTGCTCGGGCCCGAGACGGCGCCCACCGAGGGTGTCGAATCCGTCCCCGGGCTGCGCGACAACATCCTCGTGCGGACGGCGCTGGCCGACCTCAGCACGCCTCCCGCAGCCACCGAGCTGTTGCAGGTCGCACGTCAGCTGATGCAGGGGCACCTCTTCCTGCGGGTGAAGGGAGACGCGCGCGCCCTCCTGTCCGAGGGGCGCGAGATCCCGCTCGCCGTCGCGACCGTGGGGGAGCGCCGGTTCGTCATGGCCTACTCCTCGGGTGCCGCGCTGCAGGCCAGCATCCAGGCCGACGGCGACGCCGAGACCTCCGCTCTCGCGCAGCCCTCGCTCAGCATCCTCCGGCATGTGCTCGCGCAGGGGTACGACGGCCTCATCGTCGACAACTACTCGGCGCCCGCCCGCGCCGTGATCCCCATCGAGCTGCTCACCAAGGCCCTCGAGACCCACGACGCGGATGCCGCGGTCAAGACGCTGCTGGCCGGTGCGCGCACCGACCAGACGCCGTCCGCCGTCGCCGAGGCGCTCACCCGCGCGCCCCTGTGGGTCGCGGTCGGCCAGACCCCGGACGGACGCCCCGGTCTCGCGGAGGCGCGATCGGCCGAGGGCGAGCGGTTCCTCGAGCTCTTCTCGCACCCGCTCGAGCTCGCCGTGCTCCAGCGGAAGGATCGTGCGGCCCCCGTCACGGGCGCGCAGCTCGCCGCAGCCCTCCGACGCGACGCCCAGCTCGCCGGTGTCGTGATCGATCCGGGCGGTCCCTGGATCCGATTGCGGCGCGACGACCTCGCCCCGGTGCTCGCGCTTCCGGACGAGACGCCCGCTCCGGCGACGCCCGCCCCCGACGCCGGCTGAGGTGACGGCCCGGGCGCACCGCGTGGTCGATTCCCTGACGGGGCTGTGCCCGGCATCCGCACGTCCTAGGGTCGGACCATGGCGTCCGAGCGCATCACCCTGACCGTTGCGGGACCCCACGGCGATCGTGAGGTGGGGCTGTCGAGCCCGAACCGCGTGCTGTGGCCCGCGCTCGGGATCACCAAACGCGAGCTGGCGGAGTACATCGTCGCGGTGCAGGAGCCGTTCCTCGCGGCGAACGGCGATCGGCCGGTATCCCTCGAGCGCTTCCCGGAGGGGATCGAGGGGGAGCGCTTCTACTCGAAGAACCCGCCGAAGGGCGCGCCGTCGTTCGTCGAGACGGTGACCGTGACCTACAACAGCGGGCGTCGGCATCCGCAGCTCGTCCTCACCGAGGCGGCCGCGGCGGTCTGGGCGGTGCAGATGAACACCGTCGTCTTCCACCCCTGGGCGTCCCGCGTCGCCGACACCGATGACCCGGTCGAGCTGCGTATCGACCTCGACCCGCAGCCGGGCACGGACTTCGCGGATGCCGCGCGGGTGGCGCCGGTGCTGCGCGACGTCCTCGCCGAGGCGGGGCTGACCGCGTTCGTGAAGACCAGCGGCAACCGGGGACTGCACGTGTTCTGCCCGATCGAGCCGACCCACGAGTTCCTCGACGTCCGTCACGCGGTGATCGCCGCCGGACGCGAAGTCGAGCGCCGGATGCCGGACCGGGTGACCACCGCATGGTGGAAGGAGGAGCGGGGGGAGCGCGTCTTCATCGACTTCAACCAGGCCAACCGCGACCGCACCATGGCGGGTGCGTACAGTCCGCGCGCGCTGCCGGATGCGCGCGTGTCCACGCCGCTGGAGTGGGACGAGCTCGCCGACGTCGATCCCGCCGACTTCACCGTCCGCACGGTGCCCGGTCGACTGGCCGAACGCGGCGACCCCTGGGCGAGGATGTTCGCGAGTCCCGGTCGCATCGACACGCTCCTCGAATGGTGGGAGCGCGACCTCGCCGACGGCCTCGGCGAACTGCCGTTCCCGCCGGAGTTCCCGAAGATGCCGGGGGAGCCGCCGCGGGTCCAGCCCTCGCGCGCCCGCACGCCGGACGCCGACTGAGCCCGGCGTCACGCGCGGTCAGACCAGGACGTCGGCGAGGTCGTAGGCGGCCACGCTCTCGAGCTGGTCGTAGGTGCACGAGCGGGGATCGCGATCGGGTCGCCATCGGTCGAACTGAACCGTATGCCGGAACCGCCGCCCCTCCAGCTGGTCGTACCGTACCTCGAGGACCCGCTCCGGACGCAGGCGCACGAACGAGACGTCCTTCGAGCCGCTGAAGCGGGAGCGATCGGACTCGGCCGTCACCGCCTCGCCGTCGGCGTCGCGCTCGACCCACGGTTCGAGTTCGGTTACGAGCTCTTGGCGGCGTCGATCGGTGAACGCCGACGCGCCGCCGACCGAGACCAGTTCGCCGTCGCCGTCGTACAGCCCGAGGAGGAGCGAGCCGACGCCGGAGCCCGAGCGATGGATGCGGTAGCCGAGGAGGACGACGTCGGCGGTGCGGGCGTGCTTGACCTTGAACAACGCGCGCTTTCCGGGCGCGTAGGCGGCGGCCAGGGGCTTCGCGATGACACCGTCGAGGCCGGCCCCCTCGAACTCCCTCAGCCATCGCTCGGCGACGGACGGATCGTCGGTGGTGCGGGTGACGTGCACCGGGTGCGGGACATCCGAGAGCAGATCGACCAGCGCGGCGCGACGCTCGGCGAACGGACGCCCCGTCAGGTCGGCATCCTCCCGGGCGAGGAGGTCGAAGCCGATGAACATCGCCGGGGTCTCGGCGGAGAGCGTCGCGACCCGCGAGGCGGCCGGGTGGATGCGCTGGCTGAGCGCCTCCCAGTCGAGGCGCTGCGCTCCCGGGGGGCCTGTCGGGACCACGATCTCCCCGTCGATGAGGCACGGCGCCGGGAGGAGCTCCCGGAATGCCGCGACGAGCTCGGGGAAGTACCGCGTCAACGGCTTGGCGCCGCGGGATCCGATCTCGACCTCGGTGCCGTCCCACGACACGAGGGCGCGGAAGCCGTCCCACTTCGGTTCGAAGCTCATCCCGCCCGGGGTCTTCGCCGGGTCCGGGACCGCCGGAACGGCCTTGGCGAGCATCGGCGGTGGGATGTCGTACGGCATCCCCTCATCCTGCCCGCGGTGTCGCGAGCCCGGTAGGGGGCTCGGTGGCCGGGTCGGTGGTGTCAGGCCTCGACGGTCTTCTTCGGACGCGCCCACCGCGCCGGCTTACCCGCGCCGTCCCACACCTGGATGACGCCCCACGCCGCGGCGGTGATCGGCACGGCGAGGACGGCGCCGACGATGCCGCCGAGCACGGTGCCGACGGTCAGGGCGATCAGGACCACGAACGCGTGCAGCTTCATCGCCCGGCTCATCAGCACCGGCTGGAGGAAGTTGCCCTCCAGCTGGTTCACCAGCACGACCGCGCCGACGACGAAGAGGGCGTTGACCCAGCCGTTGGCGACGAGGGCCACGAGAGCGGCAAGGACGCCGGCGAGAGTCGCGCCGACGATTGGAATGAAGGCGAGCAGGAAAACCAGGACGGCGAGCGGCACGGCGAGCGGCACATCAAGGATGAGGAGGAAGATCAAGATGCCGATCGAGTCGACGAGGGCGACCGTCGCCGTGCCGCGGACGTACGAGCCGAGCACCGTGACCGTCTTGTCGCCGATGCGGCGGCCGCGCGCGTAGTGCTCGCCGCGGAACGGGCGGAGGAGGAACTCCCACAGCTGAGGGCCGTCCTTGAGGAAGAAGAACAGGGTCACGACCATGAGCACGAGGCCCGTGAAGAAGCTCGCGACCGCGCTCACCCCGGCGATCGCGCCGGAACCGAATTGCGCGCTGGTGACGAAGTCGGTCAGCGTGTTCAGCCACTCGTCGATCTGGTCCTGCGTGGGGGCGAAGGGCAGCTGCTCCACCCAGGCGATCAGGGACGTCAAGCCGTCTTGCGCCTGGGCATACAGGTCGTCCCACTGGTCCCGCACCGCCCAGACGATGAGCCAGCCGACGCCGGTGAGGAGGAGGACGATCGCCAGCAGCGCCAGGATCGTCGCGAGGAGCGAGGGGACCCCTCGGGCCCGCATCCAGTTCATCACCGGAGCGAAGGCGCAGGCGAGGATGAGGGCGATCACCAACGGGATCGTCACCAGCGTGAGCTGCTGGATGGCGAAGATGATCCCCGCCGCCACGGCGACCACGAGGATCACCTGCAGCGCGCGGGTCGCGAGGATGCCGAAGCCGTCGGCCCACTGGCGCCACGGCGATTGCGACGCCTTCAGCTCGATGCCGTCGGACTCGACGCGGACGGTCTTCGGCTCATGATTGAACAGGCCCATGGGAGCGAGGGTAGCCCCCGTGCCGGATGCGCTTCGACGGCTTGCCGCGCCCCGCACGCGGTGATAGATCACCGCGGAGCGCGGTCGGGGTCACCGGTCGCGTCGGAGCACGGCCCAGGTGTCGAGGCTCGTCCACTCTCCCTTGAACCAGTCCGCATCGACGTTCCTGCCCTCGTGACGGAACCCGCTCCGGCGCAACAGTCGGGCGACGCTCTCGTTGCGCGCATCCGATACGGCGAACACACGATGCGCGCCGAGACCCGCGAAGAGGACGTCGACCAGGGCGGCCAACGCCTCCGTCGCGATTCCGCGGCCCTGCGCCGCGGGCGCGAGCGTCACCCCGACCTCGTAGGTGTCGGGCTGGTCGGAGAGCGGTCGCACGGCGACGTCCCCCTGCAGGGTGCCGCCGGCATCGTGGATCGCGATCTGCACCCACCGACCCGATCCGGGCTCGATCCCGGCGGGCTGGTCCCCGAGCAGCGCGTCGACATCGGCGTCGCTGGACGTCGTGCTCCAGGACTGCCACCGTGCGACATCCGGGTCACGGCGATACCGGACGAACGCCGCGCGATCAGCCGCCGTCAGCACCGACAGTGTCAGGCGCTCGGTGCGCAACGGCAGGACCATGCCGGAATCGTACCGACGGGGAGCTGCGGCATCCGCCCGGACGTCAGGCGAAGGCGCTCATCCCGGTGATGTCGCGTCCGATGAGGAGGGCCTGAATCGACTCCGTGCCCTCGTACGTGTGGATCGCCTCGATGTCGGCCATGTGGGTCATCACGCCGTACTCGATGAGGATGCCGTTGCCGCCGAGCAGGTCGCGGGCGGTCTGCGCGATCCGCCGCGCCGCGCGGGTGTTGTGGTACTTCGCCAGCGACGCCTGCGTCGGACGGAGCCCGCCCGACTGCTCGAGGTCGGCGAGGTGGCGGCAGTACAGCTGCATCGCGGTGAGCTCCTCGAGCATCTGCGCGAGCCGCTCCTGCACCATCTGGAACCGGGCGAGGGGCTTGCCGAACTGCGTGCGCTGCTGCGCGTACGACAATGCCGCCTCGTAGCAGGCGGTCGCGTGACCGAGCGCCGACCACGCCACGCCGGAGCGGGTGGCGTACAGCACGCGCGAGGCGTCCTTGAAGCTCCGCGCGCCCGGGAGGACGGCATCCGCGGGCAGACGCACGCCGTCGAGGGTGATGAGGGCCTGATGGATGCCGCGCAGCGACGCCTTGCCGCCGATGACGGTGCCGGTGTACCCGGGGTTGGACTGCTCGACGAGGAAGCAGCGGACGGCGTCGTGCTCGGGGGCGTCGGGGTCGTCCACGCGGGCCCAGACGAAGGTGATGCCGCCGGACGCGCCGTTGCCGATCCACTTCTTCGCGCCGTCGAGCACCCACTCGTCGCCCTCGCGGCGGGCGGTGGTGGCAAGGCCCACCGAGTCGGAGCCGTGGTCCGGTTCGGTCAGGGCGAAGGCGCCGGGCACCTCACCCCGGGCGAGGGGCGAGAGCCAGCGCGCCTGCTGCTCGGCGCTGCCGTAGGCCGCGAGGGTGCGGAGGGCGAGGCCGCCCTGGACGGCGACGACGGTCCCGAGCGAGCCGTCTCCGCGGGAGATCTCCATGTTCACCAGACCCGCGGCGAGCGGGGAGAAGAAGGTGAGGTCGGGGTGCTCGATGCCGTCGTTGAAGAGGTCGTGCGCGCCGAGGCTCATCGCGAGGTCGAGGGGGTACTCCGCGGCGTCCCACGCGCGCTGCATCCGGTCGCCGAGGGCGTCGACGAAGGCCTTCGCCCGGTCCCATACCTCGCGGTCGGCGGCGGGGATGTCGGCGAAGACGGCGTAGTAGTCGGTGTCCAGGCGTTCGGCGAGGTCGTAGCCGGGAACGCTCTGTCCGGGGCGGGGCTGGAATTCGTCGCTCATGCGGAGGACTCCTGGTGTCGGCGGTGGGCGCTGGCCAGTCTAGTGGCACCGAGTCTCAGTGACCCATGGACTGAGTGCCGCGCCTGCGCATACGCCGGAGTTGGCGTGCGGGGGTGCGGTGAAACCCCGGGGTGATATCGACGTTTTGGGCCCCGACGCGCCGCGGGAGTGCCGGTTTCTCCCCGCGCTTTCACGCGGAGGGCGGGTGCCCGGCGTCACGCGCGGGCAGGCGCCCCCGCCGGGGAGCGGCGGAAAGGAGGGATCAGCCGTCGAGACGCGCGGCGAGGCGGCGCGCGATCTCGGCGCGCGGCATCGTGCGGGGGAACGCGGCGACGACCAGGTCGTCGGGGGCGGCCTCGGCGTCCGGGTGCACGCCGAACCGGCGGCGGGCGTCGTCGAGCGCGGCGCGGAGGACGGATGCCGGCACGCGCTTGGAGCCGCGCAGCAGCTGCCGCAGCACGTGGTTGTGCACAGCGGTGACCACGGCGGAGAAGCCGACGGCATCCAGCGGATCGAGCCCGGGGATGGCCGCGCGCAGGTACTCGTCGAACAGGCGCTCGTAGCGGAAGACCGTCACGATCTCGCGGTCGCGCAGCGCCGGCACCTCGCGGACGACGGTGTACCGCCGCCGCGCGAGCTCGGGGTCGGCCGCGAAGTGGGAGTAGACCAGGAGCGAGGCCTCGCACACCGCGTCCCAGGGGTCGTCGTGCGGGCCGGCGAGGAAGTCGCGCACCTGCGCGAGCAGGAGTTCGTGGTCGGCGAAGACCACGTCGTCCTTGCCGCCGAACTGGCGGAAGAAGGTCGACCGCGACACTCCCGCGGCCTGGGCGATCTGCTCCACGGAGGTCTGGTCGAAGCCCTGGCGTGCGAAGAGGTCCAGCGCGGCAGCCACGACGTCGTGACTCGCGCCACCCGCCGGTGGCATCTCGGTCATGGAGCGAGCATAGCGCCGGGGCCGTCGTCCGCCCGATCCCGGCGGGACGAACCCGTCTTCGCGCGGTAGTAGGCTGGGAGACCTGTCGATCTCTCGACATCGAGATTCTTTCGGCGTCACCCACCCACATTCGCCCCACCGAAGGACTGCACTGTGGATCTGTACGAGTACCAGGCACGAGACCTCTTCGAGAAGTACGGGGTGCCGGTCCTTGCCGGCATCGTCGCGGACACCCCCGAGGAGGTGAAAGCGGCCGCCGAGAAGCTCGGTGGCGTCGTCGTCGTCAAGGCCCAGGTCAAGACCGGCGGTCGCGGCAAGGCCGGCGGCGTCAAGGTCGCCAAGACCCCCGAGGAGGCCTACGAGGCTGCGAAGGCGATCCTCGGCCTCGACATCAAGGGCCACGTCGTCAAGCGCGTGATGGTCGCCGCGGGCGCCCGCATCGAGGAGGAGTACTACTTCTCCGTGCTGCTCGACCGTGCCAACCGCTCCTACCTCGCGCTCGCGAGCGTCGAGGGCGGCATGGAGATCGAGCAGCTCGCGGTCGAGAAGCCCGAAGCGCTCGCGCGCGTCGAGGTCGACCCGCTGACCGGCATCGACCAGGCCAAGGCCCTCGAGATCGCGCAGGCCGCGAACTTCAACGACGAGCTGGCCCCGAAGGTCGCCGACGTCTTCGTCAAGCTCTACGAGGTCTACACGGGCGAGGGTGCGACCCTTGTCGAGGTGAACCCGCTCATCCTCGACGGCGACGGGAACATCGTCGCCCTCGACGGCAAGGTCACCCTCGACGAGAACGCCTCGGAGGTCCGTCATCCCGAGCACGAAGAGCTCGAAGACAAGGATGCCGCCGACCCGCTCGAGGCGAAGGCGAAGGCCTCCGGTCTCAACTACGTCAAGCTCGACGGCGAGGTCGGCATCATCGGCAACGGTGCGGGACTGGTCATGTCCACGCTCGACGTCGTCGCCTACGCCGGCGAGAACCACAACGGCGTCAAGCCCGCGAACTTCCTCGACATCGGCGGCGGCGCCTCGGCGACGGTCATGGCCGCGGGCCTCGACGTCATCCTCGGCGACCCGCAGGTCAAGAGCGTCTTCGTCAACGTCTTCGGCGGCATCACCTCCTGCGTCGCGGTCGCCGAAGGCATCGTGAAGGCCCTCGAGATCCTCGGCGA
The DNA here is from genome assembly GCF_040687055.1 of Microbacterium sp. NPDC077184. NCBI lineage: Bacteria > Bacillati > Actinomycetota > Actinomycetes > Micrococcales > Microbacteriaceae > Microbacterium > Microbacterium sp. NPDC077184. Next base: position 147,182 of record NZ_JBFBMM010000005.1, read on the forward strand.
GACCGCCACCAAGCCGATCGTCGTCCGCCTCGACGGCAACCAGGTCGAGGAGGGCCGCGAGATCCTCGCCGGCGCCAACCACCCCCTGGTCACCCTCGCCGCCGGTATGGACGAGGGCGCCGACAAGGCCGCCGAGCTGGCCGCCGCCTGAGCGTCACCACGAAAAGGACCAGAACATGTCGATCTACCTCACCAAGGACTCCAAGGTCATCGTTCAGGGCATCACCGGCGGTGAAGGCACCAAGCACACCGCGCTGATGCTCAAGGCCGGCACGAACGTCGTCGGCGGTGTCAACGCCCGCAAGGCCGGCACCACCGTCTCGCACGTCGACGCCGCCGGGAACACCGTCGAGCTCCCCGTCTTCGCCTCCGTCGCCGAGGCGATGGAGAAGACCGGCGCCGACGTCTCTATCGCGTTCGTGCCCCCGGCCTTCACGAAGGACGCGATGATCGAGGCCATCGATGCCGAGATCCCGCTCCTCGTGGTCATCACCGAGGGCGTGCCCGTCGGCGACACCGCCGAGGCCTGGGCGTACACGAAGAGCAAGGGCGAGAAGACCCGCATCATCGGGCCCAACTGCCCGGGCATCATCACGCCCGGCGAGGCGCTCGTGGGCATCACCCCCGCCAACATCACCGGCAAGGGCCCGATCGGCCTGGTGTCGAAGTCCGGCACCCTGACCTACCAGATGATGTTCGAGCTGCGCGATCTCGGGTTCTCCACCGCGATCGGCATCGGCGGCGACCCGGTCATCGGCACCACGCACATCGACGCGCTCGCGGCGTTCGAGGCCGACCCCGAGACCAAGGCCATCGTCATGATCGGCGAGATCGGCGGCGACGCCGAGGAGCGCGCGGCCGAGTTCATCAAGGCCAACGTCACCAAGCCGGTCGTCGGCTACGTCGCGGGCTTCACCGCCCCCGAGGGCAAGACCATGGGCCACGCCGGCGCCATCGTGTCGGGCTCCGCGGGCACCGCCCAGGCGAAGAAGGAGGCCCTCGAGGCCGCCGGCGTCAAGGTCGGGAAGACCCCGTCCGAGACCGCGTCGCTCATGCGGGAGATCATCGAATCCCTCTGATCCGCGAACCCCGCGGACACCGCGCGAACGCCCCGTTCGGCTCCGGCCGGCGGGGCGTTCGCCGTTCCGCCGCGGCATCCGCGCGGGTAACGTGGGGGCATGCCGCTGACCGGAGAGTACAAGCCGTCCACGTCCGAATGGGCCCGCACGCAGGCCGAGCGCTATGAGGCTTCGGGCGGCACCGAGGACAACCTCCTGCGGGGCGTGCCCATCATCGTCCTGACGACGGTCGGGGCGAAGTCCGGTGGCCTGCGCAAGACCGCGCTCATGCGCGTCGAGCACGAGGGGCGCTATCTCGTCGTGGCCTCCAAGGGCGGCGCACCCGAACACCCCGCGTGGTACCACAACATCGTGAAGAGCCCGCACGTCGAACTGCAGGACGGGGCCGACAAGCGCGACTACCTCGCCCGCGAGCTCGACGGTGCCGAGCGCGACGAGTGGTGGCAGCGCGCGACCGCCGTGTGGCCCGACTACGACGCCTATCAGGAGCGCACCGAGCGCCGTATCCCGATCTTCCTCCTGGAGCCCTTCACGGAGTGATCACGGTCCGCCCGGCATCCGTCCGGGCGTCCGCGCCACCCCCTACACTTCCCCCATGGGCGGAGGCGCGAGTGCATCGATGACGGATGCCGCGCCCGCCGCCGCCGGCCCGACGAGGCCCCTCCGTCCGTCGCCCGGGTGGGCGATGGGTGCAGCGATCGTCGGCGCTCTGCTGGTGGCCGCGGTCGTCGCCGTGGGTGCGCTCGTCGCCGTGCCGCCCTCCGTGGCCAACCTCGCCAGCTCCACCGCGGACGGGGTGGCCGCCGAGCCGCTGGGCGCGGACGCGGGCGCGGATGCCGCAGTCGTCGTGCCGGCCGGCTGGATCGTCGTGCGCGGGAGCGAGGAGGAAATCCTCGTCCGCACGCCCGACGCCGTTCTCGAGGCGCGTGTGCGCGCGGCATCCGTCCCGGCGGAGGAGGCGCTCGCCGCCGCGGTGTCCGGCATCGCCGACGAGATCGGTGCGGCGCCGGGCGCGGAGCGACGTGAAACCCTCGCCTCGGGGACGTTCGCGGTCCACGTCGACATCGACCCGTCCGTCACCATCGCAGCCGTCGCGGAGTCCGCCGTGGCGCGCGGAAGCGTCGTGGTCGAGGCGCGCATCCGCGACGACGTCGATCCCGCGCGTTACCGGGCCGCCCTCGCCCAGCTCCTCGACGGGGTGAGCCCGTGACGCGCCGCGGCGCCCGCCGCCTCCTCGCGGCGGCCGCGGGGGCCACCCTCCTCCTCGCGGGGTGCGCCCCGGTCGGCGACCCCCGATGGACGCCCCCGGACTGGAGCGCGGCAACGGTCCGGGTCGTCGCCGAGCCCGACGTCGTGGACGTCGACACGACCGCGGTGGCGGCATCCCTCACGGCGCAGCGCATCCGCAACGACGCCGTCGGCATCCAGGCGCGCTGGTCCCAGCTCCCCGGCCGGGGCGCCGTCGTCGACCGTTTCAACGATGCCGTCGAGGCGATCGTCCGCGACGCGGTTGCCGCACAGAGCGCGACGGCCGGCGTCGCCTACCGGCCCGCCGCGCACCCCGAGGGGGCCGGGCTGGAAGACCGCACGTGCGTCGCCGGATCCACCACGCGCACGGCAGCCGAGATCCTCGCCGACCCCGCGCTCGGCCCGGACGGCGGATCGGGGACGGCCGTCGTCTGCGACGTCGTCGTGGCGGCGGGGTCGATCCTCGCCCAGCGGATGCGGGTCATCTCGGGCACCGCGGAGGCGGTCGCCGCCGACCGCATCGAACTCCTCTACGTCGACACCGCGACGGGGGAGGTGTCGCCCGCCACCGGGCTCTGGCAGGACGACGCGCTCGATGCCCTCGGTGCCGACATCGTCGACGCGCTGCGGCGGGATGCCGGGGCGCTGAGCCTCGCGGCGGCGACGTTTGAGGGCGATGAGCAGCGAGAGGTGCTGCGCACGGCCCTCGCGACGACCGTGCCGGGGCCGGACGGCGGGCTCGCGTTCACGGTCCCGGCGGGCTTCCGTGCCCCCGAGCTCGCCTCGCTCGGCGCGGCGGAGACCTCCGAGCCGCTCACCGTGGCGGTTCCCGCCGAGCGTGCCGCGGCGCTCGTGACCCCGCTCGGCTCCGCCGTCCTCGCCGCGGTCGGGCAGTCCTACGCCGGCCCTCCCGCCGTACCGGCCGGGTTCGACCGCCTCGACTGCGCCCTCGTCCCGTGCGTCGCCCTCACCTACGACGACGGGCCGACCGTGCACACGCCGCGCCTGCTCGACGAGCTCGCCGAGCTCCGCGCGAGCGCGACGCTCTACGTCCTCGGCCAGTACGCCGCCGGTGCCCCGGACACGGTGCGCCGCGCCGCCGCCGAGGGGCATGAGATCGGCAACCACACCTGGAACCACCCGTCCCTGCCCTCGCTCACGCCGGAGCAGGTTCGCGACCAGCTGGGGCGGACGACGACGCTCCTCCGCTCGCTCTCGGGTCAGCCGGTGGCGACCTTCCGACCGCCCTACGGCGAGTTCACCGCGGAGGTGCTCGCGGCCGCGGGGGAGCCCGCGATGATCTGGACCGTCGACACGCGCGACTGGGCGGGACCGGCGGAGTCCGAGATCATCACGCGGTCGGTGGAGGGGGCGACGGTCGGCGGGATCATCCTCCTGCACGACACCCAGGAGCGGTCCGTGTCGGCGACGCCGGCGCTCGTCTCCGGCCTCCGCGACCGCGGCTTCTCCACCGCGACGATCACCCAGCTCTTCGACGGCGACCTCCCGGCATCCGGAGCGTGGCGCGCCGCACCGTGAGCGGCACGGCCGTGGGTAGGGTCGATCGGGCATGTATCGCCTCACCATCGCCCTCCTCGCCGCCTTCGACGCCGTCATCGCCGCCGTCGTGGGCCTGGCGGCGTCCCTCGCGCCGTTGACCCTCCTGTGGGTGCTCGGCTTCGACGGTCTCCCCGACCTCGGGACGCTGTGGCCCGCCGCGGGGACGGTGTGGCAGCTGGGGCACCTCGTTCCCCTGGCGATCACCCTGCCGCCGGAGTACGTCGCGGCGATCGGCGTCGACCCCGCCGCGGCATCCTTTCCGCTCTCGCTCGCCCCGCTCGCGTTCGCGGGGTTCACCGCGGTGTTCGCGGCACGATCCGGGCGCCGGGCCGCCGACGCCGGCTCGGGGCTCGTCGGTGCGGGCGCCGGCAGCGTCGTGTTCGCCGCCATCGCGACCCTTGTGGCCCTGAGCGCCCGCACCGACGTCGCGGTGGCCGACCCCGCGCTCGCGATCATGCTGCCCGCGCTCGTCTTCGCCGTTCCCGCCATCGTCGCGGCGATCGTGGCGCAGTGGGATGACGCGGATGCCGGACCCGTCGCCGCCGTCCGCGACCGCCTCGAGCGCGCTCGGACGGAAGAGGCGGTGCGCGCGACCGCCGCCGGTCTCGCCGTCATCGCTGCCGGTGTCGTCGGGCTCGGCGGCCTCGCGGTCGTCGCCGCCGTCATCGCCGGGATGGGGGAGGTCATCTCGCTCACCCAGGCCGCCGGCGTCGATCTGGTCGGATCGCTCGTGCTCGCCCTCGGGTCCTTCCTCTACCTCCCGACGCTGTGGGGTTGGGGGGTCGCCTTCGTCGCGGGCCCGGGCTTCACGCTGGGGGAGGGCACCGCGATCGCACCGGGTGGAACGGATGCCGGGATCGTGCCGGGCATCCCGATCCTGGGCCTGCTCCCGTCGGGCACGTCGCCATGGCTGCTCCTCCTCGGTCTCCTCCCGGTGGGGGTCGGCGCCCTCGCGGGGCACATCGTGCGCCGCCGGCTGCGCGACGGCGCGGTGGAGGACGCCCCCGTCGCCACCCGCGCGATCGTCGCCGGGGTGCTCGGTCTCCTCACCGCAGGCATCGGCGCCCTCCTCGCCGTCGTCACCTCCGGCGGCATCGGCCCGGGCCGTTTCGAACGAGTGGGACCGGAACCGGGACCCCTCGCGCTGGTCCTCGGACTCGAAGTGGTCGTCGGCGCAGCGATCCTCCTGCTCTCCCCGCGCGGACACGACGGCGACGAGACGGTCGAGCTGCACCGCGACGAGGATCGGGGCGCGTCCGACCGTGCGTCCGCGGCGGTGGTGTTCGCCGACCCCGCGCCCGCCCCGGCCCCCGCTCCGATGGTGTTCGCCGACGGGGAGACCGAGGACCTCTCGGCGCTGGCCGTCCCCTCCCACGCCGTGCCCGACGCCGCGCCCGATCCCGCGGACGACGTCACGGAGGATCTCTCCGATCTCCGCGGATCCGGCGGCGAGGACCCTCCCCGCTAGACTTGCCCGGTGCTCACCGTCGCCGTCCTCATCTCGGGCGCCGGGTCGAATCTGCGGGCTCTGCTGGAAGCGGCGGCCGAACCGGATTTCCCCGCGCGAGTGATCGTCGTCGGCGCCGACCGCGAGGCCGACGGCTTCGGGCACGCCGAGTACTTCGGCATCCCGACCTTTCTCGTCCCGTTCGAGCAGTTCGACTCCCGCGAGGCGTGGGGCGCCGAGCTCGGCGCGCAGCTCACGGTCTGGCAGCCGGATCTCGTCGTGCTCAGCGGGCTGATGCGCCTCCTCCCGGCTGATCTCGTCGCCGCGTGGAGTCCGCGGATCATCAACACCCATCCGGCCTATCTGCCGGAGTTCCCCGGCGCGCACGGCGTGCGCGACGCCCTGGCCGCGGGCGTCGATCAGACCGGCGCGAGCGTCATCCTCGTCGACGCCGGTGTCGACTCCGGGCCGATCCTCGCCCAGGAGCGCGTCCCGGTGCTCCCGGACGACGACGAGCACGCCCTTCACGACCGCATCAAGCCCGTCGAACGCCGCCTTCTGATAGACGTGGTCCGCCGCGTCGCGACAGGCGGCCTCGACCTCGCCGCCGCCGCCCGGGCGTCGGCATCCTGACCTCCCGTCCGATCCTCCGAGGAGACCGCCATGGCAGGCCCCACGCACGACCCCGCCCTGTACACCCCCCGCGACGTGGTCCCCATCCGTCGCGCGCTGCTGTCGGTGAGTGACAAGACCGATCTGCTCGTGCTCGCCGCGGCCCTCGCCGAAGCCGGTGTCGAGATCGTCTCGACCGGCTCGACGGCGGCGACGATCCGGGATGCCGGGCACGACGTCACCGACGTCTCGGCCGTCACGGGCTTCCCCGAGTCGCTCGACGGCCGCGTGAAGACCCTCCATCCCGGCGTCCACGCGGGTCTCCTCGCCGATCTCCGTCTCGACAACCACCGCGCGCAGCTCGGCGAACTCGGCATCCAGCCGTTCGAGCTCGTCGTGGTGAACCTCTACCCGTTCGTCGAGACGGTGCGCTCGGGCGCCGAGGGCGACGCCGTCGTCGAGCAGATCGACATCGGCGGCCCCGCGATGGTGCGCGCCTCGGCGAAGAACTACGCCAACGTCGCGATCGCCGTCTCGCCCGAGAGCTATCCCGCGATCATCGACGCCGTCCGCGCCGGCGGCACGAACCTCGATCAGCGTCGCGACCTCGCCGCACGCGCCTTCGCCCACACGAGCGAGTACGACCGCGCCGTGGCGACCTGGTTCGCGGAGGAGACGCTCGCCGGCGAGGGGCTCCCGAACCACCTGACGATCACCGCCGAGCGGTTGGAGACCCTCCGCTACGGCGAGAACTCGCACCAGCGCGCCGCGATCTACACCCGCGTCGGCGGGCACGGCATCGCGCAGGCGACGCAGCTGCAGGGCAAGGCGATGTCGTACAACAACTACGTCGACGCCGACGCCGCCCTCCGCGCGGCGTTCGACATGGTCAAACCGGCCGTGGCGATCATCAAGCACGCGAACCCGTGCGGCATCGCCGTGACCGCGCCGAACGCTCTCGACCCGATCGCCTCCGCCCATCTGCGCGCGCACGAGTGCGACCCGGTCTCGGCGTTCGGCGGGGTGATCGCGGCCAACCGCACCGTGACGCTGAAGATGGCCGAGAACCTCCGCGACATCTTCACCGAGGTCATCGTCGCACCCGACTTCGAGCCGGAGGCCCTGGAGGTCTTCCGCCTCAAACAGAATCTCCGCATCCTTCAGCTGCCGGCGGACTGGCAGCAGGAGCGCATGGACGTCCGGCTCGTCTCGGGCGGACTCCTGCTGCAGGACGCCGACCGCTTCCCCGACGACATCGAGTCGGTTGCGCAGAACTGGGAGCTCGTCTCGGGCGAGCGCCCCGACGCCGAGGAGATGACGAACCTCATCTTCGCCTGGAAGGCCTGCCGCGCGGTGAAGTCCAACGCGATCGTCCTGGCGAAGAACTCCGCCACCGTCGGCATCGGCATGGGCCAGGTCAACCGCGTGGACTCGTGCCGCCTCGCCGTCGAACGCGCCGGCGATCGTGTGCGGGGGGCGGTCGCGGCATCCGACGCCTTCTTCCCGTTCGCCGACGGGCCGCAGGTGCTGCTGGACGCCGGGGTCTCGGCGATCGTGCAGCCCGGCGGGTCGGTCCGCGACGCCGAGGTCATCGAGGCGGCCCGCCAGGCGGGTGTGACGATGTTCTTCACCGGGGAGCGTCACTTCTTCCACTGACGCCGGGGCGGCGGCCACCGTCGTGTCCGATTTCCGCCAGCCGGTGTCGGCGGGGCGTGTCAGGCTGGGGGAGTGCACCCCGGAATGACCTTCGACGAGCGGTACCGCGCGATCCACGCGCGCGACCGCCGCTTCGACGGGCAGTTCGTCACCGCGGTGCGCACGACCGGCATCTACTGCCGGCCGAGCTGCCCCGCCCGCACGCCCCGCGCCGACAACGTGACGTTCTACCCGACGTCGGCCGCCGCGCACGAGGCCGGGTACCGTGCCTGCAAACGCTGCCTGCCCGAGGCGGCTCCCGGGTCTCCCGCGTGGGATCTCCGATCGGATGCCGCCGCCCGCGCCATGCGGCTGATCGCCGACGGGGTCGTCGACCGTGAGGGCGTGCCGGGTCTCGCGCGGCGTCTCGGGTACTCGCCGCGGCATCTGACCCGACTCCTCACGAGCGAGCTGGGCGCCGGGCCCCTCGCCCTCGCCCGCGCGCAGCGGGCGCACACCGCGCGCACCCTCCTCGTCGGCACCGACCTCTCGGCGGCCGAGGTGGCCTTCTCCGCCGGGTTCTCCAGCATCCGGCAGTTCACCGAGACCATCGGCGAGGTGTTCGGGATGCCGCCCACCGAGCTGCGCGCCCGGCGCCCGCGCGCGGCGACGGAAACTCCGGTCGCGGGCACGATCGACCTGACGGTGCCGCGGCGCGACCCCATCGACACCGTCGGGCTCTTCGGGTGGATGCGTGCGCACGCCGTCCCGGGGGTCGAGCACGGCGACATGACGAGCTTCTCGCGCACGGTGCGACTCGCGGGCGGACCCGCCTGGTTCTGCGTGCACGAGACCGTCGACGGACGGCTCCGCCTCCGCGCGCGACCCGCGGTGCTCGCCGACCTCGCCCCGCTCCTCGCGCGGGTCCGGCGGCTGTTCGACCTGGACGCCGATCCGCTCGCCGTCGACGAGGCCCTTGCGCGGCATCCGGAGCTCGCACCCGCGGTGGCGGAGATCCCCGGCGTCCGCGTCCCCGGCGCGATCGACGCCCCCGAGATGCTCCTCCGGGCGATGATCGGCCAGCAGATCAGTGTCGCCTCCGCCCGCACCCTCCAGGGGCGGCTCGCGGCGGCGCTCGGCGATCGGATCGGGACGGGGGAGGAGGCGTCGACCCTCTTCCCCGAGCCGGCGGTGATCGCCGAGCGCGGCGCCGAGGTGCTGCGCGGGCCAGGCGCGCGCATCCGCGCGATCATCGACACCGCCGCGGCGCTCGCCGACGGCACCCTCGCGCTCGGTCCGGGCGACGACCCGGCCGAGCAGCGGGCGCGACTCCTCGCCCTCCGCGGCGTCGGTCCGTGGACCGCGGACTACGTGCGTATGCGGGTCCTCGGCGACCCCGACGTGCTGCTCCCGGGCGACGTGGCCGCCCGCACCGGCGCCGGGCATCTCGGGCTCCCCTCCGATCCGGCGGGGTTCACCGCGTGGGCCGGGCGCACCGCCCCCTGGCGCAGTTACGCGATGGCCCACTTCTGGTACGCCGCGCCGGTGACGCGCTCCTGGCGCGCCCCCGTCCCCGCGCCGCCCGCCGCCGCGGCGATCGCCGATCCCGTCCCGCAAGGAGCACCCGCATGACCTCCGCCCTGTTCCAGGTCGTCGACACCCCCGACGGTCCGTTCGCCCTCCTCGCGGACGCGGGGGACGGGGCCGTCCTCGCGTCGGGCTGGACCGCCGACCGCGATGCGCTCGTGGCGCGCCTGTCTCCTGCGCACCGTCCGGTCGCGATCCGCGACGGCGTGACGGATGCCGCGACCGCCGTCGCCGACTACTACGCCGGCGACCTCCGCGCGATCGACGGGGTCGCCGTCTGCGCGTGGGGGACGCCGCTCCAGCGATCCGGGTGGGACGCCCTCCGCCGCATCGAGCCCGGCGCGCCGCTGACCTACACCGGACTCGCGGCAACACTGGGTGCCCCGCGCGCCGTCCGGGCGGCCGCCTCCATCTGCGCGCGCAACGCCCCGGCGCTCTTCGTGCCGTGCCACCGGGTGCTCCGCACCGACGGCTCCCTCGGCGGCTTCGCGTGGGGCGTCGCGGTGAAGCAGAGCCTCCTCGCGCGTGAGAAAGCGCTTGCGCAGACCGTCGCTGCGGGCGTACGGTAGAAGGCTGTCGCGTCCGCTCCGGGCGCGCTCGGGTTCTGCCCGCTCACCTGAGGAGGACGCCATGATCCAGGCCGCCGACGTCGCGAAGACCGCCGCCTTCCTCCCCGCGGGTGCCCCCGTGTACGGACCGGGCTCCAACCGCTAGGCCCTCCCCGGCTCTCCCGCTCGCGGGCATACCCCGCTCCTTTCCGCGTTCTCCTCTCGGGGAGACCGCACCCGCGCTCGCCCGCGCCCACCTCGCCCGATCCGGGCCCGCTCCACCTCCCCACAAGGATCATGACCGCTACCGCCAGCCCGAAACGGCCGACCGTCTCCACACCGCGCGCGCTCGCGCGGCTCCTCCCCTTCGCACGCCCGGTGCTGCCGCGCCTCGCCCTCGGCGCCGCCAGTGCGCTGGTCGCGAGCCTGCTGGCCCTGGCGATCCCGCTCGTCCTCGAACAGGTGGTCGCGGGTCCGCTCGCGTCCGGCGACATCGCCCTGATCGCGTGGGGCGCCGCGGCGATCCTCGGGCTCGGCCTGACCGAGGCGCTCATGGTGTGGCTGCGCCGCTGGTTCGTCCTCGGCCCGTCGACCAAGGTCGAGTACGGGCTGCGCACGAGCTTCTACGCCCGCCTCCAGCGCCTCCCCGTCTCGTTCCACGACCGCTGGCAGTCCGGCCAGCTCCTCAGCCGCATGATGCAGGACATCAGCATGCTGCGGCGGTGGATGGCGTTCGGCGTGGTGCTCCTGGTCGTGAACACCCTGACGATCCTCGTCGGCACCGCCCTGCTCTTCCGCTGGCACTGGGCGCTCGGCACCCTGTTCCTTCTCGTCTCGGCACCGCTGTGGTACGCCGGCTACCGCTTCGAGAAGACCTACGGCACCCTCGCCCGGCAGAGCCAGGACCAGGCCGGCGATCTCGCCACGAGCGTCGAGGAGAGCGTCCACGGCATCCGCGTCCTGAAGGCGTTCGGACGGGGCACGCACGCCCTCCGCAAGTTCGCGCGCCAGGCCGAGACCCTCCGCGAGACCGAGCTCGACAAGGCCCGGGCCGTCGGGTGGATCTGGTTCTGGCTGGTCCTCCTTCCCGACATCGCCTTCGCCCTGTGCCTCGGGCTCGGCATCTTCCTCGTCCAGCTCGGTCAGTTGCAGACGGCGGAGCTCGTGGCGTTCTTCGCGATGGCCGTGGTCCTCCGCTGGCCGATGGAGTCGATCGGGTTCCTCTTCTCCTTCACCCTCGATGCGCGGACGGCCACCGACCGCATCTTCGAGGTCTTCGACGAGGAGAACACCATCACCGACCCCGCGACGCCCGCGACCCTCGCCGCCCCGCGCGGAGAGCTCGCCTTCGAGGGCGTCCACTTCCGGTATCAGGATGCCGCGCCGCACGAGCGCGACCTCCTCGACGGCGTCGACCTGCAGCTGAGACCGGGGGAGACGATGGCTCTCGTCGGCCTCACCGGGTCGGGGAAGACGACGCTGACGACGCTGCCCACCCGCCTCTACGACGTCACCGGCGGGCGCGTGACGCTCGACGGCGTCGACATCCGCGACCTGTCTCTCCGCGAACTCCGCACCCACATCGGGATGGCGTTCGAGGACGCGACGCTGTTCTCGCAGACCGTGCGCGAGAACGTCCTGCTCGGCCGCGAGGACCTCGATCCCGCCTCGCCCGAGGGGGAGACCATCATGCGGGAGGCGCTCGCCGTCGCGCAGGCGCACTTCGTCGACGACCTCCCCGACGGCGTCGACACCGTCATCGGCGAGGAGGGGCTCTCCCTCTCCGGCGGACAGCGTCAGCGCCTCGCGCTCGCGCGCGCGGTCGCGGCCCGTCCCGCCGTCCTGGTCCTCGACGACCCGCTGTCCGCGCTCGACGTCGACACCGAGAAGCTGGTCGAGGACGCGCTCCGCGAGGTCCTCCACTCCACCACCGCGCTCGTGGTCGCCCACCGTCCGTCGACGGTGACCCTCGCCGACCGGGTGGCGCTGCTCGAAGCCGGTCGTGTCACCGCCGTGGGCACCCACTCGGAGCTCCTCCGCGAGAGCGAGCACTACCGGCACGTCATCTCCAGCCTCGAGGAGGCGAACCCGTGACCCCCACCACCGTCTCCGGCACGAGCGGCGAGGACCGCTCGGACTACACCCGCGAGGAGAGCCGGGCGATCCGGCGACGCTCGCTGCGGCTCCTCGGCTCGCTCATCTCGCCCGTGCGGGGCCAGCTGATCCTCGCCGGCGTCGTGCTCGTCGTCTCCACGGCCCTCCGGGTGATCGGCCCGGCCCTCATCGCGTTCGGCATCGACAGCGCCCTCCCGGCGGTCCTGGACGAGATGGACTGGATGCCGACGATCGGTGTCGTCGGGCTCTACCTCCTCACCGCGGTCAGCGGCGCCGCCCTCATCGGCTGGTACGTCGTGGTGGCGGCCCGCCTCACCCAGGCGATCATGCTGGACCTGCGCAAGCGCATCTTCCTGCACACCCAGCGGCTGAGCCTGGAGTTCCACGAGTCGTACACGTCGGGCCGCATCATCTCCCGGCAGACGAGCGACCTGGACACCATCCGCGAGCTCCTCGACGGCGGGCTGAACGAGCTCGTCTCGGGCGTCATGTTCGGTCTGTTCACGCTCGTCGCCCTCCTGCTGCTCGACTGGCAGTCGGGTGTGATCCTCGCCGTCATGGGCATCCCGCTGTTCCTGCTGATGCGCTGGTTCTACCTGCGCTCGCAGCGGGTGTACCGCGAGTCGCGCGTGGTGAGCGCGTCGGTGATCGTCAAGTTCGTCGAGTCGATGACCGGCATCCGCGCCGTCAAGGCGTTCCGCAAGGAGCCCCGCAACGACGAGGAGTTCGGCGGTCTCGCCGAGCATTACCGCGACGTGAACATGCGCTCGATCCGCCTGTTCGGAACCTTCGAACCCGGACTCATGGCGATCGCCACCGTCTCGCTCGCCCTCATCGTGCTGTGGGGCGGCATCCGTGTCGCCGACGGCGCGATCGCGGTCGGTGTCCTGACGGCGGCCGTCCTGTACGTCCGGAACTTCTTCTCACCGCTGCAGGAGGTCGCGTTCTTCCTGAACTCGTACCAGTCGGCCACGGCGGCGCTGGAGAAGGTCTCCGGCGTCCTCGACGAGGAACCGACCGTTCCCGACCCGGACGAGCCGGTCGACCTGTGGGCCGCGCGCGGGCACGTGGAGTTCCGCGACGTGACCTTCCGGTATGCGGACGGGCCGACGATCCTGCCGCACTTCTCGCTCGACATCCCCGCGGGGCAGACCATCGCCCTGGTCGGGACGACCGGGGCGGGCAAGTCGACGCTGGCCAAACTCGTCTCCCGCTTCTACGACCCGAGCGTCGGCGCGGTCACCCTCGACGGTGTCGACCTCCGCCGACTGCATCCGAAGGACCTCCGCCGAGCGATCGTCATGGTCACGCAGGAGGCGTACCTCTTCAGCGGCACGGTCGCCGACAACATCGCGCTCGGCAAGCCCGACGCGACCCTCGAGGAGATCACCGATGCCGCCCGCGCCGTCGGCGCGCACGCGTTCATCGAGGCGCTCCCCGACGGCTACGCGACCGACGTGAACAAGCGCGGCGGCCGGGTGTCGGCCGGTCAGCGGCAGCTGATCTCGTTCGCGCGCGCGTTCCTCGCCGACCCCGCGGTGCTGATCCTCGACGAGGCGACCGCGTCGCTCGACATCCCCTCGGAGCGGCAGATCCAGCAGGCGCTGCAGACACTCCTCGCCGACCGCACCGCGATCATCATCGCGCACCGCCTGTCCACGGTGGCGATCGCCGACCGGGTGCTGGTGATGGAACACGGGCGCATCATCGAGGACGACGAGCCCCGCGCGCTGATCGAGGGATCGGGCAAGTTCGCCCAGCTCCATGCGGCGTGGCGGGAGTCGCTCGTCTGACACCGCGCGCACCGCGCGCATCCCGCGTGCACGATCGCGGAGATGTGCACGATGACGGATGCCCTGAGGGCACCGTGTCCGCGATCGTGCGCATCTCCGCAATCCTGCTCGGGCCCGAGCGTGACAGAAGCCGCCGTCATCAGACGGCGGCTTCTGTGGGGAGTGGGGGGACGAAGACGGCGAGGCCCCGATGGGGGAGGGGTATCCGAGGCCCCGCCGCCGGTCTGCGCGGAGGTCAGAGACGGGTCTCGGCGATGACCTCGCCGTACTCCGTCTCGCCCACCGGCTCGAAGCCGACGCGGTGGAAGAAGGCCTGCGGCCCGCCCTCACCGGCTTCGTAGATAACGTTCACGTGCGACATGCCGCGCTCGCGGGCCTCGCCGAGCAGAGCCTCGACGGCGAAGCGGCCCACGCCGCGCCCCTGGTCGTCGGCGTCGACGTTGATGCGCCAGAGGACCGAGCGGAAATGCTCCTGCGGGAAGTCGGCGTCGAAGTTGCCGCTGATGAAGCCCACGACGTCGTCGCCGTCGAGGACGACGCGCTGCCACGAGGTCTGCGGGTTCACCACGGTGGCGGCGATGCCGTAGCTGACGGGGGAGAGGTATTCCTCCTGCCCGGGCTTGAGGGACATGTTGTTGACGGCGACGATCGTCGAAGCGGACAGTTCCTCAAGTCGCAGTTCACCCATGGCCCCAGGCTAACGGCATTGCCCGTCGGGGTCACGCGCGGGTGTGGACAGGGCGTCATACGAGCCAGCGGGCGACACCGGAGATATCTCGACGTCGAGATACTTTGAGGTCGGTGCGATAAGGTGGCCGGGACTGAAAGAAGGACGACACAGGTGACTGACTCGACCATCATCTACACGTACACCGACGAGGCGCCGGCGCTGGCGACGGCATCGTTCCTCCCCATCATCCAGGCCGTGACCGGTCAGGCGGGCGTCGACGTGGAGATCCGCGACATCTCGCTCGGCGGCCGCATCCTCGCCGCGTTCCCCCAGAAGCTCACTCCGGAGCAGCAGGTCGGCGACGCCCTCGCCGAACTCGGGGGCCTTGCCACCCTGCCCGAGGCGAACATCATCAAGCTGCCGAACATCTCGGCATCCATCCCGCAGCTGAAGGCCGCGATCGCGGAGCTTCAGGCGCTCGGATACGACATCCCCGACTACCCGGACGACCCGCAGAGCGTCGAGGACAAGGACATCCGCGCCCGCTACGACCGCATCAAGGGCTCCGCCGTGAACCCGGTGCTCCGTGAGGGCAACAGCGACCGCCGGGCCCCGCTCGCGGTGAAGAACTACGCGAAGAAGCACCCGCACCGCAACAAGCCGTTCGCCGAGGGATCCAAGACCCGCGTGGCGACGATGGGCCACGACGACTTCAAGAGCAACGAGAAGTCCTGGGTCGCCGCGCACGACGACGTCCTGACCATCCGCCACATCGCCGAGGACGGCACCGAGACCGTGCTCAAGGAGGGCCTGAAGGTCCTGCCGCGCGAGATCATCGACGCCACGTTCCTCTCCGCCGCGGCTCTCGACGCCTTCCTCGCCGAGACGCTCGCCGCGGCATCCGCCGACGACGTCCTGTACTCGGTGCACCTCAAGGCCACGATGATGAAGGTCAGCGACCCGATCATCTTCGGTCACGTCGTCACGGCGCACTTCGCCGACGTCTTCGATCGGTTCGGCGAGCGCATCGCCGAGGCGGGCCTCACTCCCAACAACGGCCTGGGCGGCATCCTGTCGGGCCTGGCGACGGTCGAAGGCGGCGACGAGATCGTCGCGGCGATCGAGGCCGCCCTCGCCGAGGGCCCGCGCCTGTCGTACGTGAACTCCGACAAGGGCATCACCAACCTCCACGTCCCGAGCGACGTGATCGTGGATGCCTCGATGCCCGCGCTGGTCCGCAACGGCGGCAAGCTCTGGGGTGCCGACGGCGGCGAGGACGACACCATCGCCGTCATCCCCGACTCCTCCTACGCCGGCGTCTACCAGGCCGTCATCGAGGACGTCATCGCGCACGGGCCGCTGGACCCCGCCACGATCGGCACCGTCCCCAACGTGGGTCTCATGGCGCAGAAGGCCGAGGAGTACGGCAGCCACGACAAGACGTTCGAGATCGCCGCACCCGGAACCGTCCAGGTCCTCGACTCGGAGGGCACCGTCCTCCTCGAGCACGTCGTCGGCGCCGGGGACATCTGGCGTGCCACCCAGACCAAGCACATCCCCGTCATGGACTGGGTGAAGCTCGCCGTCACGCGCGCCCGCGCGACCGGGGTGCCCGCGGTCTTCTGGCTCGACGTCAACCGCGCGCACGACGCCCAGCTCATCGCCAAGGTCCACCAGGGTCTCGCGCTGCTGGACACCGCCGGCGTCGAGATCGTGATCCTGCCCCCGGACGAGGCGACGAAGTACACGCTGGAGCGCATGCGCCGCGGCGAGGACACCATCTCCGTCACCGGGAACGTGCTCCGCGACTACCTCACCGACCTGTTCCCGATCCTCGAAGTGGGGACGAGCGCCAAGATGCTCTCGATCGTCCCGCTGCTCGCGGGCGGCGGCCTGTTCGAGACCGGCGCGGGCGGATCCGCGCCCAAGCACGTGCAGCAGCTCGTGGAGGAGAACTACCTCCGCTGGGATTCGCTCGGGGAGTTCTTCGCCCTGGCCGCATCGCTCGAGCACCTCTCCACGACGACCGGCAACGCGCGTGCCCAGGTGCTCGCCGACACGCTGGATGCCGCGACCGGGACGTTCCTCGAGAACGACAAGTCGCCGGGCCGCAAGCTCGGATCGATCGACAACCGCGGCAGCCACTTCTACCTGACGCTCTACTGGGCCCAGGAGCTGGCGCGGCAGACGGCGGATGCCGACCTCGCCGCGATCTTCGCGCCCGTCGCCGAGGCGCTGGCAGCGAACGAGGAGACGATCGTCGCCGAGCTCGCCGCCGTCCAGGGGCAGCCGGCCGACATCGGCGGCTACTACCGTCCCGACACCGCGCGCGTGGACGTCGTGATGCGTCCGTCGCAGACGTTCAACGGCATCATCGACGCCCTCGCCTGAGCATCGCGTCCCCAGGACGCGGAAACGGTCGCCCGCATCTCGTGGGCGACCGTTTCGCGTCTGCGCCGATCGATCGGCGTCGGACGATCAGATCCTCGTCGCGAGGAACTCCGCCTGCTCCCACCACTGACGGCTCTGACCGCCCTCGTGGTCGTTGAACGGGTACACGCGGATCTCCTTGTCGGATGCCCCGTACCGGTTGTACGCGGCGAACACCGTCGAAGGGGGACAGGTGAGGTCCATCAGCGCCGCGGAGAACAGCGCCGGCGCCGTGGCCCGGGCGGCGAACGCCGCGCCGTCGAAGTAGGACAGGGTGCGGAAGACGCGCTCCTCCGCTCCGCGGTGCACGGCGAGATAACGGACGATCTCCTGGTACGGGTCGTTGTCGGTGAGCCCCACCGCGCGGGAGAAGTGACACAGGAACGGCACGTCCGGCATGCAGGCGCGAAGGCCAGAGCTGAGGCCCGCGACCGCCAGGGCGATGCCGCCGCCCTGGCTTCCTCCCGTCACGGCGACGCGCGCCGCATCGATCTGCGGGAGCGCGCGGGCGGCGTCGACGGCTCGGACGCCGTCCGTGAAGACGCGGCGGTAGTAGTAGTCGGCGGGGTCGTCGATCCCGCGGGTCATGAAGCCGGATCCGGACGGGCCGGTGCCGTGCGGATCCGGGGTGTCGCCCCCGGTGCCCCAGCCGCTTCCCTGACCGCGGGTGTCCATGAAGAGGTGCGCGTACCCGGATGCCGCCCAGGCGAGGCGCTCGACGGGCAGCCCGCGCCCTCCGCCGTAGCCGTTGAACTCCACGACCGCCGGCAGTGGCTCCTCGGCCCCGACCGGAACGGTGAGCCACGCCCGGACGGGGTCGCCGGCGAACCCGGGGAAGGTGACGTCGAAGACCTCGAGCCGCGTCAGCGGCGTCGCGTGGGGTGTGATCGTCGCGGGCGCGTCATGGCTGCGTGCGGCGGTCAGCGTGTCCGTCCAGAAGGCGTCGAAATCCGACGGCTCGGGGATGTCGGGGCGGTAGGACTGGAGCTCGTCGAGCGGCAGGTCGAATCGGGGCACCCCGCCACTCTAGGACGGACGAATCTCGATACTCCGCCTCTGGCGGCTACTCGATCTTGACCCGCGCCGCGTCAACGCCGCTGCGCGGCATTGATCCGGCACGCGTCAATAATGAACCCAGACCTCGGTGCCGGTAGGGGTCCAGTCGTAGAGGTACTTGGCCGTCGCGACGGGGAGGTTGACGCAGCCGTGGCTCATCTGCTGGCCGAAGTTGTTGTGCCAGTACGCGCCGTGGAAGGCGATGTCGGGCGCGAAGTACACCACCCACGGCACGTTCTCGGTGCAGTAGAGCGCCCCTTCGAAGCAGCCCATGTCCTGCATCGACACATGCGCGAAGACCTCGAAGCGACCCGTGGGGGTCGCCGTGTCCGGCAGACCTGACGAGATCGGGAACGAGCGGACGACCTCGCCGTTCTCGAACATGTAGGTCATCTGCGAGCTGAGGTTGACCTCGATGGTGCGGGCGATCGACGTGGTCGCGAACTCCGTCTCGGTGACCGGCAGGGCGAAGGCGCCCTCGCCGGCGGCGAGCTGCGCCGCGTAGTCCTCGGCGATGCCGGTGGTGTCGCCGAGCTCGCGCCCGGTGACGCCGGCGATCTCCTCGCGCAGGACGTCGCCGCGCGAGTTGGTGATGACGCGGGCGTCGACGGCGGCGCGGTTGACGGCCTCCGGGAGGCCACCGATCATGCCCTCGATCGCCGCCGCGTCGGCGGAGATCGCGAACGATCCGCGGTCGTCGGGGGTGACGGTGAGCCAGGAGGCGGCGACGGCGCGGTCGACGGGCACGACGCGCTCGTCGCCCACGTAGAAGCCGGCGGTGTCGAGGATGCCGTTCAGGCGCGCGGCGACCTCGTCGGCCGCGGCAGTGGTGGTGATCGCGTCCACGGGGGCGGTGACGGCCTCGACGTCGACGCTGGTCTCACCGGCCGCGAAGGCATCCTGCAGGGCGACGCGGACCGTCTCGACGTCGATGCCGGCGCCTTCCGCGGAGGGCGTGGTGACGTAGGAGGTCGATCCGGCGTCGAAGGCGAGCGTCGCCTCGACCGGATCGGTGTACAGCTCGGGGACGGCCTGGCGGAGGGCAGCGGTCGCCGCGATCGGGT
Organism: Microbacterium sp. NPDC077184; assembly: GCF_040687055.1. Lineage (NCBI taxonomy): Bacteria > Bacillati > Actinomycetota > Actinomycetes > Micrococcales > Microbacteriaceae > Microbacterium > Microbacterium sp. NPDC077184. The sequence continues at coordinate 166,026 of NZ_JBFBMM010000005.1, forward strand.
CGATCTCGACGGGAGCGTCGACCGATGCCGGGAACCAGGCGGTCGGGTTCCACGCGGGGGAGGCGGCGTATGCGGCGTCGACGAGCGCGGCGGCATCGACGGATGCTCCGAGATCGGCTCCGGTGACCTCGACGTCTCCGCCCGCGCCGGTGAGGACGACGGTGGTGTCGGCGAGGCGCTGGTTCACGGCGTCGACGGCCGCACCCGGGGTGTGCAGTCCCACGCCCACGCCGCCGACGGCGGCGCCGGGGGCGACGAGGAAGATCGAGGAGACGACGAGACCGACCGCGGCGACGGCGGCGCCGATGCCGATCCACAGGCCGGTGCGACGCTTGCGGGGCGCGGGTTCGGCGGGAGCCCACGCGTAGACCGGCGCATCGGCGTCGCCACCGGAGCCGTCTGCCGGCGGGGTCGACGGTCGGTCGTCGATCGGCTCGGTCTCGTCCGATGCGACGCGGTCGACGGAGTCGTCCGTGTCGGTCCTGGTCGTGAGATCTGTCACGTCATTCACCCCCCGGTTCGGCGCGCAGTGTCGTTCCATGGTAAGGGACGGCAGGTCACGGCGAGATCACGGTGCGCTCCCTGCCGCAGGATGGGTCGGGAGATCACGTGTAACGGTTTTGTAAACACCCCGAGCAAATAGCGCAGATCACTTGCGCATGTCCGGTTCGTAAGGTCTACTAACAAACATGACCACGACCGAGGCCTCGCGCGGCGCCGTTCTCGACCCGACCGCCTCCTCCGGGGCCTTCGCGCCCGGCCGGACGCTCCGGCAGGGCGCGAAGGTGCTGCCCGAGCACGCCCGGGCCCACAACAGGGCACTGCTCCTGCAGACGCTGTTCCACCGGGGCGCGATGAGCCGTGCGGACCTGTCGCGGGAGACCGGCCTCACTCGTGTCACAATCTCCGACCTCGTCGCCGAGCTGATCACGGACGGCTTCATCGCCGAGATCGGCACGCGCGAGGCGTCGGGGCCGGGGAAACCCGCCATCCTGATCGACCTCGACCGCGATGGTCACCGAATCGTCGGTATCGATCTGTCCGGCAGTGACGTGATCATCGGCGCCGTCCTCACCTTCGACGGCGAGGTCGTGGCCCGCCGCGAGGTCCCTCTCCCTCCGCACGACACCGTCGTCCAGACCGTCGTGGCGCTCGCCCGGGAGCTCGTCGCCGATGCGCACGCCCCGGTCCTCGGCGTCGGCGTGGGCACACCCGGCGTCGTGAACGATCGCGGCGTCATCCTCACCGCCCCGAACTTCGGCTGGGCGGGCTTCGACCTCGAGGGTGCCCTCCGCGAGGCGCTCGACCTGCCGGTCCTGGTGGCGAACGACGCCAACGCCGCCGTCCTGGCGGAGTACACCTTCGGCGAGGCCGCCGACGACGTCCTCCTGGTCAAGGTCGGGCGCGGTGTCGGTTCGGGACTCCTCGCCGCCGGGCAGCCGATGCGCGGGAGCCGATTCGCCGCCGGCGAGATCGGGCACGTGACCGTCGGCACCGACGGCGGACCGCAGTGCGTCTGCGGCAAGGTCGGCTGCCTCGAGGCCTGGCTGTCGGTGCCCTCGCTGTCCGCGCGCCTGGCAGAGGCGAGCTCCGACGAGCGCGAGGGTGTCCTCCGCGACGCCGGCGAGCGCCTCGGGATCGCGCTGGCGCCAGTGGTCGGCGCCCTCGATGTGTCCGAGATCGTCCTGTCCGGTCCGGCCGAGCTCCTCGACGGGGTGCTCGCGCTCCAGACAGCCGAGACGCTCCGCTCCCGCACGCTCGCGCCGTTCCACGACCGTCTCCGCGTGCGCATGAGCGCCCAGGGCGAGGACATCGTCCTGCGGGGAGCGGCCGTCATGGTCCTCTCCGGCCAGCTCGGGGTGTCCTGACGCTCCCGTCCCAGATCCCCCCCGGATGGGTCACCCGACCCATCGTCACCACGAAAGAGAACACAGAGGAAGACACATGAACACCAAGCTCGGAGCCCTTGCGCTCGTCGGCGCTTCGGCTGTCGTGCTCGCCGGATGTGCCGGCGGCAGCGGCGCCGCCCCCAGCGAGCCGGAGACCGGCGACCTGACGGTCTGGCTCGTCGGCGCGGACACGCCCCAGACGGCCAGGGACTATCTGAAGGAGACATTCGAGACCGAGAACGAGGGATGGACCCTCACCATCGAGGAGAAGACCTGGGCCGACGTCTCGGACACCTATACGGCGGCGCTGAGCTCGAACGACGCCCCCGATGTCGTCGAGGTGGGCAACACCCAGGCGCTCGGCTTCGCCGATGCGGGCCTGTTCGCCGACCTGAGCGACATCGAGGGCGATCTCGGCAGCGGCACCGATGACCTCCTCCCCGGTCTCGTGGATGCCGGGACCTACGACGGGGCCCTGTACGCGGCGCCCTACTACGCGGGTGGTCGCATCGTCTTCTACAGCCCGGAGGTCGTCGGGGATGCGGTGCCGGAGACCCTCGAGGACTACGTCACCGAGGGGATCGCGCTGACCACCGACACCGTGTCGGGCATCTACGCGCCCGGCAAGGACTGGTACAACGCGCTGCCCTACGTGTGGGCCTACGGCGGCGAGATCGCCGTGGCGGACGGCGACACGTGGGACGCGCAGCTCTCCAGCCCCGAGAGTGTGGCGGGCCTCGAGCTCCTGCAGTCGGTCTACACGGACGCGTCCGTCGCGCCCGTGGACGGCAACGAGCGCCTCGGCAACATCGCGTTCTGCGCGGGCGAGGTCGGCTTCCTCTCCAGCCCCGCGTGGGCGGCCGGCAACATCACCGGCGACTGGCCCTGGGGTGACGAGGCCGCGGGTGAAGAGGTCTCCGAGGGATGCCCCGACACCTTCGGCAAGGACCTGGCCGCGTTCGCGCTGCCGGGCCTCGAGGCCGGCGAGACCGCGCCGATCTTCGCGGGCGGATCGAACGTGGCCGTCGCCACGAAGAGCGACGCGCCGGCGAAGGCCAAGGCCGCGCTGACGATCATGCTGTCCGAGGGCTATCAGCAGCTCCTCGCCGAGCAGGGCCTGACCCCCGGCATCCTGTCGGCGGCGCAGTACCTGCCCGACACCCCGATCGCCACCGCGCAGGCCGAAGCGCTCGCGAACTCCAGGTCCACCCCGACCAGCCCGAAGTGGGCCGAGGTCGAGGCCGCGCAGATCATCCCCGATGCTCTGGTGAAGATCGCCCAGGGCGGTGACGTCACCCAGATCGCCACCGAGCTGGATGCCGCCATCGAGGCGATCCTCAACGGCTGAGTCGTCCCCCCGACGCGACATGAGGGGTCCGGTCCACCGGATCGGGCCCCTCATGTCTTCCCCGAAACCGGAGTGAACATGAGCGAGACGCTGACGCTCGCGCGGTCCCGCGAGCGGGCGCGCGGACGACGGGAGACCCGTGGGGCGATGGTGCTCCTGGGGCCTTCCCTGATCATCCTCGGGGTGATGGTCGCCTACCCTGCGGTGCTGATGGTGATCCAGTCCTTCACCGACTACACCGTCCGCAACAAGGTGCAGGGCACGCTCCCCGACTTCGTCGGTCTGGAGAACTACGTCGCGCTGTTCTCGCAGTCCGACTTCCCCGCGGTTCTGATGCGCAGCCTCGGGCTCATGGTGGTGCTGACGGTGCTGATCATGGGGTTCGGCATCCTCGTCGCCGTCCTGATGACGCGGCTCGGGCGGGGATGGCGGATCACCGTGTCCGTCGGCCTGCTGCTGGCGTGGGCCATGCCGCCGCTGACGGCGACGGTGGTGTGGGGCTGGATCTTCGACACGCAGTACGGCGTGGTCAACTGGGCGCTGAACGCCCTCACCGGCACCTCGGACTGGACGAACCATTCGTGGCTGCTGAACCCGTGGTCGTTCTTCCTCGTGCTGACGATCATCGTCGTCTGGCAGGGCGTCCCGTTCGTGGCGTTCACCACGTTCGCCGGGCTCGGTCAGGTGCCCGCCGAGGTCCTCGAGGCGTCCTCCCTCGACGGCGCGACGGGGTTCGAACGGTTCCGCCTCATCGTCTTCCCGTATCTGCGGAGCGTCCTCACCGTCGTGCTCGTCCTGCAGATCATCTGGAACCTCCGCATCTTCACGCAGGTGTACGCGCTCCAGAGCCGCGGCGGCATCGCCGCCGAGACCAACGTCCTCGGCACGTACCTCTTCCGTCAGGGTGTGGGGGAGTTCGGGGCGACGGCGGCCATCGGCGTCGTCATGGTCATCCTGCTGCTGACGCTGTCGTGGGGCTACGTCCGCACCACCCTCAAGGAGGAGGAGCTGTGAGCACGCAGATCAACGCCGCCAATCAGCTGGGCACTCTCGGAGCCGAGGAGGTCCTGGGCGACGGCGGGGAGCCGCGTGCGCCACGCACTCGCGCCCTGCAGACCCGGCGCCCCTCGACGAGGAAGGTCCTCATCCGGACGCTGTTGAACGTCGCCGCCGCGATCGTCTTCGCCTGCAGCGTGTTCCCCGTCTACTGGATGGTGAACATGTCGTTCACCCCCAACAACCAGATCGTCTCGCGCGACCCGAGCTTCTTCCCGTGGAGCTTCACGGTGCAGAACTACCTCACGGCGTGGAATCGGGAAGCCGCCCCGGGTCAGACCGACTTCCCGCACGCGCTCGGGACCACGGTCACCGTCACCGCCGGAGTCCTCGTCGCCACGCTGCTGTTCGCCTTCCTCGCCTCCGTGGCGGTGGCGCGCTTCCGCTTCCGCGGGCGCCGCGCCTTCATCGTGTCGGTGCTCGTGGTCCAGATGATCCCGGGCGAGGCGATGATGTTCACCATCTACGGGATGATCGACGACTGGCGGCTCATGAACACCCTCGTCGGCCTCGGCATCGTCTATGTCGCCGCGGTGATCCCGTTCACGATCTGGACCCTGCGCGGCTTCGTCGCGGGCGTCCCCGCGGACCTCGAGGAGGCGGCGATGATCGACGGCTGCACGAAGTCGCAGGCGTTCTGGCGCGTCACCTTCCCGCTTCTGGCCCCCGGGCTCGTCGCCACCGGCATCTTCGCCTTCATCCAGGCGTGGAACGAGTTCACCATGGCGCTGCTCCTCATGCGGGGGTACAACCTCACCCTGATGCCGTGGCTGAACGCCTTCCAGTCCTCGTCGGTCGGCGGTGCGGTCAACTGGGGCGCCGTCATGGCCGGGTCCACCCTCATCGCCCTGCCGGTGATCATCTTCTTCCTCATCGTGCAGGGACGGATGACCGGGGGCCTGGTCTCGGGGGCGGTGAAGGGATGACCGGCACCTCCGGCCTCCGCATCGGACTCGATGTCGGGGGCACCAAGACCGACGCCGTGCTCGTGGACGACATCGGCGTGGTCCTCGCGCGCCGCCGAGAGGCGACCGGGTGGGGCCCCGACGCCGTCGTCCGGACCATCCTCCGCGTCGTGCGCGCGCTCACCACGGAGGCGGGGATCGCGCCGAGCGCCGTGCGGTCGATCGGGATCGGGATGCCGGGACAGGTCGAGCCGGGCACCGGACGCATCCGCCACGCGGTGAACCTCGGGGTGGCGCACCTCGACCTGCGGGCGCAGGTGGGCGTCGTCCTCGGCGTCCCCGTCCGCGCGGAGAACGACGTCCGCGCCGCCGCCTTCGGCGCGCAGGCGCTCCGCGCCGGCCTCCGGCCGAGCTCGGCTCCGGCGTCTCTGGCGTATCTCAACCTCGGCACCGGGGTGGCGGCGGGACTCGTGACCGACGGCGAACTGTGGCGCGGCGCGAACGGCGCCGCCGGGGAGATCGGCCACATCTCGGTCGACCCCGCGGGCCCGCTCTGCCGGTGCGGACAGCGGGGCTGCATCGAAGCGCTCGCGGGCGGCGGTGCGATCGCGGCGCGCTGGGGGCGAGCCTCCGCGCTCCCCGTCCTCGACGTCTTCGACGCCGCCGATGCCGGCGATCCCGTCGCCCTGGCGCTGCGTCACGGTCTCGCCCACGGCGTATCCGCGGCGGTGCGCGTCCTCATCCTCACCGCGGACGCGGACACGGTCGTCCTCGGCGGCGGCCTCACCGCGCTGGGGGAGCGGTTGCGCTCCGACGTCGTCGCGGCACTCGAGGACAGCGCCGCGGCATCCGCGTTCCTCCGATCGCTGCACCTCGCCGATCGGCTGGAACTCCTTCCCGCGGACTCTCCCGCGGCCGCTCTCGGCGCGGCGCTCGTCGGCACGCGCGGAGAGCCCGAGCGCGGACGGCGCGAGGAGCTGGTCCGTGGCTGAGGTCGTGATCGTCGACGCGCCGGAGACCGCCGGAGCGCTGGTCGCCGACGAGATCGTGCGCCGGGTCCGGCAGAACCCCGAGACGGTGCTGGGCCTGGCGACCGGATCCACGCCGCTGCCGGTGTATCGCGCGCTGACCGCGCGTCGCGCGGAGGCCGACCTGTCGCGCCTGCGCGGCTTCGCGCTCGACGAGTACGTCGGCCTCGACCCCGCGCACCCCGAGAGCTATCGTTCGGTGATCGACCGCGAGGTCGTCGTGCCGCTGGGCCTGGACGCGGGCCGCATCCGCGTGCCCGACGGGCATCCCGCCCGCATCCGGGACGCGGGAGAGGCTTACGAGCGGGCGATCCGGGACGCGGGCGGTGTGGACCTGCAGATCCTGGGGATCGGGACCGACGGGCACATCGGCTTCAACGAGCCCGGGTCTTCCTTCGCGTCACTGACCCGGGTCAAGACGCTGACGGCGCAGACCCGGAGGGACAACGCGCGCTTCTTCGCCGCGGGGGAGGAGGTGCCGCGGCACTGCATCACCCAGGGACTGGGAACCATCCTGCGGGCAGGACATCTGGTGCTCCTGGCCTTCGGTGCGGGGAAGGCCGCCGCGGTCGCCGCCGCCGTCGAGGGTCCGCTCACCGCGTGGGTTCCCGCCTCGGCGATCCAGCTGCATCCGCGAGCGACGGTGATCGTCGATGAGGCCGCGGCGCGAGACCTGCAGGGTGCGGCGTACTATCGCGAGGCGTGGGCCCACAAGCCGGACTGGCAGGGCATCTGAGCGCCACCGGGTCGTCAGACGGGGAAGACCTTCCCCGGATTGAGGATGCCGGCGGGATCGAAGACCGCGGCGATGTCCCGTTGCAGCCGCCACTGATCCTCGCCGAGCTCGTCGGCGAGCCATCGCCGTTTCAGCACGCCGACGCCGTGCTCGCCGGTGAGGGTGCCGCCGAGGCTGAGGGCGGCGCGGAAGAGCTCGTCCGCGGCCTCCCAGATCTCCGCCGGCACCTCGGCGACGCCGTCGGGACCGGGAGCGGCGTCGAAGATGAAGTTGGGGTGCAGGTTGCCGTCGCCCGCGTGGGCGACCGTCGGGATCCGCAGGCCCCGCTCGCGTTCGATGCGGGCGATCTCTTCGAACATCGCCGGGAGGGCGCTGCGCGGCACGCAGACGTCCTCGATCAGCGTGGTGCCGAGGCGCTCCATCGCCGGATGCAGCGACCGCCGGATCGTGAGGAGCCGTTCTGCCTCCTCCGCGTCCGCGGCGACGACGACGGTCCCACCGGCCGCACGCAGGACGTCCGCGATCGCCCGCGCCTCCTCGTCGGCCGCCGGGCCGTCGGTCTGCACCGTGAGCTGCGAAGCCCCCGGGGTCGGCGCGGGGAGAGCGAGGAGATCGTGGACGGCGGCCAGTGCCGCGGCATCCATCAGCTCCATGATCGCCGGCTGGATGCCGGCCGCGGTCACCGCGGCCGAGGCGCGCGCGGCGTCGCCCACGCGGGTGAACGTCGCGGCGAGGGTGTGCGCGTCGCCCGGCACGCGACGTCGCAGCTTGAGGGTTGCACCGACGATGACGCCGAGCGTCCCCTCCGAGCCGATCAGGAGCGACGTGAGGTCGAGGCCCGTGACCCCCTTCACCGTGCCGCGGCCGAGGTGCAGCAGCCGTCCGTCGGCGAGGACGACGTCGACCCCGAGAACCGCGTCGCGGACGACGCCGTACTTGGCGCAGAGGAGCCCGCCCGCGCCGGTGGCGATGTTGCCGCCGACGGTCGAGATGGCCCGGCTCGCGGGGTCGGGCGCCCACCACAGTCCGTGAGAGGCGAGCGCGGCGTTGAGGTCCGCGTTGATGATGCCCGGCTCGACGACGGCGACGAGATCGTCGGGCCGCACCTCGAGGATGCGGTCCATGCGCCGCACGGAGAGGGCGATCTCGCCGGATCCCGCGTTGGCCCCGCCCGCGAGTCCGGTGCCGGCGCCCCGCGTCACGACCGGGGTGGCGGTGGCCGAGGCGATGCGGAGGGTCTCCTGGACATCCGCGATGCTCTCCGCGTGCACGACGGCCAGCGCGGCGCCGCGCGCGGCGTGCCCGGACTTGTCCGCGCGTGCGGCATCGAGTGCGGCGGGGTCGGTGTCGACCCGGTCCCCCAGAGCCGTGCGGAGGAGGCCGACGACGTCCGTGGAACCGGCGGACCGGACGTCCGGGGCGCTCATGCCAGGCGGCGGCGTCCGGAGATCACGCCGACGGTCACCGCGATCACCGCGAAGACCAGGCCGACCCACGGCTGTCCCATGCCCCACCACGCCACCGTCGCCGAGGCGTAGACGAGGAGCTCCACGAAGCCGCGGACGAACGGGTGCACCGGCACGACCGCGCGAGGCGAGACGAACAGCGCCCAGACGAGGATCGCCGCGACCGGCGCGCCGATGCCGACGACGATGTTCCAGGGCAGCGGCCACATCGCGAACCCCCAGATCGCCAGGGTGACGAAGGCGAACAGCTCGCAGGCGAAGGCGAGCAGATCGACCGCCGAGAGGGGTGCTCGGGTGCCGGCGGGCAGCTCGCCGGATGCGGGAGGCGCCTGCGGGGCGGAAGCCGGAGCGGCAGAGGTTTCGGGGATCGGCGCGGCGGCGCTGTCTGCGGCGCCGGGGACCGGGGGGCGTGCGGCGTCCGACATGCCCTTCAGTCTACGGCGCGATGTCCTGCTCGATCCCGCCGCCGGCGTCGGCGACGCCGGCGGTCCATACCCGCCGCACCCGGAGGTCGGCGTCCAGCAGCACCGCGTCGGCGAGGGAGCCGATGTCGAGGTGACCGAGGTCGTCCCGGCCGACCGCGCGGGCGGGCGTCGCGGTGAGCGCCGTCACCGCCGCCGGGAGGGCCACGCCCGCGGCCACGACGCGGCGGAGGGCGGCGTCCTGCGTCAGCGTCGAGCCGGCGATCGTGCCGGTCCCCTGCACGCGAGCGATGCCGTCGCGGACGTCGACCTCGAGCGTTCCGAGCGTGTAGACGCCGTCGCCCGAGCCGGCGGCGGCCATCGCGTCGGTGATCAGCGCGATGCGGTCGGGGGCGGCGGTGAAGAGCATCGCGACGACGTCGGGGTGCACGTGCACGCCGTCCGCGATGACCTCGAGCACCACCCGGTCGTCCCGAAGGGCGGCGACCACCGGACCGGGGTGACGGTGGTGGATGCCCCGCATCGCGTTGAAGGCATGGGTGAGCACGCGGGCCCCGGCGTCGAAGGCGTGTGCGGCGGTTTCGGCGTCGGCGTCGGTGTGTCCGACGGCCACGGTCACGCCGGCGTTCCGCAGTCGCGCGATCGCGGCATCCGCTCCGGGGAGCTCCGGGGCGAGGGTGACCTGCCGGATCGTGCCCGCCCCCGCGCGCAGGAGGTCCTCCACGGTGGCGGGTGCGGGCGCGCGCAGGAGATCGGGGTCGTGCGCGCCGTGGTGGCTCGGATCCAGGAACGGCCCCTCCAGGTGGGAGCCGAGGATGGTGTCGTCCTCGGAGACGAGGCGGGCGATCATCGCGAGTCGTGCGAGGAGGTCCGCCGAGCCCGCGGACACGAGCGAGATGACGGCGCGGGTCGTGCCGTGGCGGCGATGGAACGCCCGGCCTCGCCGGACGGCATCCGCTCCGTCGTCGAAGGCGGAACCGCCGCCGCCGTGGCCGTGGATGTCGATGAAGCCCGGGGTGAGCACGCCGCCTCCGCCCTCGACGACGCGCTCGCCGGCCGCCGCCGGGGTGCGGCCCGTGCCGCGCGCGGTGACCCGTCCGTCCGTGAAGCGCGCCCACGCGTCCTCGACGATGCCGCCGTGGTCGACGAGGCGCACGTCCCGGATGAGGGTGTTCACGACCGCGGGGCCTCGGGCGCGGCGTCCTTGTCGGCGGAGGCGTCGTCGAACGTCGCCGCGTCGTAGGCGATGCCCGCGGTGTCCCAGAGCGCCCGGAGCGACCGCACCCGCGCGCGGAACGACTCCCAGGTACGGTCGGGATGCGCGCCCGTGGCCGGTGACCAGGCCGCCTCGGCGGCGGCGGCGAGGCGCGGGAAGGCGAGGGCGTCGATGTCGGCGAGGGTGCGCACCGTCTCCGTCCACAACGGCGCTTCCACGCCGAGGATGCCGGTCTCGTGGAGGTCCGGGATCACCGCGGCGGGCTCCCACGCGTAGGCGCGGGCGAGGCTGGTCGCGCCGTCGGCCCACGTGAGCCCGAGCGCGGCGCCGTCGTAGGGCTTCATGTCGAGGTACACGGCGTCGGCGGGGGAGAGGATCACTCCACCGCGCGGAGCGAAGGCGCGCGCGAGATCGTCCGCGCCGTCTCGGGGGCGGACGAACCCCCAGTACTGGCCGACGGTGTCCGGATGCAGGTCGGCGGCCACCCCCGCCTCGTGCCATGCGACGGGGATCTTCCCGAGGTCGGCGATGAGCGTGCTCGCGCGAGCCACGAAGGCGGCGTACTCCGCGGGGTCGGTGCCGAGCGCCTCATCGCCGCCGAAGTGCAGGTACGGACCCGGGGTGAGCCCGGCGAGCTCGCCGAAGACGTCCGCGAGGAAGTCGTCGGTGGCGCGGTCGTCGATGCGGAGCGAGGAGAACCCGACAGCCAGCCCCGTGTAGGGCTCGCCGGCGCGGGGGAGCCCGCCGCCGAACGCCGTGACGGTCTCGCGCACGTGGTCGAAGATCACCGGATCCTCGGCGATCTGCGGGTAGGCGACCCCGACGGCATGGGTGTGGCCGGGCACGTCGATCTCGGGGACGATGACGATGTGGCGCTCGGCCGCGGCCGCGATGATCGTGCGGTAGTCCTCGCGCGAGTAGAACCCGCCGGCGTCGCCACCGACGGCGCTCGCCGCCGCGTGCGCGGTGAGCATCGGTCGATCCCGCAGTGCGAGTCGCCAGCCCTGATCGTCGCTGAGATGGAGGTGGAGGTGGTTGAGCTTGAGTGACGCGGCACGATCGAGGACGCCGACGACCGTGTCGACGGGGAAGAAGTGGCGGGCGACGTCGAGCATCATGCCGCGGTAGGCGAACCGCGGTGCGTCGTCGATCTCGGCGGCGGGCAGTATCCAGCCCGCGGCATCCGGGCGGAGCAGCTGCTCGAGGGTCCGAACGGCGTAGAACGCACCCGCCGCGTCGTGCGCGCGCACGTGCACCCCGCCCTCGCGCGTCGACAGGCGATAGCCCTCGGGATCGCCGTCCGCGGTGATCTCGATCCGGATGCCGGGATGCCCGGCGTCTGCGTCGTCGACGTCTGCCGGGCGGAGCGCGACGCCCGTGCGGCGGGCGATGCAGGCCACGACGCCCGCGACCGACCGCGCGTCGCCGTGGACCGGGGTGTCGGGGTGGAGGCGGAAGGGCGCGCCCCCGGTCTCGGCGACCGTGCGCGGGACCGGAACCAGCGGGAGGCTCATGTAAGGCACCCTAACAAAAACCCGGAGCCCGCGGCATCCGTTATGCTCGTGGGCGTCGCGACTGGCGTTGAGGTGGGTACCCACCGGGGAGCGACCGACACGGCATCGACCGCACGCCTGGGCCGGGCCTCGATCGCCGTCGCCCCGCGACGGCCCTCGACACACGCCCACCGTCGTCAGGAGTTCGCCATGACCGATCCGTCCTTCACCGCCCCCCTCTCCGAGGTCGATCCCGAGATCGCCGCCGTGCTCGACCGGGAGCTCGCCCGTCAGCAGGGCTTCCTCGAGATGATCGCCTCCGAGAACTTCGTGCCCGTCTCGGTGCTGCAGTCGCAGGGGTCCGTTCTCACCAACAAGTACGCCGAGGGCTACCCCGGCCGTCGGTACTACGGTGGCTGCGAAGAGGTCGACGTCGCCGAGGAGCTCGCGATCGAGCGCGCGAAGTCGCTGTTCGGCGCCGCGTTCGCCAACGTCCAGCCCCACTCGGGCGCCACGGCCAACGCCGCGGTGCTGCACGCCCTCGCCCGTCCGGGCGACACGCTTCTCGGGCTGTCGCTCGACCACGGTGGACACCTCACCCACGGCATGAAGATCAACTTCTCCGGGCGCCTCTACGACATCGTCGCGTACGGGGTGGATGCCGAGACCTCGCTGATCGACATGGACGAGGTCCGTCGCCTCGCGCGCGAGCACCGCCCCAAGGTCATCGTGGCCGGCTGGTCGGCGTACCCCCGTCAGCTCGACTTCGCCGCCTTCCGCGAGATCGCCGACGAGGTCGGCGCGTACCTGTGGGTCGACATGGCGCACTTCGCCGGTCTCGTCGCCGCCGGTGTCCACCCCTCGCCGGTGCCGCACGCGCACGTGGTCTCCTCGACGGTCCACAAGACCATCGGCGGCCCCCGCTCGGGCATCATCCTCACCAACGACGCCGACCTCGCCAAGAAGCTGAACACCGCCGTCTTCCCCGGCCAGCAGGGCGGGCCCCTCATGCACGTCATCGCGGCGAAGGCGACCGCGTTCAAGCTCGCCGCGACGCCGGAGTTCCGTGACCGTCAGGAGCGCACCCTCCGCGGTGCGAAGCTCCTCGCCGACCGCCTCACGCAGCCCGACGTCGCCGCCGCGGGGATCTCGGTCCGCTCGGGCGGCACCGACGTGCACCTCGTGCTCGTCGACCTCCGCGAGGCCGCGATCGACGGCAAGCAGGCCGAAGACCTCCTGCACGACATCCGGATCACCGTGAACCGCAACGCGGTGCCGAACGACCCGCGCCCGCCGATGGTGACCTCGGGCCTGCGCATCGGCACGCCCGCGCTCGCGACCCGCGGGTTCGGCGACGCCGAGTTCACCGAGGTGGCCGACATCATCGCCCAGGCCCTCCTCCCGGGCGCGGATGTCGAGGCGCTCCGCGCGCGCGTCGCCGTGCTCACCGAGGCCTTCCCGCTCTACCCGGGCCTGCAGCAGTGACCGCGACGGTTCTGGACGGGAAGGCCGCCGCGGCGGCCATCAAGGCCGAGCTGACCGAGCGGGTCGCGGCCCTCCGCGCGCAGGGCGTGGTGCCGGGCATCGCCACGGTGCTCGTCGGGGCGGACCCGGCGTCGCAGCTGTACGTGGGCATGAAGCACCGCCAGTCCGAGGCGATCGGCATGAACTCGATCCAGCGCGAGCTGCCCGTCGACGCCACCCAGGCCGAGGTCGAGGCCGTCATCGACGAGCTCAACGCCGACCCGACCTGCCACGGGTACATCGTGCAGCTGCCGCTGCCGAAGCACCTCGACACCGATGCGATCCTCGAGCGCATCGACCCGGCGAAGGACGCCGACGGCCTGCACCCGACCAACCTCGGCCGGCTCGTGCTGAACGTCAACGCGCCGATCACGACGCCGCTCCCGTGCACGCCGCGGGGTGTCATCGAGCTCCTCGTCCGCAACGGCTACGACCTCGACGGCGCGCACGTCGTCGTCGTCGGCCGCGGTGTGACGATCGGTCGGTCGATCGGCCTCCTCCTCACGCGCCGCGAGTACAACGCGACGGTCACCCTCGTCCACACCGGGACGAAGGATGCCGCGCAGTACCTCCGTCAGGCGGACGTCATCGTCGCCGCGGCAGGCGTCAAACACCTCATCACCGCCGCGGACGTGAAGCCCGGAGCCGCCGTCCTCGACGTCGGCGTCACGCGGGAGGACGACCCCGAGACGGGGAAGGCGAAGGTCTTCGGCGACGTCGCGCCGGACGTCGCCGACGTCGCCGGCTTCGTCTCGCCGAACCCCGGCGGGGTGGGGCCCATGACCGTGGCGCTCCTCATGACCAACGTCGTCGAGGCCGCCGAGCGCGCCGTCGCCGCCTCGGGCTGAACCGATCCTGCGGCGCGGGCTCGGCATCCGTCGGCGGGTCCGCGTCGCCGGCCGCTTAGGCGGTGAAGCGGGAGAGGAACGCGCGCGTGCGCGCCTCCCGCGGCGCGCGGAAGACCTCCGCGGGCGGGCCCTGCTCGACGATCGTGCCGGCGTCGAGGAACACCACGCGATGCGCGACGTCCCGCGCGAAGGCCATCTCGTGCGTCGCCATGAGGATCGTCGTGCCCTCCGCCGCGAGCTGGCGGACGAGCTCGAGCACCTCGCCGACGAGCTCAGGGTCCAGCGCCGAGGTGATCTCGTCGAGGAGCAGCACCTCCGGGTCCGTCGCGATCGCGCGGACGATCGCGGCGCGCTGCTGCTGACCGCCCGAGAGCCGGTCAGGGTGGTCGCGCGCCTTGTCGGCGAGGCCGACGCGCTCCAGCAGGGCCAGCGCACGCTCCTCCGCCTGGCGCTTGCCGGTGCGGTGGACCACGCGCGTGGCGAGGGTGACGTTGTCGAGCACCGACAGGTGCGGGAAGAGGTTGTAGCTCTGGAACACCGCCCCGAGGCGCGCGCGGATGCGGTTGGCGTTCACCCGCGGGTCGGAGATGTCCTCGTCGCCGAGGAAGATCTGCCCGTCGTCGATCGGCTCGAGGAGGTTGAGGCACCGGAGGAGCGTCGACTTCCCCGAGCCGGACGCGCCGATGAGGGCGACCACCTCGTGCGCGGCAAGCTCCACGTCGACGCCGCGCAACACCTCGCGCTCGCCGAAGGACTTCCAGATGCCGGTGGCCCGCAGGACCGCGCTCATACGATCGCTCCGCTCTGCTCGCGGGCGCGCAGCTTCGCCGCGTACCAGTCGGTCAGGCGGATCGTGGGGATCGCCAGAAGGATGAACAGGATGCCGGCCACCACGTACGGGGTGAAGTTGTACGTCTGCGACGACGCGATGCGCGCCGCGAGGACCGCGTCGGTGATGCCGAGGATGGAGATGAGCCCGACGTCCTTCTGCATCGCGACGAAGTCGTTCATGAGGGGCGGGGTGATCTTCCGCAGGGCCTGGGGGAGGACGACGCGGCGCAGGGTCTGGGTGTACCCGAGCCCCAGCGCGCGCGCCGCCAGACGCTGCGACGGGTGCACCGCCTCGATGCCCGCGCGGATCACCTCGGCGACGTACGCCGAATAGGTCAGGGTCACGGCGAGCGTGCCGAGGAAGATGAGGTTGAGGCGCTCGTTCATGAGCGTGGGGATGCCGAACCCCACGAGGTAGAGCACGATGATGAACGGCAGACCGCGGAAGATGTCGGTGTACCCCGCCGCGAGCGCGCGCAGCGGCAGGAAGACGGGCCCCGGGAGCGTCCGGATCACCGCGATCGTGACCGCGACGATCGATACCGTCACCAGCGACCAGCCGAGCACCTGGAGGTTGAGGAGGAACCCCTCCCACACCAGCGGGAGGGAGGCCAGGGCGATCTCGACGTTGAAGAAGGACTGCTGGACGGCCGCCCACCCGGGGGTGTTCACGACCGTCAGCCAGACGATGCCCGCGAACGCCAGCGACGAGGCGACCGCCACCAGGACCGACCGCTGGGACTGGCGGGCCCGGAAGGCCCGTCGTTCGAGCTCGAGCGCGCTGGGGGTGTGCGTCACTGGAGCAGTGTCACGCCCTGGCCCGCGCCGAGCCACTCGTCGGTGATCTCGGCGAGCGTGCCATCCTCGCGCAGCGTGTCGATCGCGGCGGACACCCGGTCGGTCAGCGGCGAGTCCTTGCTGAGGACGACACCCCACTCGTCGGCCACGCCGCCCGCGGGGAGCTCGCCGACGATGAACGAGTCGTCGATGTACAGCGCCGTGGCGAGGTACGCCGTCGGGAGGTCGATGACGAACGCGTCGAACTGGCCGGCGTTGAACGCGGCCACGGCGTCCTCGTTCGAGCCGTAGAGCAGGGGCTCGGTGTTCGGCTGGATGACGTCCTCGATCGTCTGCGCGCTCGTGGATCCCGCCATCGCGCCGAGGGTGAGGTCCTTCAGCCCGTCGATCGAGTCGACCCCGTCGGCGGCACCGCCGTTGATGCCGACCACGGCCTGGCTGGCGGAGTAGTACGGGGACGAGAAGTCGACGGCCTGCTTGCGCTCGTCGGTGATCGTGTACTGCTGGATGTTGAAGTCGAAGTTCTTCGGACCCGGGGCGATCGCCGCCTCGAAGCTGGTCCGCACCCACTCGACGTCCTCGGGGGCGAAGCCGAGCTCGTCCGCGATCGCGTAGGCGATGGCGGCCTCGAAGCCCTCGCCCGAGGCCGGGTCGTCATCGACCACATAGGGCTCGTAGGCGATCTCGCCCGTGGCGATGGTGAGCTTCCCCGGGGTGAGGTAGCCCTCGTCGGCGGCGGGGGTCTCGCCACCGCCCGCCCCGGCATCCGTTCCGCCGGCGCAGCCCGTCAGGGCGAGAGCGGTGAGCGCGACGCCCGCCAGGGCGGCGGACAGGGAGCGACGACGGTGCATGGGGGCCTCCAGATCGGGGTGGGCGGGCCGTGCTGTCGGCGCCGAGCCCACCCTCCATCTTCCCTGTCCGGAGCGGCTCCGGCGCACGCGGGAGACGCTCTGTTACAGGTTCTTCATACGTCGGGGTCTCAGTTGATCTGCGTCAGGGCGTTCAGATCGTCGTCGGGGAGGGCGTCCGCGACGGCGGTGACCGTCATGTCGACGAGGTTCACGCGACCGGACACCACGGTCAGGAACGCCGTATCGGCGGCATCCCGTCCGGTGGCGATGCGCACGAGCGTCGAGCGCGGCGCGAGGGTCGTCGCGTCCACGACGTGCCAGGCGCCCTCGACCCACGCTTCGGCGACGGCGTGGAAGTCCATCGGTTGCAGGCCCGGTGCGTAGACGGAGACGAGGCGCGCGGGGATGTTGAGCGCGCGCAGCAGCGCCACGGTCAGGTGCGCGTAGTCGCGGCAGACGCCCTGGCGGCCGAGGAGGGTGCGGACCGCGCCGTCGGTGGGGAGGCTGGAGCCGCTGACGTACGCGAGACGGGTGCCCACCCACGACGAGACGGCGGCGAGGAGCTCGGCCGGGTCGGTGATCGCGCCGAACTCGGCGAACGCTGTCGGCGCGAGGGCGTCGGACTCGGCGTAGCGGCTCGGGCGACGGTAGGTGACGAGGTCGGTCGGGGTGGCGTCGGTTCCGGAGGCGGGACCCTCGAGCGAGGCGTCGTAGGCGGCGACGAGGCGTCCCGCCGGAGCCGCCACGGTGAACAGGCGCGTGCCGTGCGCGTCGGGGATCCGCTCGAACGCCACGGGCTCGTCGTCGACCGTGAAGGAGACGTGCTCGGTGACCGGAGTGTGGTGGCCGCTGACCGCCATCGAGAAGACCAGCTCAGCGGGTGCGGTGACGTCCAGATCGATTCGGCTCGCGACATCTCTCTTCATGCCCGCCAGCATGGCACGTGCCGCCCGCGCGGAGTGCGAAGCTGGTCGGATGAGAACAGTCCAGCTGCGCCGCTACACGCTCGTCGACGGAGAATACGACGCATTCCTGTCCTGGTGGAACGAATGGATGCCGCGCGTGCGCACCGGCGCCGGCTTCCGCATCGACTTCGCGTACGGGCTGCCCGAGACGAACGAGTTCGTGTGGGCGGTCAGCGCCGAGGGCGACGAGGACGCGTTCCTCGAGCGCGAGCGGACGTACATGGCTTCGCCGGAACGCGCCGAGGCGTTCGACGGCGTGCCCCAGCGGGTGGCGGAGCACAACGTGCGCCTGGTCGACACCGTCCTCTGACGCGCCCGACGCGTCACGCGCGTGGTCAGGCCCCGAGAGCGGTGCGGATCGCGGACGCTGCGCGCTCCAGACGCGCCGCGATCGCGGCATCCGTGTGGGTGCTGGTGAGGAAGACCACCGCCAGCGCCGCCGGCTCCCGCCCGGGGAGGGCCAGGGGGACGGCCACCGAGCGCAGGCTCGGGATCACCTCGTCGTGGCTGGTGGCGTACCCGCGCGCGCGGGTCTCGGCGACGGCCGCACGCAGGGCCTCGGACGTCCCGTCGGGGAGGGCTGCTGCGGTCCGCTCGGCCAGGATCGCCTTTCCGGGCGCGCCGACGGTGACGGGGTGCCGGCTCCCCGGGCGCTGCGCGACGGAGGCCACGGCGTGGCGCGGCTCGACACTCGCGAGGGTCACGCACTCGTCGTGGTCGAGGACGCTCAGGAAGCAGGTGGCGCCGAGATCGTTCGCCGCCGACGTCAACTCGGGCAGAGCCTCGGCCTGGAGGTCGTGCGCGACGCCGGCGGCCAGGGCGGCGAGGCGGGATCCCAACGCGATCCGGCCGGTGCCGTCGCGACGGACCAGTCCATGGTCCTCGAGCGTGCGGACCAGGCGGTAGGCCACGGATCGGTGCACGCCGAGACTCTCCGACACCTCGTCGATCGACAGGGTCGCTCGGGCGTCGGCGAGGATCTCCAGGATCCGGATGCCGCGGCTCAGTGTCTGCGAGGGCGGGGCGGCCGCATTCGATGGCATGGCGTCCCTTGTCTCCGGCACGGGGAAGATATACGATCTGTTCGACAGAAGAACAACGTGTTCGAATATAGAACACGCGTAGAGCCGTACGCAAGCCCACGGCCTCGACACCGTCGTCGGAGGAGGACACCTCACCATGCAGTTCCATCACCACGGGTACGTTTCCGGCGATCCGCGCATCCAGGACGCCGCAGGCACCGGCCTCGATCGCTCCGCTGAGCTCACCGACCAGACCGACGTGCTCATCGTCGGCTCGGGGCCGGCGGGCATGCTGCTCGCCGCTCAGATGTCGCAGTTCCCCGGGGTGACCACGCGTCTGATCGAGCGTCGTGACGGCCGGCTGGCCCTCGGGCAGGCCGACGGCATCCAGCCGCGCAGCGTCGAGACCTTCCAGGCGTTCGGCTTCGCCGAGCGCATCGTCGCGGAGGCCTACAACATCGCCTACATGAACTTCTGGGGACCCGATCCCGAGGACCCGCGGAAGATCATCCGCACGGCGCGCACGGAGGACTATGCGCTGAAGATCAGCGAATTCCCCCACTTGATCGTGAACCAGGCCCGGGTGCTCGACTACTTCGCCGAGGCGGCCGCCCACGGTCCCGGTCGCATCCTGCCGGACTACGGCGTCGAGTTCGTCGGTCTGACGGTGCACGAGGACGGCGAGTACCCCGTCGCCGTCCGCGTCCGTCACGTCGCCGGCCCGCGCGCCGGGGAGGAGCGGACGATCCGGGCGAAGTACGTCGTCGGCTGCGACGGTGCACGCAGCGGCGTGCGCGAGGCGATCGGCCGCACCCACGTCGGCGCGTTCGCCGCGCACGCGTGGGGTGTCATGGACGTCCTGGTCAACACCGACTTCCCGGACTGGCGGACGAAGTGCGCCATCAACTCCTCGGCGGGCAACATCCTGCACATCCCGCGCGAAGGCGGCTACCTCAGCCGCATGTACATCGACCTCGGCGAGGTCGCCGCCGACGATGACCACCGCGTCCGGCAGACCCCGTTGGAGGAGGTCATCCGTCGCGCCAACGAGATCCTGCACCCCTATTCGATCGACGTGAAGCAGGTCGCGTGGCACAGCGTGTACGAGGTCGGGCACCGCGTGACGGACAAGTTCGACGACGTCGACCCCGACCAGGACCACGACCCGCGGGTGTTCCTCGCCGGTGACGCCTGCCACACCCACAGCGCCAAGGCGGGGCAGGGCATGAACGTCTCGATGCAGGACGGCTTCAACCTCGGGTGGAAGCTCGGTCACGTCCTGACGGGGCTGGCCCCGGCATCCCTGCTGTCCACCTATTCGTCCGAGCGCCAGCCCGTCGCACAGCAGCTGATCGATTTCGACCGCGAGTGGTCCTCGCTCATGGCGCGCAAGCCCGAGGACATCTCCGACCCCACGGAGCTCGCGACCTTCTACCTCGGCACCGCGGAGTTCCCCTCCGGGTTCATGACGCAGTACGCGCCGTCGATGATCGTCGCGGATGCCGCCCACCAGGACCTCGCCACCGGATTCCCCGTCGGGAAGCGCTTCAAGAGCGTGGAGGTCGTGCGGGTGTGCGACGGCAACGCCGTGCATCTCGGACACCACGCGCGCGCGGACGGGCGGTGGCGCGTCTATGCCTTCGCCGACGCGGAGGGAGAGGCGCTCGAGCGGTGGGCGGCGTTCATGGCCGGCGAGGACGGCCCGATCGCCCGCCACACGCCCGCCGGCGCCGATGTCGACGCTGTGTTCGACGTCAAGGTCGTCTATCCGGGCCGCTTCGAGGACATCGACGTCACGTCGGTCCCCGAGCTGTTCCTGCCGCGCACGGGACCGCTGGGGCTCACGGACTGGGAGAAGGTGTACGCGGCGGCTCCCAGCTCGTGGACGACGGCGGACATCTTCGCCGAGCGGGGGATCTCCGCCGCGGGTGCGGCCGTCGTCGTGCGTCCCGACCAGTACGTCGCAGCCGTGCTTCCCCTGTCGGCCACCGAGGAGCTGGCCGCCTTCTTCCGGGGGGCGATGCGTACCGAGACCACCCCGCTCGCCGCGCGGTGACTCGCCGACGGGGAGAGGGCTCACGCCCATCTGTACATCGTGTACATCGTCCGTGCCGCCCGGCCCGGGCACAATGACAACTGATCGACCGAGCGCGAGGGAGCACACATGACCGACACCCGTGAGACCGACCTGCTGGCATCCGTCCCCGACGGGCTGTTCATCCGCGGACACTGGCGGCCGGCATCCGGCGGCAAGACCCTGACGGTGTCGGACCCGGCCACCGGCGAGCCGATCCGGGTCATCGCCGATGCGTCCCCCGAGGACGGCAAGGCCGCAATGGATGCCGCCGTCGAGGCGTTCCCGGCGTGGGCGGCCACCCCAGCCCGCGAGCGCGCCGAGATCCTCCGGCGCGCGTTCGACCTGCTGCAGGAGCGCAAGGAGGACTTCGCGCTGCTCATGACGATCGAGATGGGCAAGCCGCTCGCCGAGGCGCGCGGAGAGGTCGGCTACGGCGGGGAGTTCCTGCGCTGGTTCAGCGAGGAGACCGCGCGGGTTCAGGGGCGCTACGGCGCGAATCCCGAGGGCACCGGCCGGATGATCGTGTCGCAGCATCCGGTGGGTCCGTGCTTCCTCATCACCCCGTGGAACTTCCCCCTCGCCATGGCGACCCGGAAGATCGCCCCCGCGCTCGCGGCGGGCTGCACCGTGGTCATCAAGCCCGCCGAGCTCACCCCGCTCACCACTCTCTACTTCGCCAAGCTGCTGCAGGACGCCGGTGTCCCCGACGGGGTCGTGAACGTCCTGACCACCTCCACCTCGGGGGCGGTGTCGGAGCCGATCATCCGCGATCCGCGCCTGCGGAAGCTCTCCTTCACCGGGTCCACCCCCGTCGGGCAGAAGCTGCTCGAGCAGGCTGCGCAGGGGGTCCTCCGCACCTCGATGGAGCTCGGCGGGAACGCGCCGTTCGTGGTCTTCGACGACGCGGACCTCGACAAGGCCGTCGACGGCGCGATGCTGGCGAAGTTCCGCAACATCGGCCAGGCGTGCACGGCGGCCAACCGCTTCATCGTCCGCCGCTCGGTCGCCGACGAGTTCGCCCGTCGCGTCACCGAGCGTGTGCAGGGGATGAAGATCGGTCGCGGAACCGAGGAGGACGTCGCGATCGGCCCGCTGATCGACGACCGGGCGGTCGCGAAGGCCGACAGTCTGGTGAAGGACGCCGTCTCACGCGGCGCGCAGGTCCGTACCGGCGGAACCGCCGTGGACGGGCCCGGCACCTTCTACGAGCCGACCGTCGTCACCGACGTCCAGCCGGGAAGCGACATCCTCCGCGAGGAGATCTTCGGCCCGGTGCTGGCGATCGTCCCGTTCGACACCGAGGACGAAGCGATCGCCATCGCGAACGACACCGAGTACGGGCTCGTCTCCTATGTCTTCACCGAATCGCTCGCGCGCGGTCAGCGCATGATCGACCGGCTCGAGACCGGCATGATGGGCCTGAACGTCGGGGTCGTCTCCAACGCCGCCGCCCCTTTCGGCGGGTGGAAGATGTCCGGTCTCGGCCGCGAGGGCGGCGCCGAGGGCATCCACGAGTATCTGCAGACCAAGTACACGCTCACCGCCAACCCGTACGCCTGACCGCCGCGTGGGGCGACTCGCGCGCCTCTCCGTCGGAAACGCGTGACCGAACCGGCCTCCGGCGCCCTCGCGGTCTGCCGGAGGCCGGTTCGTCCCGCGTTCTCGACCGTCGGCGCGGGTGAGAGGCGGGGTCAGCCCTCGGCGTGCCGGTCGAGGAAGGCGTAGACCTCCGCCTCCTCCACCCCGGGGAACGTCCCGCGGGGGAGCGGCGAGAACATCTGCATGTGCACGCGCGCGCTCGGCCAGGCCTTGCCCTCCCAGCGGGCGGCGATCTCGGCGGGCGGGCGCCGGCAGCACGATTCGTCCGGGCAGGTCGAGGAGGCCCGGCTCGCGGTCTCGCGCCCGCGGAACCAGCGTGCATCGTCGAAGGGCACCCCGACAGTGATGGAGAACTCCCCGTCCGCCGTCGTGCCCGTCTGCGTCGAGCACCAGAAGGTCCCGGCGGGGGTGTCGGTGTACTGGTAGTGCTCGGTGGTGCGGTTCTGCTCTTCGAACGCCGAGCGCGCCGAGAAGTGCCGGCAGACGATCTGACCCTCGATGGCGCCGGTGACGTCCATCGGCAGCGGCAGATCGTCGTTCTCGTAGACGCGCGAGATCGCCCCCGATCCGTCGACGCGCAGGAAGTGCAGACGGATGCCGAGATGCTCGGTGAGCAGGTTGCTCATGCGCATGCCGGCGGCTTCGTGGGTGACCCCGAACGCGTCGCGGAAGTCCTCCACCGCGAGGTTCCGGTCCTTCTTCGCCTGCTGGAGGAAGGCGACGGATGCCGTTTCGGGCATGAGGCAGCACGCGGCGTAGTAATTGATCTCCAGCCGCTGCTGGAGGAAGTCGGCATAGTCCACGGGACGCTGGTGCCCGAGAAGACGGTGCGCCATCGCCTGCAGTGCCATGGAACGGAGCCCGTGCCCGCCGGGGATGGACGCCGGCGGCAGGTAGATCCGACCGTTCTCGAGGTCGGTGACCGAGCGGGCGGAGTGGGGGAGGTCGTTGACGTAGAGCAGCTCGAAGCCGAGCTGCTCGGCCATGATGCTGACGGTGCGGTGGGTGAGGGCGCCGGTGGTGTGTCCGGCGGCCTTCAGCTGCTTCTCGGCGAGACGCTCGATGTCGGCGAGGTAGTTGCCCTTCTCCCGCATCCGCAGGCGCAGCTCGGTGTTGGCGCGTCGCGCCTCCTCGGGGGTCGCGATCGTCTCGCGTTCGCGCCGCTGCAGCTCGCGATGAAGACCGAGGATCGATTCGATCGTCTCGTCGCTCATGCTCTTGGTGACGCGCACCGGCGCGATCCCGAGGCGTCGGAACACCGCGCCGGATTGCGCCCGTTCGAGTTCGATCTCGAGGGCCGCACGACGGTTCGGGGGTTCGGGGGAGAGGAGGTCGGTGACCTCCACCCCCGTGGCGGCGGCGATGGCCTGGAGGAGGGAGAGCTTCGGCTCGCGCTTGCCGTTCTCGATGAGACTCAGCTGGCTACCGGCCACCCCGACGCGCTCGCCGAGGTCGTCGAGGGTGAAGCCGTGGGCGAGGCGCTCGTGACGGATGCGGTGTCCGAGGGTGGACAGTTCGAGTGCGGTGGCGGCCATTGTTTGAGAATAGCGAAAGAAATGCAACTCTTGCCATTGATTTCGGGTGGAAAAGAGGATGAGAAGGGCGGAAAGTGAAAGCAGACCCCGATCCGGCACCACCGACGCCCAGGAGCGACACCCATGGCTCTCGCCGACACCTTCACCCGCCCCACCGCTCTCGCCCCGCGCCGGGCCGGCGCCACCTACGGCGAGATGCCGCGGATCGACGGCGCCGGCATGCGCACCCTCATCGAGTGGGTGGACGAGATCGCTGCGCTCACCACACCCGACCGCATCCACTGGGTCGACGGCTCCGCCGCCGAGAACGACGTCCTCCTGCGGGAGATGGTCGACGAGGGCAAGCTCATCAAGCTCAACCCGGAATGGCGCCCGGGCTCCTACCTCGCCCGCTCCCACCCGAGTGACGTCGCCCGCACGGAGGCGCGCACCTTCATCGCCTCCGAGCGGGAAGAGGATGCCGGACCCACGAACAACTGGGTGGCGCCCGACGAGATCCGTGCGACCATCACCCCGCTCTTCGCCGGCAGCATGCGCGGACGCACGATGTACGTCGTCCCGTTCTCGATGGGTGCCGTGGGCGGACCGCTCTCGCACATCGGCGTGCAGATCACCGACAGCGCCTACGCCGTCACCTCCATCGGCATCATGACCCGCGTGGGCACCGCGGTCCTCCGCGAGATCGCGGGCGGCGCGCCGTGGGTCAAGACCGTCCACTCGGTGGGCGCGCCCCTCGAGCCCGGACAGCCCGATGTCGCGTGGCCGTGCAACGACGAGAAGTACATCGTGCACTTCCCCGACACCCTCGAGGTCTGGTCGTTCGGCTCCGGCTACGGCGGCAACGCGATCCTGGCGAAGAAGTGCTTCGCGCTGCGGATCGCCTCGGTCATCGGGCGCGACGAGGGCTGGCTCGCCGAGCACATGCTCCTCATCCGTGTCATCGACCCGAAGGGGAAGAAGTACCACGTGGCCGCCGCGTTCCCGTCGGCCTGCGGCAAGACCAACCTCGCGATGCTGCGCCCCACCATCCCCGGATGGCGCGTGGAGACTCTCGGCGACGACATCGCGTGGCTGCGTCCGGGCGAGGACGGCCGCATGTGGGCCATCAACCCCGAAGCCGGTTTCTTCGGCGTCGCCCCGGGGACGGGCGAGTCGACCAACGTCGCGGCGGTGGAGACCCTCTGGGGCAACACGATCTTCACCAACGTCGCCCTCCGTCCCGACGGCGACGTGTGGTGGGAGGGTCTCACCGACACCCCGCCCGCCGAGCTGACCGACTGGGAGGGCAACCCCTGGACCCCGGCATCCGGTCGTCCGGCGGCGCACCCCAACTCGCGTTTCACGGTGGCCGCGGCGCAGTGCCCGCAGATCGCCGAGGACTGGGACGCCGCCGAAGGCGTGCCGCTGGACGCGATCCTCTTCGGCGGGCGCCGTGCGACGAACGTCCCGCTCGTGCTGGAGGCGACGGACTGGACCCACGGCGTCTTCCTCGGGTCGAACATCTCCTCCGAGCGCACCGCCGCGGCCGAGGGCACGGTCGGCGAGCTCCGCCGCGATCCGTTCGCGATGCTGCCGTTCTGCGGCTACAACATGGCCGACTACTTCGGGCACTGGCTCAAGGTCGGGCAGGCGCTGCGCTTCGACCGCGCCCCGCGCATCTTCCAGGTCAACTGGTTCCGCAAGGGCGCCGACGGCCGGTTCCTGTGGCCCGGATTCGGCGACAACGCGCGGGTGATCGACTGGATCGTCCGGCGCCTGGACGGGACGGTGGATGCCGTGCCGAGCGCCATCGGACGGCTGCCCCGGACCGAGGACCTCAACCTCGACGGCATCCACGTGCCGCAGGAGGACCTCGACGAGCTCTTCGCGATCGACACGGAGTCGTGGCTGCGCGAGGCGGATCTCACGGAGGAGTTCTACCGCACCTTCGAGGGCCGCGTCCCCGCGCCGCTGTGGGCCGAGCTCGCCGCCCTGCGCTACCGCCTGCAGCGGGTCTGACCCGCGGCACGCCACCCGACCGGCGCCCGGTCCTCTTCTTGGCAGAGGGGCCGGGCGCCCTCTTTTCGCTCCGGGGTCAGACCAGGAGCTGGTGCTTCGCGAGGTCGCGGTACAGCGGCGTCGAGGCGACGAGCTCGGAGTGCGTGCCCTGCCCGACGACCCGGCCGTGGTCCATCACGACGATCAGGTCGCTGTCGACGACGGTCGACAGGCGGTGGGCGATGACGATGAGGGTGCGCCCGGCGGCGACGGCGTCGATGGCCTCCCGCATCCGCTGCTCGTTCAGGCCGTCGAGCGACGAGGTCGACTCGTCCAGCAGCAGGATCGGGGGCGCCGCGAGGAGCGCGCGGGCGATCGCGAGCCGCTGGCGCTCACCACCGGAGAGCATGACCCCGGACTCGCCGACGGCGGCGTCGAGTCCCTCCGGACTCCGGTCCAGCACATCGCCGAGGTTCACCGCGCGGAGCACGCGCTCGCAGTCCGCGTCGGATGCCGCGGGCGAGGCCAGCCGCAGGTTGTCGCCGATCGTGCCGGCGAGGGTCGGGGCATCCTGCTCGACGTATCCGAGCTGTGCGCGGAGCGCGTCGCGCGCGACGGTGCGCACGTCGACGCCGTCGAGGAGGATCGCCCCCGCCGTCGGGTCGTAGAACCGCTCGATGAGGGCGAGCGTGGTGGACTTGCCCGCCCCCGATGGTCCGACGAGCGCGACCCGCGCGCCCCGCGGAACCGCGAACGACACCCCGCGCAGCACGACGCCGACCTCGGCCTCCTCCGCGCCACTGTCGTCGCCGACGTCGTCCCCGGCCTCGGCGAGCGCCCGTGCCGCATCGTCCACGCCAGCGCTCTCGAGCACGGCGAGCGCTTCGGTCTCGGCGGCGCGACGGGCGCGGACCACCGTCTCGGGGTAGGAGAAGTGCACGTCGCGGAACTCGATCGCCGGAGCGGATGCCGCATCCCGCGCCGCCTCGGCGGGAACAGCCTCGGCCCGCGCGGCGGCGGCGACCTCGGCGTCGCGGTCGGTCTCATCCGGCAGGTCGAGGACCTCCTGGATGCGGCCGAGCGCGCCGAGCGCCTGGTTCACCGACGTGATCGCCCCGAACGTGGAGGCGAGCGGCTGGATGAGGAGGAAGAGGAAGAGGATGAATGACACCAGCGCCGCGATGGTGATCGCACCGCTCGCGACGCGGAACCCGCCGACCCCGAGCACGACCAGGAGGGACAGCTGCAGGGCGATGCCGGCGACGGGGACGACGAGGGCCGAGACCTTCGCGATCCGGACCCCCACCGCGTAGGCGTCGGAGGCCATCGCGCTCACCGCGGTGATCTCGCGCTCGGTCGCACCCGACGCGCGTACGGTGCGGATGGATCCGACGGCCCGCTCCACACCGGAGGAGAGCTCGCCCACCTTCACCTGCTGCTCGGTGGACGCGGTCCGGATCCGGCCGCTGAGGAGGACGACCACGACGACGGAGACGCCGATGACGATGACGATGAGACCGAGGAGCGCGGGGTCGATCACCGCCATCGCGATGAGGGCGCCGAGGAAGATGAGGGAGTTGCCGACGGCATCCGCGAGCCCCTGGGTGAGGACCGCGTACAGCAGCGTCGTGTCGGTGCCGACCCGGGAGACGAGGTCGCCCGTGCGGCGGGCGTCGAATTCGCTGATCGGCAGGCGGAGGATCCGGGCGATGAGCTTGCGTCTGCTCGAGTAGACGACCGCCGTGCCCGTGCGCTGCAGCAGGTAGTGCTGGTAGCCCGAGATCACCGACGCGATCACGACGAACGCGACCAGCAGCCACACCAGGATGCCGAGCGTCTCCCCGATCTGGACGCGCTGGATGACCTGTCCGACCAGCAGCGGCTGGGCCAGCGTCGCGCCCGCCCCGAGGACGCTGAGGATCGCCACGACGACGAGGGTGCGCTTGTGTTCGAAGAGGAAAGGCAGGAGCTGGCGGAACGTCGCGCGCGGACCCTCGGGGGTGCGGCGTCCGCGGCGTCGGCTGCGGGCCGGGGCCTCGGGGGTGGTGGGGCTGTCGGGGGCGGACATGCGGGAACCTCGTTCGTGGGAGCGTCTGCATCGACCGTACTTCGTCCCGGCCACCGCTCGCTCCGATGTCCGCGACCGGGACTAGGGTGGTCCGGTGCCAGAAGCCGTCATCGAAGCCCACGACCTCGCGAAGTCCTACCGGGTCAAGGGCAAGCCCGATTTCGTCGCCGTCGACGGGTTGAGCTTCGAGGTCGCGCCGGGGGAGTCCTTCGGCCTCCTCGGCCCGAACGGGGCGGGCAAGTCCACGACGATGAAGATGATCGGCGCGGTCTCGTCGCGCACGGGCGGGTCGCTGTCGATCCTCGGGCTCGACCCCGACCGGCACGGGCCCGAGATCCGCTCACGCCTCGGCGTCGTGCCGCAGCAGGACAACCTCGACGGCGAACTGAACGCGCGCGAGAACCTCTACATCTACGGCCGCTACTTCGGTCTGCCGGGCCGGGTCTGCCGCGAGAAGGCGGCGGAGCTGCTGGCGTTCGCGCAGCTGGAGGACAAGGCGACCAGCAAGGTCGATCAGCTCTCCGGCGGCATGAAGCGCCGACTCACCATCGCGCGCGGGCTCATCAACGATCCCCGCATCCTGCTCCTGGACGAGCCGACCACGGGCCTGGACCCGCAGGCCCGGCACGTGCTGTGGGATCGCCTGTTCCGCCTCAAGGAGCGGGGCACGACCCTCGTGCTCACCACCCACTACATGGACGAGGCCGAGCAGCTGTGCGACCGCCTCGTCGTGGTCGACAAGGGGCGGATCATGGCCGAGGGGACCCCGGCCTCCCTCATCCGCGAGCACTCGAGCCGCGAGGTCCTCGAGGTGCGTTTCGGGTCGGACCGCAACGAGCAGGTCGCGGCATCCCTCGAGGGCATCGGCGAGCGCGTCGAGGTGCTCCCCGACCGGATCCTCGTCTACGCCGCCGACGGCGAGGCGGCGCTGGAGGCGGTCACCGCGCGGGGCCTGCATCCGATCACCTCGCTCGTGCGGCGCTCGAGCCTGGAGGACGTCTTCCTCCGACTGACCGGACGGTCGCTGATCGAATGAGCGAGACCACCACCGGCGCCGCCGAGACGACCGCGCCCACCCTCGACGAGCTCCGTGCGGAGGCCCTGGCGTGGGGGCGCCGCCCCCGTCGCCGCGGCCTCTGGTACGTCACCGAGCACATGGTGCGGGCGATGCGCGCCTACGGCTGGACGATCATCGTCGGCGCCCTCGGGCAGCCGATCCTGTACCTCCTCGGCCTCGCTCTGGGGCTCGCGGCGATCATCGAAGCGCCGGTGGAGGATGCCGGGCAGACGGTGCCCTATCTCGTCTTCGTCGCACCGGCGCTGCTCATGACGGCGGCGATCTCGGTGGCGACCGAGGAGTTCACCTACCCGGTGATGTCGGGGTTCAAATGGCGCCGCTACTTCTTCGGGTTCAGCGCGTCGCCGCTGTCGCCCGGGCAGATCGCCGGGGGCGTGGCGATGGGCGCGGCCGCGCGCATGATCGTCACCGTCACTCTGTACTTCGCCTTCATCGCCCTCTTCTTCGCCGTGCTCCAGCCCGGCGACCTCGTGCCGCAGACGGCGTGGCTCGCCATCCCGATCGGTCTGCTCGCGGGCCTGTCGTTCGGCGCGCCGCTCATGGCCTACGCCGCCTCGATCGTCGACGACAAGGGACAGTTCGCCCTCGTCCAGCGGTTCGTCTTCATGCCGATGTTCCTCTTCTCCGGCACGTTCTACCCGATCGCGATCTCGCCCGCGCCCCTGCAGTGGGTCGCATGGATCTCGCCGCTCTGGCACGCCAGCGAGCTCGGGCGCGCCGCCACCTACGGCAAGGAGATGAGCGTGGCGATGGCCGGGGTGCACATCGGCTACCTCGTCGTGCTGAGCGTCGCGGGGCTTCTCCTGGCCCGCGAGCTGTTCGAACGGAGGCTCGCACGATGAGCGCGCCGGCATCGCGCGCGGCGACCCTCCAGGCCGAGCCGACCGCACGGATGCGGGGCGGTGGCGTGCGGGCCCTGTGGGCCGGGAACCCGCAGGCGGTCGTGCAGCGGGGGCTCCTCGCCGCGCGTTCCTCCAGCTGGGCGGTCGTGCTCTCGGGGTTCTTCGAGCCGGTCTTCTACCTGCTCTCCCTGGGGATCGGGCTCGGCGTCCTCATCGGCGACGTCCAGACCAGCGGCGGCACCGAGGTGCCCTACGCCGCGTTCATCGCGCCGGCCCTGCTGGCGGTCTCGGCGATGAACGGGGCGATCTACGACTCGACGTGGAACGTCTTCTTCAAGCTCAACTACGGCAAGCTCTACGAGGGGATGCTGGCCACCTCCCTCGGGCCGCTCGACGTCGCCCTCGGCGAGATCCTCTACGCGCTGCTCCGCGGCCTCGTCTACGCCACCGGGTTCATGATCGTCATGCAGGTGCTGGGGCTCAACCTCGCCCCGACCGCGATCCTCGCGCTGCCCGCGGTGGTGCTGATCGCCTTCGGCTTCGCCAGTGTCGGCATGGCCGTGACCAGCTACATGAAGACGTTCCAGCACATGGACTGGATCAACCTCGTGCTCCTGCCGATGTTCCTCTTCTCGGCCACGTTCTACCCGATCACCGTGTATCCCGAGTGGGTGCAGGGCATCGTCATGGCCTTCCCGCTGTGGCACGGGGTCGAGCTCATCCGGGGCCTGACGACCGGCATCCTGAGTCCGGTGATGCTCGTGCACGTGGGGTACTACCTCGTGATGATCGCGCTCGGGCTGCTCTTCACCACGAAGCGCCTGCGCACGCTGTTCCTCGACTGAGGAGCGCGCACCACCGGCGCGCGAGATCACGGAGATGTGCACGATGACGGATGCCTCGCGGCGAATCCGTCCGCGATCGTGCGCATCTCCGTGATGCTGCGCGCCCGAGGGGCGAGCGCGGGTCAGGACGCGCGGTCGGATGCGGGGACGCCCACGTCGTCGGTGTAATCCAGGTCCTTCGTCTCGGGGGAGAGCACGAGCGCGATGAAGGTGAGGACCCCCATCGCCGAGAGGTAGAGCCCGACCAGCACGGGACTGCCGTCGGCGGCGGCCCACAGCGCGACGGCGATGAGCGGGGCGAGGGCGGCGCCGAGGATCGAGGACAGGTTGTACGAGATCGCCGACCCCGAGTACCGCACGTTCGTCGGGAAGAGCTCGGGGAGCACCGCGCCCATCGGCCCGAAGGTCACGCCCATCAGCATGAAGCCGAAGACCAGGAACGCCTGGACGAGGGCGCCGGTGAACTTCGGGTCGGACTCGGGGGAGAGGAACACGGTGAACGTGAAGCCGAACACGATGATGAGGGCGGTGACGCCGAGGAGCAGGCGCCGGCGTCCGATGGCGTCGGCGACCGGCCCCGAGAGCATCGTGAAGATGCCGAAGAACACCACGCCGATGATCTGCATGATGACGAAGTCGGTGTAGCCGAACCCGAGGCCGGGGACATAGGAGCTCGCGTCGAACGGGGTTCCGGCGGCTTCGGCGGCGGCGCGCGCCCCCTCGGTGGTCGCAGTCGTGCCGTACGAGAGGGTGAAGCTCGTCATCAGGTAGAACAGCACGTAGGTCGCCAGCATGATGAACGTGCCGAGCACCAGGTGCTTCCCGTGACGACGGATGACGGTCCCCAGCGGGAATTTCCGGATCGCCCCCGAAGACTCGGCCTTCACGAACGTCTGCGATTCGACCAGGCGCAGGCGCACCCAGAGTCCCACGATCACCATGACCGCGGAGAAGAGGAACGGCACGCGCCAGCCCCAGGCGAGGAACTCCTCCGAGCGCTGAGCGGGGCCGTCGGGGTGGGGGAGCAGGAAGTAGATCGCCAGGAAGACCGAGTTGGCGATGATGAAGCCGAGCGGAGCGCCGAGCTGCGGGAAGGTGCCGTACCAGGCGCGTTTGCCCGCCGGAGCGTTCTCGGTGGCCACGAGCGCTGCGCCCGACCACTCGCCGCCGAGGGCGAAGCCCTGGGCGAGGCGCAGCACCAGCAGGAGGAGGGCGGCCCACCACCCGATGTCGTTGAACGTGGGGAGGCATCCGATCAGGAACGTCGCGATGCCCATCGTCAACAGCGATCCGACGAGGGTCGCCTTCCGGCCGAAGCGATCGCCGAAGTGGCCGAAGATCACGGCGCCGAGCGGGCGGGCGACCATCGCCGCACCGAACACGCCGAAGGATGCGAGGAGCGCCGTGGTGTCGTTCCCGGTGGGGAAGAACAGGATCGGGAAGACGAGCACCGCCGCGGTGGCGTAGACGTAGAAGTCGTAGAACTCGATCGTGGTGCCGATCAGGCTCGCGGTGATGACACGCGAGCGGGGATTGGCGGGAGCGGCGGTCTGCGGGGAGGAGGGAGAGGTGTCCGGCACGGGCGACGAGTCTACGCCCGCGCCGGACCGAGGTTTCGCCGGTCGATCAGCGCCAGAGGACCGCGAGCGCGGCGTTGACGAACGTCAGGATGCCGATGAGCCAGAAGACCGCCGCGGGGACGCCGGTGCCCTTGCGCTGACGCGCGGATCCGATGCCGAGGAGTGCGCCGATCACCAGCAGGATGACGAGCTTCACGGCGATCTTGGTGTAGTTCATCTCGTACGTCACGCCCCATGGGGCGGCGAGCGCGAGACCGGCGACACCGGCGACGAGAAGCCCCCAGTTCATCAGCCGGGTGATCTTCAGGCGGCGGTTCACCGCCTCCACAGCCCACGCGCCGAAGAGCAGCGCGAAACCGACGAGGTGGACGAGCACGACGACGTGACGAAGAGTCTCCATACCCGTCACCGTATTGCCCGCGTCACCCGGGCGCCACCAAGGCGGACCTCAGCCGGCGGAGGCGCGGACGTCGCGCAGGACCAGGGCGGTGCGCAGCGCGGCATCCGCAGCTTCCTGGCCCTTGTCCTCGCGCGAGCCGGGAAGGCCCGCACGGTCGATCCCCTGCGCCTCGTCGTCGAGCGTGAGCACGCCGAATCCGACCGGCTTACCGGTGTCGAGGGCGACGCGGGTGAGGCCGTCGGTGGCGGCGGAGGAGACGAACTCGAAGTGCGGTGTGCCGCCGCGGATGATCACGCCGAGGGCGACCACCGCGTCGGCACCGGCCTCGAGGGCGGCGCGCGCCACGACCGGCAGCTCGAACGAACCCGGCACGCGCACGAGGGACCACTCCGCGCCGGAGGCATCGAGCACCCGTGCGGCTCCGGCGATCAGGCCGTCGGAGATCTCGGTGTGCCATGTGCCGGCGACGACGGTCACCCGCAGGCCCGCGGCGTCGATCGTTCCGGTGCTCTCGGGTGCACCCTTTCCACTCATCGCTGTGCTCCTTCGTGCATCTGCGCCAGGGCGTCGGCGAGGTCGGCGTCGGCGATCACGTGCCCCATCCGGTCGCGCTTGGTCTCGAGGTACTGGTGGTTGTTCGGGCCGACCCCGACGAGCAGCGGAACCTGCTCGACGATGTCGAGACCCAGCTCGCGCAGCTGCGCGACCTTGTCGGTGTTGTTGGTGAGCAGGCGCACCCTCTCCACGCCCAGATCGGTGAGGATGCCGGCGGCCGCGGCGTAGTCGCGCGCATCCGCGGGGAGCCCGAGGGCGAGGTTGGCGTCCACGGTGTCCAGACCCCGCTCCTGCAGGCTGTACGCGCGGAGCTTGTTGATCAGCCCGATGCCGCGTCCCTCGTGTCCGCGCATGTAGATCACGATGCCGCCGTCGCGGTCGATGCGATCGAGCGCCGCATCCAGCTGCGGTCCGCACTCGCACTTGGACGAGCCGAAGGCCTCGCCGGTGAGGCACTCGGAGTGCACGCGGACGAGAGGCGCATCGTCGATGTCGCCGGAGACGACGGCGAGGTGGTCGGTGCCGGTGACCCGGTCCTTGTACGCGAGGAAGCGGAACTCGCCGTGCGAGGTGGGGACCTTCGCCTCGGCGCGGAGGCTCACCCGGCGGCGGTGGGCCTGGGCGACGGCGCCGTCGCGGGGCTCGTGCTCGTCGAGGTGGGCCACGAGCTGCTCGATCGTGATGACCGGTACGCCGTCGCGCTCGCCGAGCTCCTCGAGCCCCGGCATCCGCATCATCGAGCCGTCTTCGGCGACGACCTCCGCGATCGCGCCGACGGGGGACAGCCCCGCCAGGCGCATGAGCTCGACGGCGGCCTCGGTGTGGCCGGCGCGCTCGCGGACGCCGCCCTCGACCGCACGGAGCGGGAGCACGTGGCCCGGGCGGATGAGGCTCGTGGGCACCGAATCCGGGTCGGCGAGCACATTGAGGGTGTGTGCGCGATCGGATGCGCTGATGCCGGTCGAGACGCGATCGGCGGCATCGACGCTGACGGTGTAGGCGGTGCCGCGCGCGTCCTGGTTGACCTCCACCATGGGCGGAAGGTCGAGGCGGTCGGCCCACTCCGCCGGCATCGGCGCGCAGAGGAATCCGCTGGACCAGCGCACGGTCCAGGCGATCCACTCCGGTGTCGCCAGCTGGGCGGAGATGATGACGTCGCCCTCGTTCTCGCGATCCTCGTCGTCCGCGACGATGACGGGGCGCCCGGCCCGTAGGGCCTCCAGCGCGTCGGGGATGGTGGCAAGGCTCATGCGGAGCCTCCTTCCGTGGGTGCGGCCGATGCCGCGGAGTCGGGGGCCGCCGGGGCGGCGAAGGCCATGAGGCGCTGGACGTGACGGGCCAGGATGTCGGTCTCGAGGTTCACGCGGTCGCCGACCGCGCGGTCGCCGAGTGTGGTCGCGGACAGCGTCTCGGGGATGAGGGAGACCTCGAACCAGTCGGGGGACGCGCCGGGCGCGGACACCGCGCTGACGGTCAGGGACACACCGTCGACGGCGATCGAGCCCTTGTCGACGACAAGGGGCGCGAGCTCGCGCGGGAGGGCGATGCGCAGCACCCGCCATTCGGCACCCGGACGCACCTCGAGCAGTTCGTCGGTCCCGTCGATGTGCCCCTGCACGATGTGTCCGCCCAGACGCCCATGGGCGGCCGTCGCGCGCTCGAGGTTCACCGGACGCCCCTCGGCGACGCCCGCGAGTGTCGACATCACGAGCGTCTGCTGCATGACATCGGCGGTGAACCAGTCCTCTCCGCGGTCGACGACCGTCAGACACACGCCGCTCACCGAGATCGAGTCGCCGTGTCCGGCATCCGACACGGACCGAGGGCCGCGCACGCGCACGCGTACGCCGTCCCCCGAAGGCTCCACGGCGACGACCTCACCGATCTCTTCGACGATTCCGGTGAACATCAGGACTCTTCTCCCTCGGGTGTGCGGGTGTCGTGCGGGCGGGCGACGATCAGGAGGTCGTCACCGAGGCGTTCGATGCGCGCCACGTCCAGCCGCCGGGCGTCGTCGATGGAGGGAACGCCGAGATCGGTGAGCGCGAGGCGCGACCCGCCGAGGAGGACCGGCGCGAGGTAGACCAGCACCTCGTCGGCGAGCCCGGCACGCAGGAACGCGCTGGCGATGGTCGGACCGCCCTCGACGAACACGCGGTGCACGCCGCGCTCGCGGAGGTCGGCCAGCGCGGCGTCGAGGTCGCCGTCGTACTGCAGGAGGGACTGCGGATGCCGTCGGACCGCGGCATCCGCGGGGACCTCGGAACGCCCGAGGATCACGGGGATCGGCTGATGCGGCCGGAGCCCGCCGTCCTCCTCGCGCGCGGTGAGGGACGGGTCGTCGGCGAGGACCGTGCCGGTGCCCACGACGATCGCGTCGGCGCGCCCGCGTCGCCGGTGCACGTCGGCCCGGGCATCCGCGCCGGTGATCCACTGGCTCGTGCCGTCTTCGGCGGCGGCGCGTCCGTCGAGGCTCTGCGCCCACTTCACCGTGACGTGGGGGCGCCCGAGGCGCTGGACCGTGAACCACGACGCGAGGAGGTCGGCGGCCTCGTCGTGGCAGACGCCCTGCGCGACCTCGACGCCCTCGGCGCGCAGGCGCTCGGCGCCCCCCGCCGAGCGCGGGTTGGGGTCGGCCACGGCGTAGACGACGCGGGCCACGCCGGCCTCTAGGAGGGCCTCGCTGCAGGGGCCCGTCCGACCGGTGTGGTTGCAGGGCTCGAGAGTCACGACGGCGGTGGTGCCGCGGGCCGCGCCGGGGGGCAGCTGGGACAGTGCATCGACCTCGGCGTGCGGGGTCCCGGCACCGCGGTGCCACCCCTCGGCGATGATGTCGCCCTCCGGCGAGAGGAGGACGGCTCCGACCTGCGGATTGATGCCGCGCGGTCCGTTGCGGGCGATGTCGAGCGCGCGCCGCATGGCGTCGTGCTCGATGGTGGTCGCCGTCATCTCGTTCCCCTTCACCGTCGCGGTGCTCGGGGAACCGGGGGCGACCGAGGACGAGCGCGCATCGCCCACCCTCGTGCTGCCTCCTATCCGGACTCGCGAGGCCTGGGCCTCGCATCACCGTCGGTTCCGGAATTCCACCGGATCGGCCCGTGTCCTCTTCCCGGAGGAAGGGGGCACGGGTTCGCGGACTGTCACCGCCGGTTCGGATTCTCACCGACCCCGGAGCACGTTGATCTTTCTCGAGTGTAGTCAACGTGCCCCGGCGCGGATCATTCCCGTGACCCCGCGCGACACGCGGCGACTCAGGGCGCCGGTTCGGGGCCTCCGGCGAGCTCCCGCGCGGTGGACTCGTCGAGGATGAGGTCGGTGATGAGGCCGGCGCGGAGCGCGCCGCGCAGGCTCGGGACCTTCGCGCGCCCCGCCACGATGCACACGCGCCGCGGGGCGCGGCGGAGGACGGCGAACGTCGGCCCCGTCGCGCGGTCGTTCAGCGGGATGCCGTCGGTGCTCCCGTCCGCCCGATAGAAGACGGTGGCGACGTCGCCGACCACGTCCTCGCGGCTGAGGGCGGCGTAGTCGGCGGCATCCAGATATCCGCCCTGGTAGACGTGGCTCGGCACCTCGGCGAACGGCGACCCGACGCCGAAGACCGCGAGGTCGAGTCCGCTCTGCAGCTCCAGGACGCGCCGGATCGAGCGCTCCCGCCAGAACGCCTGCTTCGTTCGGGGGTCGTCGAAGAACGCCGGAACCGGGAACTGATGCACCTGCGCCTCGAAGGCGGCGCCGAAGCGGGTGAGCAGCTCGCTGGCGTACATGATGCCGGTGGTGCGCATGTTGCCGGCACCGTTGAGCTGGACCACATCGGTGTTGTGGGTCGTCCGGTGGGGGAGATGCCGGCCGACCGCCCCGATCGTCGATCCCCACGCGATGCCGATCCGCTGGTTGGAGTCGACGAATCCCGCGAGGATGCGCGCGGCGGTCAGCGCCACGCGTTCGAGCCGCTCGACGTCGCTCGTGTGATCGGGGACGGGGACGACGTGGGCGGTGATGTCGTGGCGTTCGCGGACCTGCTGCTCGAGACGCTCGGGGCCCTCGAGGGGGGAGTGGATGAGGATCTCGACCAGACCGCTGTCGCGCGCGTGGCTCAGCAGTCGCGAGACCGAGGACCGCGAGGTCTTCAGCTCGGCGGCGATGGCCTCCATCGTGAGGTCCTGCATGTAGTAGAGCTGTGCAGCCCGGAGGGCGTCGCGGGTCTTCGCGGGGATCGCCTCGCGGGTCGGGGACGCCGTCATCTCTCTCCTCTTCGGTTCTGCACATATGTGCAGATCGCTTGAAAGTCTGTTCTGAGCGCTTCAGGATGTATTCATCCACATGGTGCGACGCAGCGCAAGGGGCGTCGCCGGCGAAGGAGAAGCCATGAGCGCGGTCACCCCCACCACCCCCGAGTCCCGCACGCGCGACGCCGTCCAGGCGATCGCCGCGGATCCGAGTGCCGACGTCATCGTCGTCGGCGGAGGCATCAACGGGATCGCGACGTTCCGTGATCTGGCCCTCCAGGGTGTCAAGGTGATCCTCGTCGAGCGCGACGACTTCGTCGCCGGAGCGTCGAGCGCCTCCTCGCACATGATCCACGGCGGCATCCGCTATCTGGAGAACGGCGAGTTCCGCCTCGTCCGCGAATCCGTCGTCGAGCGCAACGCCCTCGTCAAGACCGCGCCGCACTACGTCCGCCCGCTGCCGACGACCGTTCCGATCTTCTCCACCTTCTCCGGCATCCTGTCGGCTCCCCTGCGCTTCCTCACCCACAAGCAGGGGAAGCACACCGAGCGCGGTGCCCTGCTGATCAAGGTGGGCCTGGTCATCTACGACTTCTTCTCGCGCGACGGCGGCGCCGTGCCCCGGCACCGCTTCCACGGACGCACCCGGACGCTGAGCGAACTGCCCGCGCTCAACGATCGCGTGAAGTACACCGCCACCTACTTCGACGCGAGCATGCACGACCCCGAGCGCCTCGCGCTCGACGTCCTCTACGACGGACTGGATGCCGGTGATAACGCCCGCGCCGCCAACTACCTCGAGGCCGTCGGGATGGGCGAGGGAGGCCTCCGGGTCCGCGACCGCGTGAGCGGCGAGGAGTTCGACCTCACCGCCCCGGTCATCGTCAACGCCTCCGGTCCGTGGACGGACCTCACCAACGAGCAGCTGGGCAAGCCCACGACCTTCATGGGTGGCACCAAGGGCTCGCACATCGTGCTGGACAACCCGGAGCTGCTGAAGGCGACCGGCGGCCGCGAGATCTTCTTCGAGCACGAGGACGGCCGCATCGTCCTCATCTACCCGCTGAAGGGCCGGGTCATGGTCGGTACCACCGACCTCGACCACGACATGCGCGAGCCGGCGGTGTGCACCGAGGACGAGATCGACTACTTCTTCGATCTCGTCGGGCACGTCTTCCCCGACATCCGCGTCGACCGCGAGCAGATCGTCTACCGATTCTCCGGCGTCCGTCCCCTGCCGCGTCACGACGACACCCAGCCGGGCTTCGTCTCGCGCGACTACCGGATCGAGGAGGCGCCGGCCGCGGGCCGCCCCGGCACGACGGTGCTCAGCCTCGTCGGTGGAAAGTGGACGACGTTCCGCGCCCTCGGCGAGCAACTGGCCGATCGTGTCCTCGAGCACCTCGGGCGCTCGCGCACCCGGTCGACGCAGGGCCTCATGATCGGTGGTGCGCTCGGCTACCCGCGGACGCAGCGGGCCCGGTCGGCGTGGGTCTCCGACCACGCGGACGGTCGCGACCACGCCCGGGTCGACCAGCTGCTCGAGCGCTACGGCACCCGTGCCGCCGCGCTCATCGAGAGCCTCGACGACAGCGACGCGCCGCTGGCGACCCTGCCCGACTACAGCACGGGTGAGATTCGCTACCTCGTCGAGACCGAGTACGTCGTGCACCTCATCGACGTGCTCCTCCGCCGCACGAGTGTCGCGTTCGTCGGCAAGACCTCCCTCCCGGCCCTGCGGGAGCTCGCCGACGTCGTCGGCGACGTCCTCGACTGGGATGCCGCGACGCGCGATGAGGAGGTCGCCGAGACCGCCCGCATCCTCCGCGAGCGGCACGGTGTCGAGCTGAGCGAGGA
The DNA here is from genome assembly GCF_040687055.1 of Microbacterium sp. NPDC077184. Taxonomy (NCBI): domain Bacteria; kingdom Bacillati; phylum Actinomycetota; class Actinomycetes; order Micrococcales; family Microbacteriaceae; genus Microbacterium; species Microbacterium sp. NPDC077184. The sequence goes on from NZ_JBFBMM010000005.1 coordinate 205,063, forward strand.
CAGCGTCCTGGCCTAAGACCCCTCGCCCGTCCCATGACGGGCGAGGTCCCCGCCCGGGGGCGCCGTTCGGCGCGCCCTTCGGCATCCTTTCCCCCGATCGCGGCACCGATGCCGTGGAAAGAAAGAAGGTCAACGTGGACAATCTCGGGATCGTCTTCATCTCCGAGCTGATCGGCACCTCACTGCTGACCCTGCTCGGATGCGGAGTCGTCGCCAACGTCGCCCTGGCGCGCAGCAAGGGCCTCGGCGGCGGCACCCTCATGGTCAACTTCGGCTGGGGCCTCGCGGTCTTCGCCGGTGTGACGGTGGCGTACGTCTCCGGTGCGCACCTGAACCCCGCCGTCACCCTGGGCCTCGTCGCCAACGGCACCACCGAGTTCGTCGAGGGCGTTCCGGTGAGCGTCCTCTCCGTGCTCACCTACATCGGCGCGCAGCTGATCGGTGCGACCATCGGCGCCGTCATCGCCTGGGCGGCCTACAAGAAGCACTTCGACGCCGAGGAGGACCCGGCGACCAAGCTCGGCGTCTTCGCGACCGGCCCCGCCATCCGCTCCAAGGGGTGGAACGTCGTCACCGAGATCGTCGGTACGTTCGTTCTCGTGTTCGTCGTCATCGGCTTCGGCCGCAACGGTGACCCGTCGGGGCTCGCCGCGCTCGGGGCCCTCCCGGTCGCCCTCCTCGTGGTCGGCATCGGCGCGTCGCTCGGTGGTCCGACCGGATACGCGATCAACCCGGCCCGTGACCTCGGACCACGCCTCGCGCACGCGTTCCTTCCCATCAAGGGCAAGGGCTCCAGCGACTGGAGCTACTCGTGGGTGCCGATCGTCGGCCCCGTCATCGGCGGTGTCGCCGCGGGACTCGCCGCCATCCCCCTCATGCCGATCCTCGGCTGAGGCATCCTGAACACCATCATCACCATTCACGACGACAAAGGAGTATCGACAATGGCCGACTACGTACTCGCCATCGACCAGGGCACCACGTCCACCCGCGCGATCATCTTCGACAAGAGCGGATCGATCATCGACAGCGGGCAGCTGGAGCACCGCCAGATCTTCCCGAAGGCCGGGTGGGTCGAGCACGACCCCACGGAGATCTGGAACAACACCCGCGAGGTCATCGGCCTCGCCCTCTCCAAGGCGGACCTCACCCGCCACGACATCGCCGCGATCGGCATCACCAATCAGCGCGAGACCGCGGTGGTGTGGGACAAGAAGACCGGCAAGCCCGTCTACAACGCCATCGTCTGGCAGGACACGCGTACGCAGGCGATCGTCGACAAGCTGGCGGGCGACGACGGCCCCGACCGGTTCAAGGACATCGTCGGCCTGCCGCTGGCGACCTACTTCTCCGGCACGAAGATCGTCTGGATCCTCGACAACGTCGAAGGCGCGCGCGAGCGCGCCGAGGCCGGCGACCTCCTCTTCGGCACCACCGACTCGTGGGTGCTGTGGAACCTCACCGGCGGCGTCGACGGCGGCGTGCACGCGACCGACGTGACCAACGCGTCCCGCACGATGTTCATGGACCTGGAGACGCTGTCGTGGCGCGACGACATCCTCGAGGCCTTCGGGGTTCCGCGCTCGATGATGCCCGAGATCCGCAGCTCCTCCGAGGTCTACGGACACGCGGAGTCCTCGAGTCTCCTCCGCGAGACGCCGATCGCCGGCATCCTGGGCGACCAGCAGGCGGCGACCTTCGGGCAGGCGGCCTTCGAACAGGGCGAGGCGAAGAACACCTACGGCACGGGCAACTTCCTCATCTTCAACACCGACACCGAGATCGTCCGTTCGCAGAACGGGCTGCTCACCACCGTCGGCTACAAGCTGGGCGACGAGCCCGCGCACTACGCGCTCGAGGGATCGATCGCCGTCACCGGATCGCTCGTGCAGTGGCTGCGCGACAACCTCGGCATCATCTCCTCGGCATCCGAGGTCCAGACCCTCGCCGAGACGGTGGAGGACAACGGCGGAGCCTACTTCGTGCCCGCCTTCTCGGGCCTGTTCGCGCCGTACTGGCGCTCGGACGCGCGCGGTGCGCTCGTCGGACTCACCCGCTACGTCAACAAGGGGCACATCGCGCGCGCCGTGCTGGAGTCGACGGCGTACCAGACCCGCGAGGTGCTCGACGCGGTCAACGCCGACTCCGGTGTGCCGCTGACCGAGCTCAAGGTCGACGGCGGAATGACCGCGAACGATGTGCTCATGCAGTTCCAGGCCGACATCCTGGGTGTGCCGGTGGTGCGCCCCGTCGTCGCCGAGACGACGGCGCTCGGTGCCGCCTACGCCGCGGGTCTCGCCGTCGGCTTCTGGTCGGGACTCGACGACCTGTCCAAGAACTGGCAGGAGGACCGCCGCTGGGAGCCGCGCATGGACGAGGCCGACCGCGAGCGCCTGCTCCGCAACTGGAAGAAGGCCGTCACCAAGACCTTCGACTGGGTCGACGAGGACGTCTCCTGACCCCACGCCTCTAGGTCTTCAGGGCGCGACCGGCGCCGGGGAACATCGCTCAGCGGCGTTCCCCGGCGCCGGTCGCGTCCGTCACTTGAGCAGGCGGGACAGGCGTCGGTCGGCGAGGATCTTGCCGCCGGTCTGACAGGTCGCGCAATACTCGAGGGAGTTGTCGGCGAAGCAGACGCTGCGTACCTCGTCGCCGCACACGGGGCAGGCCTCGCCCCGGCGGCCGTGTACGCGCATGCCGCGACGCTTGGCGTCCTTGAGCTCGGCGGGCAGCTTTCCGGATGCCGCGGCCACGGCATCCGTCAGCGTCTCGATGAGCGCGGCGAACAGCCGGTCGATCTCGGCGTCGTCGAGGCCGGCGGCCAACGCGTACGGCGACATCCGCGCGACATGGAGGATCTCGTCGGAGTAGGCGTTGCCGATTCCCGCGATGACCGACTGGTCCCGCAACACCCCCTTGATCTGGGTGCGGCGTCCGGCGAGGAGTCCCGCGAACACGTGGCGCGTGAACGACGGGTCGAGGGGGTCGGGCCCGAGGCGGGCGATGCCGGGGACCTCCTGCGGGTCGTTCACGACGTACACCGCGAGGGACTTCTTGGTGCCCGCCTCGGTGAGGTCGAATCCGAAGCCGTCGTCGAACACGACCCGGAGCGCGATCGGCGTCTTCCCCGGCCGGATCAGCGTCGCGGGCACCTCGTCGTACCACCGCAGCCACCCGGCCTTGGCGAGGTGGAAGACGAGATGCGGACCGGTGGTGGAGAGGACGACGAACTTGCCGGCCCGCTCGGCGCCGGTGACGGTCTGGCCCGCGAGGGCGTCGATCGGAGGGTCGAAGGTCTTCAGCGCCGCGATCGCGGAGACCGTCGCTCGCGTGATCCGGTGCCCGGTCAGGCGTCCCCTCAGGACGTCGACCAGTCCCTGGACCTCGGGCATCTCCGGCATGCGGCCATCCTGGCACGGCCCCGGCACGCTGTCGCGGGGTTGACGGCCGCCCCTGTCGCCGGGCGCCGTGCGCAACTCCTCAGATCCGGGGCGTCCGGGCGCGACACGCCGTGCCCGGGACCCCGGGGAGGCCGGATCGGAGGAGTTCGGCCCGCGCGGCCCGGGGCACGCGGAGGAGGCCGCGCGGCGGAAGCGGCGGTCGGCCTGGCGGGAGGGGCGGCCCGGCCGCCGTGCACAATTCCTCAGATCCGGGGCCGACGGGCGCGACACGCCGCGTCCGGGACCCCGGGGAGGCCGGATCGGAGGAGTTCGGCCCGCGCGACGCGAGGCACGGGGCGCGGCCGCGGCGGGGTCAGCGGCGGCGGAGGAGGCCGATCTTGTCGTACACGTCGCCGAGGGTGCGTCCCGCGACCTCGGCGGCGCGGTCGGCGTTGGCGGCCAGCACCCGGTCGAGCTCTGCGGGGTCGTCGAGCATCTCCAACGCGCGGGCGCGCACGGGGCCGAACTCGTTCACCACGACCTCCGCGAGCCCCTTCTTGAAGTCGCCGTAGCCGCGGCCCGCGTACTCGTCCTCGATCGCGGGGATCTGCCGGCCCGTCAGGGCCGCGTAGATCACCAGCAGGTTCGACACCCCGGGCTTCTGCTCGCGGTCGTAGCGGACCGCGCCCTCGGAGTCGGTCACGGCGCGCATGATCTTCTTCGCGCTCTTGGCCGGGTCATCCAGCAGCCACAGGACGCCGGCATCCGATTCGGCCGACTTCGACATCTTCGCCGTCGGGTTCTGCAGATCGTAGATGCGTGCGGTGTCCTGCTGGATGACCGGCATGGGTACGCGGAACGTCTGCCCGTAGCGCGAGTTGAAGCGCTCCGCGAGGTCGCGCGTCAGCTCGACGTGCTGCTTCTGGTCGTCGCCGACGGGCACGATGTCGGTCTGATACAGCAGGATGTCGGCCGCCATCAGCACCGGGTAGGTGAACAGGCCGACCGAGGTCGCGTCGGTCCCGTAGCGCTGGGACTTGTCCTTGAACTGCGTCATCCGCCCGGCCTCACCGAAGCCGGTGAGGGTAGAGAGGATCCACGCGAGCTCGGCGTGCGCGGGCACGTGCGACTGGACGTACAGCGTCGACTTCGACGGCTCGATCCCGGCGGCGATGTACTGCGCGGCGGTGCGGCGCGTCTTCTCCCGGAGCTCGGCGGGGTCGTTCGGCTGCGTCAGCGCGTGCAGGTCGACGACGGAGAAGAACGCATCGTAGGACTCCTGCAGGTCGCGCCACTGCATGAGGGCCCCGATGTAGTTGCCGACCTGCAGGGAGTCGGCCGAGGGCTGCATACCGGAGTACAGGCGGGGCTTGATCACCCGTCAATCCTAGGAGGCGGATGCCGACCGCCGTGCGCGGGTCAGCCGACGGACCTCTCGAACGGTGCGACCGGGAGAGGTGCGGCGGCACCGACGAAAGCCACGATCTGGTGTGCGCCGGGGTTGGTCTGCACCGGGATGTTCTCCCAGTTGTTGGCCACCCAGACGTTGCCGGAGGGATCCACGGCCACGCCGGTGTTGCGCGTGAAGCCGTCGAAGGCATACCCGGTGTCGTCGGGAGAGATCGCATCGCCGGTGTCGAGCCCGCGGGGGCACGTCTCGGGGCGGGTCCCGCAGAACGCCGACAGGCGCTGATCGGCGAAGTTGGCCACCCACACGTTTCCGTCGCCGTCGGTCGCGATGCCCCAGGGGCGCGTCACGCCGCCGCCGGTGAACGGACCCGACACGGTGCCGGCGTCCGGGCTGATGAGGGAGACGGATGCCGCGCCCTCGGCGTCGGCGGGTCGGTCCGGGCAGGGGAGCGTCGTCGTCCCGGAATTCGCGACCCAGACATTGCCGTCGGCGTCCGTCGAGAGCCCCATCGGATTCTGGAACCCGGGGTTGGTCAGGGGGGATCCGGCGATGGGCGTCCCCTCGCGATCGAGGACGGCGACGGTGTTGTTCGCGATCCCCGTGACGAAGATGTGCGCGCCGTTGTCGACGACGTCGAACGGCTGATCGAGACCCAGGTCGGCGAAGTTCCGCGCGGCGTCCGGGTTGCCGCCCGGGTAGACCGTGACGCTGTCGTTGCCGCAGTTGGCGATCCACACGTCGTCGTCGGCGGTCACCTCGATGCCCTGCGGCCAGCTCAGGTCCCCGCCGGTGAAGCCGCTGTCGGGGGAGAGCGGCTCACCGTCGTAGGTGAACAGCGACATGCTGTTGTGGGGCGGCTGGTCTTCCTCCGGGCATCCCGGTGCTGCGGCGGCGAAGCCGAAATTGCTGAACCACAGAAGGCCGTCACTGGTGAAGTCGATGCCGTAGCCCGAGCCGGAGAGCCCTCCGCCGGAGTAGGTCTCCAGCAGCTCCCCCGTCGGGGAGAACATGAACATCTCGTCGCTGCCGCAGACGGGCGTCTGCGGGTCGGCGTCGTACTCATAGTTGTTGTTGATCCAGATGTTGCCCTCGGGATCGATGGCGAAGTTGCCGGGCCCGGCCAGGTCCGTTCCGTCGCCGTCGAAGCGGAGCGCAAGCGTCCAGGCCGACGGCGCCTCATCGAGGCCTGGGCGGTCGCCGGACGTGATCAGCGACAGATCGAAGATCTCGTCGACGGCGGCGGACGGGTCGCGCGCGATCGACGCGACCGCTGCGGCCATCGATGTGCCGGGCTCCACGCCCGCGGCGCCGGCGACGTCGTCGCAGACGTCGCGCCGGACCAGGCAGGCTCCGACGACGTTCGTCAGCGAGGTGAATGCGGGGAGCGTCTGGGTCTCATACCCGTTAGGAGAGGAGGTGAGTACCGCACCGTAATCGCCGGTGACCGGGTCGGCGAGCGTGGCGGCCATCGCCACGGCGTTGGCGAGACCGGGATCGTCCCCGGACACGAGATCCCGACCGAAGAACTGGGCGAGCGCGAAACCGGCCGCAACGGTCGTGCGCTCGTTGAGGGTGAGGGAGGCGAGATCCTCCGCGGGGGCGACGACGGCGAGATCCGCGCGCGCGGCTCCGCCCGGCGCGGCCTCGACGAGGACGAGGCGACCCTCGGCGACCTCCAGGGATCCGAGGGCGAAACTCCCATCGTCGTCGGCATCCACCCGGGCGAGCTCCACGGGAGCTCCCGGCCCGATCGACCACGCGCGGATCTCCCAGCCCGCCCGCTCCGCTCCCACGGTCACCGGCGCGAGGTTCCCGCGAACCCCGCCCGTCGCGTCCTGCGTGTCCCCGAACCCGCTGCACGCGGTCAGCCCGATGGCGACGGCGGCGAGGGCGGCGAGGCCGCCGAGTGATCTGGTGCGGCGTGCCATCGGCTTCTCCCCAAGGATCGACGTGGGACCCACCCTAGCGAGATCGACCGGTCAGCCGACGGTGTAGTCGGCGATGACGGGGGAGTGGTCGCTCCAGCGGGTGTCCCAGGATGCCGCACGCTCGACGCGGTAGTCGGTGACGCGTTCGGCGAGGGCGGGGCTGGCGAGGTGGTAGTCGATCCGCCATCCGGTGTCGGTGTCGAAGGCGCGGCCCCGCATCGACCACCACGTGTACGGCCCCTCGACCTCGCCGGCGGCCCGTCGACCGACGTCGACCCACCCGAGACCCGTCCCGCGCTCGCCGTCGACCGTGTCGACCTCGACCCCGTCCGGCGCGAGGAAGCGGTCGAAGTACGCCCGTTCACGGGGGAGGAACCCGGCCTTCTTGCGATTGCCCTTCCAGTTTCGGATGTCGAGCTCGCGGTGACCGACGTTGAGGTCGCCCGTGACCAGGGCGAGCGGGGTCGCGGCGGTCATCTCCGGCATCCGCTTCTCCATCGCGTCGAGGAAGGCGTACTTGGCGTCCTGGCGGGGAGTGTCGGCCTCGCCCGTGTGGACGTAGGCGCTCACGACGGTGACGACCTCCGCCCCGACGGTGATGTCGGCTTCGATCCAGCGACCTGCGGCGTCGACGGTGTCGTCGGAGAACCGGGCGCGCGCGGCGGTCACGGGGGTGCGGGTGGCGATCGCCACACCGGCGCGGCCCTTCGCCAGCGCCTCGTCGCCGACGGTCTCCCACCCCGGCAGCGCGGCCCGCAGCTCGGCCTCGGTCGCGCGCACCTCCTGCAGCGTCAGGACGTCGACGTCGGCGGCGTCGAGCCACTCGTGCAGGCCCTTCCGGGCTGCGGCACGGATGCCGTTGACATTGACCGAGGCGATGCGGAGGCGGCGAGGCACGACGGACAGCCTAACCGCGGGTCAGGACACGCGATCTCAGGACTCGTGCTCGGCGCTCAGGGAGTGCACGTGCGCGACGTGGGCGGCGTGACCGCGCATCACCGGGGCCGCCGGGGTCGACGCCTCGACCTCGGCGAGCTCGGCCCGCGCCGCGCGGAGGTGCCGCGCGGTGACCGGCCGGCGGTACCAGGGAGCCCCGGCGTGCGCCTCCTCGGCCGTCCGCAGGCGCACGTGCGCGGCCGTCAGCAGCGCCCGGTGCTCGAGCGCGAGGCGCTCTTCCTCGGAGAGCTCGATGAGCGGCACGTCATCGTCGGATGCCGCGACGGCGATCCAGGCGGCGGCGGTGAGGATGATGATCCCGATGATGCGGAACCACAGCAGGAGCCCCACGAAGATCGCGAAGGTCGCCAGGAGCGGGTTGGAGGGGGTGTACAGGAAGAGCCATCCGGTGAACAGCTGCAGGACGGTGATCGCGCCGCCGCCGAGCAGGGAGCCGGGGATGATGCGCCGCCATCGCAGTGACGTCCCGGTGAGGAAGCGGATGAGGGCGGCGAGGGCCGCGGAGAAGACGAGGAACGAGATCGCGATCGACCCCAGGCGCACCGCGACCTCGTACCACCCGGTCGCCTCGGTCCAGCCGAAGAGGGAGAAGATCAGCTGCAACGCCCACGTGCCGAACGACGTCGCGGCGAACCCGAGGATGAGCGCCACCGCGAACAGCACCGCCCCGAACAGGTCGCGGCTCTTCAACATGACGTAGCTGCGGAGGTCCGGACGGAGGCCGAAGATGTCGCGCACCGCGCGGCGGGTGAAGGTGACGAAGCCGATGGCGGTCCACAGCAGCGTTCCGAACGCGATGGCACCGGTGATGGACAGCAGGCTGGTCGACCCGGTGGCGATGGCCGTGACCTGGTCGGGGGTGAAGAGTCCCTCGTCGGAGATGAGCCCGGGGATGTAGGAGTTGATCGCGCTGATCATCGCGTTCACGACGTCCTGATTGCCGCCGAGCCAGAGCCCCAGGATCGCGAAGGCGACGTAGATGCCGGCGAACGTCGCGAAGAGCGCTTGATAGCTGACGCCGGCGGCGAGCAGGAACCCGTTGTGCTGCAGGAAGTGGCGCCACACCCGCACGGGGAACCACGCCAGCGTCCGCTGGGTGATCTCCGTCGCCCGGCTGATCGGCTCGTCGAGCCTCTCGCGCAGCTGCTCCTGCGTCGCCTCCCATCGCGCGCGGAGCGTCTGCTCGTGCGCGGCGGCCTCGGCCGCCTCGGCGGCCACCTCGCGGGAGCCGCCGACGCGGCGAGGACCGGAACTCACCTCAGCAGACTAGCGACCGCTGAGGACCGCCTGCTTGACCTCGGCGATCGCCTTCGTGACCTCGATGCCGCGGGGGCACGCCTCGGTGCAGTTGAAGGTCGTGCGGCAACGCCACACGCCCTCCTTGTCGTTGAGGATGTCGAGGCGCACGTCGCCGGCGTCGTCGCGCGAGTCGAAGATGAAGCGGTGCGCGTTGACGATGGCGGCGGGACCGAAGTACTGCCCGTCGGTCCAGAACACCGGGCACGACGAGGTGCACGCGGCGCAGAGGATGCACTTGGTGGTGTCGTCGAACACCTCGCGGTCGACGATCGACTGGACGCGCTCCTTGCCCTTCTCCGGGGTGGAGTTCGCGATGAGGAAGGGCTGCACCTCGCGGTAGGAGGCGAAAAACGGCTCCATGTCGACGATGAGGTCCTTCTCCAGCGGCAGGCCCTTGATCGCCTCGACGTAGATCGGCTTGGAGATGTCCAGGTCCTTGATCAGCGTCTTGCAGGCGAGCCGGTTGCGGCCGTTGATGCGCATGGCATCCGACCCGCAGATGCCGTGGGCGCACGAGCGACGGAACGCGAGCGACCCGTCGACCTCCCACTTGATCTTGTGGAGGGCGTCGAGCACGCGGTCGGTGGAGTACAGCTCCACGTCGTAGTCGACCCAGCGCGGCTCGGTGTCGGCTTCGGGGTCGAAGCGGCGCACGATGAAGGTGACGAGGAACGACTGGATGCCGGTGTCGCCGGCCTCCTCCGGGGCTGCGGGAGCTTCGGTGGTCTCGTCGACGACGGCGAGGCTGGCCATCAGTACTTCCTCTCCATGGGCTGGTAACGCGTGATCACGACGGGTTTCCAGTCGAGACGGATGTGGTCGTCCGCCTTCGAAGAGTGCGGGTCGCCCGACAGGTAGGTCATGGTGTGCTGCATGAAATTCTCGTCGTCGCGCTTCGGGTAGTCGTCGCGCATGTGTCCGCCGCGGCTCTCCTTGCGGTTACGGGCGGCGACGACGACGACCTCGGCGATGTCGAGGAGGAAGCCGAGCTCGACGGCTTCGAGCAGGTCGGTGTTGTACCGCTTGCCCTTGTCGTCGACGTGGATGTTCTTGTAGCGCTCGCGCAGCTCCTCGATCGTGCCGAGGACGTCGGTGAGCGACTCCTCGGTGCGGAACACCTGGGCCTTGAAATCCATCTCGTCCTGCAGCTTCTTGCGCAGGACCGCGATGCGCTCGGTGCCGCTTCCGGCCCGGAGGCCCTCGATCATCTCGCGGACCTCCTTGGCGGGGTCCTCGGGGAGGGCGACGAAGTCGGCATCCTTCACGTACTCGACCGCGTAGCGACCGGCGCGCTTGCCGAAGACGTTGATGTCGAGCAGCGAGTTGGTGCCGAGGCGGTTCGAGCCGTGCACAGACACGCACGCGCACTCGCCGGCGGCGTACAGGCCCGGGACGACGGTGTCGTTGTCGGCGAGGACCTCCGCCTTGATGTTGGTAGGGATGCCGCCCATCGCGTAGTGCGCGGTCGGCATGACCGGCACGGGCTCCACGACCGGGTCGACGCCCAGGTAGGTGCGGGCGAACTCGGTGATGTCGGGGAGCTTGGTCTCGAGCACCTCGGCGCCGAGGTGCGTGCAGTCCAGCAGCACGTAGTCGCGGTGCGGGCCGGCGCCGCGGCCTTCGGCCACCTCCTGCACCATGCAGCGCGAGACGATGTCGCGCGGGGCGAGGTCCTTGATGGTGGGGGCGTAGCGCTCCATGAACCGCTCGCCCGAGACGTTGCGCAGGATGGCCCCCTCGCCACGAGCACCTTCGGTGAGGAGGATGCCGAGACCGGCGAGGCCGGTGGGGTGGAACTGGAAGAACTCCATGTCCTCCAGCGGCAGGCCCTTGCGCCAGATGATGCCGACGCCGTCACCGGTCAGGGTGTGGGCGTTGGAGGTCGTCTTGTAGATCTTGCCGAAACCGCCCGTGGCGAAGATGACCGCCTTGGACTGGAAGACGTGCAGCTCGCCGGTGGAGAGCTCGTAGGCGACGACGCCGGCGATCTGGGTCTTGCCCGCGGCATCCTTCACCGTGATGAGGTCGAGCACGTAGAACTCGTTGAAGAAGTTGATGCCGAGCTTCACGCAGTTCTGGAACAGCGTCTGCAGGATCATGTGACCCGTGCGGTCGGCGGCGTAGCACGCGCGGCGCACCGGCGACTTGCCGTGCTCGGCGGTGTGTCCGCCGAAGCGACGCTGATCGATCTTGCCGTCCGGGGTGCGGTTGAACGGCAGACCCATGTTCTCGAGGTCGATGACCGCGTCGATCGCCTCTTTGGCGAGGATCTCGGCCGCGTCCTGGTCGACGAGGTAGTCGCCGCCCTTGACCGTGTCGAAGGTGTGCCACTCCCACGAGTCCTCTTCGACGTTCGCGAGGGCCGCGGCCATGCCGCCCTGCGCGGCACCCGTGTGGGAACGCGTCGGGTACAGCTTGCTGATCACGGCGGTCTTCGCGCCGGGACCGGCCTCGATGGCCGCCCGCATGCCGGCGCCGCCGGCTCCGACGATGACGATGTCGAACTGGTGGTAGTGGACGCCGTCCTTGACGTAGCTGTCGGCGCTGTCGGTGCTCTGGGTGCTCACAGGGAGGATGCCTTCGTTTCGTGCTGCTGCGTCGTCGGAACGGTGGGGGCGATCAGCGCCGCGGTCACAGTGCCGCGCACTTCTCGATCAACCAGTCGGTGCTGGAGCTCTCGATGCCCAGGCACGGGTCGAAGGTAAACACGACCAGGGTGCCGAGGAGGATGAGGAATCCGGCGGAGAGCCACAGGGCCCACACCAGCACGCGGCGGGTGGTCTCGTGGGTGACGTAGTCGTTCACGATCGTGCGCATGCCGTTGGCGCCGTGGATGAGCGCGAGCCACAGCATCAGCACGTCCCACCACTGCCAGAACGGGCTGGCGAACTTGCCCGCGACGAACGCGAAGTCGATGCCGCTGATGCCTTCGCCCAGCATGAGGTTCACGAAGAGGTGACCGAAGATGAGGATGATCAGCGCGACGCCGGAGACGCGCATGTAGATCCAACCCCACTTCTCCAGGTTGGGTCCGCCCTTGCGGGCCGGGGTGCGCGGTGAGCGCGGGGCGGCGATGGTGTCGGCGGACATCAGTTCCCCCCTCCGATCTCGGCGAACACGAAGGAGAGGTGGCGGACCGTGAACGGGATCATCGTCACCGCCCACAGGCCCAGCACCCCCCACCAGAGCTGACGCTGGTGGCGGGTGGCCCAGGCCCAGAAGTCGACCAGGATGATGCGCAGGCCGTTGAAGGCGTGGTAGACGACCGCGGCGACGAGGACGACCTCGCCGATGCCCATGAGCGGGTTCTTGTACGTGCTCATGACCGCGTCGTACGCCTCGGGCGAGACCCGGATCAGCGCCGTGTCCAGGATGTGGACCAGCAGGAAGAAGAAGATGGCGATTCCGGTGATGCGATGCAGCACCCACGACCACATGCCTTCGTTACCGCGGTAGAGCGTTCCCCGCGGCACCTTCGACGTGGTCGCGGATGCCGGCGGTGTGACGCGTGCTGGTGCAGACACGGCCGTCCTCCCTGGATCGAGCGAGCGGTCCGCTCGAACCCGGCGCTCGTGGCCGAATCGCGGAACCGGCACCCTGACGGTGCTGTGTTCATCCTATTCCCGTCAGAAAGCGAGGGGCGACGGCGACGGGAATCGTCTCCTCCATTCCGGGGGGATCCTGCCCGGGAGCGAAGATCGCCCGTTCTTTCGGCGACACGCGCCGGACACGCCCTCGTCACGGGCGCGAGACACCGCTCGTTACCCTGGGTCTCATGCCAGATCCGATCGAGGACTTCTACGCCGTCATCCCCGCCGGAGGCATCGGCAGCAGGCTGTGGCCGTTGTCGCGTGCCGACGCGCCGAAGTTCCTGCACGACCTCACCGGGTCGGGCCACACCCTTCTCCGCGACACCTGGAACCGCCTCGAGCCGCTCTCCGGCCCCGACCGCATCGCCGTGGTCACGGGCCGCGCGCACCGCGCCGCGGTCGAGAAGGAGCTGCCGGGCATCCCCGACCACAATGTCTTCCTGGAGTCCGAGCCGCGCGATTCGGCGGCGGCGATCGGCCTGGCCGCCGCGATCCTCTCGCGGCGGGATCCGGACGTGATCATCGGCTCGTTCGCCGCCGACCACGTCATCCGTGTGCCGCACCTGTTCGAGTGGGCGGTGCGTCAGGCCGTCGCGACGGCGCGCGAGGGATACATCTGCACGATCGGCATCCAGCCGTCCGAACCCTCCGTCGGCTTCGGATACATCCGCAAGGGCAGCGAGCTGGTCGTGGACGGAGCCCCCGAGGCCGCCCTGGTGGACAGCTTCGTCGAGAAGCCCGACCTGGAGCTGGCGAAGGAGTACTTCGCCGACCGCTCCTACCTGTGGAACGCGGGCATGTTCATCTCCCGCGCCGATGTGCTGCTGGGGGAGATCGCCGAGAACCAGCCCGAGCTCTACGCCGGCCTCATGGACCTCGCCGAGGCGTGGGACGACCGCGATCGTCGCGGTCCCGTCGTCGATCGCGTCTGGCCGACCCTGACGAAGATCGCCATCGACTACGCCGTCGCCGAGCCCGCCGCCGAGCGCGGCCGCCTCGCGGTGATCCCCGGCCACTTCGACTGGGACGACGTGGGGGACTTCGCGAGCCTCGCGAAGCTCAACTCCCACGGACGCAAGAACGATCTGGCGATCCTGGGGGAGAACGCCCGGATCCTCTCGGATGCCGCCAGCGGCATCGTCGTCAGCCAGACCTCGCGCGTGATCAGCCTCATCGGCGTCCGCGACATCGTCGTGGTCGACACCGACGACGCGCTGCTGGTGACCACGAGCGAGCACGCCCAGCGCGTGAAGGGCGTCGTCGACGCGCTGAAGCTCACCGGTCGCGGCGACGTCCTCTGACCTCCCAGGCCACCGCCGGGGACCGGCGTGGGATCGCGTCCTGTGTAACGAGAGATTGCGTCTTTGTAACCATTGCCGCTCACAGCCCTCGCATGAATGCAACCGAGGCGTCGCAGTAGGTAACTTTGTGCAGTCCCCGTGAAAGTCTCGGGGCCGATCATGTGGAGGCTGAGTTGACCATCTCACGCACCAAGAAGCTCGTCGGTGTCACAGCCGCCGCGGGCATCGTCGCATTCCTCGCCGGCTGCGGCGCGGCCCCCGAGGCCGACACGTCCGACACCGCCGCACCCGAAGCGGCTGACGACTTCACCCCCTGCCTCATCTCGGATGAGGGCGGCTGGAACGACCGCTCCTTCAACCAGTCCGCAAAGGAGGGCATGGACCGTGCCATCGACGAGCTGGGCGTCGAGGGCATCGAGCTCGAGTCGACCACGCCGAACGACTACGGCCCCAACCTCGAGCAGCTCGTCGCCGAAGGCTGCACGCTGATCGTCTCGGTCGGCTTCAACCTCGCCGCCGCGACCGTGGAGTCGGCCCTCGCGAACCCGGACATCGACTACGCGATCATCGACGACTACGCCGACACCGACTTCGACGGCACCACGGATGCCCCGAACATCAAGCCCCTCGTCTTCGACACCGCGCAGGCGGCCTACCTCGGCGGTTACGCCGCGGCATCCTGGTCCGCCGAGAACGGCGTGAACAAGGTCGGCACCTTCGGTGGCATGCAGATCCCCTCGGTCGCGGTCTTCATGGACGGCTACGAGCTGGGCGTGCAGAAGTACAACGAGGACAACGGCGCCAACGTCGAGGTCTTCGGTTGGGACACCGCGGCCCAGGAGGGTTCGTTCACCGGTGGCTTCGCCGCGAACGACACCGCCAAGCAGACCGCGCAGGGCGTGCTCGACCAGGGTGTCGACGTGATCCTGCCCGTCGGCGGACCGATCTACGTCAGCGCGGCCGCGGCCATCGCCGAGGGTGGCGGCGACGTCGTCATGCTCGGTGTGGACAGCGACCTCGCCGTCGCCGACCCGGACGTCGCCGACGTCACCCTCGTGTCGATCATGAAGGCGATCGACGTCGCCGTCTACGACGCGACCGTGGCCGCCGCCGGTGGCGACTTCGACGTCGCCCCCTACATCGGCACGCTCGAGAACGAGGGCGTCAAGCTCTCCGGCTTCGGTGAGTTCGAGTCCGAGCTGCCCGAGGGCCTCATGGACGAGCTGATGGCGCTGCAGGAGCAGATCGTCTCCGGCGAGATCGTCGTGGAGTCCCCGAACTCCCCGTGATCTGACATCACCCGACGGGGCGAGCAGCGGATGACGCTGCTCGCCCCGCTGGGTGTCCACGAACTGTTTTCCGCCCTCCGCCCTGCGGAGCGGCCACAGGTAGGGTGCATTTATGAAGCTGGAGCTGCGGGGGATCACGAAGAGATTCGGCTCCCTGGTCGCCAACGACCACATCGATCTCGTCATCGAGCCGGGTCAGATCCATGCCCTGCTCGGTGAGAACGGGGCCGGCAAGAGCACGCTGATGAACGTGCTCTACGGCCTCTACCAAGCCGACGAAGGCGACATCCTGCTGGACGACGTCGTCCAGCACTTCCGGGGTCCGGGAGACGCGATGAACGCGGGCATCGGCATGGTCCATCAGCACTTCATGCTGATCCCGGTCTTCACCGTCGCCGAGAACGTCATGCTCGGACACGAGAACACCAAGGGCCTCGGCGTCCTCGACCTCGCCGCCGCCCGGCGGCACGTGCGCGAGGTCGCCGACCGCTTCGGGTTCCAGATCGACCCCGACGCGCTCGTCGGCGATCTGCCCGTCGGCGTGCAGCAGCGCGTCGAGATCATCAAGGCCCTGTCCCGTGACGCCCGCGTCCTCGTCTTCGACGAGCCCACCGCCGTCCTCACGCCCCAGGAGACCGACGAGCTGATGGCGATCATGCGCCAGCTCCGCGACGAGGGCACCTCCATCGTCTTCATTACCCACAAGCTCCGCGAGGTCCGCGAAGTCGCGGACGCCATCACCGTCATCCGTCTCGGGAAGGTCGTCGGCGAGGCATCGCCGACCGCGAGCAACACCGAGCTGGCCTCGCTCATGGTCGGCCGCGCGGTCGAGCTCACCGTGCAGAAGGACGCGCCGCGCGTCGGCGACGGAGGCCTGCGGGTGAAGGACCTGCGCGTCCTCACACCCGCCGGCGCCGTCGTCGTCGATGACGTGGCGTTCGAGGTCCGTCCCGGGGAGATCCTCGCCGTGGCCGGTGTCCAGGGCAACGGCCAGACCGAGCTCGTCGAGGCGATCGTCGGCCTCGCTGCGCGCGTGGAGGGCTCGATCGAGCTCGACGGCACGGAGCTCGTCGGCAAGAGCGTCCGCGGCATCCTCGATGCCGGCGTCGGTTTCGTGCCGGAGGACCGCAAGGAGGACGGCCTCGTCGGGACCTTCTCCGTCGCCGAGAACCTCATCCTCGACCGGTCCAGCGACCCCGAGTTCGTGCGCGCGGGGACCATCCGCCGTCAGGTGGTCGACACCTTCGCCCGCGAGCGGATCACCGAGTACGACATCCGCACCCAGGGGCCGGAGTCCCCGGCGGGGGCGCTCTCCGGCGGCAACCAGCAGAAGGTCGTCATCGCCCGCGAGATGAGCCGCGACCTGCGCCTCTTCGTCGCGGCGCAGCCCACCCGCGGAGTCGATGTCGGCTCGATCGAGTTCATCCACAAGCGCATCGTGCAGACGCGGGATGCCGGCATCCCGGTCATCGTCGTGTCCACCGAGCTCGACGAGGTGACCGCCCTCGCCGACCGCATCGCCGTGATGTACCGCGGTCGGATCATCGGAATCGTGCCGGGGGACACCCCGCGCGACGTGCTCGGACTCATGATGGCCGGCGCGAGCGAAGCGGAGGCAGCAGCATGAGCGGCACGACTCCCGGAGCCGAGGACGCCGCGCGCCCCGGCGAGCAGCTTCCCCGGGCGACCGGCCCCCTCACGGGCCACGAGACGCCGGGCGAGACGTCGACGCCCGAGCCGCCTCGCGCGAACGTCCTGATGAAGGAGATCCTGCGCGGCAGCGCCGTGACGACGATCCTCGCGATCGTCCTCGCCATGATCGTCGGCGGCATCCTCATCGCCCTCACCGACGAGGACGTCCAGGAGGCGTCGTCGTACTTCTTCGCCCGTCCCGGCGATACGCTCGCGGCGATCTGGAACGCCGTCTACGGCGGGTACGAGGCGCTCGTGCGCGGGTCGATCTTCAACGCCCGTGCCGACGACTTCGTCGGCCAGATCCGTCCGTTGACCAATTCGCTCGGCTTCGCCGCGCCGCTCATCGCGGCCGGCCTCGGTGTGGCGCTGGCGTTCCGCGCCGGCCTGTTCAACATCGGCGCCCGTGGTCAGATGCTCATGGGAGCGATCTTCGCGGCGTTCTTCACGTTCAACCTCGATCTGCCGATGTGGATCCACCTCCCCACCACCATGCTCGCCGGCATCGTCGGCGGCGCGCTGTGGGGCGGACTCGTCGGACTCATCAAGGCCGTGACGGGTGCCCACGAGGTCATCCTCACGATCATGACCAACTACATCGCCTTCTACCTGCTGCTGTGGATGATCCGGACCCCCGGCCTCCTCCAGCGCGAAGGCACGAACCAGCCGATCACCGCGCCCACCCCGGCATCCGCTCAGTTCCCCGACCTGCTGGGTCCCGCCTTCCCGGCGCTGGACTGGGGCTTCCTCATCGTCGTGGCGATCACCGTGGTGGTGTGGTGGATCCTCGAGCGCTCGAGCCTGGGCCTGCGCATCCGCGCGGTCGGGGAGAACCCGCATGCCGCGCTCGCCGCGGGCATCAACGTCAAGCGCATCTACGTGTACGCGATGCTCTTCGCCGGGGGTCTGGCGGGCATGGCGGCGATGAATCAGATCCAGGGGTCGGTGACCACCGGCTTCTCCGGCACGATCGACGCCGGCATCGGCTTCGACGCCATCACGGTCGCGCTCCTCGGGCGCAGCCGCGCGTGGGGCACGTTCGCCGCCGGCATCCTGTTCGGCATCCTGAAGTCGGGATCCTTCGCCATGCAGGCGCAGGGCATCCCGGTCGACATCGTCCTGGTCGTGCAGTCGCTGATCGTCCTCTTCATCGCGGCGCCGCCGCTGCTGCGCACGATCTTCTTCCTCCCCAAGTCGGATGCCGAGAAGGCCGCCAAGGCACGCGCCAAGGCCGCCAAGCGTCGACCTGAGGACACCCGCGGAAAGGCGGTGTCGGCATGAGCGCGTTCGCAGCCTCCGCAACCGACGACGGCGCACGCCATCTCACCACAGTGAAGGTGCGCAGCTTCAAGGTCCCCATCGTCCTCGGCGTGGTGACGCTGCTGCTGGCGGCGCTGTTCCTCTTCGTCCCGCGATCGGGGGAGAGCACCTTCCGACTCGGCGACTCCTCGTCGGCCATCGCCCTGCCCGACGTTGTGCTGAACACCGCGCTCACCTCGTGGGTGATCGTGGTGCTGCTCGCCCTTCTCACCGCCTACTCGGCCTGGCTCGCCGGGAACTACGAGCGGACGCCCCTGTGGCTCACATCGGCGTTCGGCGCGTTCGGCGTCTTCGCGTTCCTGGTGTGGGCCGGGGCCGACGGGCTCGTGCCGGTGTCCAGCCTCCTCGTGGGCGCGGTCTCCCTGTCGGTGCCGCTCGTCTTCGGCGCCCTCGGCGGCGTGATCGGCGAGCGCGCGGGCGTGGTCAACGTCGCGATCGAGGGCCAGTTCCTCCTCGGCGCGTTCTCCGCCGCTCTCCTGTCGAGCATCACGCAGAACCCCTTCATCGGGCTGATCGGAGCAATGATCGGCGGCGTCCTGGTCGCCTTCGTCCTGGCGGCCTTCGCGATCAAGTACCTCGTCGAGCAGGTCATCGTCGGCGTGGTCCTGAACGTGCTCGTCACCGGCCTCACCGGGTTCCTCTACGGCGCGCTGCTGGTCCCGAACGAGACCGAGCTGAACCGTCCGGTCATCTTCGAGCGGATCAAGATCCCCGTCCTCGGCGACATCCCGATCCTCGGCCCGGTGCTGTTCAACCAGACCTTCATCGTCTATCTCATGTTCATCGCGGTCGCCGTGGTGTCGTGGGGTCTGTACCGCACCCGCTGGGGGCTGCGTCTGCGCGCCGTGGGCGAGCACCCCCAGGCGGCCGACACCGTCGGCATCCGGGTGAACCCGACGCGGTTCTGGAACGTCTCTCTCGCCGGCGCGATCGCAGGTATCGGCGGGGCCTACTTCACGCTCGTCTCGGTGCCGCAGTTCGGCAAGGAGATGACCGCCGGCCTGGGGTTCATCGCCCTCGCCGCCGTCATCTTCGGTCGCTGGGACCCGATCCGCGCGAGCCTGGCCGCGCTGCTCTTCGGCTTCGTGACGAACCTGCAGAACCTCCTGACGGTGCTGCGGACGCCGATCCCCAGCGAGTTCATGCTGATGCTGCCGTACGTCGTGACGATCCTCGCGGTCGCCGGCTTCGCGGGTCAGATCAAGGGACCCGCCGCCGCGGGCAAGCCGTACATCAAGGGGTGAGTGTGACCGACATCCACTGGGACGAGCTGCGCGCAGCCGCCACCGACGCCATGGAGCGCGCCTACGCGCCCTACTCCCGCTACAAGGTGGGGGCCGCCGCCCTCGTCTCCGACGGGCGGATCGTGACCGGGTGCAACGTCGAGAACGCCTCGTACGGCGTGGGTCTGTGCGCGGAGTGCGGTCTCGTCAGCGACCTTCAGATGTCCGGAGGCGGGCAGCTCGTCGCGTTCGTATGCGTGAACGGCCACGGTGACACGATCATGCCGTGCGGGCGCTGCCGTCAGCTGCTGTATGAATTCGCCCTGCCCGGGATGCTGCTCGAGACCGTCTCCGGCATCCGCACCATCGATGAAGTCCTGCCCGACGCGTTCGGGCCCCGAGATCTCGAGGAGGCGGGCCGATGAGCGTCGAGCCCTTCGACGCCGTCGACGTCATCCGCATTAAGCGCGACGGGGGCACCGTCCCCGACGACGCGCTGCGCTGGATGGTCGACGCGTACACGCGCGGATACGTCGCGGACTCGCAGATGGCGGCGTTCGCCATGGCGATCCTGCTCAACGGCATGGAGCGATCCGAGATCCGGGTGCTCACCGACGCGATGATCGCCTCGGGGGAGCGGATGAGCTTCGCATCGCTCGGCAAGCCCACGGTCGACAAGCACTCGACCGGCGGCGTCGGCGACAAGATCACGCTGCCGCTCGCGCCGCTCGTCGCCGCGTTCGGCGTGGCCGTGCCGCAGCTGTCGGGCCGCGGGCTCGGTCACACCGGGGGAACCCTCGACAAGCTCGAGTCGATCCCCGGGTGGCGCGCGGCGCTGTCGAACGAGGAGATGTTGGCGCAGCTCGGCGATCCCGGAGCGGTCATCTGCGCCGCCGGCTCCGGGCTCGCGCCCGCCGACAAGCGCCTGTACGCGCTGCGGGATGTCACCGGCACCGTCGAGGCGATCCCGCTCATCGCGTCCAGCATCATGTCGAAGAAGATCGCCGAGGGGACCGATGCGCTCGTCCTCGACGTGAAGTTCGGCTCCGGTGCGTTCATGCAGGACGTCGACCGTGCCCGCGAGCTCGCCCGCACGATGGTCGCGCTGGGAGAGGACTCCGGGGTGTCCACCACGGCCCTCCTCACCGACATGAACACCCCGCTGGGGCTCACGATCGGTAACGCCAACGAGGTGCGCGAGTCCGTCGAGGTGCTCGCCGGCGGCGGACCGGCCGACGTGGTCGAGCTCACCGTCGCGCTGGCGCGGGAGATGCTGGCCCT
Organism: Microbacterium sp. NPDC077184; assembly: GCF_040687055.1. NCBI lineage: Bacteria > Bacillati > Actinomycetota > Actinomycetes > Micrococcales > Microbacteriaceae > Microbacterium > Microbacterium sp. NPDC077184. Next base: position 225,734 of record NZ_JBFBMM010000005.1, read on the forward strand.
CGCCGGACAGCCGGATGCCGACGTCGAGGCCGCGCTGAAGGACGGTCGTGCCATGGACGTCTGGCGCGCGATGATCCGCGCGCAGGACGGCGACCCGGATGCCGCCCTCCCCACCCCCCGCGAGACGCACACGATCACGGCGCCGACCGCCGGCATCCTGTCGCGTCTCGACGCGCTGCCTTTCGGCATCGCCGCATGGCGCCTCGGAGCCGGTCGCGCCCGTGCGGAGGACCCGGTCCTGCATGCCGCCGGCATCGACCTGCACGTCAAGCCCGGAGACACGGTCACCGCCGGTCAGCCCCTGTTCACCTTGCTCGGGCACGATGACTCCCGCTTCGAGCGGGCACTGGACGCACTCGAAGGCGCGTGGGAGATCGGCGGGCAGCAGCCCCCGGCCGCCCCGCTCGTCCTCGAGCGCATCACGGCCTGACGCTCCGGCATCCACGATCCCCGCCTTCGTTCCCCTTCCCGATTCAGGAGAAACACCATGTCGATCGACCAGCACGGCGACACCGTCATCGAGGGGCTCTCCGTTCGCGGACTGCCGAAGATCTCGCTCCACGATCACCTCGACGGCGCCCTGCGGCCGGCGACGATCATCGAGCTCGCCGACGCCGCCGGTGTCGATGTGCCCGAGGACGACGCCGACGCGCTCGGCGACTGGTTCGCCGAGAAGAGTGACTCCGGATCGCTCGTCGAGTACCTGAAGACCTTCGACCTGACCACCGCGGTGATGCAGACCCGTGAGGGTCTCACCCGCGTGGCGCGGGAGTTCGTCGAGGATCTCGCCGCCGACGGCGTCATCTACGGCGAGGTCCGGTGGGCGCCCGAGCAGCACCTCGCCGGCGGGCTGTCGCTGGAAGAGGTCGTCGACGCCGTGCAGGAGGGGATCGAGGAGGGCGAGGACCTCGCCGACAGCCGAGGACACGACATCCGTGTGGGCCAGCTCATCACCGCGATGCGGCACACCGACCGGTCGCTCGAGATCGCCAAGCTCGCGGTGGACTGGCGCGGAAGGGGCGCCGTCGGCTTCGACATCGCCGGCCCCGAGGACGGTTTCGCGCCGTCGAAGCACCGCGCGGCGTTCGACTACCTCGCCGAGCAGTTCTTCCCGGTGACCGTGCACGCGGGCGAGGCGGCGGGGCTCGATTCGATCCGCTCGGCCCTCATCGACGGACGCGCGCTGCGTCTCGGTCACGGTGTGCGTCTCGCCGAAGACCTCGAGGTCATCTCGCGCGAGGGTGAAGAGGTGCTCGTGCAGTTCGGCGACCTCGCCCGCTGGGTGCGCGACCGCGAGATCCCTCTCGAACTGTCGCCGTCGTCGAACCTGCAGACCGGCGCCATCGAGCGCTGGGGCACGACGATGGAGGACCACCCGTTCGACTTCCTGTACCAGCTCGGCTTCGCCGTGACGGTCAACGTCGACAACCGGACGATGAGCCGCACGTCGCTCACCCGCGAGCTCGCGCTCCTCGCCGCGACGTTCGACTACGGACTGGACGACCTCGAGGCCTTCCAGCTCAACGCCGCCGCCGGCGCCTTCCTCGCCGTCGAGGAGCGCGAGGAGCTCATCGAGCTGATCGCCGAGGGCTTCGAGGCCTGACCCGCGTTCGGGTCGGGGCGGGGCGGGTCGGGTCGGGCGTAACTCCTCCGATCCGGCGGGGTTCCGCCCGCCCGGGCCATTCTCGCGCGGGTTCGGCCCGGATCTGAGGAGTTGGGCCCGCCTGCCGCGAGGCACCCGCACGTCGGCCCCGGCCGGCGCCTTGCCCGCCGTCGGCATCGGGCCGCGTGCCGAACTCCTCCGATCTGTGCGGGTTGTGCCGACCGTGGCCGTTCCTGACCGGATTCGGCCCGGATCTGAGGAGTTGCGCGCGCCTGCCGCGCGGCACCGCGGGTGGGCTTCCGGCGCAGGGTCCGTCTCCGGCGCCCGGCTCCCGCCGGCGCTCGGTTGTCGGCCTGCCGCGTGCCGAACTCCTTCGATCCGGCCCGGAGGGTGACCGAGCGGTGTGTTTCCGGCCGATCGGCGCCCGTATTTGAGGAGTTCGGCACGGCCCACCGCGGCTCCTCCCCAGGGTCGGCGTCCGGCCCACTCTCCACACATCGCCGCCACGACGGTCCCCGCGTTCGCACGGGCGGCCAGGGTGACCTCATGCGCACCCGACAGCCCGCTTCTGCTCAGCGTTCCGCGCCGCGTCTGTGGACGACGGCGGAACTCCGCGCCCAAGGCATCACGCGGCGTTCCCTGGCGACTCTCGTCGCGACCGGCAGTCTGCTGCGAGTGCGGCGAGGTCAGTACGTCGTTTTCGACACACCCCCGGCGGTCACGGATGCCGCACGGCTGGGAGGCCGCCTCGATTGCGTGTCTCTCCTCGCCCTGCTCGAGGTTTTCGTGCACCACGGGTCCGGTTCGCACATCCAGATCACCCCGGGCGCGAGCCGCCTCCCCGCGCCCGGCCCGGCGAGTTGCCGGCACTGGCGCGACTCGGAGGCGGCCCAGAACGATCTGTGCGTGCCGATCGTCGAGGCGCTGGCGCAGGCGTGCCGCTGTCAGCCCATCCGGTCGGCGATCGCGACTCTCGACAGTGCGCTGCATCTCGGACTCATCGACGACGACGGTCTCGGCGAGGTGTTCGCTCGACTGCCCGTGCGGTTCCGCGCAATCCGCGGACTCGTCGATGGCCGGTGCGAGTCGGGTCCGGAGAGCCTCGTGCGCCTCATGCTGCGGATGCTGGGGTGCGCCGTCGAGGTGCAGGTCGAGATCCGGGGCGTCGGCCGCGTGGACTTCGTCGTCGACGGATGGTTGATCATCGAGTGCGACAGTGAGGCGCACCATGCCGGCTGGGACCAGCAACGCAGGGACCGGCGTCGCGACCTGTCCGCCGCCGCGCTCGGTTTCACCACGATTCGTCCGCTGGCGGAAGACGTGCTGTTCCACGCCGACGAGCTCTTCCGGCAGCTGCGGGACATCATCGCGACGGGCGGGGTCGGTCGCGGACGCGTGCCCAACTCCTCAGATGTGCCGGGCGGGCGCGCACGGAGGACCGCATCCCGCGTTTTGGCGCCGGATCGGAGGAGTTCGGTACGCGGGGTGGCGATACCGGCGGCGTGACGTCGCCCTCCGGGCCTTCGCGCGCGGAGACCCGGACAGCCGGGGGAGTTGTACCGAACTCCTCAGATCTGCGGGCGACAGAGCGGGGGAGGGGCGGGATCCGGCCTTCCGGCACCGGATGGGAGGAGTTCGGTACGCGGCCACGGTGCCACACGCCGCTACGCCCCGGACAGCCGGGCGCGGCTAGAGGGCGAGGAGGAACGGGGCGAGGGCGGCGGTGATCCCGGCGCGGATCTGATCGTCGGAGATCGTCGCGGGGTTGTCGCCCGCCTGCGGGCCGTACGCGCCGAACCCGGCGTGGTTGCCGCCGGCGATCTCGACGAACTCGGTGTCGGCCGGGAGGAGGGACGCCGATTCGGCGATCTTCTCGGGCGTGGACAGGCCGTCTTCGCTGCCCGCGATGCTGAGCACCGGCAGGTCCGACCCCGACAGGTCGTTCGCGCAGTAGCTGGCGAAGAGCACCAGGGCGTCGGCGTCTTCGGCCAGCTGGCACGCGCGCACACCGCCGAGCGAGTGCCCGCCGACCGCCCAGGTCGTCACGTCCGGGGCGAGCGCGGAGAAGTCGGACAGCGGCCGGACGTCGAAGAACGCGAGGTTCAGGGTCGGCTTGGTGATGACGACGGTCGCGCCGTCCTGCACCGCCCCGACGAGCGTCGCCGCGTAGGCGTCGCCTTCGACCTTCGCGCCGGGGATGAACACCAGCCCGGTGTCGGACCCGCCCTCCGCGGGCGCGAGCACCCACGCGGACCCCTCATCGGTCAGCGTGACGGCGGGGTCGGACTCGACCGCGGCGAGAGCGGTCGGCTCCGCCGCCATGACCCCCACATTCGCCCAGACGAGGAACGCCACGACGGCCGCCACGATCAGCGCCCCGATCGACCCGAGAATCCACCACAGGACGCGCAGCCCGCGCCGACGCGGCGTCTTCCGGGCTGACGCGGCGGCTGACGCGGCGGCCGACGCGTCAGCCCCGTCCGTCGATCCAGCGTCAGGGGTCCGATCCGGTACGGAGTTCACCCCTCCAGGCTACGCGTCGGCACCCGCTCCGAGGTCCCGCTGCCGCGCCGCGACGACCGCCTCGACCCGTGCGAACAGGGGGTGGTCGGCCTCCAGCCCGGTCACCTCCGCGGTGACGGATGCCGCATCCTGGGTCCGCAGCATCCGCTGAAGGTCGACGGACTGGGCGTCCTCGGCGTCGTCGAACGCGAGGGCGGCCGAGATCGCGTCGAGGAGCCCGTCCACGCCGAGCCCACGCTCGATCGCCTGCGCGGCGGGTCCGATGAAGCGTTCGTGCCGGGAGAGCTTCCGCAGCGGCTGGCGTCCGACGCGCCACACGGTGTCCGGGAGGACGTCGTTGCGGAACCGGTCGAGGATCGTCGCGCGGTAGCGAGCGAGCTCCTCGGCGTCGAGCCCGTGCTTGACCTCCAGCAGCGCCGACGTCTCGCGGAGCGCGGCATCCACGCGTCCGGCGATCACCTGGTCGGCCAGCGCCGCCGCGATCGTGTCGGATCCGGCGGCGGCGCCGAAGTAGGCGGCGGTGGCGTGCCCGGTGTTGACGGTGAAGAGCTTCCGCTCGATGTACGGCGCGAGGTCGTCGACGAAGTGCGCGCGGGGAATGACCGGCGGCTCGACGCCGAAGGGTCCCCGCTCGATCGCCCACTCGAAGAACGGCTCGACGGTGACGTCGACTCCGCCGCCCTCGGGCTGGGCGGGGACGATGCGGTCCACCGCGGTGTTGGCGAACACCGCACGGCCTTCGAGCGCGTCCCACGCGCCGCCCGCGGCGACCTTCATCTCTTCGCGGAGGACGTCGGTGGCGTTGATCGCGTTCTCGCACGCCATGATCTGCAGCGGCGGCGACGAGGGGTCGCGCAACGCGAGTCCGGCGATGATGTGCGGCGCCACGAAGCGCAAGACGGTCGGGCCGACGGCGGTGGTGACCACGTTCGCGCTCGCGATCTCGTCGATCAGCTCATCGGCGTTCTCGGCCGAGTTGATCGCGCGGAACCCCGTGACGACGGTGTCGACGCCTCCCGGACCGACCTCGCGCACCGTGTAGCGGTCGACGGCGTTGATCGCGTCGACCAGGGGCGCCGCGACATCCGAGAAGACGAGCTCGTACCCGCCCTCGTGGAGGAGGAGGCCGACGAATCCTCGACCGATGTTGCCGGCGCCGAAGTGGACGGCCTTCATCCGACGCCCGCCGCCGAGACCAGCTCGTAGAGCTCCTCGGGGGTCTGCGCGGCCTTGAGCTTGGCCACCTCGTCCTCCTCGGAGAAGAGGATGGCGATCTGCGAGAGGATCTCCAGGTGCTCGTCGCCCTTGCCGGCGATCCCCACGACGAAGCTCACGTGCTCGCCGCCCCAGTCGACTCCTCCGTCGTAGCGCACGACGGAGAGGGCGGACTCGAGGATGCTGTCCTTGGTCTCGTTCGTGCCGTGGGGGATGGCGAGCTCGTTGCCCATGTAGGTCGACACGGTCTCCTCCCGCTGCTGCATGGCGTCGAAGTAGGCGCCGGTGACGGCGCCGACCGACTGGAGGATGTCGGCGGCTTCCCGCATCGCCTCCTCGCGGGTCGCGCTGCCGGAGTGGATGCGCACCTGTCCGGTGCCGAGAACGTCACGTGCCATGTCGTCGCCTTTCGTCGCGAGCGGATGCTCGATTCCTGCGGTTCGGATGATCTTCCGAACGGATGCCGCGGCATCCGGTGTCCGGAAGAGCCGCGGGGCCGGGGGCATCACGCCTGCCCGACCCCGCGGCCGCGGGGATGCCTACACCCCATCCTCGTGCTGTGCACGGACGAGGTCTACGACCTCGTCGTACTTCGGGGAGTTCATGAAGTTGTCCACCGAGACGTGGATCGCGTCCGGCGTCTGCTGCCGGGCCCGGTCGGTGAGCTGGTTCTGGGTGATGACCAGGTCGGCGGAGGAGTCGAGGTTCGCGATCGCCTTGTTGACGACCGTGACGTTCTCGACGCCTGCCTTCTTGAACTTGTTGCGCAGAACGCTCGCGCCCATCGCGGACGACCCCATTCCGGCGTCGCACGCGAAGACGATGTTCTTCACCTCCCGCTCGGTGGCGGTGGCCGCGGCTCCCGCCGCTCCGCCGGCACCGGTCGCCGCCCCGCCGCGGAGGCCGCCGAGGTGGTCGGAGGACTTGCCCTTGGCCGCCTCGGTCTGGGTGATCGCCGCGCCGAACGCGTCGTCGGTGGCCGCCATCGACTCGAGGTCGCGCTTGCGCGAGGCCCGGAGGATCACCGCGGAGATGACGAAGGTCACCGCGGCCGAGAGGACCACCGAGAGGATCACCGCGAAGTACGCGCCCTGCGCCGTCTGCAGCATCACGGCGATGATGCTCCCCGGCGCCGCGGGGGCGCGGAGGGCGCCGCCGAGGAGCATGTTGGTGGTGACACCGGTCATGCCACCGGCGATGAGCGCGACGATGAGGACCGGCTTCATCAGGGCGTAGGGGAAGTAGACCTCGTGGATGCCGCCGAAGAACTGGATCACCGCGGCTCCGGGAGCCGACGCGCGCGCGGCACCCAGACCGAAGATGGTGAACGCCAGTAGCAGCCCGACGCCGGGGCCGGGGTTGGCCTCGAGGAGGAACAGGATCGACGAACCGGTCTCGGCCGCCTGGGTGACGCCGAGCGGGGTCAGCACGCCGTGGTTGATGGCGTTGTTCAGGAAGAACACCTTCGCCGGCTCGATGATGATGCTCGTCAGCGGGAGGAGGTTCATCTCGACCAGCCAGTTCACGGCGGTGCTGAGGGCCTGCATGATGCCGTTGACCAGCCACGCGACGGGGTAGAACCCGACGACGGCCATGACGAAGCCCCAGATGCCGGCCGAGAACATGTTGACGAGCATCTCGAAGCCCGCCTTGATCTTGCCCTCCCAGATGGAGTCGATCTTCTTCATCGTCCAGGCGCCGAGCGGGCCCAGGATCATCGCACCGATGAACATGTGGACCTGGCCGAGCTGCGACGCGCCTTCGGGGAGCGCGGCGTTGATGTTCGCCACGATGAGGTCGGACCCGGCGATGGCGCCCATCGTCGCGATCGATCCGACCACGCCGCCGCGGATGCCGTAGACCATCGTGCCGCCCGTGTAGGCGATGAGGATCGGCAGCAGGTAGTGGATGAAGGGACCGACGATCGTGGCCAGGTCGGCGTTGGGCGTCCAGCCCACGTCGATGAAGAACGCGGTGAAGATGCCCCACGCGATGAGCGCGGGGATGTTCGGCATGATCATGCCGGAGAGGAAGGTTCCGAAGCGCTGGACGTGCACCTGCGCCTTGGATCCGCCCTTCGTGGGTGCGGACGCCGTTGTCATTGCTGGGTCTCCTTCTGGTGGGTTCGTGCTGCGGCGGTCATCGCCGCGGCTCGTGCGGTCGCCGCGTCCGTCGCGGCGAGGGTGGCGTCGGCGATGACTCGGGCATCGTCGAGGGTGTGCTCGAGCAGGGTCGCCCGAACATCGGCGAGAGCGGTGGGGGCCATCGACAGGGAGGTCGCGCCGAGGCCGACCAAGACGACCGCCAGCAGCGGGTCGGCGGCGGCCTCGCCGCAGATGCCGACGGGCTTGCCGCGTTCGGCGCCCGCGCGCCCGACCTCGCGGATGAGGCGGAGGACGGCGGGGTGCCAGGGGTCCTGGAACGAGGCGACCGAGCCGAGGAGGCGGTCGGCGGCGAGGGTGTACTGGGTGAGGTCGTTCGTGCCGATGGAGGCGAAGTCGGCCGAGGCGAGGATGTGGTCGGCCAGCAGCGCCGAGGACGGCACCTCGACCATGACGCCCGCGGTCTTGACGCCGTACTCCCGCGCGACGGCGGTGAAGTACTCCGTCTCCTCGACCGTGGACACCATCGGCGCCATCACCCAGAGGTCGGCATCCGTCGCGGCATCCGCTTCCGCCAGCGCGGTCAGCTGCTCGCGCAGGATGTCTTCGCTCGCGCGGAGCGCGCGCAGGCCCCGGAGGCCGAGCGCCGGGTTCTCCTCGTGGGCGTCGTTGAGGAAGGGGAGGGGCTTGTCGGCGCCGGCGTCCAGCACGCGGACGACGACCTTCTTGCCCGGGAAAGCCTGCAGCAGCTGCGTGTACGCCTCGCGCTGCTGCTCGACGGTCGGCGCCTGCGCGGAGGAGAGGAAGAGGAACTCGGTGCGGAACAGCCCCACACCCTCGGCGCCGAGGGCGACCGCCTCGGCCGCCGCGGCCGGGTTTCCGAGGTTCGCCAGCAGCGGCACCGCGGTCCCGTCGGCGAGGGCGCCGTCGGTGATCGGAGCGGATGCCGCGGACGCGCGGGCATCGGCCCGGTGCTGGGCCTGGGCCCGTTCCTCGTCGGTCGGGTTCGTCGTGACGACGCCCTTCGCGGCGTCGACGATGACCGTCTCGCCGTCGACGAGATCTTTCGCGGCTCCCGCGCCGACGATCGCGACGATCGACTTCTCGCGCGCCAGGATCGCTGTGTGGGAGGTGGGGCCGCCCTCGGTGGTGACGAGCGCGAGGACCTTGTCGAGGTCGAGCAGCGCGGTGTCGGCGGGAGCGAGGTCCTTCGCCACCAGCACGAACGGATGCCCGGGGTCGGGCACGCCCGGCGCCGCGACGCCGCGCAGCCGCGCGATCACCCGCTGCGCCACATCGTCGAGATCGGCGGCGCGCTCGCCGAGGTAGCCGCCGAGCGCGGTGAGCTGCTCGCGGAAGGAGGCGAAGGCGTCGTGGACGGCGAACTCGCCGGTCTTCCCCGCGCGGATGCGGGTTCCGACCTCGTCGGCGAGGGTCGGGTCCTCGGCCATCATCGCCTGCGCCTCGAGCACGTCGCGCGCGGCGCCGCCGGCCTGCGCCCCGCGCTCCTCGAGTTCGCGGGCGACAGCGGCGACGGCATCCGTCACGCGCGCGGTCTCCTCGTCGGGGGTCAGGGTGCTCGGCTCGTCCAGCGGTGCGGGCAGCGGCTCCGCCATGCGGGCCACGGGCCCCTGGGCGACTCCGAGCCCGATTCCGACTCCTCTGATCTCCGTCATCATGCCTCCGCGTCGTGGTCGGTGGTCAGCAGTTCGCTGAGCGTGTCGATGGTCTTCTCCGCCGTGTCACCCTCGGCGGTGAGGGTGACGTAGTCGCCGTGCTCGATGCCGAGCGCGATCACTCCGAGGATGCTGGCCGCGTTGACCGGGGACCCGGCATCCTTCGCGATGGTGACGGGGATGCCGGCGTCCTTCGCCGCCTGCGCGAAGAGCTTCGCGGGGCGGGCGTGCAGCCCATGCGACGAACCGACGCGCACGGTCCGGGTGATCGGGGGCATGGGGTGACCTCTCTGTCGGTACGGCGGGTCTGGCGGATGAAGCGGTATGGCGGGTGTCAGGGCGAGGCGGCGGCCTGGACGAGCGCGAGGGTCCGCGTGCCGTCCCGGTCGGTGAAGATGTCGGCCGGCAGCAGGACCACCGGGATGTTCCGCTCGGCCGAGTCCCGCTCGAAACGCGACAGCGCGGGAGCGAGATGCGGTCCGAGCAGGACGACATCGGCGGCATCGACGTCGGTCGGGAACGACTGCTCGGTGCCGGCGAAGGCGGACCACGACAGCCCCTGCTCGTCCGCCGCACGTCGCACGCGCTGCGCGACGAAGGTGCTGGACGCACCCGCACCGCAGACGATCAGGATCCTCATCGACCCGCCTCCTTCGCTCCCATCTTGTGAGAACCCTGGGAGCGGGACAACCAGTCCTTCTTCCGCGGGGGCGGAAAGCGCGTGTCCGGCATGGTTGACTGGCACGCATCGACGCGAGACGAGGGCGGGGGTGAGTCGGTGACACGGGCGCGACAGGACCGGTTGCTCAGCCTCCTCGTCCGTGACGGCGACTGGTCCACCGCCGCGACGCTCGCCGACGCGCTCGGGGTCACCCCGCGCAGCATCCGCTCCTACGTCACGGCGGTGAACGCGCGCGTGGCCCCCGGCATCGCCGTCGAGTCGGGCCCGCACGGCTATCGGGCGGGTCCGGATGCGGGAACCGCGGTCCGCGCGGGCACCGAGAGCGGCACGCCGCGCGATCGCCTGCACCGCCTCGTGCGGGCGCTCCTGGACACCCCCGACGGCATCGACGTGTTCGAGACCGCGGACGCCCTCCACGTCAGCTCCGCGACCCTCGACGCCGACCTCGCGCGCGTCCGGGGGCTCCTCGGCGGCACGGACCTCACCCTCGAGCGCTCGGCCTCGACGGCGCGGCTGCGCGGCACCGAGGCGGCGCAGCGGCGCCTGCTGAGCCGGCTCGCGCACGACGAGATGGATGCCGGCTCGTTCGACCTGCAGGCCCTGCGGCGCACGCTCGGCGAAGAGTCCGTCGGCCAGAACGCCTTCGGCCCCTTCAAGACCGAGCTCGTGTCGCGCCTGGGCGAACGCGGCTGGTTCGTCAACGAGCTGGGCATGGCCGACGTCGTCATGCACATCGCCATCGCCGCCGACCGCGTGGCGCAGGGCCGCGCCCTGGAGGGCGCGGGAGCGGCATCCGGCGAGTCCCACGCGGAGGTGGAGCGCATCCTCGCCGAGCTCGCCGAGCGGCACCTCGGCGTCCGGCTCGGGGCGGGGGACCAGCAGCATCTCGCGACCCTCGTCCTCACCCGCATCGTCGCTCCCGGCGCGCCGGGCAGCGGGTCGGACCTCGACCCCGCCCGGACCGCCCGCGACGGCGCGCGCGACCGGGTGGAGCCCGAGGTGGAGGACGTGGTCCGTGCGGTGGTGCAGCAGGCGGCCGCGGAGTTCCTCGTCGACATCGCCCACGAGGACTTCATCCTCCGACTCGCGCTGCACGTGCAGAACCTCCGCCTGCGGGCGCGGGAGCAGGCCTGGTCACGGAACCCCCTGACGCGCTCGCTCAAGGCGACCTACCCGATGATCTTCGACGTCGCCGTCTTCATCGCCAACGGCCTGCACGAGCAGCTCGGCATCCCGCTGATGGACGACGAGATCGCCTACATCGCCATGCACGTGGGCGGACGGCTCGAGCGCAGCCGCCGGGCCGACCAGCTGCTGACGGCGACGATCGTCTGCCCCGGTTACTACGAGCTGCACGAGCTGCTGCGTTCGAGCGTCGACCGCTCCCTCGGGCAGGCGATCGAGGTCGTCGGTGTCGAGACCCGCGTCGACCCTGACTGGGCGGCGATCGACAGCGACCTGGTACTGACCACGATCGATCCGCCGATGTCGGGGGACCGGTTCGTGCGCATCCAGCCCTTCCTCACGGATGCCGACGTGGAGCGTGTGCAGACCGCGGCGGGCCGCGTCCGCCGCGGGCGCCGGCTCGCGCGCCTGCGCACCGAACTCGAGCGCTACTTCTCGCCCGACGCGTTCGTCCGCGGCTTCGCCGACGTGCACGAGGACGCTGGGAACGCGGCATCCGTCATCCGCCGGCTGGGAGCGACGCTCGTCGCGCAGGGGGTCATCGACGAGGACTACATCGAGCGGACGATCCAGCGCGAGGAGCTGTCGTCGACGGCGTTCACCGACGCGCTCGCGGTGCCGCACGCGATCGGGATGACGGCGACGCGCACCGCGATCGCGATCGGGATCGCCGACCCCTCGATCCCGTGGGGCGACGGCCGCGTGCAGGTCGTGGCACTCGTGGCGTTCTCGGAGACCGACCGCGAGGCGTTCCAGACGGTGTTCGAGCAGTTCGTCGAGGTCTTCTCCGAGCGCGACAGCGTGCAGCGCATCGTCCGCCGCGCGGTCGACTTCGGCGGCTTCCTCGACGAGCTCGTCGCCGTCATCGACGGGTAGCGCGGCCGGGCGGGTCTTCCGCTCGCCTCAGGTGGCAGTCGTGGCCGCCTCGTCGAGCTCGAGGCGGCCACGACTGCCACCCGAACGACGCCGCACCCGCGCGATCAGCGGGCGAGGCGGGCGCGGAGGCCCTTCTGCACGGCGGGCCACTCGTGCGGGAGGATCGAGAAGACGACGGTGTCGCGGAGGGTTCCGTCGGGTCCGAGGCGGTGGTTGCGCAGCACGCCGTCCTGCTTCGCCCCGAGCCGGGCGATCGCCGCGCGAGACTGGCGGTTGTGCCAGTGGGTGCGGAACTCCACCGCGATCGCGTCGCAGTCCTCGAACGCGTGGGCGAGCAGCAGCAGCTTCGCCGCGGTGTTCACCGCCGTCCGCTGGGCGTCGACGCCGATCCACGTGTGCCCGATCTCGACGTGCCGGTTCGGCTGGTCGATGTTGCAGAACGTCGTCACCCCGACCACGCGCCCCGTCTCGAGCCGCCGCACGGCCCACGGGTTCATCGTCCCCTCGTCGCGCCACGCGAGACGCTGACGGATGTCGTCCTCGACTTCGTGCGGATGCGGCACGTGTGTGTACCAGGCGTGCTCCAACCCCCGCGCGGCCTCGGCGAGATCGGGCGCGTGGTCGGGGGACAGCGGTTCCAGACGCACGTGGTCGTCGGCGAGGGTGAGGGGCTCTCTCAGCAGCACCCCTCCACCGTAGGGGGCGCGGCGAGAGGCCTCAGGCCGACAGGGTGTCCACGAGCTCGCGCATCGCCGTGGTCACGGCGTGGATGCGCGCGGCGGCGTCGTCGGCCGAGTCGCCGCGGACGTCCAGATACACCTTCAGCTTCGGCTCGGTCCCGCTCGGACGCACGATGACGCGCGAGCCGTCCGCGAGCCAGTACCGCAGCACATCTCCGGGAGGCAGATCGTCGACGCCCGTCAGCAGGTCGTCGACGCGGTCGACCGCGACCTCGCCGATCCGCGCGGGCGGGTCGGCGCGGAGGGCGCTCATGACGCGTCCGATGACGCTCAGATCGTCCACGCGCACCGAGATCTGACCGCTGGCGAAGAAGCCGAACGTCTCGTCGAACTCGTTCAGCAGGTCACGGATGCCGCGGCCCTCGGTCCGGGCATCCGACACCATCCCGAGGAAGGCCACGGCAGCGGAGATGCCGTCCTTGTCGCGCACGGCCTCGGGGTTCACGAGATACCCCAGGGCCTCCTCGAACCCGAAGACGATGCCAGGCGCACGGGAGATCCACTTGAATCCCGTCAGGGTCGCCGCCGAGCGGAGGCCGAAGTGCTCGGCGACCGTCTGCAGACCGGGGGAGGAGACCAGCGAGCACGCGAGAGTGCCGTCGGTGACGCCGGACTCCGCCGCGAGGCGCGCCGCGCGCCAGCCGAGCAGCAGCCCGATCTGGTTGCCCGTGAGGCGACGCCAGCCGCCCTCCTCGTCCTCGTCCGGAACGGCGACGGCGAGGCGGTCGGCGTCCGGATCGTTGGCGATGACGAGGTCGGCGCCGTGCTCGCGGGCCGTGGCGAACGCGAGGTCCATGGCGCCGGGCTCCTCGGGGTTGGGGAAGGAGACCGTCGGGAAGGTGCCGTCGGGGTCGCGCTGGGCGTCGACGGTGATCGGGGCCGGGTACCCGGCGCGCTCGACGACGCGCTGCACCGTCTCCCATCCGACGCCGTGCATGGCGGTGTACACCCACCGGAGCCCTTCGGCGCCGGCGGATGCGGGGGCCACGGCGGCGGTCGCGGCGACATACGCCTCGACGACCGACTCGGGTGCCGTCTCGAACGCGAGCGACCGGGGGAGGGCTGCCGCGTCCCCCTCCGCGGCGACGCGGTCGATGTGCGCGGCGATCTCGGCGTCCACGGGCGCGACGATCTGCGCACCCTCGTCGGCGCCACCGAGGTAGACCTTGTACCCGTTGTCGTTCGGCGGGTTGTGGCTCGCGGTCACCATGACTCCGGCATCCGCATCCAGGTGACGGACGGCGAAGGCCAGCACCGGCGTCGGGAGGAGGCGGGGGAGGAGGATCGCGCGGAGGCCCGCGCCGGCGAAGATCTGCGCGGAGTCCTCGGCGAACACGCGGGAGTTCCGGCGTCCGTCGTACCCCACGACGACCGTGGGGACACGGGCCGGCGCGGCGTCCGCGGGGGCGTCGCCGTCCGCGTGGGCGTCGCCGTCGGCGACGGTGCCGGCGTCGGCCGGATCGGCCTCGCCGAGACCCGCCCGCTCGCGGAGGAAGGCCGCGAATCCGGCGGCGGCCTGCGCCACGAGCACGCGGTTCATCCGATTGCTACCGGCCCCGAGCTCACCGCGGAGGCCGGCGGTCCCGAAGGCCAGGCGCGCGCCGAAGCGGTCGGCGAGGTCGGCTGCGGCATCCGCGTCTCCGTCGTCGGCCGCCGCGAGGAGCTGCTCGAGCTCGGCGCGGGTCTCGGGGTCGGGGTCCTGCGCGAGCCAGGCGCGGGCGGCCGCGACGGCGCCCTCGGCGGTGCTCACAGGGCCTCGATCACACGGGCCAGCAGCGACGAGATCACCGGCTCGGCCTCGCGGCCGGCATCGATGACCTCCTGATGACTGAGTGGGGTGGTCTGGATGCCGGCGGCGAGGTTCGTGATGAGCGAGAAGCCGAGAATCTCCATTCCGGCCTGACGGGCCGCGATCGCCTCGAGCGCCGTGGACATGCCGACGATGTCGCCGCCGATCGCGCGGGCCATCCGCACCTCTGCGGGGGTCTCGTAGTGGGGTCCGCGGAACTGGCAGTACACGCCCTCGTCGAGCGTGGGGTCGACCGACCGGGCCACCTCGCGCAGGCGCGGGGAGTACAGGTCGGTGAGGTCGATGAAGGTCGCGCCCTCGAGGGGCGACGCGGCCGTGAGATTGATGTGATCGCTGATCAGAACGGGCTGCCCGGCCTTCCAACCGGCCTTGATGCCGCCCGCACCGTTGGTGAGGACCATGGTCGTCACGCCCGTCGCGGCGGCCGTCCGCACGCTGTGGACGACGCGGCGCACGCCGTGTCCCTCGTAGAAGTGGGTGCGCGCGCCGATGACGAGGACGCGCCGGCCCTGCGGAGTCAGGATGCTGCGGATCGTGCCCGCGTGTCCGGCGAGGGCGGGGGCGCTGAAGCCGGTGACCTCGGTGGCGGGGAAGGTCGCGGTCGTCTCGCCGATGAGCTCCGCTGCCTTGCCCCAGCCGCTGCCGAGGGTGAGGGCGATGTCGTGCTGCTCGACCCCGGTGAGGCGAGCGATGTCCGCGGCGGCGACGCGGGCGACCTCGAAGGGGTCGGCGGCGGGGTCGTCGAGGGGGTGGGCGAAGGTCTGTGACATGGACCCCACCTTAGATTCCCGGCGGGGCGGCGGGCCACATGGGCGTTCGAGTCGTGAGCGCCGCCCCGGAGGAGACACAATGGGAGACATGTCTGTGAGCTTCGAGCGCACTCAGCGGGTCGCCGTCCTCGGTGGCGGACCCGGAGGCTACGAGGCGGCGCTCGCCGCCGCCCAGCTCGGAGCCGAGGTGACGGTGGTCGAGCGCGCCGGCATCGGCGGGTCCGCGGTCATCACCGACGTCGTCCCGTCGAAGTCGCTGATCGCGACGGCCGACGCCGCCGTGGCCATCGCGGGGGCGAGCGACCTCGGGGTGCAGCTCTACGCCCGCGGCGACGACGGGAAGCCGCTGAAGCCGCAGATCGCGATCAACCTCGCCGCCGTCAACCGGCGCCTCCTCGCGCTGGCGCGTCAACAGTCCGACGATATGCGCGCCTCGCTCGCCGAAGCCGGCGTCCGCCTGATCTCCGGGCACGGCCGTCTCGAGGGCGACAACGCCGTCGTGGTGTCCACGGGCCCCGGCGGCACCGACTTCGACCGCGTCGAGGCCGACACCCTGGTCGTGTCGGTCGGCGCGTCCCCGCGGGAGCTGCCGAGCGCGCCGCCGGACGGGGAGCGCATCCTCACCTGGACCCAGCTGTACGACATGAAGGCGCTCCCCGAGCATCTGATCGTCGTCGGCTCCGGGGTCACCGGCGCCGAGTTCGCCGGCGCCTACATGAACCTCGGCTCGAAGGTGACGCTGATCTCCAGCCGCGATCAGGTCCTCCCCGGTGAGGATGCCGATGCCGCCGCCGTCCTCGAGCGCGTCTTCACCCGCGGCGGGATGACGGTGCTGTCGAAGTCCCGCGCCGAGCACGTCCAGCGCCAGGGCGACGGGGTCGTGGTCACCCTCTCCGACGGGCGCACCGTCGAGGGCAGCCACTGCCTCATGGCGGTCGGCTCGATCCCCAACACCGCGGGGATCGGCCTCGAGGCCGCCGGCGTCCAGATGACCGACTCGGGCCACATCCAGGTCAACCGCGCCGCGCGCACCTCGGTGCCGAACATCTACGCCGCCGGCGACTGCACCACCTTCATCCCGCTCGCCTCGGTCGCCTCCATGCAGGGGCGCACGGCGATCTTCCACGCCCTCGGCGACGTCGTCATTCCGCTGGATCGCCGCCGCATCGCGTCGAACATCTTTACCGCGCCCGAGATCGCGACGGTGGGCTGGCAGGAGCGCGACATCGACGCCGGCACCATCGACGGGGTCGTCCACAAGATGCCTCTCGCGGCCAACGCGCGGGCGAAGATGATGAGCATCAAGGACGGGTTCGTCAAGCTCATCGCGCGCCAGGGGTCGGGCACCGTCATCGGCGGCGTCATCGTCGGGCCCCGGGCATCCGAGCTGATCTACCCGATCGCGATCGCCGTCGAACGCCGCCTGACGGTCGACCAGGTCTCGCGGGTGTTCGCCGTCTACCCCTCGCTCTCGGGCAGCATCACCGACGCCGCGCGGGCCATGCACGTGGTGGACCACACCGTCTACGGGGAGTGATCCCGGGCGCCGCGACACCCCTTCCCGGGGCGCGGCGGCGTCCTTAGACTGCGGTCGTGCCGATCCATCCCGCCGCGTCCTCACCCGCCGCCGCGTCCGCGGACGCGGCGTCCGCTCCGCACATCGATGTCGCGCTGACGACGATTCCCGAGGGGCAGCGCGACGTCACCGTCGTCGCCGCCATCGACGGGCTCAGCTACATCGACCCGGACGACCCGGCGATGCCGTCGTACCGGGTCATCGCCAACAACCGGCAGCCCGTCGCCCTGCGCGACATGATGATCCTCCCGGTGCGCACCGGGTACATCGGGCAGGACCGTGCCCAACCCGACCCGGCGCTCGTTCCGCCGACGGGCGCGGAGGCGGTGCCCGGGGTGGATGTCACGACGGTCTACCTGCCGGTCCGGGACGGGGTGGCGCGCTGCCTGGTCTATCGGCCCGCCGCCCTCCCGGACGGGGCCCTCCCGGTGATCCTCTACGCCCACGGCGGCGGGTTCACCGTCGGGTCGGCAGAAGACACCGACTACACCACGCGGCGGTTGGCCACGGATGCCGGAGCCGTCGTGGTCTCGGCGAACTACCGGCTCGCTCCCGAGTACCCGTTCCCGACACCACTCGAGGACGTCGTCGACGTCTACGCGTGGCTGCGCACCGATGCGGGTCGGATCGGCGGCGACCCCTCGCGGATCGCCGTGGCGGGCGACAGCGCCGGGTCGAACTTCGCCGCGGCCCTGCCGATCGCCGCGCGCAGCCGCGGAATCGCCCCGCCGCAGGCCGTGGTGATGTTCGGCGCCTTCGTCGATTTCGCGCAGGAGCGCTGGCCGTCGTTCCAGGAACTCGCCCCGCGGGGGATCGTCTACGACAGCGCGTTCTTCGGGTTCATCCGCGGGGCGTACCTGCCGACGACGGCCTGGACCGATCCGCTCGCGAGCCCGATCTACGCCGACCTGACGGGGTACCCGCCGACGTTCCTCGCGACCGGCACGCACGACCCGATCATCGATTCCGGGCGGGCGTTCGCGGCGCTCCTCGAAGAGGCGGGCGGCGTCGCCGACGGCTATTGGCCGGCCGGGATGCCGCACGGGTTCGCGTTCTTCCCCGACGTGCAGATCCCCGAAGGGGACGTCGCCTACGCGCGCGTGAAGGAGTTCCTCGCCGCGCATCTGTGACCTTCGCGCACCGGCGGAGGACGGAGGCGCGCGTCAGCTGATGGTGAGGAGCTGGTGCCCGGCCGAGACGGTGCTGCCCGGGTCGGCGTTGATCGCCCCGATCTGCCCGTCCTTGTGGGCCTGGATCGGCTGCTCCATCTTCATCGCCTCGAGGACGACGACGAGGTCCCCCTTGACGACCTGCTGGCCTTCCTCGACGGCGACCTTGACGATCGTCGCCTGCATCGGGGCCTTCACCGCATCGCCGGATGCGCCGGCCATCGCCGTCGTGGCGTGCGAGCGGCGCGACGGGGGAACGGCGGCGGGGCGGCCCACGGCGCTCGGCGAGACCGCGATGCGGTCGGGGAGGCTGACCTCCAGGCGCTTACCGCCGACTTCCACGACCACGGTGTGGCGCGCGGCCTCGGCGCCGGGCGCCTCCAGCTCGCCGTCCCACGGCGCGATGTCGTTGACGAACTCGGTCTCGATCCACCGCGTGTAGACGCCGAACGTGCCGTCCTCGGCGGTGAAGGCCGGGTCACGCACGACCTTGCGGTGGAAGGGGAGCACCGTCGGCATCCCGGCGACCTCGAACTCGTCGAGGGCGCGGCGCGCGCGCTCGAGGGCCTCGTCGCGGTCGCGTCCGGTGACGATGATCTTGGCCAGGAGCGAGTCGAAGGCGCCCGAGACGCTGTCGCCGGCGGTCACGCCGGAATCGAGACGGATGCCGGGACCGCCGAACGTCTTGAAGACGTGGATGGGGCCTGGCTGGGGGAGGAAGCCGCGACCGGCATCCTCTCCGTTGATGCGGAACTCGATCGAGTGGCCGACGGGAGCGGGGTCGTCGTAGCCGAGCTCCTCGCCCTCGGCGAGGCGGAACTGCTCGCGGACGAGGTCGAGGCCGGTGACCTCCTCCGAGACCGGGTGCTCGACCTGGAGGCGCGTGTTGACCTCGAGGAAAGAGATGGTGCCGTCGGCGCCGATGAGGAACTCGCAGGTGCCCGCCCCCTGGTAGCCGACCTCGCGGAGGATGGCCTTGGAGGAGTCGTAGAGGATGCGGTTCTGCTCGTCGGTGAGGAACGGCGCGGGAGCCTCCTCGACGAGCTTCTGGTGACGGCGCTGCAGGGAGCAGTCGCGCGTGGAGACCACGACGACGTTGCCGGCGGCATCCGCGAGGCACTGGGTCTCGACGTGACGGGGCTTGTCGAGGTACTTCTCCACGAAGCATTCGCCGCGGCCGAACGCCGCAATCGCTTCGCGCGTGGCGGATTCGAACAGCTCGGCGACCTCGTCGAGCTCGCGCGCGACCTTGAGGCCGCGTCCGCCGCCGCCGTATGCAGCCTTGATGGCGATGGGGAGGCCCACCTGCTCGGCGAAGGTGATGACCTCGTCGGCGCCGGCGACCGGGCCGGGGGTTCCCGGGGCGAGAGGCGCGCCGACCTTCTCGGCCACCGCGCGGGCGGTCACCTTGTCGCCGAGCGCCTCGATGGCCTCCGGCGACGGGCCGATCCAGATGAGGCCCGCATCGATGACCGCGCGGGCGAAGTCGGCGTTCTCGGCGAGGAAGCCGTAGCCGGGGTGCACCGCGTCGGCGCCGGAGCGGCGCGCGACGGAGAGGATCTTCTCGATCGAGAGGTAGGTCTCGGCGCTCGTGGAGCCGTCGAGCGCGTAGGCCTCGTCGGCGAGGCGGGCGTGGAGGGCGTCGCGGTCCTGGTCGGCGTACACGGCGACGGATGCCTTGCCGGCATCGCGAGCGGCACGGATGACGCGGACGGCGATCTCACCGCGGTTGGCGACGAGGACCTTGGCGATCTGAGACATGGATGTCAGCCTACCGAGGCTGCGAGGCCCTCTTTTGACCAACTCGTACAAGAAGCACGGCGATTCGTGTCACTCTCCCACAACCGGATCGGGGGATCGCGTCAGGGGGTGGGCGCCGAGAGAGAGGGGTCGACGGTATGCCACAGGGCGGTCCAGTCGCCGCCGACCTCGCGGATGAGCGACCGCAGCGTCGACACCGACATCCCCACGACCGTCGACGGGTCGCCCTCGATGCGGCGGATGAACGCCCCGCCGAGGCTGTCCACGGTGAACGCGCCGGCGACGTGCAGCGGTTCGCCGGTGGCGACGTACGCGTCGATCTCGGCATCCGTGATGTCGTCGGCGAAGGTGACGGATGCCTCGGCCACGGCGTGGACCTCGCGCGACGGCGCGCCGGGGGACACCCGCACCACGGCGTGCCCGGAGTGCAGCACCCCGGTGTGCCCGCGCATCGCGTGCCACCGGGCCGTGGCGTTCTCCGGCGTGTAGGGCTTGCCGAGGACGGCGCCGTCGATCTCGAACATCGAGTCTCCGCCGATCACGATCCCGTCGAAGTCGGGGATGTCGTCGGCCAGGCGCGCGGCGACGTCGGCGGCCTTGCGCCGGGCGAGCAGCAGGACGTGCTCGTCGGGGGCGAGCTCGCGGCCTTCGCCCGCGGCGACGGCGGCCACCACCGCGTCCTCGTCGACGTCGGGCGCGACGGTCAGCGGACGGATGCCGAACTGCTGCAGCAGCATCAGGCGGGCGGGGGAGGTCGAGGCGAGGCACACGCGCATGACCCCAGGGTAGGCGGCGCCCGCCGGAGCGAGCGCGTGCGGGGCGCGCGCGTGGGGGCGAGCGCGTGTGGAACCATCGAAGGATGCAACCCGGTGATCTTCTCGACCTCGACGTCTCCGGCGTCGCCCACGGTGGCGTCTTCGTCGCGCGACACGAGGGGCGCGTCGTGTTCGTCCCCGACACGCTGCCCGGCGAGCGCGTGCGCGTGCGGCTGACCGACACGCGGAAGTCGTCGTTCTGGCGCGGCGAGGTGCTCGAGGTCCTGGATGCCGCGCCCGAGCGCCGCCCGCACGTGTGGGCGCAGGCCGACGTCGATGTGGCGCCGGAAGCCCGCCCCGGAGGCGCCGACTTCGGCCACATCGTCCCGGCCCACCAGCGGGAGCTGAAGCACCGCGTGCTCGTGGACGCCCTCGAGCGGATCGGCCGGCTCGACGCGGCATCCCTGGCCGCGGAGCCGGTGCGGACGGTGGCGGAGATCCTCGGCGAGGGTCAGGCCGATGCCGATGCCGATGCCGATGCCGATGCCGATGCCGATGCCGATGCCGACGGCATCCGGTGGCGCACGCGGGTGTCCCTCCACGTCGACGACGCCGGCCGGGTAGGCCCGTACGCCGCCCGCTCCCACCGCGTGATCGAGGTCTCCGAGCTGCCGTTGGCCACGGCGTCGATCGAGCGTGCGGCCCTCGCCCTGCGCGGCGGCGACGCGGGGCGCATCGACCTCGTGCAGCCGGCCGACGGACGGGTCCGCATCCTGCACCGGCCCGAGCCGGCCTCCCCACAAGGTCGTGGTCGTGGGCGGCGACCGGCGGGTGCGGCATCCGACGGTCCCCGTCGCGGTGCCCCCGAGAACGAGACGATCCGCGAGCGCGTCGGCGACCGGGAGTTCCGCGTCGACGCCGGCGGATTCTGGCAGGTCCACCGCCACGCGGCGGCGACCCTCACGCGCGCGGTCACGATTGCCCTGACGGGCACCGACGCAGCGCCGGGAGTCGACCCGGACGCATGGCACCTCGACCTCTACGGCGGGGTCGGCCTCTTCGCCGCGGCGCTCGCCGAGATCGGCGGCCCCACCACCCGCGTGACGAGCGTGGAGTCGGATGCCCGGGCCACCGAGCACGCGGGCGAGAACCTCGTGGAGTGGATCGGCGCCCGCGCCGAAACCGATCGCGTCGATCGCTGGATCCGGCGCCTTCGGGCCGACGCGTCGCCGGCGGAGCGGGAGCGCCTCCAGCGCGGCGTCGTGCTTCTGGACCCCCCGCGCGCCGGCGCCGGGACGGACGTCGTGGCCGACATCGCCGCGCTCTCGCCGCGGACGGTCGTGTACGTCGCCTGCGATCCGGTCGCCCTCGCCCGCGACCTGGGGGCGTTCCGGGAGGCCGGATACGAGGCCACGTCGCTGACGCCGATCGACCTCTTCCCGAACTCGCACCACCTCGAGGCGGTGGCGACGCTCTCCCGGAGCGACGCGCGCGGATAGAGTTGCGGCATGACGCGCGTGGCCCTGATCGACGACCACGAATCGGTGCGATTGGGTCTGCAGGGCGCGTGCGCGCGCGCGGACGACCAGCAGGTCGTGTTCTCGGGCAGCACCGTGACGTCCTATCTCGACTGGCGCGCCTTCAGCTCCTCGCCGCCGGCGGACGTCGTCGTGCTCGACCTGACCCTCGGTGACGGCACGACGGTGACCGAGAACGTCTCGCGCCTCGTCCGCGACGGCTCGAGCGTCATTATCCACAGTGTCGCCGACCGCCCCGCCGCCGTGCGGGAGGCGCTCGCCGCGGGAGCCGCGGGAGTGGTGAGCAAGTCCTCGCGCATCGACGATGTGATCTGCGCGATCCACACCGTCTCGCGCGGCGAGCAGCTCAACAACGTCGAGTGGGCGAGCGCCGTCGAGGGCGATCGCGACTTCGCCGACGCGCAGCTGTCGGCCCGTGAGCGTGACGTCCTCCGCCTCTACGCCGCGGGACTCCCGCTGAAGGTCGTCGCCGAGCGCCTCGGGGTGGCCTACTCCACGGCCAAGGAGAACATCACCCGCATCCGTGTGAAGTACGTCGACGTCGGACGCCCCGCGCCCACCAAGGTCGACCTGCTCCGCCGCGCGATGGAGGACGGCATCGTCTCGCCCACGGGCCTCGAAGCCGAGACCGTGGCCACGGGAGGCGACGGTGAGCGCTGACGTCTCGTCTTCGGGTCTCGACAGCGCCTGGGGGCAGATCCCCTCCTCGCGCGAGTCGACGTCCGGCATCGGGTCGTTCACCCGCACGCGGGTCGAGCGGATCATGGCGCTGGTCGCCGGTCTCGGGTCGATGATCCTCGGGGCGCAGGCCCTGGTCAGCGCTCTGGGCCCTCCCGTCACGCTCCCGGCGTGGGACCTGCCGTACAAGGTCATCATCTTCGGCACTCTCGCGCTCATGATCGTCGCGTGCCTGTGGGGAAGGGGAGTCCGCATCGCCGCCGGCACCTTCGCGATCGTGTACCTCGTCGGACTCGCCTTCTGGCCGCTGGCGACGGTGGGCCTGCCGACCGAAACCCGGGACCAGCCGTGGATCTGGTACCTCGTCAACATCGCGACCCTCGCCGCGGTGCTGGCCTTTCCCTTCGCACTCCAGGTCGGTGTGACCCTGTTCGCGCCGATCCTTTACGGTTACGGACGCCTGGTGCAGGGGAGTTTCGCCCCGGACTACTGGTTCGCGGTCGGCCTCGACGCCGCCTTCGGCGTGATCCTGGGTGGCGTGATCCTTGCGCTCGGGTGGCTGTTCCGCAAGATCGCGGCGAACGTCGACGACACCCGCACCAAGGCCGTGTCGTCCTACGCCAAGGCCGCGGCATCCGATGCGTCCGAACAGGAGCGGATGGCCGTCGCCGCACTCATGCACGACAGTGTGCTGGCCGCGCTGATCGCCGCTGAGCGCGCGGTGACCCCGCGCGAGGGCATCCTCGCCGCGGCGATGGCCCGCGAAGCCCTCACCCGGCTGGCGAACACCGAGCAGGACGCCCACGAGGGCAGCGACGAGCCGCGAGATGCCGAGACCATCGCCGACGACATCGAAGCGGCCGCGATGGAACTCGGCGAGACCCTGAGCGTCCACCGGCGGGTGAGCGCCTCGGCGCGTCCGGTGCCGGGACGCGTGGCGCGGGCGCTCGCGCTCGCCGCGGCACAGGCCGTGGCGAACGCGCTGCAGCACGCCGGTGGGGAAGGACTCGTCGCCGAGCTCGCGGCCGAGGACGACGGCATCCGCATCGAGGTCCGCGACGCGGGGGAGGGGTTCGACTTCGCCGCGGTACCGGCGGATCGCCTCGGAATCCGCGCGTCGATCATCGCGCGCGTCGCCGCCGTCGGCGGCAGTGCCGACATCGACAGCGGCGACTGGGGAACCCTCGTGCGTCTCACCTGGCGGGAGGGGGCGGCATGATCCAGGTCCGTTCGGTTCTGCTGGCCCTCGCGCTGGCGATGACCGCCTACCTCGCCGCCACGGGACTGTGGTGGCGAGGTCCGGTCGACTATCCGTGGCTCGTCGTCGCCGCCCTCGTGCTGTACCTCGCGACGACCTGGCTCTGCATCTTCTGGTGGCCCAAGACGGATGCCGCGTCCGGCGGTTCCGAACGCGGCGCCGGCAAGCTCCCCGGCCTCGCGCAGGGGCTCGCGCTCGCCGCCGCGGCGATCGTCCCCACCGCGATCGCGATCGCCGTCGGGGAGGAGAGTCGTCTGCAGTCGTACGGAACCTGGTACCTCGGCGGCATCGGGGCGCTCATGACCGTGGTCATGGCGCGTCGGCGGCCCTGGGCCGCCTGGATCGGCATCGGCATGCTCGCGGCCGGGTCGATGACGTGGATGGGGCCGGCGAACGCTCTGGCGCAGGGGCTCGTCGGTTCGGTCGTCTGGGTGCTCGCCGCTCAGCTCCTGGTGCTCTCGATGGACCGCGCAGCCCGCGACACCGATCGTCTCGCGCAGCTGCAGCGCGCGGCATCCGGCTGGCAGGCGTCGCAGCTCGTGCGTCAGCGGGAACGCCGCGTCCAGGTGCAGCGGGCGCTGCAGGTCGCCGGTCCGGTGCTCACGCGCACCGTCGCCTCGGGCGGTGCGCTGACCGAGGACGAACGCCTCGAGGCGCGGCTGGCGGAGGGGCGTCTGCGCGACGAACTGCGCGGACCGCGGCTGCTTGATGACGACGTCCGCGCCGAGCTGGAGCGGGCGCGCCGGCGCGGTGCGACGGTCACCGTCCTCGACGAGGGGGGCCTGGACGCGCTCGAGGAGCACGAGTTGGCCGCCATCCGCGCCCAACTGGCCGAGACGCTGCGTTCGGCGGGGTCGGACCGCCTGTACATCCGCACGTCGCCGCACGAGACGGTGGCGGTGACCGTCGTCGGACGCTCGATGCCGGTGGACGGCCGGTCTGCGGGCCCGTCGGACGAGGACGCCGTCGACCTGTGGCGCGAGATCCCGCTCCCCGGGCGCGCCCCCGTCGACGCCGGCTGACCCGACGCGCCCCCTCCCGCACCCGGGCCGAACTCCTCAGTTTCGGCGCCCACGCGCGCGTGTGCGCGCACACACCCGCCCTTCCGGCCCGGATCAGAGGAGTTACGCCCGCCTCGCCCGGCCCGCGCTGCGGCCGCGCCACCCGCCGGTGCCGGACACGTCGGCCGCGGGGTCGTCGGGCCAGCCCTGTACCGAACTCCTCAGTTTCGGCGCCCACGCCGGTGTGTGCGCGCACACACCGGCCGTTCCGGCCCGAATAGGAGGAGTTAGGGACGGCGGCCGTGCGGCGACACTCCTCCCCGCCCCGGCGGGGGAGGAGAGTGCCGAGGCGGAGAGAGTGAGAGGAGGCGGGGAGCGGCGAAACGCACGCCCCCCGCCTCACGCGATCCGTTACCCGAAAACAGACCGCATGGCCGAACCCTGGGCATTCGCGAGGCGAAGGCGGGTCGACCGAACGCAGAAGCGTTCCAGCTCCTTCAGTATCCGACGCCTTCGGACGACCTGTCTGTAGGTATTTCGGGGGACAAGGCCATGGGTCAGAGTGCCCGCGCGGTCACCACCCGACGCGCGGAAGCGGAGTCCGCAGGCCGCGCTGAGAGACCGCCCAGGCCGAGCGGCTCGGCTCCTCCTCGACCACGGCGGTGGCCGCCTCGGTCGCGTACGCCTCGCTGACCACGGCAATGAGCGCCGCGAGCTCCTCCTCGGTGGGATTGCCGCGGCGCACGTCGATCGTGATGTCCTCGCGGGGGATCTCGCCGGTCATAGCGGAATGTTGCCGTGCTTCTTCGGCGGCAGGCTCGCGCGCTTGCCGCGGAGGGCGCGCAGCGCCTTCGCGATCGACACGCGGGTCTGCGCGGGCTCGATGATGCCGTCGAGCTCACCCCGCTCGGCGGCGAGGAAGGGGGAGGCGACGTTGTAGGTGTACTCGTTGGCGAGCCGGGTGCGGACGGCGGCGACGTCTTCACCGGCCTCCTCCGCCTTCTTGATCTCGCCGCGGTAGAGGATGTTCACCGCGCCCTGACCGCCCATGACGGCGATCTCGGCCGTCGGCCAGGCGAGGTTCACATCGGCGCCGAGCTGCTTCGAGCCCATCACGATGTAGGCGCCGCCGTAGGCCTTGCGCAGGATCACGGTCACGAGCGGGACGGTGGCCTCGGCGTAGGCGTAGAGCAGCTTCGCGCCGCGCCGGATGACGCCGGTCCACTCCTGGTCGGTGCCGGGGAGGTATCCCGGAACGTCGACGAGGGTGACGATCGGGATCGAGAACGCGTCGCAGAAGCGCACGAAGCGGCTCGCCTTCTCGCCCGCTTCGATGTTGAGCGTGCCGGCCATCTGCGACGGCTGGTTGGCGATGATGCCGACCGAGCGGCCCTCGATCCGGCCGAAGCCGATGACGATGTTCGGCGCGAACAGCGGCTGCACCTCGAGGAAGTCCTCGTGGTCGACGATCCCGCGGATGACCTCGTGGATGTCGTACGGCTGGTTGGGCGAGTCGGGGATGATCGTGTTCAGCGCCCGGTCGGCATCCGTCGTCTCGAACTCGAATTCGTGCTCGTACAGCGGGATGTCGGACATGTTGTTGTCGGGCAGGAACCCGAGCAGCGTCCGGACGTAGTCGAGGGCATCGTCCTCGTCCTCGGCGAGGTAGTGCGCGACGCCCGATCGGGTGTTGTGCGTGTGCGCGCCGCCGAGCTCTTCCATGCCGACGTCTTCGCCGGTCACGGTCTTGATGACGTCGGGGCCGGTGACGAACATCTGGCTGGTCTTGTCGACCATCACCACGAAGTCCGTCAGCGCGGGGGAGTACACCGCACCGCCCGCGGCGGGTCCCATGATGATCGAGATCTGCGGGATGACGCCGGATGCCGCGGTGTTGAGTCGGAAGATCTCGCCGTATTTGCCCAGGGCCACGACGCCCTCCTGGATGCGCGCGCCACCGGAGTCGAGCATGCCCACGATCGGGATGCCGCTGCGCAGGGCCAGCTCCATGACCTTGATGATCTTGTCGCCGGCCACCTCGCCGAGCGATCCGCCGAAGGTGGAGAAGTCCTGCGCGTACACGGCGACATTCCGGCCGTGGATGGTCGCGGTGCCGGTGACGACGGAGTCGCCGTAGGGGCGGGAGCGCTCCATGCCGAAGGCGGTCGTGCGGTGGCGGACGTACTCGTCGAGTTCGACGAAGCTGCCCGGGTCGACCAGCAGCGCGATGCGCTCGCGGGCGGTGAGCTTGCCCTTGGCGTGCTGCTTGTCCTGGGCCGTCTGCTCGGCGTCGACGACCGCTTCCTGGTAGCGCGCGCGAAGGTCGGCGATCTTGCCGGCGGTCGTGTAGAGATCGGGCTGGTCGGTCACGGCATCCACCCTATCGGCGGGATGCCCGCGGAGCTTGGAGGGTTCGTACAAAGGACCAGTGGATTCCTCCACCCGCGCGAACCATCGGTCCGCGGCGGCGTGCGAGCGCATAGGGTGGCCGCATGCCGATTCCCGCCGAGGGGTACCCGCTCACCGCCGCCGTCAGCCCGCGCGTCCAGGTCGTCGAGAAGACCGACTCCACGAACGCGGATGTCCTGCACCACCTCGCGGAGGAGCCCGCGGAGTGGCCGCACCTCTCGGTGCTGCTGACCACCGATCAGCGTCACGGACGCGGCCGGATGGACCGCTCGTGGACCGCGCCCCCCGAGACGGCGCTCGCGGTGTCGGTGGTGCTGCGCGTGCGCGATCTCCCGGTCACCGCGCGCGGCTGGCTCCCGCTCCTCGCGGGCGCCGCGATGACGCGCGCCGTCGCGGCGCAGATGCCGTCCGAGGCGCACGCGGTGGGGCTGAAGTGGCCGAACGACGTGCAGGTGGACGGCGGCAAGATCTGCGGCATCCTCGCCGAGGTCTCCCACACGGATCCGGATGCCGTCGTGGTGGGCGCCGGGGTGAACACCCGGATGGCGGCCGTCGACCTCCCGGTCTCGACCGCGACCTCGTTCGAGGCGGTGGGCCTCGAGTGCGACGATGACCGGCTGCTGGCGGATTTCCTCCGCGATCTCGACGCGCAGGTGCAGGCGCTGACGAAGGCCGGTGGGAGCGCGGCCGGTGCGAGCCTGCACGCGAGGATCGAGGAGCTGTGCACGACGATCGGCAGCCGTGTGCGCGTGAGCCTTCCGGACGGCTCCGTGCTCGAGGGTGTCGCCACCCGGCTCGACGCGGACGGGCGGCTCCTGGTGGAGCGCGACGACGGATCGGCCACCGCGGTCTCGGCCGGGGACGTCGTCCACGTCCGCTGACCCCCCGTCCGCTGACCTCCGCATCCGGTGACCCCGCGTGAGCGACGCCGGAGACCCGCCGATGCCCGCGAGGCGCCGCGGAGTGCCCGCCGGCGTCCCCCACAATGGGAGGCATGACGCAGCCGACGGCCAGCTACGGGGGACGGCCTCTGATGCCGGCGCCCGGTGCGCCGACACCGGAGCTGCGTGTCGCGCGCTTCCGTCCGCACGCGCGGCGATTGGTCTGGTCGGCGCTCGTCGTCATCGCCGTCGCCGGTGCGACCGGGTACTTCTTCGACAATCTCCCGGCGGGCTTCGAGAACTGGATGCTGGTGGCGGCGGCCAGCGCGGTGGTGTTCCTCTTCGCGCTCCTGCCGTTCCTGGCGTGGTGGACGCACGTCTACACGATCACCACGCGGCGCGTCATCGAACGCACCGGGATCTTCGTCGCCCGCCGGCGCGAGCTGAGCCACGTCCGCGGATACACGATCGGGATGCGCCGCGGCATCCTGCAGCGGATGTGGGGTGCGGGCACCCTCACGCTCTCGAACGGGGTGGATGCGCCCCTGCGTCTGGTGAACGTCCCGAGTGCCGCGCTGGTGCACGAGGTGCTGGTCGACCAGGTCGAGGTGAATCAGATCCTCGCGCACCGCGATGCGCAGCCGCTCCCGCCCGGACCGCCTCCGCCGCTCCCGCGCCGCTGACGGTCGAATCCGCTCCGACGGTGCGGAAAGATGGACCCCGGACACGGGCGGCCTCCGGGCGCGCCGAGCATCGAGGAGGTCGGGCATGGTTCTGCGTGTGGGAGTCGTCGGCGGCGGACAGCTGGCGCGCATGATGATCGCCCCGGCGGTCGAGCTGGGCGTCGAGATCCGGGTCCTCGCCGAGGCCGAGGGGATGTCGGCTGCGCTCGCCGCGACCGCGGTGGGCGATTACCGCGACGTCGAGACCGTCCGTGCGTTCGCCCGCGAGGTCGATGTGCTCACCTTCGATCACGAGCACGTGCCGCACGACGTCCTCACCGCCCTCGTCGACGCCGGCGTCGCGGTGCATCCGGGACCCGACGCGCTGCGGTTCGCCCAGGACAAGCTGCACATGCGCGCCCGGCTCGCCGAGCTCGGGATGCCGCAGCCGGACTGGGCCGCGGTGTCCGATCGCGCCGGTCTCCAGGACTTCCTCGACGCCCACGGCGGACGCGCGGTGGTGAAGACCCCGCGCGGCGGGTACGACGGTAAGGGCGTCCGCGTCGTCTCGGCCGCGACCGAGGCCGACGAATGGTTCACGGCGCTCGCCGAGGACGCCCGGGGCGGAGAGCTCCTCGTCGAAGAGCTCGTCGACTTCTCCCGCGAACTCGCCCAGCAGGTGGCCCGGCGCCCGTCCGGTGACGTGGCCGTGTACCCGGTCGTCGAGACGATCCAGCGCAACGGCGTGTGCGCGGAGGTCCTCGCTCCGGCGCCCCACGCCGGAGAGCGGATGTCGCAGGTCGCCGCCCGCGTCGGCGTCGACATCGCCGAAGGCCTGGGTGTGACCGGCATGCTCGCGGTCGAGCTGTTCGAGACCACCGATGACCGCATCCTCGTCAACGAGCTGGCGATGCGCCCGCACAACAGCGGCCACTGGTCGCAGGACGGTGCAGTGACCGGTCAGTTCGAGCAGCACCTGCGGGCGGTCCTCGACCTGCCGCTCGGCGCGACCGATCCGATCGCGCCGTGGTCGGTGATGGTGAACATCCTCGGCGGCCCCCGCGAAGGGGGGCTCGTCGAGCGGTTCCCGGCGGCGATGCGCGAGCACCCGACGGCGAAGGTCCACACCTACGGCAAGGACCCCCGTCCGGGCCGCAAGGTCGGACACGTCACGGCGATCGGTGCCGACCTCGATGATGTCGCCTACCAGGCGCGGGCAGCGGCATCCCACTTCCTCGACGACTGACCGGCAAGCGTCCGGCCGCCGGGCGGCGGATGCCGGAAGATCCGCTCAGCGCGACGGGAGCCCGCGCGCCTCGAGCCACGCGCGCATCGGCTCGCGCCCGTGGAGGCCGGCGACGCGGCTGACGCGCCCGACGACCGCACGCACCCACCCGGATGCCCGGCCCTGGGTGGCGTTGTACGCCGCGAGTTCGCGCTCGTAGGCCTCGACATCCGTCGGCTCCACCGGCCGGTAGGTCTCCATCCCGTGGACGACGTGCGGGGCGAGACGCGGCTTGATGCCGGCGCGGTCGGTCGGGTCGGGATGCCCGACGGCGACGCCGAACGCGACGACGGAGCGCGGGGGGAGCCCCGCGATCTTCGCCGTGACCTCGGGGTGGTTGCGGAGCGACCCGAGATAGCAGGTGCCGAGCCCGAGGGCCTCGGCGGCGACGACGGCGTTCTGGGCGGCGAGGGCGGCGTCGACGAAGCCCACGAGGGTCGACTCGAGGTAGTCCGCAGCTTCCGCAGGCTCGCCGTGCTGGTCGGCGATCGCCGCCGCGCGCGCCCAGTCGGCGACGAACAGGAGGATCACCGGGGCATCCGCCACGAAGGACGACCCACCCGCCTCGTGCACCAGCCGGGTCCGGGCGGTCTCATCGCGGATCTCCACGACGCTCCACACCTGGTTGTTCGACGACGTGGCGGCCGACTGCGCGGCGGCCACGAGAGCGGTGACGGTCTCGGGTGTCACCGGCTCGGTGGTGAACCGGCGGACGGAGCGGTGCTGGAGCAGCTGCGCGAGCACCGGCGATTCGAGGAGGCCGGCCTCGGTCAGCTCGGGAGCGGCGTCGCCGTAGCGGGCGCGCAGCAGCGTGTTCACGTCGGTGTCAGTGGTGGTGGCCGGGGTCACGGGGGCTCCTGAGGTCGGGGGGAGGGACGGGGCACTCGAGAGGCGAACGCCGCCACCCATCGGATTCTTCCCGGGGTTCGCCGGTCTTCCGCGCCGTTGCGGGGATTGTCCAGCCTCTCGCCCTAGCCTTGTCGGGTGACCCGGCCGCTGCACTCTTCCGACGAGCCGCTGGTCGGCGTCGTCATGGGATCCGATTCCGACTGGCGCGTGATGAGCGATGCCTCGCAGATCCTCACCGATCTCGGCATCCGTCACGAGGTGGAGGTGGTCTCGGCCCACCGCACCCCCGACAAGCTCATGTCGTACGGCCGTTCGGCGCGTGCCCGCGGGCTGAAGGCGATCATCGCCGGGGCCGGAGGGGCGGCGCACCTTCCGGGCATGCTCGCCTCGGTCACCCCGGTGCCCGTCATCGGCGTGCCCGTGCAGCTGGCGACGCTGGACGGTCTCGACTCGCTCCTCAGTATCGTGCAGATGCCCGCCGGCATCCCCGTGGCCACCGTGTCGATCAACGGCGCGAAGAACGCCGGTCTCCTCGCCGCGCGCGTCCTCGGCGCGGTCGATCCCGCGGTCGCCGACGCACTCGAGGACTACGCGCGATCGCTGGAAGCGCAGGTCGAGGAGAAGAACCGGCGGCTCAAGGAGTCCCTGTGAGCGTCGCCGACATCACGCGCCCGCGCGCCGGGGCGTCCCGCACGCGCCTCATCCAGGAGCGCCCGATGCGCTTCCCCGACACCCGTTCGCGCGCGCTGATGTCGCGCCGCGGCTGGTGGCTCGTGGGGCTCAACTTCCTGATCCCCGGCTCGGCGCAGGCCGTCGCGGGTGGGCGCCGCCTCGCGCGCATCGGCCTCGGTGCAACGCTCGCGATGTGGCTGCTCGTCATCGCCGGCGTCGTCACGGCGGCGCTGTGGCCCGGGGTCCTCTTCGTCCTCGGGACGAACCCCTTCTTCCTCCTGGCGGCACAGGTTCTGCTCGCCGGCTACGCCCTCCTGTGGGCGGTGCTCACCGTCGACACGCTGCGGCTCGTCCGCCTCGTGAAGACCGCGCCGTTCGCGCGGGTGGGGATCGCCGTGCTCGCGATCGTCCTCCTCGTCGTCTCGGGGGGCACCGCCGCGTACGGCGCGACGCTCGCCGGGACCACGCGCACGACGCTCGGCGACATCTTCGGGCAGGGCGGCCCGGTCGTCCCGCCCTCGAACGGCTACTACAACATCCTTCTGCTCGGTGCCGACTCGGGTGAGGGGCGCGACTCCATGCGCTTCGACAGCATCTCGGTCGTCTCGGTCAACGCCGAGACCGGCGCGACGACGATCACCGGCATCCCGCGCGACATGCCGAACTTCCCGTTCGCCCCCGGTCCGATGCAGGACACCTACCCGAACGGACACGAGGGTTTCGCCAATCCGACCTGCGGATGGGGGAGTGGCATCAACCAGCTCCGCACCGAGGTCGAAGTCTGCCAGGACGGCTCGCTTCTGTACCCGGATGCGGCGGGCAACGGCTCGGCGCCCGGCATCGAGGCGACGAAGGATGCCGCAGAGGGAATCCTCGGCATCGAGATCCCGTACTACGTCTTCGTCGACATGCACGGGTTCGCGGCGCTCGTCGACGCCCTCGGCGGTGTCGAGATCGAGGTCGCCGAGCGTCTGCCCAAGGGCGGCGGCCCGGCCTACGACGGTCAGCCCGTGGACGAGTGGGCGATCGGCTGGATCGAACCGGGCCTGCAGCGCATGGACGGCGACACCGCGCAGTGGTACGCCCGCTCGCGCTACACCACGAGCGACTTCGACCGTATGGAGCGCCAGCGCATCCTCCAGCAGGCGATCCTCGCCCAGTTCACGCCGCAGACGGTGCTCGCGAACTTCCAGCAGCTCGCCGCTGCCGGGGCGGATCTCGTCGAGACCGACATCCCCGACGAGCTGCTGCCGACGCTGTCGGAGCTGGCGCTGAAGGCGCGGGAGCTCCCGGTCACGACGATCGAGCTGACACCCCAGGGTGGCATCGACGAGTACAACCCGGATTACCCCTACATCCGCGAGCTGATCCAGCAGGCGCTGTATCCGCCGACCCCGACCCCGACGCCGGAGGGCTGAGCGATGGTGGCCACCCTCCGCGTCATGCTCGACCAGGTCGTCGCTCCCACCTCCCCGGTGCTCGCCGAGGCGTCGCGCGAGCTCGCCCGGGCACTCGTCGACGGTGCGCCGAGCGGCTGCGTCGTTGAGGGGATCGTGCCCGGCGGAACGGATGCCGAGTCCGCGGTCGTTGCGGGACTCGCTGACGTGCGTCGCGCGGGACTGCCGCGTCGCGAGCTGGCGACGGCTCTGCAGCTGGGAGCGCCGACCGGGATCGGCGGCGGAATGATCCACGCGCCGACGCTCTTCGCGCCGCTCGTCAAGCACGACCGCACGCACGACGGCGATCAGACCGTCGTCACGGTGTGGGACCTGCGGGCGTGGGAGGCGCCGGATGAGCTCTCGCGCCTCGCGGTCGGCTGGCAGAAGGCGATGCTGAAGCGCGCTGCGAAGCACGCCGACGCCATCGTCGCCCCCACCCACTCCATGGCCGAGCGGTTGCGTTCGCTCGCCAAGCTCGGCGATCGCGTGCGGGTCATCGCGGGCGCCGCGCCTGCGGGTTTCGCCGTGCCCACCGATGACATCGGCCGACGGCGCGAGATGGACCTGCCCGAGGGCTTCGTGCTGCTGAGCGGCGATACCCACGCTTCGACCGGCCTTTCGACCGGGTTCGCGGGGATCGCGGCATCCGGTGTCGATCACCCCGTCGTCGTCATCGATGTGCCCGAGGGGCAAGAGCCCGCCGTCGCCGAGCTCGCCGAGGCCGCCGGCGTTCCGGAACGGCGCGTCCACGTGCGCGGATCCCTCGACACCGCCGACCGCGCTGCGGTGTTCGGCGCGGCGTTGGCGTTCGTCGCCCCGGCCACGCGCACGGCGTTCCCCTGGCGCGTCCTCGACGCCTTGACGCTCGGGGTGCCCGTCCTCGCGGCCGACACCTCGGTGCATCGCGACGTCGTCGCCGACGGGGGAGAGCTCATCGATGTGACGGATGCCGCAGCCGCCGGCGACGCGTTCGGCGTCGCCCTGTCGCGGGCGCTGGGCTCGACGCAGGCGGCCGAGCGCCTCGCCGTGATGGCCGACGACCGCGGCCGGGCCTTCTCGTGGAGCGAAGCGGCCGACAAGGTCTGGCACCTGCACGCCGAACTCTGAACGACATCCGCAAGAACGCTGACTTCGGCGTGTCGAACGGGCCCGATATCGGCGATTGTTGTACTCATTCGTCACATCCGTCACACTGTTCACATGCCTGGCGCCCGACTCCCCGCACGACGCAGAGCAGTTTCACGTTGGATCGCGGCGGTGGTCGCCGGGATAGCGCTCGTGGCAGGGCCGCTGGCCCCCGTCCCGACCGCGGTCGCAGCCCCCGTCACCTACGCGAAGTCCGCACACGTACCCTCCGCTGATCTGACGAAGTTCCAGCCGGGCAACATCATCTCGGACGCCGCGTTCTTCAACAGCTCGACCATGACCGAGGGGCAGATCCAGGCCTTCCTCGAGGCTCGCGTTCCGAACTGCCAGTCCGGATACACCTGTCTCAAGGACTGGTACGACACGTCACGCACGACGACGGCGGATGCCATGTGCGGCGCCTATTCGGGCGGCGTGCGCGAGCGGGCGTCGCGCATCATCTATAAGGTTGCGCAGGCGTGCGGCATCAACCCGCAGGTCATCCTCGCCACTCTCGAGAAGGAGCAGGGTCTCGTCCGACACACGTGGCCGAGCGAGTGGCGCTACACGATCGCGATGGGCCAGGGGTGCCCCGACACCGCCGCGTGCGACACCCGGTACTACGGCTTCTTCAATCAGGTCTACGGCGCGGCTTGGCAGTTCAAGCGCTACGCGAACCCCGCCGGCACCAGCCAGTACTTCACCTGGTACGCCCCGGGGAAGACATGGAACGTTCTTTACAACCCGAATCACTCCTGCGGCTCCTCGCCGGTCTACATCCAGAACCAGGCCACGGCGAACCTTTACTACTACACCCCGTATCAGCCGAACGTCGCCGCGCTCCGCGCCGGCTACGGCACGGGCGACGGCTGCTCCGCATACGGCAACCGCAACTTCTACAACTTCTTCACCGACTGGTTCGGGTCCGCGCAGGCGCCCCCCGTCGATCCGTGCGCGGTCCCAAGCGACCTGAAGTCAGCGTTCAAGACATACGTCGTCACACCGTCGAGCCTCAACGCCCGATCGGCACCGTCTACCTCGTGCGGGCGCGGGGTGCTCTCGCTTCCGCAGAGCACGGTGGTTCAGGCGACTGCAGTAGTAGATGGTTGGCTGCGGGTGAACACCGAGTCGGGCGATCGATGGGTCGCCCGGGAGTACGTACGTTATGCGTCGGAGTCCGAGACCGCATGTGCGTTGCCGGGCGGTACGGGGACCGCACAGTATGCGTATCTAGTGACGTCGGACACCGCAGGACGGATTGTCCCGAACGCTGCTTGTGCCGTTTCGACGACGGATGTTCCCACCGGAACTGTCGTTCAGGCGTTCGCTGTCAACGCGACTCGCGACTGGGTCAAGGTTCGCTTGGAAGGTGGTGACCGCTGGATCGATCGAGCCGCGCTTATCAAGGCGACCGATGCGCAGGCGCGTTGTGTGGTCCCGGGAGACACCGGCGCGGCGAAGCTCACTTACACGATCCGCGCAGCAGGGACGTCGGGGCGGGCTGCGCCGGACACCGGTTGCGGGATTGAACATGTCAGTCTGAGCGGCGGGACGATCGTCCGAGCCGTCGGGGCCAACGCGGCGCGAGACTGGCTGAAGGTCGCAACGGCGCACGGGGAGAAGTGGGTCAATCGTGCACACTTGACAGCGACCGGGTCAGCCGATCTGTGCGAATTCTCTGGCACGTCGCGAGCGGCTGTTCGCCTTTACGTGGTCGAGGGGGAGGGGCGCGCCTACAGTGCACCGTCTCTCGAGTGCACCGCGGGATCTCTTGCTCTTTCGGCCGGCTCCATCCTGAGGCCGAGCGAGAGCACGGCTGCCGGAGAGTGGTTGCGCGTCGACTCGCCGGATGGCGAGCGGTGGGTGCCGCGGATCTCTGCACGCGCAATCTCGGTATCGGAACTGTGCCAGTTGCAGCCCGCGGACGCTCGCGGAGCGAAGCTCACATACACAGTGATCGCCGCCACCTCGGCGCGGGTTGCACCGTATCCAGAGTGTTCCGAGGGGGGCACTGAAGTCGTCGTCGGCCAGGTTGCGACGGCTACAGCGGTGACGGCGGCAGGCGACTGGCTCAAACTTCGGCTGGGATCATCGGAGCTGTGGGTCCCGCGGGATGCCGTCCGCTACGCCACTGCTGCCGAGTCGTGCGCCCCGGTCTCCGGTACGCGAGAAGCGCACAAGGTATACACGTTCCTGGCCGAAGAAACGGCACGCACCGCGCCATATCCCGAGTGCGGCACCGGAGCGGTGACGGTGCCATCAAACCGGACCGCGGTTGCGACCGAGGTGACGGGAGCAGGGGATTGGCTGCGGCTCAACCTCGAGGAGGGATCGCTGTGGGTTCCGCGCGCTTCGGTCCGCTATGCCACGACGGGCGAAACCTGTCCTGCTCCGAGCGATGCGAAGCCGGCTCGATTGACGTATATCATCACTGTGGACACCGTGGCGCGGACGGCGCCTTATGGTGACTGTGCATCCGGCTCGGCCGCCCTCGCGGCAGGCACGGTCGCCACGGCAACTGCCGTGACCGCAGCGGGTGACTGGTTGAAGCTGCGCCTGACTGACGGCGAGTACTGGGTCCTACGATCCGACACCGCGAAGGCACTCGCCGGCTGAGTCGGAGTTCCGCTCAGCACGGTCCAGTAGTATCTTCCCTTGGCCCGCAAGGGCGCCCCGGGAGAGAGTGTGAGCATTGTCGGCAGGAACCCGTCTCGACGTCGCTGACTTCGACGTACCAGGCCGCGGACGCGGGCTGCTCGATGTCCTTCAGTGGCGCTACCTTTTGCGGCTTCTGGTGAGGAAGGGCACAGCGACCCGCTACCGGAATTCGGTTCTCGGCTGGGTGTGGTCGTACGTCAAGCCCGCCTCGCAATTCCTCATCTACTACTTCGTGATGGGGATCATCCTGCAGTTCCACCGCGATGTTCAGAATTTCGCCATCTACCTGTTCGCCGGCATCGTGGTCGTCAATCTCTTCAATGAAGCATTCGGCAACGCGACAAACGCGATCGTCGACAACCGAGCTCTCGTAAAAAAGATCTACCTGCCGCGTGAGCTGTTCCCAATCGCCGCCATCATCGTCGCCTTCGTCCACTTTCTGCCGCAGCTGGTCATACTCCTGGCCGTGTGTCTCCTCGTGGGGTGGGCACCCAG
Source organism: Microbacterium sp. NPDC077184 (assembly GCF_040687055.1). Classification (NCBI taxonomy): domain Bacteria; kingdom Bacillati; phylum Actinomycetota; class Actinomycetes; order Micrococcales; family Microbacteriaceae; genus Microbacterium; species Microbacterium sp. NPDC077184. The sequence goes on from NZ_JBFBMM010000005.1 coordinate 263,127, forward strand.
CGTGATCGGATTGATCGGCGTCGTCCTGGGCATTCTGCTCGTCGTGGCATTCTCGCTCGGGCTCGGCCTGTTCTTCAGCGGCCTCAACGTCCGCTTTCGCGACGCGCAGAACTTCGTCGATCTGATCAAGATGTTCTCCACATGGACGTCCCCAGTGCTGTACACGTGGGCCCTCGTCGCCGAGGCGCTGCGAAATCACGAATGGCTCTTCTTCTTGTACATGTCCAATCCGATCACCGTCGCGGTGGAAATGTTCCATGCCGGTTTCTGGCAACCGACCACCGATTCGGCATATGCGCTTCCCGACTGGTTCGGCTACTCCGCCCTCACGGCCGTCGCCGTCACCGTTCTGGCGTTGGTGGCCGGTCAGCTCACGTTCCGCCGTTTCGAGCGAACCTTCGCACAGGACCTGTGATGAGCCAGCTGATCGCCGAGACGGCGACGCCTCCCTGCATCGTCGTCGACCATGTCTCCAAGCGCTTCCTGCGCCGCAATACGCACTCTTTCAAGGAGGCCTTCGTCGGCTGGATAAAGCGCAAGAAGGTGAGGGCGGATACGTTCACCGCTCTCAACGACATCTCTTTCCAGATCGGCGAAGGCGAAGCCGTCGGCATCCTCGGACTGAACGGCTCCGGCAAATCGACGACCTTGAAGCTGATCTCCGGAGTCCTTGAGCCAGACGCGGGCGGTGTCTACACCCGTGGTCGCGTCGCAGGGCTCATCGAAGTCGGGGCCGGCTTCCATCCGGACTTGTCGGGTCGCGAGAACGTCTACCTCAACGCCGCGATCCTCGGGATGGGCCGCAAGGACATCGACGAGCGGTTCGACGATATCGTCGCGTTCAGCGAGATCGGCGAGTTCATCGACCAAGAGGTGAAGCATTACTCGTCGGGCATGTTCATGCGTCTGGCCTTCTCCGTAGCGATCCACGTCGATGTCGACATCCTCCTCGTCGACGAGGTGCTGTCCGTCGGCGATGCCCCATTCCGCGCGAAGTGCTATGCGAAGATTCGCGAACTCACCGCGAGCGGCGTGACGATGGTCGTCGTCAGTCACGACACCAAGATGATCAAGGAGCTCTGTCGCCGAGGCATCGTCATCCGGAAGGGCAAGAAGGTCTTTGACGGGGTCATCGACGAGGCGGTCGAGCACGTTGCCGGTTGAACCTCCCGCCATATCGCTCTCCGTCGTCATTCCAACCCACAACGTCGGGCCGTGGATTGAGGAGACCCTCAGATCGGTGCTTGCGCAGGATCTCCCCGACATGGAGATCATCGTGGTGGACGACGCATCTGAGGACGACACCCTGTCGCTCGTGAACCTCGCCGTTGCGGAGGACTCAAGAGTTCGGCTCATCCGTGCCGCTGCGCGCGGCGGCGGCTCGGCGCGCAATCGCGGAGTTCAAGAGGCGAGAGGGCGCTACATCGCCTTCTGTGACGGCGATGATCTGGTCCCCGCCGGTGCGTATCGGGCGCTCGTTGATTCCCTCGAGGCAAGTGGGTCTGACATCGCCTTCGGCGACTTCCTCAAATTCTCGCCGACGGACACGTGGCGGCCGACGGCGACCATGGCGGCGTTCTCCCGCCCCGCACAGCGACGGCGACTCGTCGATGAGCCCACTCTCATCCTGTCCCGACCGTGCTGGAACAAGGTGTTTCGGCGTGACTTCTGGGTGCGTGAAGCACTCGCTTTCCCGGACGTCCCCCGCTCCAATGACATCGTGCCAATGACGCAGGCGTACGTGCGCGCGGGGGCCGTCGACATCATCGATTCGGTCGTCTACCTGTACCGAGAACGGCCCGGATCGACGTCGATGACAGCACGGGCGGATTCGACTGATTCCATGCTGAGCTATCTCACCCAAGAGCTTGCCTGCGCGCGTCTGATCTCCGCGATGGGCGATGAGGCGCTCACATCGACGTACTCGCGTCTGATCTGGGACCGCGACGGATTCGTCCACGTGGCGAAGTTTGCGTCTGCGCAAAGGGCGGATGACGATCGAGAACGTCGAGCCGCTGAACTCCTCCGCGAGCTCCTGACATATGCGGGCCCGCCACCCTCGAGCGTCGGAGACCTGAAAGTCCTGACGATGTCGCTCGGTGCGCAGGGGCGCTGGGCTGCGGCGAAAGTGGCGGGGGAGTGGGAAACCGGGTTTCTGACTCCGGACCTGGGCGACCTCGCGGACTTTCTCCGCGCCTACACGACTCTCGTTGAAACCCCCCGTCGTGCTGAGTCCCGTGAGAGGGTCGGCTGGCTCACCCGGCGAGCACTTCAGGCGGACATTCCCGAGCGCAGGGACGCGGGCCTGTGGGCGTACGCCGCGGAGACGGCGGGCGCCGCGTTCGGCCGTAAGGTGCTTGATTCCATCGCGGACCTCGACGGCGGTAAGGTGCCCCTGCTCGACGTCGTCCCTGGGCGAGCACAGGCGGGGGGCGTCGTTCGCGCACTGCGGGGAGGCTCCCGTCTCACGGTCGAGGGCCAAAGCGACCTCTCGGGCGCCGAATGCGAGCCGGTGCTGTGGGATCTTTCCGGCAAGGCCCGCGTCGTAGTCCCGTCCTCCGTCAGCTGGAGTCGGGAGGTCGGTGAAGGCCACCAAACTTCTCATTGGCAGTGGACCGCTGATTACCGGCGGACTGCTCTCCCCCTACTGACCGAACTCCAGCCTTGCCTGCGTCTGCGTCAGAACGGTCGGATCGTGAGCATCGACTCGAGGCCGCCGTTGCCGGAGTATTCGGTATTCGACTCCTTCATCTATGAGCGCCACCGCGATGTGGTCGTACTGTACCGCCGGCGCGGACGGGTCTTCCGCGCGGTCCGGCGGGCACTGATCATTGTTGCCGCTCAGCTCCGGCGATTGGTTCGTCCGCGGGGCGCGTGAGTGCGTCCAGGAGCTCTTTGTAGAGCGCGGAGACACGCCAGGGTGAAACCGCGTCGATGTAGGCGCGAAAGTCCTCACGAGTGACGTCGCCCGTGAGGCGAGGATCACCGAGGTGCTCCGCCAGCGACGCCTCCGAGTCGACGGTGTCGAAGAGTGATACCCATCGTTGCCCCGCGTATTGGAGTTCGAGGTGCGGTTCGCGTGGGAGAAGCGCAGGGACACCGAACGTCGCGGCGAGGTGAACGCTTCCGGAGTTCAAGATCTGACGATAGGGGAAGACAGCGACGTCCGCTGCCTGGAACCAGGTTGCAATCTCACTGTCAGGGACGAAATCCAGGTGGGTGATCGTTCGCACACGCTCGGGAAGGACAGGTTCCAACTCGGCGAGGGAAGTCGGGGTCGTGTGTCCGGCAAGAAGTAGTACGAGGCGCTTCCCGTCACTGCGATTGGCTCGCTCGATGGCGCGGAGTAGCGTTGTGACGCCCTTGTAGGGACGGATCTGTCCGAGGAAGAGCACTGCGACTTCCTCGTCGGTCAACCCGAAATGGTCACGCGCATCGTCACGAAACATGCCTGTGTCGTAGATACCCTGATAGCTCGGATGCGGGATGACGCGGATCTTGGCGAGCGGGAGCTCTGTCACATCCTTGATGACGTTTGCCGTGTCGGGGGTCATCACGTGGATCGCGTCGGAGAGTTCTGCCAAAGAGCCGTAGATTCGCGTCTCGTCGTCCGGATAGTCCAGCTCATGGGGGAGCCGGTTATGGACGGTCCAGACAAGCTTCACGCCTCTGCGCTTCGAACGCCGCAGAGCTCGGACGAAGCGGTTTACTCGTCCCCTCGCCTCCCGACCGCTGAGGGCAGCCTGCGCGATCGGAGACGTCCAGTGCACGTGAACGATATCGCCGCGCGATAGACGTCGTATCGCTCGCAGAAATCCGAAGAACTCCGTTTCACCGTCGAAGCGATAACCGCTGGCGCGCGCAGAAAGACTGAGCATATTCAGGTACGGATTCGACCGCCACGCTGGGAAGACGAGCACGGTCGGTCCAGGCGTCACCGGACGATCATACCCGGCTGTGTTCAGTGACGGCGCCGAAGCTGTCGCCACGCCCGGCGGGCTCCCACGAACAGCGGGTTGGTGGCTTCGTCGCGGATCGCGCGCAGGTCCGCGCGAATGGCGAACTCGGTCTCGGCAACTCGCTTGTCGATGTAGCGGGTCAGATAGAGGGCTAGCCCCTCCCCATCGCGCGCCATCGATTCGCGCAGCGCCGAATCCCTCACCAGAGCGTCGTGCAGCGCGTGCTCCCTGCCCGACTCGATGACGCTGTTGCCGTCGACGCCGGTAGCCGATGGGCGCTGATGCCAGTAGACCAGAGGGTCTCCTGCGAGGTACTCCAGGGGGCCGAGCCGCAAGACCTTGGTGTTGAACAGCCAGTCGCCCACGACAGGGAGGTCTTCGTCGTAAAGGCCCACCTCGTCGTGTACCGTGCGCCGGTAGAGGAAGGCGATCGGAACGAATCGATTGAACTGCAGCTGATCCATGAGGAGCGGCGCAACCGCGTCGGGGAGGAACTCTTCGCGCCCCAGCACCTCGATTCTGTCACCGACCCGCTGTTCCCACACGATTTCGATTCGAGAGACCACGCCTCGGCGGTCCGGGTGCTCGTCGAGATATGCGACAGCGGCGCCGAGAAACGCTTCGGCCCAAGAGTCGTCGTCATCGTGCAAGACGATGAACTCTCCCGCGGCGGCGAGCACACCAGCGTTCGCCGCCTCCCAGCGGCCCCGGCTGACAGGGTGATCGATGACGCGAACACGCCTTGCGTCGATTCCGGAGCGGATGATCACGTCGTCGACTATCGAACGGTCTCCGCCGTCATTGACGACGACGACCTCCCAGTCTGAGAATGTCTGTCTTCTTACGCTTCTCAGCGCGCGAAGGAGAAAGACAGGTCGGTCTTTTGTTCTGGTGATGATGGAAACGCGAGGCGGCATCAGGGACTCCGGCGGTGGGGTGGCTTCCACGAGGCTACAGGGAGCGTCCGCCCAGGTCGTCGTGCCTACGATGGACCGGTGACCGCGTCTGAGAGATCCATGCCCCCGGCCACATCTCCGGTGAACCACACACCTCTCTTCCGAGGCCTGCCCGCGCTTGTCTGGCTCCTCTGTGCACTCATGGTGGCGACGATGAGTCTGTGGACGTTCAGCCGCGCAACTCTGACGGCTCAGGACGAACGCGCGCATGTGAGCGCCGTGCTTTATGCCCACGAGTTTCAGGCTTGGCCGGGTTTCAAAGAGATGCCGCTCATGCTTTCGGCGATGCGCGCCGCTGAGGAGATCGGGGGATCACCGTTTGCCGTTGACGAGGCGAAACCGCGACCGGAGCGACCGTCGTTCCGAGAATTGACGACACCGGAAAATCATCTCAGCGCGACGACGCTCAATCAGATGTCGCAACATCCGCCGCTCTACTACGCCGGGCTGGCCGTGTTGCACGAGCTTGTGGCGCCGGGGGACCTCCCCTTCGACCTCGAGATCTGGGCGTGGAGGTTCCTCTCTGTCGTCTTGATCGCGCCATTGCCTCTCTTGGCGGCGGCTCTCGCCCGCCGGCTCGGTGCATCACGCCTGATGGTGATCGCCGCCGCAGCCTCGACGGCTCTTATCCCGGGCGTGCAGGTGGTCGCAGCGTCGGTCAACAACGACAATCTGCTCGTCGCCGCATCCGCATGGGCTCTGCTCGGTGTGGGATGCGTCCTGACCGGAGACCTGCGGTTTCGAACCTCGGTGGGGATCGGTGTCGCGCTCGCCATCGCTCTCCTCACCAAGGCGTTCGCCCTTCCGATCGCGGCCGTAGCAGGATCGGCGTACCTGCTCGTTGCTGTGCGCCGCGGGTCTCTGCGCCCGGTGGTCGGTCCACTCCTGACGATGGTCGTCGTATCGGCGACAGGGTGGTGGTGGTGGGTGCGAAATCTGTTCATTTACGGCACCCTCCAGCCATCGGGGCACGGCCAGGCGCTCCAGGACGGGCCCTTGGCGTGGGTCGACGCGTGGCCGATCTACTTCCACACCTTCGTCGATCGCTTCTTCGCTCGGTACTGGCTCGGGGCGAACGGACCGACGGTCGGTGCCATCGGAGTGAGTCTTGCGGCCGCGGTCACGCTTCTGTATGTCGGGGTTCTCGTTGTTCTCCTCGCGCGAGGCAAGCGGCACCGTCGTGCGGTGGCAAACGCGCTCGTGCTGTCCGCGCCCCTTTTTGTCATGGCTACTATCGTCGCCGTCCAGTCCTACCGCTACACCGTTGTCACCGGGGTCGCTGCGGGCGTTCAGGGACGTTACCTCTACCCCGCATTGATCGGGGCAGCCGCGGCTTTTGCGCTCGTCGCGAGCATCGTCCTCCGCGACTCCTTCCAGCGCGTCGCCCTCAGTGCGATTCTCGCCGCGGGGCTGGCCGCGACTCTCTGGCGCATTCTTATCGCGATCTTCTCTTCGTGGGGCGCAACAGGGGCGAGTTTTCTCGAGCGGCTGGACGCCATCTACTCTTGGTCGCCGCTGCCATATGGCGTGTCGATAGCGGTGCACGCCGTGTTCACGGTGTCAGTCGTGGCGGTCGTCGTCGCCGCAGTTACGGAGCTCGTCACGCCGCGGGCCGAGCACGCCGTCACTGCGTACCCAGAACCGCAGAAATCTCCTCGGTGAGATAGGGCGCAAGCGTCCGGCTGAAGGTCGCCGTGATGTGGTGCAGATCGCGGTAGATCACCACTCCGCCGGCTACCATCGGGCAGCTGCCGTCTCGGCAGTACGCTGATGAAAAGTCGATCAGTTCGGCATCCGACAGTGCCGCGGCCGCGCGGATCGGGTCTTCCGCCGAAGCATCAAAGTCCGGTGCGAAGGCGCATGTGTCCGAGCTGAACTCCGCCTCGGCCGCGAGACACGTGGCCGACGATTCGGGGACCGTGGGGTTGTCGATAAGACCGATCACCGTTGAGCCGCGCTCCTTGGCTTCCGTCCAGGCTCTTGCCATACCGTCAGCCGCGGCGGCACGCGCCTCTGCATCCTCTTCTCGATTCCATCGCGCCACAAGGATTACGTCGTACTCTCCGGACGCCAGGGTTCGCTCGAGCGCCGCCTGCCGCTCGAAACACTCGGCACCCGCTGTCGATGCGTCCTGCCATACACACCCGCGCCCGACGAAGGTGTCCACGCGCCAATTCAGGCGCTCTGCGTGGTCTCGGAGTCCGGGAATGAGCATGGCGGCGTGGGAGTCGCCGGTGACGGCTACACGGACCGCGTCGGAGGCGTCCGATCCTAAGGTGCAGGTCGAGAGCGTCGCAGAAGGTTGTTGGTCGTAGCACGCGAACGCTCCGCCCGTGTCCTCATACAAAGACGTGAGTGCCGGGACCAGTTCGTCTGTTGGAATCGACTCGTCACCGAGGTCGGCGCACTCGCTCTCCAAGAGGAGACTCGCGCCGAGGCAACCGCTCGGGGCTGCGAGCTGCTCCGCCACCTCCGCCTCCCGCTGCGACGCGGCGACCGCGTTAGTTCCGAGCGGGATGACGGCCATCGTGATGACGATCGCCATGGCGATCGCGGAGAACGCCGCGACGGTGCGCGGACGAGCTGAACGGGCACGCTCGTGGAATCGAATGGGATCCTCGACGAAGCGCGTAGTGAGAGCAGCCGCGACGAGCGTCAGAGCGAGAATCGTCAAGCGTTCCCAGAAGTCAACATCCGGCCCCACGACCGCAGGCGCGATGACGATGAGAGGCCAGTGCCACAGGTAGATCCCATACGACTGGTCGCCGATCCATTGAATAGGCCGTGTTGTTACGGCCCGGTCGAGCCGCCGGACGCCGAGGTGCGGTCCGGCTGCGATGATCGCCGCGGTGCCCACGGTCGGCAGGAGCGCCGCAAATCCAGGAAATGGGGTCGACTTGTCGAAGAAGAGAGCCGATGCGACGATCGCCCCCCACGCCGTCACCCAGATGGCCACACGCGAGGCTCGTCGAAGGGTGAGTGCTGGCGAGAGGGCGAGCAGAGCGCCGAGACCGAACTCCCATATGCGACTTGGGGTCGCAAAGTATGCGTACGGCGGACTGACGAAGGTCAGGGTCACGCTCAGGGCAAAGGAGAGTCCGCTTGCAGCTCCAAGGACGATGTAGAGCCGTCGGCGCGTTCCTGCGCCGAACACTGCTCGCCCCGCCACAGCAAGGATGAGGAGCGGCCAGAGGAGGTAGAACTGCTCTTCAACGGATAGCGACCAGTAGTGTTGCGCGATCGGCGGGGCGTTGTCCGCCGCGAGGTAGTCGATACCGTCCGCGGCGAGAAACCAGTTCTCGACGTACAGGGCACTCCCGATGATCGATCGCAGATACTGAGCCTGAACAGTCGGGGGCGCCCATACAACAGTGAGCGCGACGCTAACTGCGAGCACAAACAAGCTCACCGGGAGAAGGCGCCGCGCCCGGGCGGCCCAGAACTGCGGCAGCCGCAGTCGGTTCTCGGAACGCAAGCGTACGAGTTGGCCTGTGATCAAGAAGCCCGAGATGACGAAGAACACGTCCACGCCGACGTACCCGCCGGGAAGGGCGCCCGGCCAGAGATGGAAGAGGACGACCGCCAGCACCGCCGCCGCTCGAAGGGCCTGAATATCCGCACGCACATGACGGCCGACAGGTGTCGACTGCCGGCGTGACACCGTGCTGCTTGCCACTCAGTCGTTCCGTTTCCGGACGATGAGTTCCGCCCGGGGAGAAGTGTAAGACGTCATCAACAGGAACTATTGCGAAAGGTATGTCTCGAGGCCCTTCGCCGCGTCCCGTGGCATGAATCCCGTTGCGGTGAGCTTGTCAACGTTGAGGAGACTGTTCCAGGGTCGGGGTGCGATGGGTCCGGTGGTGTTGGCGTAGTACTGCTCGGTGCTGACGGGTGTGACGCGGTCGGGGTTGTGTCCGGTGTGTTGGTAGACGTGGCGGGCGATGTCGTACCAGGTGGTGGGTTGCCCGGTCCCGGTGAGGTTGTAGATGCCGTAGGCCGCCGGGGTGGTGAGGAGGTGGTGGATGCCGGCGGCGATGTCGGTGGTGAAGGTGAGGCGTCCGGTTTGGTCGTTGACGACGGTGGGGTTGATGCCGCGTTCGGCGAGGGTGGCCATGGTGCGGACGAAGTTGTTGCCGTCGCCGATGACCCAGCTGGTGCGGATGATGTAGTGGCGGGGGACGGTGGCAACGATCGTGTCGGCGGCGGCTTTGGTTTGCCCGTAGACACCGAGGGGGTTGATCGGGTCGGTTTCGGTGTATTCGCCGGTGTGGGTGCCGTCGTAGACGTAGTCGCTGGAGATGTGGACGAGGGTGATGCCGTTGTCGGTGGCGATGCGGGCGAGCGCTGCGGTCGCGGTGACGTTGCTGGCCCAGGCGGTGGTGCGGCCGGTGGGGGTTTCGGCGGTGTCCACGGCGGTGTAGGCGGCGGCGTTGATGATGGTGTCGTAGTCCCGCCACCGCCGGTCGGTGTCCAGGGTGGGGGAGGTGAGGTCGAGGGTGTCCCG
>NZ_JBFBMM010000006.1:0-263352 GCF_040687055.1 Microbacterium sp. NPDC077184
CCGTAGAGGAGGTTGTCACCCAGGACTAGGGCGACCTTGTCATCCCCGATGAAGTCCGCACCGATCGTGAACGCCTGCGCCAACCCGTCCGGAGACTCCTGCACCGCGAACGACAACTCAATACCGAACTGCGACCCATCCCCCAACAACCGCTCGAAAAACGGCGCATCATGCGGAGTCGTGATCACCAGGATCTCCCGCACACCCGCCAACATCAGAGTCGACAACGGGTAGTACACCATGGGCTTGTCGAACACCGGAATCAACTGCTTCGACACACCCAACGTAATCGGATGCAACCGCGTGCCGGAACCCCCGGCCAAAATGATGCCCTTCACGGCTCAATCGTGTCACAGACGACTTGATCGTCAGAGTCACTCACGGCTGTCAGCGCGAAGGAGGGCCGCAGACGGTGGCCTCGTAGAGAGCCGCGTCGCCGACGCGAGCGATCTCCGTCACGCGGGGTGCGTCGTCCTCGTCGAGATCGTCTGTGCCGGCGAGGGGCGGATGGACACCCCCGAGAACGTCGTCCGTCCCGAAATCGAGGGCCCAGAAGGCGTTCAGCTCCTGGATGTACTCGCACACCGCGGGATCGATCCCGGCCTGATCCCAGTTGTCGAGGAGGTATTGTTCGGCCGTTGTGCGGTTGCCGAAGATGTGGGGCGCAAGGGCCTCCCGGTGGGCGAACACCGGAGTGAGAGACGCACCGGTTCGAGGGCTCCCCACCACGACCCCGTCGACGGGGACCAAGGCTTCGACGTCACTCATAAGTGCGCGCTCGTCGGCAGACAGCAATTGCTCGACGCCGTGTTGCCCGAAGGACTGGTGGATCCACTCCTGTGCTTGAGGGATCGGCCCGCGAACGGTGCCCAGAAGGACGATGGCGACGACCACGACCGCCGCGGTGAGTCGGCGGGCGCCCGCGCCGCGAGGGAAGCGCGCCCGACTGAGTCCGGCGCGCGTCGCGGTCGCGAGAACGAGTCCACCACCGAGGACGAGGGGGAAGGCGGCGATGGTGAAAATCGCTGCGACCCTTTCGGTGTCGCGGTACCACACCCCCGACAGCAGGTCGCGAATCGTGTCGTTGGCGACCGCGGCGCTGGCGAAGTAGATCAGAGCGCCGATGCCGAACATAGCCAGGATGCCGGCGAATCGCTTCGGGTGCCGAGCGGCGCCGACGAACCCCAGGAGGACGAGCCCGAAGACCACCCAGGGAATGGCTATCGAGCCGGGGGAGAGGGTGAGGACGGCGCCGATCGCCTCTTTGTAGGTCTGACTCGGTGTCCACGGGGCCGAGTTCAGCGGCGGCCTCACGAGGACGAATGCGCCCGTCGCGCCGATCAGGTAGGCCACGGCCAGCGCGCCGCTCAGCATCTGACCTTTCCGGAAGGAACGGATCGCGTTGCCGATCGCGAACGGGGTTCCGAGGACAGCGCCCGCGACGATGACGCTCGGATGTGTCAACGCGATCCCGGGTGCCACGGCGACGACCGCGACGACGGTGAGGACGCGCTCGCGCGGATCCGCACGGGATCGATCGAAAAACTCCACGATGAGGCCGAGCAGAACCGGGAGCAGCGTGAGACCGGCGAGGAACGGGTACAGGACACCGAAGGACAAAAGTCGATAAGGGAACGACCCGAACACGCCGGCCAGAGCCCCGGCGAAGATCAAGACCTCCGGCCGCGTGCCGAAGATACGCGTCGCGAGGTACAAAGCGCTCACCGGCCACACGACTGCGCACAGAAGAAGTGCGGTCGCGTTCATCACGACCGGGATGCCGGCTCCGGACAGCTGCGCGATGAGCGCGGCGACGTCGTGAAACGCCGCGGGATAGAACATGCGCGATGCCTCGGTGAGGTTCCCGAGCGTGAGCGACGAGCCCTCGCCGCTGGCGGCGATGAGCGCCACAGCATTGAGGTGGAAGACGTTGTCGAACAGCTGCGCGATCGCGGTCGGATCGGCGATTGCGGTCATGATACGCGCGCCGATGGCGACGGCTGCGAGGAGGACTCCAGCGATCGGTGCTGCATACCGCCACACGGACGCGGGAGGAGCTGGCCTCTGTGGCGCGCCCTCGGGCGGTGCAGCAGGCGCCGCGCGACGCCGGTACAGAACCCTGACGACCGCTGCCGCTGCTGCCGTCAGCAGAACGGTCGCGCCGAATGCCGCAGGGTTCAGGCCGATCCCCACCATCTGGAGCACAACTGCGCTGACGCCGGCCAGGGTAAACGTCAGCGGCGCCGCGAGCGCCCACAGGCGAAATCCGCGCGCACCGGCCGCGAACGCCACCGCGAGGCCCGGGAGGAACAGTACGCCTGCAGCGACGACGATGGCCGGCAGTGCGGCGCCCCACGGTGACATGCGACCTTCTCTCCGGTAGACCGAACCCCGACGAGGCTAGCAACCTCGAGTGCGCCGTCACTGTGCGCCCCGCTGCCGAGATCCGGAACCCCGCGACCGTAGGATGGTGGCCATGCCCGCACGCTTCGACGATCTTCTCGTCATCGTCCCCGCGTGGAACGAAGAAGCCAATGTGGGCAACACCGTCGAAGAGATCGAATCGGCGATCGCAGGCGCGACCGTGCTGGTGGTCGACGACGGTTCGACGGATGCCACCGCGGCTGTCGCGCGTCGCGCGGGTGCTCGTGTTCTGGTGCTTCCATTCAACCTGGGAGTCGGGGGAGCGATGCGTGCGGGGTACGCGTTCGCTCAGCGTCACGGGTTCCAACGGGCCATCCAGGTGGACGCGGACGGGCAGCACAACCCGCAAGACATCGTTCGGGTCCTCGAGGGTCTCGAGCACGCCGACATCTCGATCGGCGCACGATTCGCCGACGTCGGCGACTACGTCACACGTGGCCCGCGGCGGTGGGCGATGTCGTTCCTCGCCGGGGTGCTCAGCAGGGTGGCGCAGACACGTCTCACAGACGTCACCAGCGGCTTTCGCGCCGGAAACCGCGCGGCGATCGAGCAGTACGTGCGGTACTACCCGGCCGAGTACCTCGGCGACACGATCGACAGCCTGGTCGCGGCCAAACATGCGGGCCTTTCGGTCACGCAGGTCCCGGTGGCGATGCGACCACGCGCTGCGGGACGACCCAGTCAGGGTGCGGCGGGGTCGACCGTCTACCTCATCAGATCCGTCTTCGCCCTGATGCTGTCCATCATCCGCAGGCCCACGGGGCTGCGCGGCCCGGGAGAGGAGCGCGCCTGATGGCCATCGGAGCGATTCTGCTTGCCGTTCTGCTTCTCGGGGTGGTCGTCACTCTGCTCGTGCGACGTCAGCTGCGCGAGAAGTACGCGGCGCTCTGGATCATCATCGGCGCTGCCGTCCTGGTCTTGGGTCTGTTCCCGGAGCTCCTTCGCTGGATGACGGCGGCGTTCGGATTCCAGCTTCCGGCGAACCTTCTCTTCACGATCGCGATCATCCTCCTTCTGGGAGTCGCACTGCACCTGTCGTGGGAGCTTTCCCGCGCGGAGGAGGAGATCCGGCGTCTTGCAGAGGAAGTCGCCATCCTTCGGGAAGCAGTGGAACGCATCGAGGCCAGGCCTGTGTCGGAGCATGAGGCTCCGAGGCACCCGCCGCGTGACGAATGAGTGTCGCTGACTGCGTGGCGGTCGTCTCCGCCTACCACCCGTCGGTGGAGCTGGTCGACGCTATCCGCGACATGGTGCTCCAGTGCCGCGTGATCGTCGTGGACGACGGAAGCGGACCTGACGCCGATACCGTGCTGCGTGAGGTCGAGTCCGTCGGAGCCACGGTTCTGCGACGCCCCGAGAACGGGGGGATCGCCGGTGCGTTGAACGCAGGGATCGCGCACGCCTACGAACTCGGCGCGAGGTGGGTGGCCACCTTCGACCAGGACTCCCGGCCGGCCGAGGACCACATCGCTCGATCGATCGCGGCGGGCGAGGCCGCGACTGCGAACGGCGTGCTTGTAGGCGCACTGGTCCCCGAGTGGTTCGCGGAGGTGCGCCAAGCCCACGCTGGCATGCTTGCGCCCGGCGTTCGCGCCGCTCGGCGGGTGATTCAGTCGGGAATGGTCATCCCGCGAACGGCGTGGGATCGCGTCGGGACGCTGAGCGAGGACTACTTCATCGATCTGGTCGATACGGAGTTCGAACTCCGCCTGGAGGCGGCGGGGCGAAGGGTCCTCGCCGTCGAAGGGCTTTCTTTGCCACACGCGCTCGGCAGATCGCTGAGACTCAGTCCTTTCTCGAAGCGGCCGTGGAATCGGATCGCTTTCACGACCATGGTGAGCACTCCGTTCCGCTACTACTACCGCGTGCGGAATCGAATCGTCTTGACGCGCTCCTACATTTTCCGGTTCCCGATCCGTGTTCTCGGGGACGCGGTGCGAGACGCGGTCTACTTCGCAGTGCTCGCTATCTGCGCGCGCCCGCGCCGTGTGTTCCTGGCGATCGTCCTCCGCGGCGGGTCCGACGGCCTGCGGCGGAGGCTCGGGCCTATCCCGTCCGCTCTCAAGGCACGCGCGGCGTCGCTCAGCTGGAGCGCGCGATTTGAGTGATCCGTCGCCGGCCGCGCGTCAGCGCGCCGCAGATCCAGCTCGCGGCGTACTGGATGGCGAACGGGCGCGGAACGTAGCCCTCTCTCAGCGCGCGACCGAGAATACGAGCAGTCACCCCTAGCCGCCTCCGCCCCGAGAACCCCAAACCGAGCGAGGCTGGCACGGACTCCGGCGTCCGGATGCGGAGGGTGTCCGCCATCAATTGCCGCCAACCGACGTACACATCGAACGTCGTGCGCAGGATGTTCCCCACCCCGGCGGATCCCGACGCGTCGACGCTCATGCGCCGTGCGTTCGTCAGCGACGCGCGCCATCCGCTCGGGGGTGCCATGGACGTCGGGTCACCGAAGACGTTCGCGTCATGCTGGACGTAGTCCTGGACGACCTCGTCGACCACGCGCGTCTTTCCCAAAGCACCTGCGCAGACAGCCAGCCAATGATCGTGTGCCGCGGCGCGCGAGTTCAGTCGCGGGAACGGAACGGCGACATCGAGCAACGACGCCCGGAGCACAGTGAGCGAGCCGGTGAACTGGTTACTCAGCGTGATCTGAGCGACGGTCCCGTTGCGTCGCTCGGTCACCCCGAGCACGTCACCGGACGGATGCCGGACCAGACGCGCCTGTCCCGAAACCATCTCGTGGTCCTCGAGGAGTGGGAGCAGCGATTCGAGCTTGCCGGGGTACCAGTAGTCGTCCTGGTCTGCCAGGGCGACCCATTCCGAGTCCCGGGGGATGGCGCGAAGAGCCCGTTCGAAGTTCAGATAGAACCCCAATCGCTCGCCCCTCGTGTCGATCACCTGGAAACGTGTGTCGCCGGGGACGAACTCGTGCACCAGCCGGTGAATCTCATCGGTGTCACTGTCCGATGAGATGACGCACGTCCAGTTCGAGATCGTCTGTGCGGCGATCGACTGAAGCTGGCGGCGGAACAGATCCGGGCGAGGCCGATATGCAGCGAGCGCGATCGCGCCCGGGCTGGTCACAGGCACTGGCACACTTCCCATCGGACGGACCGGATGACGTTGTCAGTCTAATGTGCGCGCTCGAGCCTCACGGGACAACGCGTATCGTGGACTCGATGGACGCTGCGATCTCCCCTCCGCGAGTGAGCGTGTGCATCGCCATGTACAACGGGGCGCCGTGGGTCGGCGCGCAGCTCGAATCGATCCTTGCCGAACTCGAGCCCGATGACGAGGTCATCGTCGTCGATGACGCGAGCACGGATACGAGTCTGGACGTCGTGCGGTCGATCGACGACCCGCGCCTTCGGCTGGAGAGCCGGCAGGAGAATCGCGGATACGTGCGCACCTTCGAGGATGCTCTGCAACTCGCCACTCGAGAGATCATCTTCCTCTCCGACCAAGACGACCTCTGGGTGCCCGGGCGTCGCGCGGTTCTGGTGAACGCTCTGTCCTCGCGTGCGCTCGTCGCCTCCGACCTCGTCCTCCTCCCCGATTCGCGCCCGTTGCCGAACCCTCTGACGGGCCGCCCATGGCGGCTGCAGCCGACACCATCACCCGGGCCCATCGCGACGCAGCTGCGGATCTGGGCGGGGATCGCACCGTACTTTGGATGCGCGATGGGTGCCCGGCGGGAGTTTCTCGACGTGGCTCTGCCGTTTCCACGGTTCCTCACCGAGTCGCATGACCTCTGGCTGGCGACGCTCGCCAACGCGGGCGGTCGTCTCGGCCATGTCTCGATGGCAACCGTGCGCCGACGATTGCACGAGAACAACGCCTCACCCTCGAAACCGCGCGGATGGCGCTCGGTCCTCGCCGCGCGGGTGATGCTCCTGCGCTGCACGCTCGTCGCGATCCGTCGCGTGCGCCGGGGAGGCCCGCGCTAGAACGCGAACACGTGAGCCAGCGTCGACGTGATCCCCGCACGGTTTCTCGATGCGAACACGGTCGGAAGGACCGTCACCGCATGCAGGCGTGAGAACAATCGCAGCCGTGCAGCCGCATATGCGCGCCGCCACCCCCTCGCGCGTGCACGCGCGGCGACGGTGCGGTAGAAGCGTCGTTCATCCCTAAATCGGCTTCCGTCGACGAGCGCCCGTTGGGACAGGCTGGCCGCGTGCCGTCGATAGCCGAAGACGGGGTCTCCGGGTGCATAGACGAGCTCCCCGTCATCGAACGCGATATCGACGAGAAGCGCGAGGTCCAGAATGATCGGGAGGTCATCGGGGAAGTCATGCCGCTGAAGGGTTGCGGTGCGGAAGACGAGCGATGGCCAGTACAGCCAGTTGCCCTGAAGCAGGCTCGCGGCGAGGTCTTCTCCGCGCAATCGGGCAGTGCGGTTGCGGCCGCGCGGAGCAAGCAGGCGCTGCTTGACCCGGTCGACCAGCGGGAGGTGCGGCATTCCCCGGTCGTCGAGCACCTCAACAGCGGGCTGGATGATCGATGCGTCCGGCGAACGCCGCGCAAGATCCCGCACGGTGGCGACGAAGTCACGACCCATGATGTCGTCGGAACCGAAGATGCAACACAGTGGCGCGGATACCAGTTCGGCCGCCCGCCGGAAGTTCCGAGTGATGCCGATGTTCTCAGGATGCCGAACATAGTCGACACGAGAGTCATCGAGCTCTGCGAAGAACACCGCGACCTGCGGATCTGGATAGGCATCGTCGAGGACCGTGAGACGCCACCGTGGGTCGGACTGGTCAAGAACGCTGCGGACGGCGGTGAACAGGTGATCCGGATCGCCCCAGAACGGTAGAAGGATGTGGACATCCGGCTCGGCGGCGGACGCGGGGGAGTCCTCGGGCGCGTGTGCTGAATCGGAGTTCACCTCTCCATTGTCCTCGACCGCGTCGCGATGCTCCGGTTCGAGAAGAGACGGGTCAAGTACGCTCGATCCGTGGCCAACCTCATCGCGCGCTTGGTCGGATTCTCATCACTCCCGTTCCTCTCGGCGCTGCTGCCGTTCGTCGCGCTTCCCATCGTGGCGCGCGTCGGCGGTGTCGACGGGTGGACGTCGTTCAACCTCGGACAGGCGATCGGCGCCTACGCGGCCGCGGTCGGCTACGTCGGGTGGAACGTCATGGGAACTCCGATGGTCGCTGTCACGCGCGATCGAGGCGAGAGGACCGCGCTCTACGCGCGTTCGTTCTACGCACGGATAGGGATCGTCGGAGCCGTGGGTGCGGGTGCCGCTGTCATCGCGGTCGTGCTCGCTCCCGAATCCACCCGTGCCGTCGCGGTGCTGTTCGCACTGACGGGAGCGGTCGGGGGACTAGGCATCGCATGGTTCGCGGTGGGCGTCTCGTCAGTCAGCATGATCGTGTGGTTCGAGATCGTTCCTCGTGCGGCTGCGACAGCGCTGGCGATCCCTCTTCTGCTGTGGACCGGCGATGTCTTCTGGTACGGCCTGCTCATGCTCGCCGCTTCCATCGCGGGCGTCATGGCGTTCCACCTCGTCTACTGCCGGACGCTCGTTCCGCGCTGGGTCGGCTGGCGGACCGTCAGGCATGACATCAGCCGATTGCGTGCAGCGTGGGGTGTCGAGGTCGTGGGAAACCTGTACGCGAACGCACCTGTACCGGTCGCGACGGCAACCTCATCCGTGACGCAGGCGGCGACCTACGGCTCCGGTGACCGCCTCTACCGCTACGGTCTGCTCGGTGTCGTCGCGGTGGGCAACGCCCTCCAGGGATGGGTCTTGGAAGTCGACGACGCTCGTCGGCGCGTCCGCAATCGAGCGGCGATCATCATCCTCGCCGTCGTCGGCGTCATCGGCTTCTTCTTTCTGCTCTTCGCGGGCCAACCCGTGACAGCGCTCCTGTTCGGCGCCGAACTCGCCGCAGAGCCACTGACCCTGTTGTGGCTGGGGGTGGCGTTCTTCGCCGTTGCTGCGTCGACGCCCCTCATCCGAAATGTCCTGATGCCTGCCGGGCGTCAGCGTCCCGTCTTCATCGTGACCGTGGTCAGTGCCGTTTCCGGTCTCGCGGGCATGATTCTGCTGGGCGACGCCCTAGGCGCTGCGGGGGTTGCGGCGGGCCTCGCGATCAGCGAGATGATCACCCTCCTCGCTTGCGCGTGGTTGTCGTGGCGCATCGGTCTCTCCGCTCGACCGGGCTTCTCTGCGGCGGCGCCGGTGATGAAGGATCTGTGATGGCTGAGTCTCGTTCCGCTGTCCACTTCCTGCTTCCGGGCATCTCGCCGACACCGATCGGCGGATACAAGGTCGTTTATGAGTACGCGCGGGAGATGGCGCGCACCGGCGTGCCCGTGACCGTGTGGCATTGCGCGGCCTTCGCGGCGCACTCCGGCGGTCGCTTCCGCCCTCTTCGCGCGCTCGTCCCCGCGCTGGGACGTCTTCGCCAGCGCCTCGTGCGCGCGACGAACACCATCCCTTGGTTCACCTTCGACATCCCCGTGGAGGTGCGCAACACCGCTCTCTTCCCGCGGCCGAAGATCGGCCCGGGCGATCTCGTCGTCGGAACGGCCTACGAGACGATCAGGTATGCAGCCAGAATCGCGCGTCGATCAGGTGCGCGGTCCGTCGCCTTCATCCAGCATTCCGAGACGTGGGCGGCACCGGAGTCGAGCGTCCTGTCGGCATGGGGTGCAACGGACGAGCGCATCGTCATCGCGCCGTGGTTGGCGGAGCTCTGCGCTGCCGCCGGGCTGAGCTCCCGTCTCCTGCCCAACGCCCTGGACACCGACAGCTTCCCGAAGGGACCGCCCCTCAACCAGCGAGCACCCGCCGTGCTCGCGTTGCTCTCGCCGCACGGGTACAAGCGGCCCGACACGGTCGCCGCGGTTCTCGCGGCCATCGCTGAACGTCGAGCCGGAGTTCGGCTCGACGCGTTCGGCCCGACTGGAGAGCCGCCTGTCGAGCTGCCAGGCGGTGCGCACTACCACCCTGACCCGTCACCGGGAGATCTGCGACGGCTGTATCGCGAGGCGACGGTCTACCTCTGTGGCAGCGAGGCCGAAGGGTGGCATCTGCCGCCGGCGGAGGCCACGCTTTCCGGTGCGGCGGTGGTCTCCACCGACATCGGGGGAGTCCGGGCGTCGATGGAGGACGATGCGCTCTACGCTCCCGTCGGCGATGTCGACGGCCTGTGCGCCCGTGTGCTGCAGGTGCTCGACGACTTCGATGCCGCCCAGGCGCGTATCGACCGCGCGGAAGCGCGGATCCGTGCGGTCACTTACGTCGACAACACGGAGAAGTTCCTCGCCATCGGCCGGGGGAAGAGTGCGCCCGGGGCCGTCGCCTGAGATCGACCGTCCACCTCGCCTAAACTCGATTCGACCTCACTGCCGGAAAGGCTTCGTCTGCTCATGGATCTTCTCGTCGTCGGTTCCGGCTTCTTCGGACTCACCATCGCGGAGCGCGCTGCGGCCGCCGGGCGAAAGGTGACGGTCATCGATCGCCGCCACCACATCGGGGGTAACGCGTACAGCGAGGACGAGCCCACCACGGGTATCGAGGTCCACCGGTACGGCGCACACCTCTTCCACACCTCCAACCCGGGTGTGTGGGAGTACGTCAACCGTTTCACGACCTTCACGCCGTATGTCCACCGGGTGTACACCAACCACGGCGGTGTGGTCTTCCCGATGCCGATCAACCTGGGCACGATCAACCAGTTCTTCCGCGCCGCGTACACGCCCGCCGAAGCGCGCGCCCTGGTCCTGGAGCAGGCGGGCGAGTTCGACGTGAAGACAGCGGCGAACCTGGAGGAGAAGGGGATCGCCCTCATCGGGCGCCCCCTCTACGAGGCGTTCATCCGCGACTACACCGCCAAGCAGTGGCAGACCGACCCGAAGGACCTTCCCGCGGAAGTCATCAGCCGGTTGCCTGTTCGCTACACCTACGACAACCGCTATTTCAACGACACGTGGGAAGGTCTGCCCACCGACGGTTACACCGCATGGCTGGAACGGATGGCGGACCACCCGAACATCGAGGTGCGTCTCGAGACCGACTTCTTCGACACGGCCCAGCCGCTGAACAAACGTGACACCGTCGGGCAGCTCCCGATCGTGTACACGGGTCCGGTCGACCGCTACTTCGACTACACCGCCGGTGCCCTGTCCTGGCGAACGCTGGACTTCGAAGAGGAGGTCCTCGACGTCGGCGACTTCCAGGGCACGCCGGTGATGAACTACGCCGACGCCGAGATCCCCTACACGCGGATCCACGAGTTCAAGCACTTCCACCCCGAGCGCGCCGACCGCTACCCGACCGACAAGACGGTCATCATGCGCGAGTTCTCCCGCTTCGCCGAGCGCGAGGACGAGCCCTACTACCCCGTGAACACCCCGGAGGACCGGCAGGGTCTGCTCGCGTATCGCGATCTCACCCAGGGGGAGAAGGACGTGCACTTCGGCGGACGACTCGGCACCTACCAGTACCTCGACATGCACATGGCCATCGGCGCCGCGCTGTCGATGTGGAACAACCAACTCGCCTGACTCGTGAGCCGTAGGATCATCGGGTGACCACTGCGACCGTCGGTGCCCCGGGCTCGCCGCGGCGCTACCTCCACTCGCTGTGGTTGCTGTCGGCGCGCGATCTGAAGGTGCGCTATGCCACGAGCGCGCTCGGCTATCTGTGGTCGGTGCTCGATCCGCTCGTGATGAGCCTCATCTACTGGTTCATCTTCACCCAGGTGTTCCAGCGATCGGTCGGCCACGATCCCTACATCGTCTTCCTGATCACCGCACTCCTCCCGTGGGTGTGGTTCAACGCGGCGGTCTCCGATTTCACGCGGGCCTTCAACAAAGACGCGCGGCTCGTCCGGTCCACCGCGATCCCGCGCACGATCTGGGTCAATCGCATCGTGCTGAGCAAGGGCATCGAATTCCTCTGTTCCCTTCCCGTCCTCGTCGGGTTCATCGTCGTCGCCGTGCTCACGAGCCCCGTGCCGATCGCCTTCAACTGGGGGCTGCTGCTCTTTCCGATCGGGGTTCTCCTACAGACCGCACTCCTCATAGGTCTCGGGTTGCTGGTGGCGCCGCTGTGCGTGATCTACACGGACCTGGAGCGCACGACGAAGCTCATCCTGCGGGTCCTCTTCTACGCGTCCCCGATCATCTATTCCGTCTCCGACCTCCCCGGCATCTTCCCCGAGCTCGCGGCCTTCAACCCGCTTTCGGGCATCTTCACCCTCTATCGGGTGGGCTTCTTCCCGGAGGTATGGGACACGTTGAGCGTCGTCGTCGGCGCGGCCATGAGTGTCGGCTTCCTGATCATCGGAATCCTGGTGTTCCGCCGGCTGGAACGCCCCGTTCTGAAAGAACTGTGATGGACGGACTCGCTATTCGCGTCGACACTCTCGGCGTCCGCTTCCGCCGGAATCGCCGTGGTCGTCGCAGCTTCAAAGACCTGTTCGCGGGGGCGAAGCGTCGGACGCGTCCCGGCGAGTTCTGGGCGCTCCGCGACGTCTCCTTCACGGTCGAGCACGGTGAGGCCATCGGCGTCGTCGGACGCAACGGACAGGGCAAGTCGACGCTCCTCAAGCTCGTCGCCGGCGTACTTCTTCCGGACGAAGGCACGGTCACGGTGTCCGGGGGAGTCGCACCTCTCATCGAGATCACCGGCGGGTTCGTCGGCGACCTCACCGTGCGGGAGAACGTCCGTCTGACCGCCGGCCTCCACGGGATGCCGCGCGCCGAGGTGGCGCGTCGCTTCGACGGGATCATCGACTTCGCGGAACTCCACGACTTCGTCGACACCCCCTACAAGCACCTCTCCAACGGCATGAAGGTGCGACTGGCCTTCTCGGTCGTCTCGCAGCTCGAAGAGCCCGTACTGCTCGTCGACGAAGTGCTCGCCGTGGGCGACAAAGCCTTCCGGGAGAAGTGCTACCGCCGCATCGATGAGCTGCTCGCCGAGGGGCGGACGCTGTTCTTCGTCAGCCACAACGAGCGCGACCTGCGCCGGTTCTGCACGCGGGGGCTGTACCTCGACAAAGGCAAGCTGGCGATGGACGCCCCCATCGGAGACGTCCTCGACCGGTACAACGCCGACCACGCGCAGTGACCCTCGGGTGGCGTCGAGGCGACCTCGGTTAGGATGTGGTCGGCTCCGATTCGGTGTTCTCGCCGTGTGGGCCCGCTCGTGCGGCATCCGCACCGTTGACCGCCCGACCAGCGGAGAGACTTCTCGCCATGCGCCTGTTCATCCAGATTCCCTGCCTCAACGAGGAGACGACCCTCCCCTCGGTTCTCGCGGGAATCCCCCAGCAGATCGACGGGATCGACGAGATCCACGTTCTGGTGATCGACGACGGATCCTCCGATCGGACGGTCGCCGTCGCACGGGCTCTCGGCGTCGAGCACTTCGTCTTCCACACCCGCAACATGGGACTCGCTCGATCGTTCCGCGACGGAATCGACTATGCGCTGCAGCACGGCGCCGACATCGTGGTCAACACGGACGGCGACAACCAATACCCGCAGGAGCGCATCGCGGACCTCGTTCAGCCGATCCTTCGGGGCACGGCCGACATCGTCATCGGTGACCGGCAGACGAAGACGATCGCGCACTTTTCCGGATTCAAGAAGTTGATGCAGGGCGTGGGCAGCAGCGTGGTGAACTTCGCCGCGGAGACCGACCTTCCGGACGCGGCGAGTGGGTTCCGCGCCTACTCTCGCGAGTCGTTGATTCGCCTCAACGTCGTCACCCAATTCAGCTACTGCATGGAGACCATCATCCAGGCGGGCAACAAGCGCCTGCGCATCGAGAGCGTCGCCATCACGACCAACCCGAAGACGCGGGAGTCCCGCCTCTTCAAAAACATCTTCCAGCACATGGGGCGCTCCGCTCAGGCGATCATGCGCAGTTACATCATGTTCAAGCCCCATGCCGTGTTCTTGACCTTGGCGATAGCCTTCCTCGTCGGCGCGGCCATTCCATTCATACGTTTCCTCGTGCTGACCTGGGCGGGAGTCGCGGGAGACCACATCCAGTCGCTCGTCCTCGGCTCGGCGCTGCTCGTGGGATCGCTATTGAGCTTCGCTCTGCTGGTGATCTCGGACATGCTGCGGACCAATCGGACCCTTGTCGAGGACGCCCTCGAACGCCTCAAAATCATGCAATACGCGCCGGAGCGCATCATCGATCCGCGTCAGCATGATCCGAGCGAGGAAGCGCGGCATCCGTCGATGCCGGTGCGCGCCGACGGATCTGCCGACGCTCGCTGACCCTTCCCCCCTCGACACGATTTGGAGACCGCGTGCTGAACACGCTCAAGCGCATCGCCAAAGATCTTCTGGCGATCACCTGGATCCGACGGGTGTACGAGGCGGTGAACCGAATGATCCTGGAATCGTTCGGGTCGAGTCGCATCCTGACGCACCTCCTCTACTTCGTGAGCTTCATCACGTTCAATCGTGAGCAGTCGGCTGTCCTTCGTGGGCGCCGCAATTACTACCGGAACAAGCACCGAGAGCGGGCGACGCATGTCGAGCTGCGTCGGAACATTCATCGGCTGGAGAAGGGCCTCATCATGCGGCCGCGGCGCGATGTGTTCGCGCGCGATTACATCACAGAGACCATCGAGTTCTACGAAGAGGCTGTCGCGCAGTGCCGTACTGCTCCGGGCACGATGGAACAGAGCGAGATGGACTGGGCGCACGACGTGCTCACGGAGTATTTCCGTGTCAGCGCGACGGGCGATTCAACGGTGGATGCCGCGCGAGCGCGTTTCGGCAATGCTCTCTACAGTGGCGAGTTCACGGGCAAGATTCCCTACGTCAAAAAGCAGCTCTCCGACGTCGGGTACGACGAGCTTGAGAAGCTCGTGATGCAGAGACGAAGCGTGCGCTGGTTCGAGGATCGAGCAGTCCCGCGCGAGAAAATCGACCGCGCGTTGCTCCTCGCGCGGCAGGCACCCACCGCGTGCAATCGCCTTCCCTACGAATTCCGTGTCTTCGACGATCCGGCGCAAGCCAAGCTGGTCGCAGCAATTCCGTTCGGCACGGCCGGCTATGGGCACAACATCCCCGCCATCGCCGTGGTGGTCGGCAAGCTCGAGTCGTATTTCAGCCCGCGGGATCGCCATGCGATCTACGTCGACAGCTCGCTTGCCGCGATGCAGTTCATGCTCGGCCTCGAGACTCTCGGCCTGTCGTCATCCGTGATCAACTGGCCGGATTTCGAGCCGCTCGAACGCAAGATGCAGAAGACATTGGGCTTGGAACTGACGGATCGAGTCGTCATGCTGATCGCCTTCGGCTACGCGCATCCCGAGGGGATGGTTCCGTTCTCGCAGAAGAAGGAGCTCGACACCTTCCGGCGATTCGGCTGACGAGGGTGACGGACACTCCGAATCCCTCTCGCTGGCGACGGCTGGCTTTTCGCTGGGGCCTGACCGTCGTCGTCGTCGGTGTCGTCGCCTACTTCTTCGCCACAGCTCTCTGGGAGAACTGGGATGAGGTCGCGGAACAGCAGCTGACGTTCGACGTGCGCTGGGTCGTGGCCACTCTCATCTTCGCCGTCGCTGTCCCTCTGACCGGATTGCTTTGGGGAAGGATGTTGCGGGCGCTCGACAGGGGAGCGGCTGCACGTGTGACGCACCTCGAAGCTATCGCTGTGCAGTGCGCGTCCTGGCTGCTCAAGTACATCCCCGGGCAGGTCGGCTCTGTCGTCAACAAAGTCGTCTGGGCAGGCAAGAAGGGCGTCAGCCGATCGTTGGTCGTCATCACGTTCGTCTACGAGAACCTGTTCTTGCAGTTCGCGTCGATCGTGCCGAGCGTCATCATCCTTTTGCTGAGCCTCGGCCCGGAGATCTTTGGCGAGAATGCCACGTTGCTTCTCCTCCCGCTGGCAATTCTCCTTCCCCTCGCCGCGGTCGCGTACAAGCCGATCTTCCATCGCATCGTGAACGTACCCGCGCGAAGGGTCCTGAAGCAGGAAGTCCCGGAGTCGCATTTCCTCTCGACGCCCCAGTCGCTCGGGTTCACGCTCGAGTTCCTGGGGCCTCGCATTCTCAATGGCGCGGGTTTCGTTCTGCTGGCGACGACGATCTCCACTATCGAGCCCAGGTTGTGGTTGCCTTTCGCTGCCGCCTATGTGTTGGCGGGCGCGATCGGAATCCTTGCCTTCTTCGTTCCCAGCGGTCTCGGCGTGCGCGAAGCCGTCATCGTCCTCGTCCTCAGCCAGTACGTCCCCATCTCGGAGGCGATCGTGATCAGCCTGTTGGCGAGGTTGGTGTCGACCGCCGCCGACGCGGTCGTCGCGCTGATCTACGTCATCCTTCGTCGAACAATCCCCAAGGAGTCCCGCCCATGACCGGCCCCCGCATCACGATCATCGGTTCCGCACTCTCCGGCAACAAAGGAGCGTCCGCGATGCTGGAAGCGGCGATTCAAACGCTCAGTGCGCGCCTGGATCATCCGCAGTTCACCCTCCTGAGCATGTATCCCGCGGAGGATGCCGCGCAGAACCACTACGACAATCTCGACATCGTGCCGGCTGCGCCCCGCCAGCTGGGAGTCACGATCAACTCGTTGGCGCTGGCCTATCGAGTGCTCCCTTTCCTCAGGGGGATCCTGCGGTCTCGCTCGCGAGCGGTACGAGCCCTCGTCGACGCCGACATTCTGCTGGATCAGGGGGGCATCACCTTCACGGATGGCAGGGAGAAATTCCTTCTCTACAACATCGCGTCGATCCTCCCGGCGTTGAACGTCGGAACGCCCGTGTTCAAGTGCGCGCAAGCGATCGGTCCGTTCCGCAACTCCGTGAACCGTCGCGCTTCCCGTCTCTTCCTTCCGAAGGTGCGCACCGTCGTCACCCGCGGTCGCATCACGCACGAGTTTGCAGAGGGACTGGGTCTTCGCAACATCGTCGCCGGCGCCGACTACGCCTTCTCTCTTGAGCTCGACGGCTCGGAAGCCGACGCGGTGTCGGAACACGTCGATCTCGGGTTCTTCGAAGGTGACACTGTCGGGGTCTGCCCGAGCGTCGTGCTCCAGAAGAAGGTGGATGCCCGTGGTGGAGACTATGTCGGGCAGATGGTGTCGTTCATCGAAGAGCTTCGTGCGCGAGGTAAGCGCGTGTTGCTTCTGCCGCACAGCGTCCGTACCGGCACGGACAAGACGCACAACAACGACCTGCCGTTGTGTCGCGACATTCATTCCCGCCTCCGTCTCGGGGATGACCTCCTCTTCGTCGATCGGGAACTGAGCTCCCAGCAGCTGCGCTACCTGATCGGGCGCTGTGACCTCTTCGTCGCCAGCAGATTCCACGCGATGGTCTCTTCCCTCGCGATGGCCGTCCCGACGCTCGTCATCGGGTGGAGCCACAAGTACCGAGAGGTTCTGGAGATGTTCGGCGCAGAGGAATGGGCGTTCGGCCACGATGAGCTGGCGGTCGACTTCCTGACACAGCGCTTCGAGGCACTCGATGCTCGTCGAGCGGAGGTGGCGGCAATGCTCGAAGTACGCCTTCCCGAGGTCAAGAGCCGTTCCAGAATGCAGGCGGATTTGATCGTCGACGTGATCGGCAGATGACCGCGCACGCGTCGACTCCGCCGTCGCATTCGTCTGCTGGCCAGGGGGATGACGACCGTAGGCGACGCCTCGTAGGCAGAGCGGGAATGGCAGCCGTGATGGTCGCCGTCGGATGTGTCCTCCTCATCTGGTCAGCTCTGACGCCGCCTTTCACGACTGTCGATGAGCCGCGCCACGTCAACTCCATCGTGCGCCTACTGGAGGGAGGAGGTTGGCCGGCGCCACGAACGGCACCAATGCTGGACGGTACGCTGAACGCGCTCCGTGAGGCCGGGAGTCCGCCTGGTGATGTTCTGGATCTGGCCGTCCTGCCTGACTCCGAGCAGCGATCGGTTCTCGTCGGGTTTCAGTCGAGCCTGTACGACGATGTAGGCGCGATCGATTGGATGAACCAGCACCCGCCGACCTATTACGTCATCGTGGCGGCGACGCTTGCGCCATTCGCAGAAGCGCTGAGATGGGATCAGTTCGTCACGGGTGCCCGCGGAGTATCCATCCTCTTGGTCGTGGGCGGACTGGCGTTCGGCATGGCGACGGCTCGAATGCTGACGAACTCTTACACCGCCGCCGTTCTCGGGGGATTTGTTGTCTTCCTTGTCCCGCAGTTCTTCAACGTCTTGAGTCTTGTGACCAATGATGCATTGGCCGTCTTCGCCGTTTCGGGGGCCCTCTGGTTCGCTGTTCGCGCCATCGTGGCGCCACGCGGGCTGAGTTGGCTAGACGCTCTTGGTGTCGGGGGATTCCTCGGGCTATCCATCCTCACCAAGGGCACTCTGCTCGTGGCCGTCCCGGTCTTCGCCCTCCTTCTTGTCGTCGCCTGTCTTTGCGATGCGCGATCTCGTCGCTCCGGCGCCTCCTGGATCCGCGCGCTTGCCGCGTTGTCCTTCGCGGCCGCCATCGGCGGCTGGTGGTGGGTACGAAACATAGTCCTGTACGGTCAACTGCAGTCGAGCAACTCGGGTGGAGCCCGATCCGAGACTGCCTTCGATGGATACGATCTCGGCAGCTTTCTGCTCAGAGTGGCCGATCAACTTGCGCGAACGACCTGGGGCTCGCTTCGCGCCGACACCGCCCTTCCTGCACTGCTCGTGATCTCGTTGACACTGGGATTGCTTCTCGCGATCGGAATCGCCCTGTACGGGGCGGGAGGCCGAACCCGGGCCGTTATGGTGATCCTTGCGCTTCTGCCGCTCTTGACGACGGCGTTGATCACAGCCAACGCCTGGCGGGTGTACTGGAATACCGGTCGGATCGTAGGTATTCAAGGGCGCTACTTCTTCCCTTGGATCACCATCCTGATCGTGACGGTGGCACTGGTGTGGCTCGTCGTCAGGGCCGCGAGCGGTCGACGGTATCGGTTCGCGCTTGCGTCGCTCTTCGTTGTCGTGCCGGCCTCGGTTCAGGTGTTCGCCCTGGTGTTGGTCGTGAACCGAAGGTGGGAGGGAGACATTGCCTCGATGCTCGAGGCCGGGGCGTGGCGGCCTTGGTCGATCGCCTCGGTGGTACTTCTCCTCGGCGCTGCGCTCGTCACTGCTGTGTCGGTCCCACTGTTCGCTCGGCCGTGGGCCAGGCGTCGCTCCACTACCGCCCTGGATACAGAGCTGAGACAGGAGCCGATGGCCTGAGGACGGTGCCGCGACGCCCTACGCTCGTTCTGTGTCGAACTACCTCGCCGTCGTCGTCTCCCCGCGTCAGGAGCATCGACTCCGCGCGTGGCTGCGACGCCACTCGGATCTGAACGACGTCCTCCGCGTTCGGCTTCGTTCTACCCGCGTGCTTTATGTCGTGAGTCGAGACGTCCAGCGTTCCGTCCGAGGTTCGGACTACTTTCGCGGACATCTCATCGCACATGAGGCAGGGGCTGTCGTCTTCGGCGCGGACGGCTGGTCGGCATCACCCGAGCCGCTCAGGAGCGCCGCATCCACACACGTGGGCGAGTTTGTTCGGCTCGGGTGGAACCGCGATGACCTCACTCTCGAGCGGGACTTCTTCGGCAACGTCCGCTTGCTCACGACGACGGGGCGCGGCTTCGTCGCAGCGTCAGATTCGCTGTTGGTCCTCGCTGCCCTTCGACGGGCCCTGAATGACAGTGTCAACCCGCACGAGGAGGTCCTCACCGCTCGCGCGGCGCCGAGTCAGATAGCGGGTCAGCAGCTGTCTCCGGACACGATCATCGAAGAGGTACGGTTCGTCCTCCCGGGGACCAATATCCGCATCGACATCAGGCAATTGGCCGTTACGGAAGTCGGAACGACAGCTGCCGAGTTGCTCCGGAGTGACGCGTTCGTGCCGGGAGAAGTGCGTGACGCCGCAATTTCCATGACGCGAACGATCTCGGCTCTCTCATGCCAGAACGGCTGGTCCAGTGTTCTGCACCTTTCCGGGGGCTTGGATTCCCGTGCCGTCTATGCAGCCGCCGTCGCCGCAGGGAAGCAGCAGGACTTGCGTTTCATCAGCCGACTCCGCTCGGGCGATGTGACCGCACGTGACAATGTCGTCGCGAACAGGCTGGCGACGACCTGGGGTACGGCTCGGTCGAGTGTCGACGACGTGGCCGAATGGCGAGAATCGCGACCTGAAGACGGGTTGCGGCTGTGGGCGTCAGGGCTCGCCGGGGTTTACGACGGACTAGGTCCCCTCGGGCCTCGTCGTCGTCGGCGCGCGGAGTTCGAGCTGTTCGGGCTCGGTGCGGGAGCGCACAAGGGAGCGTGGGGCTGGACTGATCTGAACTCGCTCGCGGCCCGAGCGGCAAAACCCGGAGCGGTGCGCGACGCCTTGAGCGCGCAGATGGCGATTGCTGCGCGGGCGTTGGGGGTTGATCCAGAAGACGAGGGCGCCAGCGAGGTGTACTACTTCGGTTTCCGGAACGGACTGCACTCTGCGGCCGAACACATCGGTCTGCATCTCACGGGAGTGTCCCCCTTGCAGAACGTGGGGTTCGCGCGCCGGGGACACGCGCGGACCCGAGAGGGTGCATTCGGAGGTCAGGGGGACGACATCCTCGCTCTCACCGCTCTGTTGAGTCCGGAGGCGGCCGTCTTTGAGTATGACGAACCGCGGCACGCATGGACCCTCGATGACGCTCGGGATCGTCAGCGCGATCTCGGCGGTCCGTTGCGCTCCGCCGAGATCGCGCCCTACACGACTTACGGTTCTCCCGACGACATCCCCCAGGGTCCTTCTCGGCTTTCGCTCACGATCGCCGAACGAGCGGGATACCCCGACTCCGCCAACCCGACCGCGGCTTTTGAGTACGCGGAGGCGAATCTCGACTTGCTGGACGGTGCTGTACGGGAGACCTACCGTGAGGTGCTCGCCAACGCGCGGTGGCGTTTGGCAAAGGCGGATGGCGACATCTTCGGAGCCGAGCTTCCCCTGTCGCGTCTTCTTATGCTCGGTGTGTTTCGACCCGCGGGTTGAGAGGGAAAGGCAGTCGCTGCAACCGCCCCGCCGTCAGCCGGACAGCGGAGGCATCGGCTTCCACGACCGGTCGCGCGAGATCTTTCCGCCGTCGCGCAGGCCGCGGAAGAGGTTGGACGTCCCGCGGACGGTCCGCTCGACGAAGAAGAGCCGGATGAGCTCCTTGCCGAAGGTCAGCGCCGTTCCGATCGCGAACGGCACCGGACGGTAGACACCGAGCTCGCGGTAGTAGTGCTTGATGTATGCCCGATTGCGCATGATGTAGTAGCGATACGCGTTGCTCGAGGCGTTCATGTGGCGGATGCCCATGTCCCACTGCTTGATCTCGCGCGTCCGACGGAGCACGAACTCGTCGACGATCACCGACGTCGTCTGACGCGACGCGAGCCAGCCGTAGAGCTGGTCGTCCCAGTAGATGAAGAAGCGGGGGTCGGGCAGGCCGATCCGCGACACGATGTCGCGGTGGATGAACATGCCCTCGAAGCATCCGGAGTTCATCTCCTTGTACCCGGACGCGTCGAAGCCGGCGGGAGCGAAGGGGATCGGGATGCCGAGCGGCTCGGCCACGCGGTACTGCCAGTAGAACTCGCTGCCGTCGTAGTCGTAGCGGCGTCCCTGGATGCTCTGGAAGCGCGGAGCCCACTTGCCCATCTTCGCCAGGCCGTCGGGGATGACCTCGACGTCGTCGTCCATGAGCCAGATCCAGGTGGAGCCGATCTCGTGCGCGACGCGCATGCCCTCGCTGAAGCCGCCGGAACCGCCGGTGTTGGTCTCCATGCGGCGGTAGACCAGCTCGGCACCGATCGTGTCGCGGAAGGACTCCACGACGTCACCGGTGTCGTCGGTCGAGGCGTTGTCGATGATGACGACGTGTCCGGGCTTCGGCTCCATCGACGCGATGCTCCCGAGAAGCCGCGTGAGCAGCCCCGAACGGTTGTAGGTGACGATCGCGATCGTCGCGGATGCCGGATCGAATGCGCTGATGCCGCTCACGAGGCCTCTCCGAACGTCCGCCGCCACGCGTCGACCGAGCTCAGCTCCGCCGCTGCCGCGCGGTACTTCGCCGACAGGGCGGGCCACTCGCGCCGGAGACGGCGGTGGAGGAGGACGGTGTCGCGCAGCATCCGTCGGTACTGGGCGCGGTCGCGGGTGTAGATGTTCTTGCCCGAGCCGTCGGCGGCGCTGACCAGCGCACTGTCGTAGAGCGGAACCCGCCACCAGTGCGCGTCCAGCTTGCCGAACTCGACCTCGGGGTGGCTGACGTTCTCGGGCTTCGGTGCGTGCAGCCAATGCGCGATGAGCGTGGTCGCGGTGAACCAGCGCAGCCGCATGCCGCGAGGGCTGTCGAACTCGTGATTCTTGAGCTTGCTGAACACCACACGTCCGCGGCGGGCGCGCAGCGGCACGCCGGCGTCCTTGTGCACCACGGTCTCGGGGAAGGACTTCGCGAGGGCACGCGCCGCGGGCATCGCCGTGGCGAGGTTCGCGCGCATGTGCTGGGGTCCCGAGAGGATGTCGCGCAGCGCCCGGTGGCGGAGCGCGACCGGGTAGTACTGCATCATCATCAGGTGCTTGAGGTCGACCCGGCGGCTGTGCCGGAGGAGTGTGCCGCCGTCGGGCACGGGGGAGTGCAGGAGCGCGGCGACGATCCGGTTGCGCGCGTGAAAGTACGCCTGCCAATCGATCGAGTCGTCCTTGCCGACCCACGAGACGTGCCACAGCGCGACGCCGGGCATCGACACCGTGGGGTAGCCGGCGTTCCGGGCGCGGATGCAGAACTCCGCGTCGTCCCACTTGATGAACGCCGGAAGGGCGAGGCCCACCTCGCGGATGATCGACAGGGGGATGAGGCACATCCACCAGCCGTTGTAGTCGGCATCCAGTCGCTGGTGCAGGATCGGCGACTGCCGGAGGTTGGCGACGCTGAAATCGTGCGGCAGCTTCTCCTGATAGAGCGCACGCCACATGAAGGGCGCGTCGTCGATGACCTCGGCCCACGCGTGCAGCTTCGGCCGGTCGAGGAGGTCGAACATGTGCGCGCCGACGATTGTGGGGGTGCTCGCAAAACGACCGAAAACGACCGAGCGTCGGAGAGACTCGGGCTCGATCCGCACGTCGTCGTCGAGGAGCTGCACGAAGTCGCTCTCGGGGCGCTCGAGCGACTCAGACATCGCGCGGGCGAATCCGCCCGACCCGCCGAGGTTCGGCTGGGTGATGACCTGCAGCGTGTCGCCGAGGGACGCGGCGACGTCGGGATACTCGGCTTCGCCGTCGACGCGTCGGTCACCCTGATCGACCAGGAAGATGCGGTCGATGAGTTCGAGCACCTCCGGTTCGGCCGCGAGTGCCTGGAGCGTGCCGACGCAGTAGTCGGGCTTGTTGTACGTGGTGATGCCGATCGAGGCCTTGCCGGCGCGGGCGGGCTCCTGCTCCGTGCTGTACTGCGCGCCGCGGAAGATCGCCGTGTCGTCGTCGGCGACGATGTCGAACCAGATGAAGCCGCCGTCGCTGTACTGGTCGAGCACGAGATCGAAAGTCGAATGCGTGGCTCCTTCGACCTCGCGGGTCTCGAGGCGCTGACGGACGCCGGCTCCGTTCGAGCGGTAGACGAGGATCGTCGCCATGCCCTCGGTGTCGACGGTCAGAGTGACCTGCCGCACCGCAGTCCAGTGCTGCCAGTACGACGCGGGGAAGGCGTTGAAGTAGGTGCCGAACGACACCCGTCGGCCGGCGACGATCCGGGCCGTGGTGCGACCGAGGATGTTCCCCAGCTGTGCGCGGTTCGATACGCGCACGGGCTCCTCATCGATGACCGACCAGGTCTCCGGGTCGACGTACAGGGGCAGGAGGTCCGGATCGCGGTCGGTCGGGAAGACGACGTTCTGCAGGACGTGGGGCACGGGGCTTCTCCGAAGGGGCTCGCGGGGGCGCCGAGGGCGTCGGGCCGAGGCGTAAGCCTACCGTGCCCGCTTTCGCGTTCCCCGGGAGGGGCGGATGCCGCTCTACAGCCCCGGTGCGGCGGGCGGAAGGCTCGGGTCGAGGCGCTCGCCGATGCGCTCGCGCCACGAGCGCGACTGGCCGGCGCGGACGGCGCAGAGCACGAGCATGAGCCAGCCGAGGCCGGTGAGGGTGAAGCTCTCGAACATCGAGTCGACGAGGAGGGCGACGAGGAGGAGGGGCGTCCAGGCGTAGACGACCGAGCGGCGTTCGGTCGCCACCAGCCACGAGCGCACCAGCGCGATGCCGGCGAGGGCGAAGAAGAGGAGGAGGCCCAGCCAGCCGAGCTGGAGGAGCACGTCGAAATAGGAGTTGAGGCCGGTGGCGTGGTCCGAGCGCAGCGCGAAGTTCAGGGCGTTGAAGGGGAACTCGCCGTCGTCCCACGGGCCGTACCAGCCCCACCCCTGGACGGGGCGGAAGCGCAGGTAGTCGACCATCAGGTTCCACAGGTCGACGCGCATCGAGAAGTCGGTGCCCGCGCCGAGGAGGGCGACGATCGGATGCCGCAGCGCGTAGCCGACGGCGATCCCCACGACGACGACCCCGCCGAGGGTGAACTGCACGGCACGTCGGCGGGCGGGGCGCACGCGGCGCACCAGCACCAGCGCGAGGACGGCGAGGCCGACGGCGACAGCGAGGACGAGGACGGTGGGGGAGTCGCTGAACGCGGCGAGCGACCCCGCGAGGATCACCGAGGCGACCGACACCCCGGTGCGCACCGACTGCGTGCGGTACTCGATGAGGAAGGTGATGAGGGCGAGCACCGCGACGAAGCCCAGCAGGTTGCGGGTGCCGAAGATGCCCTGGACCGGCCCGAGCGAGGCGAGGTTCCCCTCGACGGCGAGGAAGCGGAAGGGCGTGTCCAGGAGGATGCCGGAGAGGATCTCCACGCCCAGCGAGATGCCGAGGAGCGTCCGCAGCACATCGCCGAGCGCGCGAACGGTCTGCAGGGTGTCGCGGATGTGGCCGATGACGACGGCCAGGAGCCCGATCCCCGCGAGGGTGAGGGCGTTCCGCAGCGTGGCGGCGGCATCCGTGCTCCAGACCGCGCTGATCGTCGCCCACGCGATGA
Organism: Microbacterium sp. NPDC077184; assembly: GCF_040687055.1. Lineage (NCBI taxonomy): Bacteria > Bacillati > Actinomycetota > Actinomycetes > Micrococcales > Microbacteriaceae > Microbacterium > Microbacterium sp. NPDC077184. The sequence goes on from NZ_JBFBMM010000006.1 coordinate 24,488, forward strand.
ACGCGAGCACCGTGAACGGGACGAGCCGCAGGAGTGCGATCTCGTCGCGCCGCGCGATGAGGATTCCGATGCCGAGGAGGCAGAGCCCGGCGACGATCGTCACGTACGTGGTCGGGCTCATGAGCCGCTCGATGGCGAACGACGCGAACACCGCCGCGAAGACGGTGAGCGTGTAGGCGCGGGCGAAGGATGCCGAGGCGAGGAGAGTCGTCACCCACCCGGAGGAACCGGAGGAGGGGGTTCCCCCGCCGCTCACGGGGCCTGCTTCGCCGGTTCGCCGCGCTCGATGGCCGCGCTCTGCTCGGCGGGCCCGACGCCGACGTGCGGCGACTGCTTGATCTTCGCGCCGAACATGACCACGAACATCCATCCCCACAGCAGCAGCGGCGTGGACTCGGCGAAGCCCTGGACGAGCACCACGGCTCCCACGAGCGTCGGGAGGAGCGTGAGCGCGGAGTAGGGGCGGTCGGCGCGGAGGTCCCAGCGGGGGCGGTCGACGGCGAAGAACCAGGCCCGCCACACGAAGGCCAGGTACACGAGTCCGAGCAGGGCGACGCCGATCGCACCGAGCTGCAGGTAGACGTCCACCCACACGTTGTGGGCCTGCATCACCGTCTGGCCGTGGTCGACGATCCAGCGGTCGAAGGCGGGGTCGGAGGGGAGCCAGGGCGTGGCGAAGCCCCACCCGATCACGGGGTGCTCGTTCGCGCGGGCGAGCACCTGCTCCCAGATCTGCTCGCGCCCGGTGAGGTCGGAGTCGCGACCGAGCGCGCCGAAGATCGTGTCGCGGAGGGTCCACAGTGTGATCCCGCCGCCGATCGCGATCACGGCGTAGGCGATGTAGTAGCGGGTGCGCTCGCCGGGGCGGCGTGCGCGGCGCATGAGCAGCACGGTGACGAGCACGACGACGACCATCGCTCCGGCCACGAACGCCGTGGCCGACGAGGAGCGCACCAGCAGGTAGGCCGACACGGCGATCCAGATCCACAGCGTGACCCGTCGAGGCGCGCGTGCACCCAGGCGCACTGCGAAGACGATGATGGCGAGAAGAGCGACCGAGCCGAGGAGGTTGGCGTTGCCCATGATCCCCTGGATGCGTCCGCCGTCGAACAGGTTGTCGCGCGACCAATACAGGATCGGATCCGCTGCCGGCTCACTCGGGATGATGAAACCCGGGAGGAGCGGTCCGCCGATGAACAGCGACACCCACAGCTCGAAGGCGAGCGAGAGGCCGATGACCCACTTCAGCGCCGACGCGACGGCGCGCACGAGCTCGGCCCACGTCAGAACGGTGCCGACGAAGAGGGCCTGCACGGTGGTGATGTAGAGCAGAAGCAGCGTCAGCGCCGTCGTCGCCGGCCATGCCGACCAGAGGAGGGAGGCCGTCGCCCACGCGACGTACGCCACGGCGAACCACGGCAGACGCCGCCACTGGACCGGCGGCCGCACGACGACCCACAGGATCACCGACAGGATGCCGGAGGCGATCGCCCCGACCGCGGCGACCGTCTCGCCGAACGCGTTCACCCACGCGGTGCCGCCCAGGGCGAGCACGAGCACGAGGATGCACCAGCCCCGGAGCAGCAGGTGTCCGGTTTTCTCGCGCACCGGAGCGGTCGGCGGTGCCGACGCGGGGTGCTTCGAGTGGACGGCCATCGTCCCTCAGGGTACCCCCGCCGCCCGCGCCCCTCCTGCGCGCGCGACGGGCGAGCGAGGGCCCGCCGAATAAAGTGGGGGCATGCTGGCACCCCTCCGCAATGAGCCGCGCGACTACGCCTGGGGCTCGACGACGCTGATCGCCGAACTCGAGGGGCGCGAGCCCTCCGGACGCCCCGAGGCCGAGGTGTGGTTCGGCGCTCACCCCGGCGACCCGGCCGAGACCCCCGACGGACGTCTCGACGAGGTCCTGGGGGCGACGGATGCCCAGGAGCAGGCGCTGCCGTACCTGCTGAAGCTCCTGGCGGCGGGGTCGCCGCTCTCGATCCAGGCCCACCCGTCGCGTCCGCAGGCGATCGAGGGCTTCGCGCGGGAAGAGGCCGCCGGCATCGATCGCGACGCCCCGACGCGCACGTACCGCGACGCGAACCACAAGCCCGAGCTCATCGTGGCGGTGAGTCCGACGTTCCGGGCGCTCGCCGGCATCCGCGACCTGGACACCACCCGCCGCTTCATCGCCGAGCTGGGTCTGTCGGCGGCGCCGCTCGCCGAGCGCCTGGCCACGGCGGTCGATTCGCTCGCGGACGTCATCGAGTGGGTGCTCGCGCCCTCCTCCGACGGCGACACCCGCGCCGTCATCGACGCCGCGCTCGCGGCGACGTCGGAGGAGTTCGCCGCCGAGCTCGCCCTCGTGGCGGAGCTCGAGGCGGCGTACCCCGGCGACCCCGGGATCGTCGTGGCGATGCTGATGAACCTCGTCGAGCTCCGTGAGGGCGAGGGGCTCTTCGTCCCCGCCGGCGTCCTGCACGCCTACCTGTCCGGCCTCGGCGTCGAGCTGATGGCCGCGAGCGACAACGTCCTCCGCGGCGGGCTCACCCCGAAGCACATCGACATCGACGAACTCCTGAGCGTCCTGGATGCCCGGCCCTCCGCCGCGCCCACCGTCGCCGCCGAGGCCGTTTCGGCCGGGATCGTGCAGTACCCGGTGCCGGTGTCGGACTTCGCCCTCGTGCGCGCCGACGTCGCCGGCGACGACGTCGAGCTCCCGGCATCCGGCGATGCGATCGCGCTCGCCGTCGCGGGCGACGTGGAGGTCTCCTCTGCGGGATCGGATGCCGTGCGCCTCCGCCCCGGACAGGCGGTGTTCGCGAGCGCCGACGAGGGGCCGCTGACCCTCCGCGGGACCGGCACCGTCTTCGTCGCGACGCCGGGGCGGTGAGGGTCGGACCGTTATCGAACGGTTCGACACGCCCGGCGCGTCGCAAAGGTTCAATACCGGGTTGAGGATTTACTATCTGCGACTTGACCTCCGGGAATGACACGGGTGTAATTACTCAAGCGCAAAACGCGTGATGGGGGATTCCCAGGGGGGAGAACGAGAGATGACGACTTCGCACTATCGTTCCGGCGTTCCAGAAGACTGGTTCGTCGATCCGGTCAACCTCGGTGTGCCGGGTGTGCGCCGGCCGGCCGTGGAGGAAGAGGACAACGCCCTCGCCTGGCAGACCGACGCCCTGTGCGCCCAGACCGACCCGGAGGCCTTCTTCCCGGAGAAGGGCGGATCGACCCGCGACGCCAAGCGCGTGTGCACCACGTGCGACGTGCGCACCGAGTGCCTCGAGTACGCGCTGGCCAATGACGAGCGATTCGGCATCTGGGGCGGCCTCAGCGAACGCGAGCGTCGCAAGCTCAAGCGCCGCGCGAGCTGAGCGGCAGCCGCTCCCGCCCGCACCGCGCTCCGCGCGCCACGGCGCGTGCGCCACGACCCCGCGCCGCCCCCGCCTAGGCTTTCCCCGTCATGCCCCTCCGAGTTCACGCCCTCCTCGTGGTGCGCCCCGACGGGCGCACGCCGGCCGCGTACCACCTGCGTCGCACGCTGGCGTCGCTGCGCGCGCAGACGCGCCCGGTCGATGTGCTCACGATCGTGGTGTGCGGCGATGACCCCGGCGTCCGCGACGTCGTCTCCGCGGCGCCCGCGGAGGGCGTGATCACCGCGCCGGCCTCGACCCGTTACGCCGAAGCCGTCGCTCTCGCCACCCGGCGCCTGGACGGCGACGCGGTATGGCTCCTCGCCCAGGACACCGCGCCCGAGCCGGACGCGCTCGAGCGCCTCGCCGGCATCCTCGAGCTCTCGCCGACGGTCGCCTACGTCGCCCCGAAGGTCGTCCGCTGGGACGATCGGACCGAGATCGTCTCGCTCGGCGTGACGATGACCCGCGGGGGACGGGCCGTGGGGGTCTCCGACGGCGAGCTCGACCAGGGCCAGCACGACGCGCGCGAGGACGCCCTCGGCGCCGACGTCCGCGGCATCCTCGTCCGATCCGACCGCTGGCGCGCGCTCGACGGCCTCGACCGCGCGCTCCTCGGGGCCGACGAGGGCCTCGACCTCGGCATCCGCGCGCGTCTCGCAGGCGACCGGGTCTCGCTCGTCTCCAGCGCCGTCGTGGCCACCGCCGGCGACGGCGTCGCGGGTGAACCCGAGCCGCTGACAGCCGGTCGGCGCCGCGCGGCGGCCCTGTCGTCGCGCACCGCGCAGCTGCACCGCCGCTTGGCGTACGCGCCCTGGTTCGTCGTGCCGCTGCACTGGCTCTCCCTGCTCCCGCTCGCCGTGGCGCGCTCGCTGCTGCACCTCCTGCGCAAAGACCCCGGTCTCATCGCCCCCGAGTGGGCCGCGTCGATCCTCGTCGCCGTGCGGCTGGCGGCCGTCGTCCGTGCGCGACGACGGATCGCGAAGAACCGGACGATGTCGTGGCGGCAGCTGGACCAGCTGCGGATGTCGCGCGCCGAGTTCCGCGAACGGCTCGACCACGAGCCCGTCGACGATCTCGTCGCGGGCGCGCACCGCCGCGGCGAGCTGCGCTTCTTCTCGGGTGGCGCGCCGTGGCTCGTCCTCGGCGCCCTCGTGGTGTCGATCGCCGCCTTCCCCGCGCTTCTGGCCTGGCCCGTCCTCGGCGGCGGAGGAGTGCTGCCGCTGAGCGCGGACCTCGGCCAGCTGTGGGCGCAGACGCGCTTCGGACTCCGCGCCGAGGGCTTCGACACGATCGCCCCCGCCGATCCCTTCGCGGCCCTCGTCGCGATCGTCGGATCGTTCACGCCGTGGGCGCCCTCGCTCTCGCTGGTGATCCTGTGGGTCGCCGCCCTGCCGCTCGCCGCGCTCGGCGGCTGGTTCGCCGCGACCCGCCTGACCGAGCGGTCGTCGCTGCGCATCGTCGCCGGCGTCCTGTGGGCCCTGGCCCCGACGTTCCTCGCGGCGCTGACCACGGGGCGTCCGGCGGCCGTGCTGCTGCACCTGCTCCTCCCGTGGCTGTTCGTCGCGGGCTCGGTCGCCCACCGCTCCTGGACCGGCGCGGGCATGGCGTCGCTCCTCGTGGTCGCCGTCGCGGCGGCATCCCCCTCTCTCGTCCCCGCGCTCGTGGTGCTGTGGTTCCTGGCGGTGCTCGTCGTCCTCACCGCGCTCGGCGGTCGCGGCGCCAGCCGGCTGGTGTGGGTCATCGTGCCGCTCGTCGTCTTCGCCGTGCCGCTGATCTGGCGCGCGATCGCCGATGGTGACGGGTGGGCGCTCCTCGCCGACCCCGGCGCCGTGTGGACCGGAGCGCAGGTGGCCGCCGATGCGGCGGGCCGCACCCTGCTCGTGTTCGGCATCCCCGCACCGGATCTCCTCGGCTGGACGTCGTTCCTCGGCGATGTCCCGTCCTGGTGGGTGCCGCTCCTCGCCGCCCCGGTGCTGGTCCTCGCCCTCCTCGCCCCCGTCACCCGTCGGTGGCCGCAGGGTGTCGCGATGCTCGTGATCACGACGCTCGGTCTCGGCACGGCCTTCGCCGCGGTGGGGATCGCGGTGTCGTTCGCGCAGTCCGTCCCCGTGCCGACCTGGCCGGGAGCGGCCCTCAGTCTCGCCTGGCTCGGGCTGGTCGGCGGAGCGACCGTGACCCTCGACGCAGGGCTTCCCGCCCCCGCGCGGTGGACGCGGGTCCTCGTGGGGGCGGCAGCGTGCCTGAGCATCCTCGTCCTCGCCGTGCCCGCCCTCACCGCCGTCGCACGCGGCACCTCGAACCTCACCGACGGCCCCGCCTCGACCCTCCCGGCCTACGTCAGCGCCGAAGGGCGCGGCGATCCCGACGTCGGCACCATGATCCTCACGCCTCAGAACGACGGCGGCCTCTCGGCGCGCGTCGTGTGGGGCGCCACCGAGACCCTCGACGGTCAGGCGACGTCGCTGCGCACCCGCACCGTCGCCGCGCCGGCGGATGTCCTCGTCGCCGAGATCGCCGCCGACCTCGTCACGTCGTCGGCCGACGGCGCCGTCGAGGCGCTCGCCTCGCGCGGAGTCGGATTCGTCCTCCTCGCCTCGGCCGCGCCGCCGGAATCCGACATCGCCCGCGGCACCCGCCTGTCGGCGGCGAACGCGATCGCGCAGCGCGGCACGCTCGACGGGGTCGGCGAGACCGCCCGCGGCACGCTCTGGCGCATCACCCCCGAGATCACCCCCCGCCCGGCCGAGCCGACCGCGATCCGCGACATCGCCACGGCCATCGCCATCTCGCAGCTCGTCGTCGTCGGCATCGCGCTGCTGCTGGCCGTCCCCACCGCCGCGTCCCGGCGCGAGGCGCGCCGGACGCCGCGCACCGTCGGCCCCACGACAGGAGCATCCGTATGAGTGAGGGCCGGGGCCGCCGCGCCGCCCGCACCGGCGCGCGCCTGATCGGCGGCGGAGCGGTGGCGGCCGGTGTCGTGGTCGCCGTGGTCGCCGGGCTCACCGCGCCATGGCCGACGATCCAGCGCGATCCCGCCGAGATCGCCGCGGTCCCCGCGCCCGCTCCCGTGGTCCTCGCCTGCGGCGGGGGGCTCCTCTCGCTCGGGCGCGACCCCGTCGCCGCCGACGGGCTGAGCATCGCCGCGACGGCGGCGGTCATGGCGGGAGCACGCGCGGAGGTGCCCGTTCCCGATGCCGCCGCGCTCGATGCGCCGTTCCTCACCGAAGGCCAAGGAGGTGCCGCGTTCACGGCGCTCCCCGAGGGCCGCACCCGCGCCGACATCGCCGCCGCCTCCTCCGCGCAGATCGCCGAGCCCGACCTCGCCGGGTACGCGGCATCCGCGTGTCGCCCTCCGCTGCTGGAGTCCTGGCTCGTGGGCGGCTCTGCCGCCACCGGAGCCGCTGACCTCGTCGTGCTGAGCAACCCGGGGGACGTCGCCGCGACCGTCGAGCTCGCCGTGTTCGGCGCGGAGGGGCTCACCGTCCCGCCGGGCGGCGCGGGCGTCGTGGTGCCGCCGCGTTCGCAGGGCGTCGTTCCGCTCGCAGGCCTCGCCATCGGCGAAGAGCGCCCGGTCGTGCGCGTGCAGGCGACCGGTGCCCCCGTGCAGGCGTCGCTGCAGTCGAGCATCACGCGCACCCTCACCGCCGGCGGCGTCGACCAGGTCGGCGCCCTCGCGCAGCCGGCGACGGATGCCGCGATCCTCGGCGTCACGGTCACCGGCGGAACGGTCGACGCGGCCCAGGTGCCCACCCTGGTGCGCGTGCTCTCGCCGTCCGCGGACGCCACGGTCCGCGTGACCGTGACGCCCGTGGGATCCTCGACCCCCGCCCTCACCCCGACCGAGGTCGACCTCGTCGCCGGCGAGCCGCTCGAGGTCGACCTCGGCGGGCTCGAGAACGGCAGCTACACCGTCGGTGTCGCGGCCGATCAGCCGGTCGTCAGCGCCGTCTGGCAGGCCACGGGCTTCGAGGCGGGCGATGACTTCGCGTGGTACACGCCCGCGCCGCTCGTCGACGTCCCGAGCGTCTTCGCCACTCCAGCCGGTCCCGAACCCGTGCTGACCCTGCAGAACCCCGGCGACCAGGACGCCACCGTCGTCCTCGCCGCCGTCGACGGCGGGTCCCGCGTCGAGGTCATCGTCCTGGCGGGGGAGAGCACGACCCTGCGGCTGGCTCCGCAGACCGTGTACACGCTGGACGCGGCATCCGTGCCCGTCCGTGCGGCGGTGTCGCTCTCGGGCGACGGCGCCCTCGCGGGCTACCCCGTGTGGCCGGCGGATGCCGCGGCTCCGCCGATCATCGTCTACCCCTGAGGAAGGGACGCCGCGTCAGTGGAAGCGGTCGTGACCGAGATCCCACGGATCACGGTCGAGATACTGTGCGGCGGCACGGAAGACGGCACCCTCGACGATCATGCGCCGGTGCAGGTCGTCGTCGCGGTGCGGGTGGCCGAGGCGCTCGATCGGCAGTCGGTAGAGCACGATGCGACGCTCGTCCGTCAGCACGCTCCAGCGCGGGATGCCGTCGGCATCCGCCGCCGTGGGCATCTCGGCGATCTCGAACCGGACCTCGCGCAGCTCGGGCCACGCCGAGCGGAGGAACTCCACCGCGGTGCCGACGGCGAGGTCGAACCGCTCGACCCGGGTGTCCAGCGGCGGGAGCGGAGGACGGACCACGGCGCTGCGGCCCTCGCGTCCGTGCCGACCGTGCCGGGAGCGACGGGCCGGAGCCTTCTCCGGAGTGCGCGTACGCCGCCATGCCATGGACACAGCCTACGTCGTGCGGCGCGGCATCCGTCCGACTCGCGTCCTTCGCGGTTAGGGTCGAGGCGATGCGCGAGAGACTGTGTTCCAAGGTCGGGTGCGCCCGCGAGGCCGTGACGACCCTGACGTACGACTACGGCGATCAGATGGCGGCCCTCGGCCCGCTGGGAGCGGGCAACGACCCGCACGCCCACGATCTGTGCGCCATCCACACCGATCGACTCTCCGTCCCCCGCGGGTGGGTCGTCGTCCGTCACGAGACGTTGCGCGTCTGACGCACGCCGCCGGCCTCGATCCGGCGCGTGGGACAATGGCGGAATGTCCATCGACACCGCCGCTGCTCCCGCCGTTCCCGCCCTCGACTTCGAGGTCGCCGATCTGAGCCTCGCCGAGGCCGGACGCCACCAGCTCCGCCTCGCCGAGAACGAGATGCCGGGCCTCATGGCCCTCCGCGAGGAGTTCGGTCCGCTGCAGCCGCTCAAGGGCGCGCGGATCGCGGGGTCCCTGCACATGACGGTGCAGACCGCCGTCCTCATCGAGACGCTCGTGAGCCTCGGTGCGCAGGTGCGCTGGGCCAGCTGCAACATCTTCTCCACGCAGGACGAAGCCGCCGCGGCCGTCGTGGTCGGCCCGACCGGTACGGTCGACGCTCCCGCCGGCGTCCCCGTCTTCGCGTGGAAGGGCGAGACGCTCGAGGAGTACTGGCGCTGCACCGACCGCATCTTCGACTGGAGCGCCGAGGGCGCCGACGGTCCGAACCTCATCCTCGACGACGGGGGAGACGCGACGCTCCTGGTGCACAAGGGCGTCCAGTTCGAGCGCGAGGGAGCAGTGCCGGATGCCGCCGCGGGCGACTCCGGCGAGTACCGGGTCATCCTCGACATCCTGCGCGCGAGCCTCACCCGCGATCCGCAGCGCTTCACCCGCATGGCCGAGGGAATCATCGGCGTCACCGAGGAGACCACGACCGGCGTCCACCGCCTGTACGAGCTCTTCGCGGCGGGTGAGCTGCTCTTCCCCGCGATCAACGTCAACGACTCGGTCACGAAGTCGAAGTTCGACAACAAGTACGGCATCCGTCACTCGCTTCCCGACGGGATCAACCGCGCCACCGACGTCCTCGTGGGCGGGAAGGTCGCCTTCGTCGCCGGGTACGGCGATGTCGGCAAGGGTGCGGCGGAGGCGCTCCGCGGTCAGGGCGCGCGGGTCATCGTCAGCGAGGTCGACCCGATCTGCGCACTCCAGGCCGCGATGGACGGCTACCAGGTCGCGCGTCTGACCGACGTCGCCGACCAGATCGACATCCTCATCACCGGGACCGGCAACAAGGACGTCGTGACGGTCGATGACCTGCTGTCGCTGAAGCACCTCGCGATCGTCGGCAACGTCGGCCACTTCGACAACGAGATCGACATGGCCGCGCTCGAGTCGCTGCCCGGTGCCGAGCGCATCGAGATCAAGCCGCAGGTGCACGAGTGGCGCCTGCCGAACGGCCGCAGCGTCCTGATCCTCAGCGAGGGCCGCCTGATGAACCTCGGGAACGCCACCGGCCACCCCTCGTTCGTCATGAGCGCATCCTTCACCAACCAGGTGCTCGCCCAGCTCGAGCTGTACACCAAGCGCGAGGAGTACCCCACCGGGGTCTACGTGCTCCCCAAGCACCTCGACGAGAAGGTCGCGCGCCTGCACCTCGACGCCCTCGGCGTGCAGCTCACCGAGCTCACCCGTGACCAGGCCGCCTACATCGGCGTGCCGGTCGAGGGGCCTTACAAGCTCGAGCACTACCGCTACTGACGCTCGCAGAGAGCCCCGGGCGTCGAGCCCGGGGCTCTTCGCGTGTGCGGTTCCGCGGGCCCGCGGTTCAGCGGGCGGGGAAGCCGCGGGGCGGGTCGCCGGCGTGCCGGGCGAGGGTGTCGACGCGCTCGGCGCGGAGCTGCAGGGCCCGCTCCTCGCGCTCGCGACGGACGGCGGTGATACCGCGCAGCACGGTCTCGGCATCCATCGTCGGAAGCGGAGAGACGAACGCGCGGGACTCCTCGACGAGGGATGCGGCGAGCCGTGCCCGCACGGCCGGATCGAGGTTCGGGGCCGACACCGCGAACCGCGCGATGCGGCGCGCGAGCGGGTCGGGAAGGCGCGCGACGTCGGCGATCTCGGCCCACGCGGCCAGCGGCGGCGGGACGGGGAGCGGGGTGTCGACGAGCTTCGGCGTCCGCGTGCGCTCGGAGTAGGTGCCGGCCAGCAGATCGCCGAGGCGCTGGGACCGCGGCGTGAAGGCCCCCACGATCGCCGCGAGGGCGCCGAAGGTGAACCACAGTTCGAGGACGCCGGTGAGCGCCCGGATGAAGGCCTGTCGGAATCCGGATGCCCCGCCGTCGGCGCGGACGATCCGCCCGCCGACCGCGAGTCGGCCGAGGCTCCGCCCGCGCGTGGTCGTCTCGACCACGGTGGGCAGGACGACCAGGACGAGGACCACCATCACGATGGTGAGGATCGGGACGACGGTCTCGTCCACGACGCCGGCGCCGACCATCCAGGACGCCACGAGCGCGAAGAGCAGGAGGAGCACGAGACTCGCCAGCATGTCGATGAGGACGCCGAGGGCCCGCAGGAAGAAGCCGACCGGCTGCACGTCGAGGGCGACGGCCTCCCCGGTGAGCACCTCGTCCTGATGGATCTGGACGAGGATCGGGTCGGCGGCCATGGGTACAGTAAATCAAATGGACCTCGACGCCCTGACCTCCGCACGGCGCGAGGAGTGGGCGCGCCTCGACGCCCTGAGCCGGCAGCGTCACCTCACCGGAGCCGAGATCGATGAGCTCGTCGAGCGGTACCGCGCGGCATCCGCGGATCTCGCCGACCTCAAGACCTCCGCCGGTCGCACCACACAGGGCGACTACCTCTCGACCGTCCTCGCCCGCGCCCGGCTGAAGCTCACCGGGGCGCCGGAGAACGTCATGCGACAGATCCCGCGCTTCTTCGTGCTCCAGCTGCCCGCGGCGCTGTACCGCGTGCGCTGGACCACGCTCGTGATCGCGCTCGCGTTCATCGCCACAGGCGCGGTCGTGGCGTTCTGGGTCTCGGGCGACCCGGCGCTCGTGGCGAGCCTCGGCCCGCAGCTGCAGCTCGAGCAGTACGCCGAAGAGCAGTTCACGGACTACTACAGCGAGAACCCCGCGGCGGTCTTCGCCGGGACGGTGTGGACCAACAACGCCTGGATCGCCGCGCAGTGCGTCCTGTTCGGCATCACCGGCATCTGGCCGCTGATGGTGCTGGTTCAGAACGCCGTGGGCGTCGGAACAGCCGCCGCCATCATGCTCGCCTTCGACCGGGGCGACGTGTTCCTGCTCTTCATCCTCCCGCACGGGCTGCTCGAGCTCACGTCGATCTTCGTCGCGGGGGCGGCGGGCCTGCACATCTTCTGGGCGTGGGTGGCGCCCGGCCGACGCTCGCGCGGAGAGGCCCTCGCCGCGGCCGGACGATCGCTGGCGACCATCGCCATCGGGCTTGTCATCGCGCTCGCCGTTTCGGGTCTCATCGAGGGTTTCGTGACCGCGCAGCCGTGGCCGTGGCCGATCAAGATCGGCATCGGCGCGCTCGCCCTCGCCCTGTTCCTCGTCTACATGCTGGTCGTGGGGCGACGCGCCGTCCGGCTGGGGGAGACGGGCGATCTCGACGAGGCGGACGCCGGCACCCCGACCCTCGTCGCCGGGTGATCCGGCATCCGCTCTTCTTTTGATCTGATCAAAAAAGGGTTAGGATGGCGGGGTGCATGACGACCACTCCGGACCCGACGCGAGCGCCGTTCTGCGCGACGCGGGCCTGAGGGTCACCGAGTCGCGACGAGCGGTGCTCGGCGCGCTCGCGGCACGCCCGCACTCCTCCGTCGACGAGCTCTTCCCGCTCGTCGTCGAACGGATGCCGGGCGCCAGCCGTCAGTCGGTGTACAACGCCCTCGGCGACTTCACCGACGCGGGCATCGCCCGCCGGATCGAGCCGGCCGGGCGCGCGGGGATGTACGAGCTCCGCGTCGGCGACAACCACCACCACCTCGTCTGCTCGCGCTGCGGCGCGGTGGAAGACGTGGACTGCGTCGTCGGCGAAGCGCCGTGCCTGACCCCCTCCCACTCCCGCGGGTTCACCGTGGCCTCCGCGGAGGTCACGTTCTGGGGGGTGTGCCCCGCCTGTGCGGGCGCACCCGTCACCTGAACCGGCATCCGTCACCCCACCCCTCGAGGAAGGAACACCATGTCCCATCACGATGAGGCCACCGCCGGCGTCGGCGGGGAGGTCGAGCCCGAACAGTCCGTCACCGTCACCGACGAGCCCGAGGCCGCAGCCGGCGGCTGCCCGGTCGTCCACACCTCGATGCCCCATCCCACCGCGGGCGAGGCCAACCGCGTGTGGTGGCCGAACAAGCTGAACCTGAAGATCCTCGCGAAGAACCCCGCCGTGGCGAACCCGCTCGGTGAGGACTTCGACTACGCCGAGGCGTTCGCGTCGCTCGACCTCGCCGCGGTGAAGAAGGACATCGAAGAGCTGATGACCACCTCGCAGGACTGGTGGCCCGCCGACTTCGGACACTACGGTCCGCTCATGATCCGCATGGCGTGGCACTCCGCGGGCACCTACCGCGTCACCGACGGCCGCGGTGGCGGCGGTGCCGGTCAGCAGCGCTTCGCGCCGCTGAACAGCTGGCCCGACAACGTCAACCTCGACAAGGCGCGGCGCCTTCTGTGGCCCGTGAAGAAGAAGTACGGCCAGTCGCTATCGTGGGCCGACCTCATGATCCTCGCCGGCAACGTCGCGCTGGAGTCCATGGGCTTCAACACCTTCGGCTTCGCCGGTGGGCGCCCCGACGTCTGGGAGCCCGACGACGACGTGTACTGGGGTGGCGAGACCGAGTGGATGGGAAGCGACCAGCGCTTCACCGGGTCCGACCGCAAGCTCCGCGGTCCGCTCGGCGCGACCCACATGGGTCTCATCTACGTCAACCCCGAGGGCCCGGAGGGCAACCCCGACCCGCTGCTCGCCGCGCACGACATCCGTGAGACGTTCGGCCGCATGGCCATGAACGACGAGGAAACCGTCGCGCTCATCGCCGGCGGGCACACCTTCGGCAAGACCCACGGTGCGGCATCCGACGCGCACCTCGACGTGAACCCCGAGGCCGCCGGTCTCGAGGAGCAGGGCCTGGGCTGGAGCAACTCCTACGGCACCGGCAAGGGCGACGACACGATCACCTCGGGCCTCGAGGTGACGTGGACCTACCACCCGACCCGCTGGGACAACGAGTTCTTCCACATCCTGTTCGCCTACGACTGGGAGCTCACCAAGAGCCCGGCCGGCGCGCACCAGTGGCGTCCGAAGAACGGCGGAGGCGCCGACATGGTTCCCCTCGCCCACGACCCGTCGCAGCGTCGTGAGCCGCGCATGCTGACCACCGACCTGGCGCTTCGCATGGACCCGGCATACGAGAAGATCTCGCGCCGCTTCCTCGAGGACCCGGTGGCGTTCGGCGACGCGTTCGCGCGCGCGTGGTTCAAGCTGACTCACCGCGACATGGGACCCAAGGCCCGTTACCTCGGCCCCGAGGTCCCCGCAGAGGACCTCATCTGGCAGGACCCGATCCCCGCGGTCGACCACGTCCTCATCGACGACGCCGACGCGGCGGCGCTGAAGGCGCAGATCCTGGACTCCGGGCTGACCGTGGCCGAGCTCGTCTCGACCACGTGGGCCGCGGCATCCACCTTCCGAGGCAGCGACAAGCGCGGCGGCGTCAACGGCGCGCGTGTGCGGCTAGCCCCGCAGAAGGACTGGGCCGTCAACAACCCCGCCCAGCTGCAGAAGGTGCTCGGCGTGCTCGAGGGCATCAAGGCCTCGTTCGACGCCGACCGCGCCGACGGCAAGAAGGTGTCGCTGGCCGACCTCATCGTGCTCGCCGGCAACGCGGGGGTCGAGAAGGCGGCGGCGGATGCCGGTGTCGAGGCCCAGGTGGTCTTCCACCCGGGTCGTACCGACGCCTCGATCGAGCAGACCGACGTGGAGTCCTTCGACTGGCTCGAGCCGGTCGCCGACGGGTTCCGCAACTACTACGGCCCGCTCGCCGAGCTGCCGGCGGAGTACCTGCTGGTCGACAGGGCGAACCTCCTCACCCTCAGCGCGCCGGAGATGACGGTCCTCGTCGGCGGGCTCCGCGTGCTGGGCGCCAACTACGACGGATCGCAGCTCGGCGTCTTCACCGAGCGTCCGGGAGTCCTCTCGAACGACTTCTTCGTGAATCTCCTCGACCTCGGCACCACCTGGAAGCCGCTCGACCCGGGAGCCCACGCGTTCCAGGGCACGAAGGACGGCTCGGGCGAGGTCGTCGGCATCGGAACGCGTGCCGACCTGTTGTTCGGCTCGAACTCCGAGCTGCGCGCGCTCGCCGAGGTCTACGCCTCGGACGACGCGAACGAGAAGTTCGTGCGCGAGTTCGTGAAGGCCTGGGGCAAGGTCACCGAGCTCGATCGGTTCGACCTGCGCTGACACCGCGCTGACGTCTGATCGACACGACAGGCCCGCCTCGGAACCTCCGGGGCGGGCCTGTCGTCGTTCGCGGTGTGCGACCCCCGTCAAACCCCGGGGTGATCTTCGGCGTGTCGGGGATTTCCGGCCCCGTTTCGCGCGATTTCTCCCGCGTTCTTCACCGACGGCGGGGCTACTTGACGCGTGCTTCCTTGGGGGCCGGGGGCACCGACCCCTTCGGCTCGAACAGCGCGCGGTGCAGCAGACCCGCGACGAGCGCGCCCACGATCGGGAAGACGAGGAACACCCACAGCTGGAGGAGTGCCTCACCGCCGCCGTACAGGGCGGTCGCGATCGACCGGGCGGGGTTGACCGAGGTGTTGTCGATCGGGATCGAGGCGAGGTGGATCAGGGTCAGGGTGAGACCGATCGCGATGCCGGCGAAGCCCGCCGTGCCCCGCTGCGGGTGCGTGACCCCGAGGATGATCAGCACGAAGATCGCGGTGAACAGGATCTCGGCGATGATCGCCGCTCCCAGTCCGAAGCCGCCGGGGGATGCCCCGCCGAAGCCGTTGCTGGCGAAGCCGCCGTCCTGCGCGGCGGTGAGCCATCCCTCGGGGCCGAACAGGCCGATGAGGACGATGAGCGTGGTCCCGAGCGCCCCGCCGATGACCTGGGCGATGATGTAGGCCGGGGCGTCCTTCCAGGCGAAACGTCCCGCGGCGGCGAGCCCCACGGTGACCGCGGGGTTGAAGTGGCCGCCCGAGATCGGGCCCCAGGCGTAGATGCCCGCGAGGATCGTCAGACCGAAGGCCAGCGAGATCCCGAGCACTCCGACGACCTCTCCGGCGACGAGCGCCGTCCCGATCGCACCGAAAACCAGCAGAAACGTCCCCAGAGCCTCCGCGACGAGCTTGGTCGCCGTGGACGGGGTGGTGGCGGCATCCGACATGGCGGACTCCTTTCCTCGACGTGAGAGTACCGACGCACCCAGGTTTTTCCCAGACTCGCCGCGCGAAATGACCTCGCGTGTCGGCGCTCCGCTACAGGCGGCCTGCGGCCTTGAGGGCGAGGTAGCGGTCGGCGATCCGCGGGGGGAGGTCGTCCGGTGAGCCGGCGATCGCATCGGCCCCGGCACGGACGACCGCCGCAGCCACCGCGGCCGCATCCCGCTCGGCGCGCGCCGCGGCCGCCTGCGCATAGAGGTCATCGACGTCGGGACGGTCGGGAACGGATGCCGCATCCTCGGTGACCGAGCCCACGAGCACGACCGCATCGCGGGTCAGCGCGGGCAGCGTCGCGAGGAATCCGCGCGCGGCGCCCACGGCGTCCTGCGCCGTCAGGAGCACCACGAGCGACGGGCGGGAGGTCAGCGCGCGGACCTGTGCGATCGCGGTGTCCCAATCGGTGTCGATCAGCTGCGGTTCCACCGGTGCCATCGCGTCCACGAGAGCGGGGAGCAGTGCCGGTCCGTCCTCGCGGCTCACCCGGGCGCGGACGGCGCGATCGAACATGACCAGGTGAACGTGATCGCCCGCGCGGGTCGCGAGCGCCGAGAGGAGCAGCGCCGCTTCCATCGCGGCATCCATGCGCACGCCGTCGCCGACGCGCGCGGCGGAGGTGCGTCCGGTGTCGATGACGATGACGATGTGCCGGTCGCGTTCGGGCCGCCAGGTGCGGAGCATCGTCGTGCCCGTGCGCGCGGTGGCGCGCCAGTCGATGGAGCGGACGTCGTCTCCGCGGACGTACTCGCGCAGGCTGTCGAACTCGGTGCCCTGTCCGCGCACCTGCACGCTGGTGTTGCCGTCGAGTTCGCGCAGACGCGCGAGGCGCGAGGGCAGGTGACGACGGGCGTGGAAGGGCGGGAGCACGCGGATGGCGCCGAGGGCGTCGAGGCGGCGCTGGCGTCCCGCGATCCGCAGCGGCCCCTCCGCGCGGACGACGACGAAACGCGAGGTGAGTTCGCCGCGCCGGCGGGGGAGCAGCGGGATGTGCAGCGTGCGCGCCTCACCCGCGGGGATGTCGATGCGCGGCCGGTCGGCCGGCGCGCCCGCGGTGGGCTGCCAGGCGTCGCGCACGCGCCCGCGGATGCGCCGTGATCCCGCGTTGCGGAGGGTCAGGTCGGTGGTCACCGGCGTGCCGAGGCGCGCCCTGCTCGGCAGGGAGCGCTCCACGCGCAGGTCGCCGGGATCGGGGGCGGCGAAGGCGTCGACGAGCGTCACGGCGATGCACAGGAGCAGCCACGCCCCGGCGGCGATCCAGGCGTCGATGCCCGCGAGCGACAGCAGCACCACCGGCACGGCGCCGGCGGCGACGAGCAGGGGGAGGCGGGCGGTGACGAACACGGCGGGTCAGACGGGCACGCGGGTCTGCTGCAGCACCGACGTGAGGACGGCGTCGACCGAGACGCCCTCGAGCTCGGCATCCGCCCGGAGACGGATGCGGTGACGCCACGTCGGCACGAGCATGGTCTGCACGTGATCGGGGGTGATCGCGGGGTAGCCACCGAGCCACGCCCATGCCTTCGCCGCGGCGAGGAGGGCCGTGGTCGCGCGGGGGCTCACACCCACCTGCACCGAGGGGCTCCGGCGGGTGGCCTGGGCGAGATCGACGACGTAGCCGAGGAGGTCGTCGGAGACGTCCACCCGCGCCGCGGCACGCTGCGCCGCGTGGACCTCGTCGATGCTCGCGGCGCGCACGAGGCCCGCGGCGGCGAGGTCGCGCGGATCGAACCCGCTCGCGTGGCGGCGGAGCACCGTCATCTCGGCCTCGCGGGACGGCGCCTCCACGATGAGCTTCAGGAGGAACCGGTCCAGCTGCGCCTCGGGGAGTGTGTAGGTGCCCTCGTGCTCGATCGGGTTCTGCGTGGCGGCGACGACGAACGGGTCGGGCAGACGCCGCGAGACGCCGTCGGTCGACACCTGGCGCTCCTCCATCGCCTCCAGGAGGGCGGACTGGGTCTTCGGCGGGGTGCGGTTGATCTCGTCCGCGAGCACGATGTTGGTGAACACCGGTCCGTCGCGGAACTCGAACTCGCCGGTCCGCGCGTCGTAGACGAGCGAACCCGACACGTCGCCGGGCATCAGGTCCGGGGTGAACTGGATGCGCTTGGTGTCCAGGCCCAGGGCGGTGCTGAACGCGCGCACGAGAAGCGTCTTGGCGACTCCCGGCACACCCTCCAGCAGCACGTGACCGCGAGCCAGCAGCGCGATCAGGAGCCCGGTGACGGTGCCGTCCTGTCCGACGACGGCCTTGCCGACCTCGGTGCGCACGCGGTTCATGGCCTCGCGCAGAGCCGCGTCGTCGAAGGAGGAGCCGCCGACGGATGCCGCGGCGTCGGCCTCGGCGGCGGGGGTGAGCGGGGAATCGGTCACGGGGTGTTCCTTTCCGGTCGGACGGCCGCGTGCACGGCGTCCTCGAGGTCTCGCAGGGACGCGGCGACGGCGACGAAGCGCTCGTCGGTGCCGGGGAGGTCATCGATCAGGATGCCGCGGGCGACGCCGCGGTCGGTGCCGGTGCGCAGCGCCGCGGCGTCGGCGATCTCCGCAGCGGAAGCCGCGGGGCCGAGGCCGAGCGCGCGGGCCAGGCGTCGAAGGGCCGCGATCCGCAGCTCGTCGAGCGCGTGCGTGCGGTCGCGGGTCTGGGCGTACAGGCGCGCGCGACCCTGGGTCGTCTCGGCGGCGCGGACGGTCACGGGAAGCCGCTCGGCGACGAGCGGGCCGAAGCGGCGCCCCTGCCAGATCGCCGCGGCGACGCCCGCCGCGAGGAGCAGCACGATGACGGGGCTCACCCACGGGGGAGTGAGCTCTCCGAGCGACAGGTCGCCGGGCGCCAGGTCGGAGTCGGCGACGCTCGGGACGTACCAGACCGCCACGGGGTTCTGCCCGAGAAGGGCCAGCGACAGGGCGGCATTGCCCTCGGCGGCGAGGTTCTCGTTCGTCATGATCGACCGGCCGTCCACGGCGCTGCGCGAGGCATCGCCGTCCTCGGTGACGAGCAGGGCGTGGGCGTCGTCGACCGGATAGCAGGCGGTGGCGGCATCGCCCGCGAGATACAGGACTCCGGGCGTGATCGCGCCGGCGCGCTCCGCGGCGGGCAGCGTGCAGGCGGGGGCGACCGCGTCGCCGTCGGCGACTCCGCCGGGTGCGGCATCCGCGAGGAACATCGACAGGGTGCGCGAACGCGGCTCGATCAGCACGACGTCCGCGGCCTCGTCGGCGAGGGCCGCCAACGCCTCATCCGACAGTGCGGGGGCATCGGGCAGGACGAGGGTCGCCGCACCGGCCTCGAGCAGCTCGGCGGCATCATCGCGAGACCGGGCGACGCGCACCTCGACGCCCTGCTCTCGCAGGATCTCCACGACCGCGCGGGTGCCTTGAGGGCCCGCCGACTCAGGGTCCAGGACCCCCCGCTGGCTCCATTCGGACAGGCTCGAGATCGCGGCGCCGGCCGCCCCGACCAGGAGCAGGACGAGCGCGATCACGATCCACGTGCCGATGCGCCGTCCGCGCGTGGTCGTCCGCTCGGAGACGGATGCTGCGCTCATGCCGGAACCGCCGCGGCGATGCGGGGCGTGGCACGGCGGATCTCGTCGTCGACCTCGCTCACGCGGCGGTATGCCTCGGCTGACCCGGGCTTTCGGAGGTAGCGCACATCGTCGAAGTCGTCGGCGACCCGGTCCAGCCCTTCTCGCGACGCGGGGAAGGATGCCGCTGCCGCGCGCGCGAAGGCGTGCACCGTGGCGCCGGGAGGGAGGTCGACGACTCCCCGCTCGAGGCATCCGCGCGCGAGGGCGCGGAAGCGCAGGACCACCGCGGCGTCGAAGTCGCCGGCGCGGGCGCGCTCGTCCGCCGCCCGTCGGAGGTCGTCGGCGGATCGGTCCTCCCGCTCTCCGAAGAGGATCGTCGACGCCGCGGGTGCCCGGGGGCGCCGACGCGGCATCCCCCACACGGCGAAGGCGGCGCCGATGAGGAGGACGGCCACGATCGCCGCGACGAGCGCGACGGTCGGGCCGAGGCCACCGTCGAGCGGCGTGGAGAAGAGGTCGGTGAAGAAGTCCACGACCGCGCGCGCCGCGCGATCGAGCGGTGTCGGTTCGGCGATCCGGTAGGCGGGGTCGGCGAGCTCGCGCTCGGCCCACTCCCGTGCCTCGTCCCCGTCGGGGAGGAGCGGCGGCACGGCCGTGACGGTCAGCGGCGGCCTCACTCGCGCGGGGCCTCGGATCCGGAGGCGCCCGGAGCCGCCCACTGGGTCGGTGCCGGCGCGGCCGGAGACTGCGGCGCGGTGTCCGGTGTCGACGCGGCCGGTGCCTCCGGCGCCGGGGGAGCGGGTGCCCCTGCCGGTGCGTACCCGGCCGGGGGAGCGTACGTCGCGCCCGGCGCCGTGTATCCCGCGCCGGGATATCCGGCCGCGGGCGGGTACGGCGCCGCACCGGGGACGGGCGCCGGCGCCGCCGCACGCGGGGCGATCTCGCGACCGATGTGTGCTCGGTAGGGGTCGCCGAGGCCGGTGGCCCCGGCATCGCGCTGCTCGACGTACGCCATGAGGTCGAGGTCGAGGCCCTCGCGCCGCATCCGCGCGTCGATGTAGATGAGCGCGGTCGCGGTGGAGGTCACCACGACCGCGACCGCCTGGATGAGGAGGGTGAGCACCTGCGCGAGGAGGAGGGTCACGATCGTGCCGATGATCACCGCCGGGGCGGGGTCGCCGGTGGGGGAGATGATCGTCGTCAGGCCGCTGGAGAGGAAGGTGAAGGGGATCGAGATGACCTGCCCGACCGCTCCGAAGACCAGCGAGATGAGGAAGATGACGCCCAGGGCGGGCCAAAAGCGCCCCTTCGTCAGGCGCCAGGACCGGCCGATGGCCCGACCGATCGTGGCCTGCTCCATGAGGATGACAGCCGGCACGAGGAGGAGCTTGATCGTCAGCCACCAGGCGAGCGGGATCATCCCGAGCACGATCAGGATGCCGAGGATGACCGCGACGGGGACGGCGACGAGCGCGAGCGAGACGATCACCAGGGCGACGAGCGCCAGCGCGCCGACGATCACGACGAGGATGAGGGCGGTGTAGCCGATGAGCCGCCAGGCGACGGGCTTCACCCGCTGCCACAGCTGTCCCAGGCGCAGCTTCTCGGCGACGGCTGCGTGGGTGACCTCGGTCACCACGATCGCCTGCACCAGGACCCCGAGGGCTCCGGCGGCCAGGCCCAGCACGAGGGACGCGATGGCGGTGATCGCGATGGAGCCGACGAGGATCGTCTCGAACTCGTCGCTTCCCGGGCGGAGCGTGTCCAGGCGGGCGAAGGTCGCGAACGCCACGCCGCCGATGGCGACGAGCACGACGAGATAGGCCACCGTCTGCACCACCAGGGCGAACCCGAGCAGCACGCGCGGGTTCTGCCGCAGCGCCGTGAACGAGCGGCCGAGGATCGTGCCGAAGGAGAGCGGATGCAGGGGGATGATCCCCGGGCGAGAAGCCGGCGTCCAGGCCGGGTACGCGGTCACGGTGCCCCCTTGTGCATGGTTTCCCTGTGCTCGGATTCCGTCCTGTCTCGGGGACCGGACGGTGGTCCTATCGTGTCACACGCGCCGCGGCCGATCAGCGACACCGGCCCGGTGTGCGGCGGGTATCCAGACGGGTCGACTACTCTGTGACAAGCGCACGGGGACCGCTTGATCGGCGACCCCGCCGAACGTGGAGGACGAACCCGCGAGATGACCTCACGCATCCTGGTGGTCGATGACGACACCGCTCTCGCCGAGATGATCGGCATCGTCCTGCGCACGGAGGGTTTCGACACGGCGTTCTGCGCGGACGGCGGGCAGGCGGTCGAGGCGTGGCGCACCGAGCGGCCGGACCTCATCCTCCTCGACCTCATGCTTCCCGGCATGGACGGGATCGAGATCTGCACGCGCGTGCGCGCGGAGTCCGGCATCCCGATCATCATGCTCACCGCGCGCACCGACACCGCCGACGTGGTGAAGGGCCTGGAGTCGGGCGCGGACGACTACATCGTCAAGCCGTTCAACCCGAAGGAGCTGGTCGCCCGTATCCGCACGCGTCTGCGCCCGGCCGGGCAGCCCGCGAGCGACACGCTGCGCATCGGCGACCTGACCGTCGACGTCGCCGCCCACGAGGTCCGGCGCGGTGACGAGGTCATCCCGCTCACGCCTCTGGAGTTCGAGCTCCTCGTGGCCCTCGCCTCCAAGCCGCAGCAGGTCTTCTCGCGGGAGATGCTCCTCGAGCAGGTCTGGGGCTATCACTACAAGGCCGACACGCGACTGGTGAACGTGCACGTCCAGCGCCTGCGCGCCAAGGTCGAGCTCGACCCCGACAACCCGCGGATCGTCACGACGGTGCGCGGTGTGGGCTATCGAGCGGGCACGGTCGTGTGAGGTGACGCTGTCGTCCACCCCGGGCGCGGCTCCCGCGGGGACCGTCACCACCGGGGTGATCACCACCGCAACGTCCCTCCCTCGCCGCGTGCGATGGCGCGTGTGGTGGCGGAACCTCCGAACCCTCTGGCGGCGGAGTCTGCGCTTCCGCACGATCCTGGTGACGCTCGGTCTCACCGCGCTCGCGGTGACGGTGGCCTGCGTCTGGATGGCCCTGGCGATCCAGAACGAGCTCTTCGAATCCCGCAAGGACCAGGTGCTGCGCGACGCCCAGCGCGCAACCGTCGCCGCGCAGCGGACGATCGACGCGTCGGTGCAGGGCGACGGCGTCCAGCTGCAGAACGTCTGGACGGTCGTGCGCAACACCCTGGCACAGCAGTCGGCGAGCACGGTCAGCGCGGCGTTCCGCATCGGGCCGCCCACCGCCGACGCCCCGCAGGACTTCACCTCCCTCCTCGGCATCGAGGACATCGTCACCGACGGCCTGCGCGATCGGGTGCAGCTGGATCCGGATCAGCAGTGGTGGCAGTCGGTGGCGCTCCCGGCCGGTGACGGCACGACGGTGCCCGGCATCCTCGTCGGTCAGCAACTGTCCGTCCCCGAGATCGGTCCGTACGAGCTGTACCTCGGCTACGACCTCGCCGGCGCGCCCCAGACCCTGGGCTTCGTCCAGAGCACCCTGTGGATCGTCGGCATCGGGCTCGTGCTCCTCATCAGCGGCATCGCGTGGTTCGTCCTGCGCTCGGTGACCACGCCGATCGGTGAGGCCGCCGACACGAGTGCGAAGCTCGCGGCGGGCGAGCTCGGTGTGCGGCTTCCGGTGCGCGGCGAGGACGAGCTGGCGACGCTCGGGCGCTCCTTCAACGCGATGGCCGACAGCATCGAATCGCAGATCAAAGAGCTCGCCGACCTCTCCCTCGTGCAGCAGCGCTTCGTGTCGGACGTCTCGCACGAACTGCGGACGCCGCTGACGACGATCCGCCTGGCCGCGGACATGATCAACGACCGACGCGAGGAGTTCGATCCGACCACCGCGCGCGCCGCCGAGCTCCTGAACGCCCAGGTGCAGCGCTTCGAGACCCTCCTGACCGACCTCCTGGAGATCTCGCGCTACGACGCGGGTTCCGTACAGCTGGAACTCGAGCCGACGAGTCTCGCCCATCTCGCGGAGGATGTCATCGCCTCGATGCAGCAGCTCGCCGACCAGAACGGCACCGATGTCCGCCTGGTCGCTCCCGGAGGATATTCCCCGGTCGACATGGATCCGCGCCGGGTGCGCCGGGTGGTCCGCAACCTCCTCGGCAACGCCATCGAACACGGGGAGGGCCGTCCCATCGTGGTCACCGTCGACAGCGACCAGCAGGCGGTGGCGCTCGGGGTGCGCGACTACGGTCTCGGCATGAGTGCGGCGGATGCCGAGCGGGTCTTCGACCGGTTCTGGCGCGCCGATCCGTCCCGGAAGCGCACCATCGGCGGTACGGGTCTGGGGCTGTCGATCTCCCTCGGCGACGCGCGCCTGCACGGCGGAGACCTGGCGGTGTGGACCGAGGTCGGCCGCGGCTCCCACTTCGTCCTCACCCTTCCGCGGCGCGGAGGAGTGCTCACCGGGCCTTCTCCGATCGCGCTCGATCCCGGCGACGACTCCGCGGCGCCGCTCGACGCCCTCGGCGGCACGCAGCCGATCGACGTGCTCCTGCCCGACGGTACCCAGAGGGAGGGAGCGCGATGAGCGCGGGACGTCGCCTCGTCGCGTGGCTCGGCGCTGCGCTCCTCGCCGCCGTGCTGACCGCGTGCGCCGGACTCCCCACGAGCGGCCCGGTGAATCCGGGACGCGCGCCGGGTGAGGCGGAGGGCTCCCAGGAGGTCTTCTTCCGTCCCGTCGGCCCCCTCCCCGGCGCGACGCCGCAACAGATCGTCGAGGGCTTCATCCGCGCCGGTTCCGCCCCGGGCGCGGGCGCCCGGTGGGAACGCGCGCGGGAGTTCCTCGCGCCGGGCTTCCGCTCGGCGTGGCGCCCGGCGGCGGGTGTGATCATCGATATCGAGAGCGACCGCGTACCGGTCGAGACGGCTGAAGGGCTCGTCTCGGTGTCGTTGACTGCGGTGGGCACGACCGACGCACGCGGTTCATACCAGCAGGCCGACGAGGCGGCGACCACACTCTCCTACGAGCTCGCCCAACAGGATGACGGCGAGTGGCGGATCACCGCGGCGCCCGACCTCGTGGTCCTCGACCGTGCGCTGTTCCCGAGCGTGTTCCACGAGTACGCGGTGATGTACTTCTCGCCCGGGTGGGAGTACCTCGTCCCCGACGTGCGGTGGTTCCCCACCACGACCGCCGCGACGAGCATCGTCGACGCGCTGGTCAACCGCAGCAAGAGCGACTGGCTCGACGGGGCCGTGTTCTCCGCCTTCCCCGAGGGTGTCGAGGCCCGGCCGACGGTGCCCGTGTCCGCGGGCGTGGCCGAGGTGGAGCTCACCGAGAGCGTCCTCGCGTCCGACACGCAGGCTCTCGATCGGATGCAGGCGCAGCTTGAGGCGAGTCTCGCGACGGCGAACGTCACCGCCGTGCAGATGAGCGTCGACGGCACCCCGCTCGAGGCGACCGCCGCGCCCGTCCGCTCCACCCGCATCCCGGGCGCCCCGCTCGTGCTGACCGAGCTCGGCTTCGGCTATCTCGCCGGCGACGAGCTCGAACCCGTCGCGGGGCTGAGCGACGGCATGACGACCGTGGATCCGATCGCGATCCAGACCTCCGCCGACCGTGATCTCGCCGCGCTTCTGCTGCGGACCGGCGAAGTCGCGCGCGTCCGCGACGATCGGACCAGCGTGGTCCTGGACGAGCGCACGGGCCTCCTGGACCCCACGATCGGTCCCGGCGGCGGGGTATGGAGCGTCCCGCGCGAGGACCCGTCGGCGCTGCGCGTCTTCCCTCTCGCGGGGGAGCCGATCGACGTCGAGGGCGCGTTCCCCGACGCGACCGGCATCGAGGCCTTCTCTCTCTCCCGCGACGGCACGCGGCTCGCCGCCGTAGTGACCGCAGGCGGCCGGTCCGTGCTGTGGGTCGCGGGGGTCGGGCGCGGTGCCGACGAAGGGACCATCGTCCTGGATGAGCCCCTGCTCCTGTCGGTTCTCGGCGGGTCGGGCGTCGACGTCGCCTGGCTCGATGACCAGACCGTCGGCGTCCTCGTGCGACAGGACGACACGAACGTCGTCCTCGAGCAGGTCGTCGGAGGTCCGGGGACGACCGTGGTGGCGCCGCGGGACGCAGCCTCCCTCGCCGGCGGAACGTCCCTGTCGAACGTGCGCCTGCGCGGCGAGGACGGCGCCCTGTACGTCCGGCGCGGGTCCACGTGGCAGCAGGCGGCCGCCGGCATCCGTGTCCTCGCGACGCAGCAGGGCGCACCGCAGTAACCCTTCACGGGAGCCGCCCTCCTCCCCAGGCGCGGCCCTGGCGTGCCGAAGACGTGTTCCTCCACGGATGCCGCATCCGCACCGTGTGGGCATGGCACCGGACGCGAGGCTCGGCGGATGGATGCCGATCGATGGTCCGCGGCTGTGCGCGGCGCGCTCGCCGACGCCCTCACCCTGCTGCTCCCGGTCGAGTGCGCCGGCTGCGGCGCCGAGGACATCGCCCTCTGCACGGCGTGCGGGGACGCCCTCGCGCCCGCCGTCGTGCACGGGCGCGTGCCCGGCACCGACCTCGCGCTGGCGAGCGCGCTGCGGTTCGAGGGCGTCCCCGCACGGGTGCTGCGCGCGGTGAAGGAGGAGGGGAGGACGTCGTTGGCCCGTGCGCTCGGACCCGCACTCCGTGCCGCCGTCGACTCGGTCGCGCACGACGGGACGGTCATCGCGCCGATGCCGACCTCGCGAGCGGCGTTCCGGCGCCGCGGCTACCGGGTTCCGGAGCTTCTCGCGCTCCGCGCCGGCCTCCCGACCCTGCGCTGCCTGCGGCTCGCGCGGGCGACCGCCGATCAGCGCGGGCTCGACGCCGAGGCGCGACGCCGGAACGTCCGGGGAAGTCTCGTGGCGGCGGGTGTGCGAGGGCTGCCGGTGATCGTCCTCGACGACGTGGTGACCACCGGCGCGTCGCTCGAGGACGCGGTGCGGGCCCTGCGCGCGGAGGGCGCCCATGTCGTGGCAGCGGTCGCGCTCGCGGCCACGCCTCGGCGTCACGGAACCTCCGCTCGGGACGGGACGGGCTGATTCGGCGCATCGGAAACTGCCAGGTGACTTCGGCCTCGCGCGGCACTAGCGTGGAGTGCACAAGGCGACTGAAGGTCCGCCCTTGACCGGGAGGACCGGAACAAGGAGGTCAGGGATGGAAACCAGCATCGTCGGCGTGGGTGTGAGCATCACCGAGCGATTCCGCTCGGTCGTCGAAGACAAGGTCACCCGGATCGAGCACCTCGCTCCCCGCGCGCAGCGCGTGGACGTGAAGGTCACTCACCGCGCGTACCACAACGGTCGGGTCGAGGACGACACCGTCGAACTCACCGTGACCGGCAAGGGGCCCATCGTGCGGGCGGAGGCCACGGACGGCGACAAGTTCACCGCCCTCGATCTCGCCGTGGACAAGCTGTGCGAGCAGCTGCGCCGCGCGAAGGACAAGCGCATCGACGCGCGGAACCACCCGCGCGGGGCGAAGTTCGAGAAGGAGAGCGGCGAGCTGCACGGCATCGACGTGCAGCCGGCATCCGTGGAGATGCTCCGCGCCGTGGCCACCGGGGAGGTCCCGGTCGTCGCTGCGGAGGAGGAAGCGGACTACACCCCGGTCGTCATCCGCACGAAGAGCTTCGACGCGGAGTGGATGACCGTGGAGGATGCCGTCGACCGCATGGAGCTGGTCGGACACGACTTCTTCCTGTTCATCGATGCCCGGAGCGACCAGCCGAGTGTGGTGTACCGCCGCAAGGGCTGGGACTACGGCGTCATCGCGCTGACGACGCAGACGGCCCCGGAGGTCGTGGCGTCCTGACAACCCGCGTGTGCCCCGGCCGTGTGCCGGGGCACACGAGCGTCCGGGCACGGACGTCCGGACGGAACGCCGGCGCCAGTGTCAGTCGAACATGCCGTCCAGGAGGCTGCCGATCACGAGGCCGCCGAGGAGGCCGCCCATCACGCCCGAACCGCCGTCGCGACGTCCGCCGCCGCCCCAGCCGGGTCCGCCGCCCCAGGAGTCCGGGTTCTGCGGACGGGACTGGTCGATGTCGCGCTGGGCGAGCTGCAGCGCTTCTCCGGCGAGGAACGCCGCCCGTCGGGCGTGCGCGATCGCGGGCTCGCGGTCATCCTCCGCGATCGTCACCGCGGTGGACGCGCTCGTGCCGAGGGCGCGATCGAGGTCCTGCCGGACGCGCTCGGCCTCGGCCAGGCGGGTCCGGGCATCCGCGCCGATCCATCCTCGGTGGCCTGCGATGACGTCGCGCGCGACGGCGAGCTGACGGTCGGCGTCGTCGATGGCGTGCCGGACGTGCTCGAGAGGCGGGATCGGGCGCGCGGCGCGCTCACGGGCGGCGGCGATGGCGGCATCCAACCCCGCATTGGCCTCGCGGAGTCGGGACAGCTGCTCGAACGGGTCGGTGTTCACGCCCGCGGCGGGAAGAGCGGCGAGGGCGGCCTGCAGTTCGCCGATCGCCGCGCTCACAGCGGGAGAGTGCGGTTCGCGCAGGGCCACGGCGATGTCTTCGCGCGAATCCTCGATGATCGCGGCGAGGAGGGACTCGGCCCGGAGTGCTTCGACCTCGAAGGTCTCGACCGCGTCCAGCAGGGTCTCGGCGCGACGCACCGATTCCGTCGCCGCTTCGAGGGCCATGTTGGCCTGCTCGCGGTTGCCGGCGTCGCGCCGGCGCTCGGCGACCGAGGCGCTGTGCTCGGCGAAGCCGAGGAGCTGATCCGCTTCGGCGGGGTTCGAGCGCACCTGGGCGAGAGCGTGGTCGGAGTAGCGCGCGGCCAGGCGTTCCACGGTGTCGCGCGCGTGGGGGAGACGGGTGCGCAGGGTGGCGGCATCCGCTCGTACGCGCGCGATGATCTCCGGGGCCCGGCGAGCCCGCGCGATCGCCTCGGACAGTGCGCCGGTCCGGTCGTCGAGCAGGGCACCGGCCCACTCGCACAGCTGCACGATGCGGGCGTTCCGGGTGCGGAGCTCCTCCGGGGTGTCGGGGATCTCGTCGTGGTTCAGCTGGTGGAGGTGGAAGGCCTCCTGCAGGTGCGTGCGCACGGCGTCGAGGGCGTCGCGGAGATCCTTCGTGGCATCGTTTCCGAGTTCCGCGACGGCGAACACCAGTTCGTCCGACGTGGTGCGGATGCGCTCGTCCGCCTCGACCAGCGCCGTCTGCGCGTTGCGTGCGAGGTCGGCGTCCGCCGCGGCGAGCTCCTCGCGCTCCTTCTTACGACTGCCCCAGAATCCGGCCATGCTCTCGATCCTATGCAGGCGGCAGCCCGCTCGGCGGGACCAGCCTCGCGCTCTCGGCGAACGTGAAGGGGTCCCGCCGAGGCGGGGTGGCGTCGTCAGCCGCGCGGGCCGCCGTGGCGGGGCTTCCGACCGCGCGCGTCGTCGTCGCGGCGGCGAGGGCCGCCGGTGTCGGGCCGCAGCTCGATCAGCCGGCCCGAGATGCGCGTGTCGCTGAGGCGCTCCATGGTGCCGGCGGGCAGAGGCGACGGCAGCTCGACGAGCGAGAAGTCGGGGCGGATCTGGATCGCACCGAAGTCGTCGCGACGCAGGCCCCCTTCGTTCGCGAGCGCGCCGACGATCTGGCGGGGCTCGACACGGTGACGCTTGCCGACCGCGATGCGGTACATGGCGAATCCGCCGCGGGGCGCCTTGCGCGGGCCGCGGTCGCCGCGGTCGCCGCCGCGGTCCCGGTCCGCACCGCGGTCGCCGCCGCGGTCCCGGGCAGTCCCCGAGCGCTCGCCGTCGCGCGCCGCGCGGGCCGGCCGCGCGGAGGGCTCGGGATCGGGCTCGAGCAGCAGCGGGGTCTCTCCCTGCGCGACGATGGCGAGCGCGGCCGCGACGTCGACCTCGGGCACGTCGTGGTGGCGCACGTAGTGGGCGACGATGTCACGGAAGCGGTCCACACGGTCCGTCTCGGCGAGGGCGGCCGTGATGCGGTCGTCGAACCGGGTCAGTCGGGTCTCGTTGACCTCGTCCACGCTCGGCAGCGACATCTCGGTCACTTCCTGCCGCGTGGCCTTCTCGATGGCCTTGACGAGCCAGCGCTCGCGCGGCGTGACGAAGCTGATGGCGTCGCCGGTGCGGCCCGCCCGACCGGTGCGCCCGATGCGATGCACGTACGACTCGGTGTCGGTGGGGATGTCGAAGTTGACGACGTGGGAGATCCGCTCGACGTCGAGCCCGCGGGCGGCGACGTCGGTGGCCACGAGCACGTCGAGTGCGCCGGACTTCAGCTGGTTCACCGTCTTCTCGCGCATCGGCTGCGCGACGTCTCCGTTGATGGCCGCGGCGGAGTATCCGCGAGCGCGGAGCTTCTCGGCGATCTCCTCGGTCACGCTGCGCGTGCGGCCGAAGACGATCATGCCGTCGAAGTTCTCCACCTCCAGGATGCGGGTCAGGGCATCCATCTTCTGCTGCCACGAGACCATGAGGTAGCGCTGGCTGATCGTCGCCGAGGTGGTCGTCTTGGTCTTGACCGTGATCTCGGCGGGATCGTTCAGGTACTGCTGCGACATCCGTCGGATGGATGCCGGCATGGTCGCCGAGAAGAGGGCGACCTGCTTGGTCTTGGGCGTGTCGGCGAGGATCGTCTCGACGTCCTCCGCGAAGCCCATCTTGAGCATCTCGTCGGCCTCGTCGAGCACGAGGTAGCGCAGCTCGGAGAGATCGAGCGTGCCCTTCTCGAGGTGGTCGATGATACGGCCGGGGGTGCCGACGACGATGTGCACGCCGCGGCGGAGGGCCGACAGCTGCACCCCGTAGCCCTGCCCGCCGTACACGGGGAGGACGTGCACGCCGTCGAGGTGGGAGGCGTACTTCTCGAACGCCTCGCAGACCTGGAGGGCGAGTTCGCGGGTCGGCGCGAGTACGAGCGCCTGCGGTGTCTTCTGGGTCAGATCCAGACGATCGATGACCGGCAGGGCGAACGCGGCGGTCTTCCCGGTGCCGGTCTGAGCGAGACCCACCACGTCGCGGCCGGCGAGCAGCGGGGGAATGGTGGCGGCCTGGATGGCGGAGGGGGTTTCGTATCCGACGCCGCGGAGCGCTTCCAGGACCGCGTCTCCGAGACCGAGGTCGGCGAAGGTCGGCGAGGCGGGCTCCTGCGGAGCCTCGGCCTCGATCTGGGGGTCGGAATCGGGCGAAGGCTGTGTTTCGGTCACGCTTCAGGGTAGTGTGCGCGGCCTGTGAGGCGACAGCACGCCATCGGAGGAGGGGTCGGCTCAGGCGACCGAAGCGGTCACCGGACGTCCGCGCTTGGGCGTCTGCGTCGACAGGGACAGGCCCATCGCGTGGGCGGGACGCTGCGCCAGAACGCCGGCGAGGTGGTCCAGCCAGCGCACTTCGGCCTCGGCCTGGAAGACCACCGCCTCGCGGATGAGCGAGCGGGCGAAGTCCTCCGCGTCGTCGGTCGCGGCATCGAGGAGGTGCGATGCGCGCAGCTCCTCCAGGATCCGCGCGGATACCTCCCGCTGACGGCGGACCAGGTCCGCGGCATCCACTCCGGGGAGTGTGGCGGCGACGGCGAGTTTGATCGCGAGTGCGTCGCGCGTGCCGGCGGTTCGGGCGACGGGTTCGTCGAGCCAAGTCCGCACGTCGATGCGGCCCGTTTCGGTGATGTGCCAGTAGACGTGTCCGAGCTCATCCGCGTCGCCGCGGCGGACCAGGCCGTCGCGCTCGAGCCGGTCGAGGGTGTTGTAGATCTGCCCGACGTTCAGGGGCCAGGTCGATCCGGTGCGGCGGTCGAACTCCGCGCGCAGCTGATAGCCGTAGCAGGCGCCCTGATCGAGGATGGCCAAGAGGCTCTGACGCACCGACATCGACGACTCCTCGACTCCGCCGTCGCGGCGGTCTGCATACCGGGTATGTGTTTTCCGAGTATAGGGATGCGTCCTCACTCGCCCCGTCCAGCACACCTCAAGGTCACAGGTGGATAACATGGGCGAGTGTGCCCGGGCGTCGCCCGGGGGCCCGACGCCCCGCGTCGCACCCGACAGATGGAGATCTCTTCGTGGCCAACCCTCTCGAGAAACTGCTTCGCGCCGGCGAGGGACGGATCCTTCGGCGGCTTCACCAGGTCGTCAAGGCCGTCAACGCCCTCGAAGAGGACTACGAGGCCCTCACCGACGAGGAGCTCCGGGGCGAGACGGCAGAGCTGCGCGCCCGCTACGAGGCCGGGGCGACGCTGGACCAGCTGATGCCGGAGGCGTTCGCCGCCGTCCGCGAGGCCGCCAAGCGCACGGTCGGGCAGCGCGCCTACGACGTCCAGATCATGGGCGGCGCCGCCCTCCACCTCGGCAACATCGCCGAGATGAAGACCGGTGAGGGGAAGACCCTGACCGGTGCTTTCCCGGTGTACCTCAACGCCATCGCCGGCCAGGGCGTGCACGTGATCACCGTGAACGACTTCCTCGCGTCCTACCAGTCCGAGCTCATGGGTCGCATCTACCGCGCCCTCGGGATGACGACCGGGACGATCGTGTCCGGTCAGACCCCGGAGGTGCGGCGCGAGCAGTACAACGCCGACATCACCTACGGCACGAACAACGAGTTCGGCTTCGATTACCTGCGCGACAACATGGCGTGGCGCAAGGAGGATCTCGTTCAGCGGGGGCACTTCTTCGCCATCGTCGACGAGGTCGACTCGATCCTCATCGACGAGGCGCGTACACCGCTGATCATCTCGGGTCCGTCGTCGGGCGAGGCGAACCGCTGGTTCGTGGAGTTCGCGCGGATCGCCAAGACCCTCGAGGCGGGTGTCGACTACGAGGTCGACGAGAAGAAGCGCACCATCGGTGTGCTCGAGCCCGGTATCGAGAAGGTCGAGGACTACCTCGGCATCGACAACCTCTACGAATCGGCCAACACGCCGCTGATCTCGTTCCTGAACAATTCGATCAAGGCGCTGGCGCTGTTCAAGCGCGACAGCGACTACGTCGTGATGAACGACGAGGTCATGATCGTCGACGAGCACACCGGTCGCATCCTGGTGGGTCGCCGGTACAACGAGGGCATCCACCAGGCCATCGAGGCCAAGGAGGGCGTGCCCGTCAAGGCCGAGAACCAGACGCTCGCCACCGTCACGCTCCAGAACTACTTCCGCCTCTACGACAAGCTCGCCGGCATGACCGGTACCGCCGAGACCGAGGCGGCGGAGTTCATGTCGACCTACAAGCTGGGCGTGGTCCCGATCCCCACGAACAAGCCGATGGTCCGCAAGGACATGCCGGATCTCGTCTACAAGAACGAGCAGGCGAAGTTCGCGCAGGTCGTCGAGGACATCGTCGCGCGTCACGAGAAGGGCCAGCCGGTGCTGGTCGGAACCGTCAGCGTCGAGAAGAGCGAGTACCTCTCGCGGCTCCTCGCGAAGAAGGGCATCAAGCACGAGGTCCTCAACGCGAAGAACCACGCCCGTGAGGCCGAGATCGTCGCTCGGGCGGGACGTCTCGGCGCCGTGACGGTCGCGACCAACATGGCCGGTCGTGGTACCGACATCATGCTCGGCGGGAACGCGGAGTTCCTCGCGGTCCAGGAGATGAAGTCCCGCGGCCTCGACCCGGTCGAAACGCCCGAGGAGTACGAGGCGGCCTGGGACGAGGTCTACGAGTCCACGAAGGCCACGGTCGACGAGGAAGGTGCGCAGGTCGTCGCCGCCGGGGGACTCTACGTCCTCGGCACCGAGCGCCACGAGTCGCGTCGCATCGACAACCAGCTGCGCGGTCGTTCGGGTCGTCAGGGCGACCCGGGGGAGAGCCGGTTCTACCTGTCGCTCACGGACGACCTCATGCGTCTGTTCCAGTCGGGTGCGGCCGAGGCGATCCTGGCGCGGACGAACTTCCCCGACGACGTCGCGATCGAATCCGGCATGGTCTCGCGTGCCATCAAGAGCGCGCAGTCGCAGGTCGAGGGGCGCAACGCCGAGATCCGCAAGAACGTCCTGAAGTACGACGACGTCCTGAACCGGCAGCGCGAGGCGATCTACTCGGATCGCCGTCAGATCCTGCACGGCGACGACATCGCCGACCGTGTGCAGCACTTCATCGAGGATGCGATCAACTCGCTCATCGACGACCACACCGGCACCGGCCACAACGAGAGCTGGGACTTCGACGCGCTGTGGACCGAGCTGAAGACGCTCTATCCCGTCGACGTCTCGATCGACGAGGTCGTTGCGGAGGGGGCCGGACGCAAGGGCGGCATCACCCCCGAGGGCCTCAAGCGCGAGATCCTCTCCGACGCGCGGATCGCGTACGCCAAGCGCGAGGAGTCGCTCGGTGAGCCGGCCATGCGCGAGCTCGAGCGTCGCGTCGTCCTGCAGGTGCTCGATCGTCGCTGGCGCGACCACCTCTACGAGATGGACTACCTCAAGGACGGCATCGGCCTGCGCGCGATGGCACAGCGCGATCCGCTGATCGAGTATCAGCGCGAGGGGTATCAGATGTTCCAGGCGATGATGGGCCAGATCAAGGAGGAGTCGGTCGGCTACCTCTACAACCTCGAGGTCGAGGTCCGCCGCGCCGACGCCGGCGAACCGCAGGTCGAGGCGAAGGGGCTTGGGGCCACGCCCGTCGAGAACGCACGGCTGGAGTACACCGCCGCCAACGACGCGGGCGAGGTCGAGGTCCGCAACGAGCGAGGCCAGGTCCAGCAGGCATCGACGAACCGGATGCGGCAGGCGGCCGCTGCGTCGGCGCCCGGCGCCGCTCCTGCGGAAGAGGTCCGCGGTGCGTTCGGGCAGAAGGTCGACTCCGGCGAGGACGCCGGTTCGGGTGCCCTGAACCGCGCGCAGCGCCGCGCCGCCGACAAGAAGAAGTGATCGCGGTCCTCCGCTGAGCGCGAGCGAGCGGGCCACCGTCGGTCGATTGGCCCGGTGGCCCGCTCGATATCCTGGGGCGATGAGTCCCCTGCGTCCGCTCGATCAGTCGAGCAAGCTGAAGAACGTCCTCTACGAGATCAGAGGGCAGGCGCTCATCGCCGCCGACCAGCTCGAGGCCGACGGGCACACCATCCTGAAGCTCAACACCGGCAATCCCGCCGTGTTCGGATTCGAGGCGCCGTTCCAGATCGTGCGCGACATGATCGAGGCCGTGCCGCAGGCGCACGGCTACAGCGACAGCCGGGGCATCATGCCCGCGCGGCGGGCAGTGGTCTCGCGGTACGAGCAGGAGCCGGGCTTTCCTCACGTGGACCCGGATGACGTCTACCTCGGCAACGGTGTCTCCGAACTCATCACGATGACGATGCAGGCGCTGCTCGACGAGGGCGACGAGGTCCTCATCCCGGCTCCCGACTATCCGCTCTGGACGGCGATGACGAGCCTCGCCGGCGGCGATCCGATCCACTACCGGTGCGACAACCTGAACGGGTGGCAGCCGGATCTCGACGACATCCGCTCGAAGGTCACACCGCGCACCAAGGCGATCGTGGTGATCAACCCGAACAACCCCACCGGCGCCGTGTACACGCGCGAGGTGCTCGAGGGCATCGCCGAGATCGCCCGCGAGAACTCGCTGCTCCTGCTCTCCGACGAGATCTACGACCGCATCGTCTTCGACGACGCGCGCCACATCCCGATGGCCACGATCGCGCCGGACCTGCTCTGCCTGACGTTCAACGGTCTGTCCAAGACCTACCGGGTGGCCGGGTATCGTTCCGGCTGGCTCGTCATCACCGGTCCGAAGGCGCACGCCGCGGGGTTCCTCGAGGGGATCCAGCTCCTCGCCTCGACGCGTCTGTGTCCCAACGTCCCCGCGCAGTTCGCGGTGCAGGCGGCGCTGTCCGGCATCCAGTCCATCGATGCCCTCATCGCCCCTGCGGGCCGTCTCCACGAGCAACGGGATGCCGCGTGGAATGCCCTCGAGTCGATTCCGGGTGTCTCCTGCGCCAAGCCGCAGGGCGCCCTGTACGCCTTCCCGCGGTTCGACCCGGAGGTGTACGAGATCCCGGACGATGCGAAGTTCGTCTACGACTTCCTCATCGCCGAGCACGTGCTGCTCGTGCAGGGGACCGGTTTCAACTGGCCGACCCCCGATCACGTCCGCATCGTCACCCTCCCGGAGGCTCGCGTCCTCACCGAGGCGATCGAGAGGCTCGGGAACTTCCTGGCGTCGTACCGGCCGTAAGGCGTCGACCGCGCCGTTTCCCGAATGGCGGACGCCATTTCGTCGGACGGATCGGGTATAGACGAAAACTGCGATGTGAATGTCGGGGGCTGTTGCTAGTCTTCGAACATGAATACGAGCCGGTTGATCGAGTTCAGCGAAGAAGACCTCGCCGAACTCGACGAGGTCGCGTGCGCGGCCGAGCGGATCACCCCCGCGCTCGGCGCGATGGAGGTCGAGAACGTCCGGAACCAGGCCCGTGCCGGGGCGATCGCGGAGCGGGTGTCGCGGCGGTTGCCCGCGTCGGTGCGGTCGCAGGAGATGGTGTACCGTTCCGTCGCCGCGGAGCTTGCCGGGGTGACGTTCACCACGGACCGGTCGATGCAGGCGCAGATCACTCAGGCGGTGGAGTGGGTCGAGTGCTACCCGGCCACGTTGGCGGCGTGGGAGGCGGGGCGGATCACCCGCGGGCACGCCACCGCCGTGCTCCGGTGCGGGACGGTGCTGCCCCGGGATGCGCGGGCGGAGTTCGACGCCCAGGCCGCGGAGATGTGTGTGGGTCAGAGCGTGGGGCGGGTGAAGGATCGCCTCGATCACTTGGCGCAGGAGCTGCACCCCCGCACCCTGGCCGAACGGCACGTCGAGGCCCGGAAGGAACGACGGGTAGGGCGACAGTCGGTCGGGGATGCGATGTCTGCTCTCATCGCCGTCGTCCCTGAGATCCTCGCCGCAGCGATCGACGACCGGCTCAACGAACAAGCCTCCACGATCATGGACGCCGACCCCGACGGTCGCACCCGGGATCAGATTCGCGCGGACATCCTCTGCGACATGCTCCTCACCGGCTCACCCCTGGCAGACCCCACCATCGACGGGGACGGCAACGGGACTTTGGGGATGATCCGCGCGAAAGTGCAGGTCGTCGTTCCCGCGTTGACTCTCCTCGGTCGGGATGACGACCCGGCGAACGACACCACCACCGCCGACCTCGTCGGCTCCGCACCCATCGACCCCGCCACAGCCCGCGCACTCGCCGGCGCCGTTGCGACCTGGGAGCGTTTGGTGGTGCACCCCGTGTCCGGACAGGTGCTGTGCACCGACTCATACCGGCGCACCGCCTCCATGGCGAGACTCCTGAAGGCACGCGACCGGCACTGCCGGTTCCCCGGATGCCGTCGCCCGGCGATCCGCTGCGAGGTAGACCACACCATCGACTACGCCCTCGGCGGCCCCACCGACATCCGGAACCTCTGCCACCTCTGTCAACGACATCACTCGATGAAGCAATTCACCTCCTGGGGCGTCCGACAACTCGGCGGTGGAGTCCTCGAATGGACCTCACCCACCGGCAGGGTCTACATCGACCATCCCCCGGCACCACTGGTGAGATTCATGCCGTCCGGAGGTGGGGCACCACCCGACGACGCAGCGCCCTTCTGACACCTCCGCATTCGCGGGACCGCTCCGACGTCGAGAGGCCTCCGCGGCCGGTCGGAGCTGATTCGGGATCAGGCGACGCGGCGCGGGACCCGGCCCTCAGAGCACGGCGAGCGAGGGCGAGCGCCAGCGGCCGTCCATGCCCTCGAGGCGGAGGGCGACCGCGCGCGTGCGTGCAGGTCCCTGGACGATCACCACCGCCTCGACGACACCGTCCGCGGGCCGGGTGGCCCGGACCGAGAGGATCGTGTGCACCGGCCGCATCGCCGGGACACCGCGGGCACTGCGCGCACGCGTGGCCATCGCCGCGCGAGTGACGAGCTTGCGGTACGCGTCCTCGGTGAGCCAGCGTGCCAGCTGCTCCACCTCACGGACACCGGCGAGGACCTCGAACACCCCGACGGTGATGTTGCGGAGGAACGGTTCTGGATCCGGGAGCGCGTGGGAAGAGGTGCGCTGCGGGGCGAAGAACTCCGAGAGCTCGGCCGCCCCCGGAGCGAAGGAGTCGCGGGGTCGTTCGGCGGGCGAGGGTGACATGTCGGCCAATCTGGACGGGGAGGTTGGTGCCGGTAGTTGAACACAGAGGCAACTCCCAGGAACATGCCCCGACGGCTCCTGTGGACAACTTCTCATCGACTCCTCACGATTGGCCTAACCTGCCCAGGTGCGATGGGATCGCTTTTTCGATGACCTGGAAGACCAGGTCGCTTCCGAGTGGGAAGCCGAACGGGCCGCGCTCGACACGGAGGCGGAACGGCTGCGTCTGTCGACCCTCGGCTTCGCCGCCCGCCTCCGCGCGCTGGCGCCGGGCTCGCCGGATGCCCGGGGTGAGGAGGTCACGATCGACGCCGCGTCCGACCGGCTTCGCGGCGCGGTCACCTCCGCGGGAGCGGACTGGCTCGCGCTCGATCTCGCCGAGTCCGCCACGGTCGCCGCGCTCGTCCCCTTCGCCGCCGTGCGTGGCCTCGCCCTCACCCACGCCGCGATGCTCGCGACCGCCCGCCCCGCCGACCGTCCGCCGGGCCTCAGGGATCGCATGACGTTCGGGTTCGTCCTGCGCGACCTCGTCCGTCGCCGACTCGCCGTGACGGTCCACCTGCGGGACGGTGCGGCGCTCAGCGGAACGATCGATCGAGCGGGAGCGGATCACCTCGACCTCGCCCTGCACGAGCCGGGATCCCCGCGGCGAGCGGCATCCGTCACCGGGTTCCGCATGATCCCGT
Organism: Microbacterium sp. NPDC077184; assembly: GCF_040687055.1. Classification (NCBI taxonomy): domain Bacteria; kingdom Bacillati; phylum Actinomycetota; class Actinomycetes; order Micrococcales; family Microbacteriaceae; genus Microbacterium; species Microbacterium sp. NPDC077184. Next base: position 62,487 of record NZ_JBFBMM010000006.1, read on the forward strand.
TCGACGCCGTCGCCTGGGTGCGGCTCGAGGCCGCCGCCGTCCTCCGCTGACCGCGGTCAGTCCGGGTTGCGCACGATGCCGGTGCCCCACAGCTCCGGGAAGCTCGCGGTCTGCGACTGGTGCCACAGCGCGATGCGCCGGGCCTCCTCGGCCTGATCGTCGAGATACGTCGAGATGCTGGCCTCTTCGACCCGCCATTGCGCGGGCGCACCCACGCGCATGCCGCGCAGTCGCCCGTCCATCACGAGGGCGATGACCTCGTCGACCCCCACCCCGAGGATCTCGGCCACCTGACTGGGCGCGAGAAGGCGCACGGCAGGGGTGGAGTTCTCGGGCATGCCCCCATTATCGACCCGCCGCCCCCGCTGTCCAGGGGCACGAAACACCACCTGTGGATAACGCCGGAGCGGAATCGTCGCTCTGCGCGAACATGGGGTCATGACCGCCGCCGTCTCCCCGCGTCCGACCCGGGCGTCCGCGCGCCCCGATCTGCGCCTGATCCTCGGGATCATCCTGGTCCTGGCCTCGATCCTCGGGGTGTGGTTCACGGTGCAGGCGGCGCGCACGACCGCGCCCGCTTACGTCGCGACACGCACCATTGTCCCCGGTGAGGCCGTGACCGCCGACGTCGTGCGCAGCGTCGAGGTGTCCCTCGGCGGCCTGTCCGAGAGCTACCTCTCCGCCGCCGAGGTGGGATCGGGCCTCACGGCCACGCGCACGATCGAAGCCGGCGAGCTGGTTCCGGCCGCTGCGGTCGGCAGCGCGGATGCGGCCCGAACGACCCGCGTGGTGGTGCGCAGCGCCGTCGACGTCCCGGCATCCGTCGCCGCGGGAACCGTCGTCGAGGTGTGGGCCGCGCCACAGCGGGAACGGGGGGTCTACGACGCGCCGCGGATCCTCGTCGCGGACGCCACCGTCGTCTCGGTCACCCGCGATGAATCGATGATCGGCGGGGGAGCGGCGCAACTGGAACTGGTCATCCCGCGATCGGATGTCGCCGCCGCGCTCACCGCGATGAGCGATCAGTCCGCACTGTCGGTGGTGCCGGTTGCTGGAGCAGGTTCATGAGAGTGCTCGTCGCGGTGGTCGACGGTGATCGGCGGGCCGTCGAGCTGATCCACGAGGGCATCGAGGTGGTCGGGGTCCTCGCGCCGGAGGCGCTCGCCCTGCTCGCCCGCGACGATCTCGCCGAGCCGGACGCCTCGCAGGCTCTGCGCGCGCTCGCCGACGCCGACGTGGTGATCCTGACGGTCGACCGGACCCACACCGACGTCGCCGTGGTGGCGCTGTGCGACCGTGCGCGCACGCGTATCGTGCCGTTCGCGGCGACCGCGGACGACCTCCGCACGGCGGAGGCCCTGGGCCTCGAGAGCCCGCTCGCCCCGGACGTGCCCGTATGGCGGCTGTGCGAGGTCCTCGCGGCCGAGCCGGTCAGCGCCGCCGCCGCGCCCGCGACGACCGGGCCGGCGGTCATCGCGGTGTGGGGGCCGGCGGGAGCGCCTGGACGGTCGACCGTCGCGGTGGGGCTCGCCCTCGAACTCGCGCGGGGCGGGCGACGCACGGCGCTCGTGGACGCCGACACCGCAGCCCCGTCCCAGGCGCTGAGCCTGTCGCTCCCCGACGAGGGGCCGGGGTTCGCGGCGGCCTGCCGCAGTGCCGAGCGGGGCACGCTCGACGCCGCCGAACTCACGCGGATCGCCCTCCCGCTCGGCGAAACGGGAGTCGAGGTGCTGACGGGGCTGAACAGGCCGTCGCGGTGGCCGGAGCTGTCCGCTGCGCGGGTGGGGGCGGCCCTGTCGGCGTGCCGCGGGTGGGTCGACCACGTCGTCGTGGACGTCGCCGCGCCGCTCGAGCGCGACGAGGAGATCGTCAGCGACCTGGAAGACGGTCCACGTCGCAACGCCGCGACCGTGGCCGCGCTCCAGGCGGCGGACCTCGTGGTGGCCGTCGGCTCGGCCGACCCCGTCGGCATCGCGCGGTACCTGCGCGGTCACGCCGAGCTGAGAGGGATCGTCGGCTCCACCCGGGCGGTGTCGCTGATCAACCGGCTGCGCCCGGGAGTCCTCGGTATCGATGCGCGGGGCCAGGTCCGTCGAGCCCTCGACCGGTTCGGCGGCATCGAGGACGTGTGGTTCCTCCCGCACGACGGCCGATCCGCGGATGCCGCGCTCCTCGCCGCGCGCCCACTCGGCCTCGTGGCCCCGCGGTCGGGCGTGACCCTCGGCATCCGTCGCTTCGTCGGTGAGGCGGTCCTGCCACCGACCCCGGCCGGGCCGGAAAGGGGGGATTCTCCGAGCCGCCGGGTCCGGGCGGCCCGGCGCCGTCGCCCGGAGCGCGCGGCGCTGCCGACCCGGAGCTGAACCCTAAGCTGGAGGGGTGTCCACGCTCAGCGATCTCGTCTATGCCCAGGGCCGTTCCAGCGCGCAGGACGTCGAGTGGCTGCACCGGCTGGCCGGCGACGGTCAGCTGCTCGCGGACCTCGCCTTCGCCGACATCGTGCTGTGGGTTCCGACCCTCGACGACTCGTTCGTCGCCGTGGCGCACACCCGGCCCAGCGGCGCGGCCACGCTGTTCTATCGGGACATCGTCGGTGACCGTGTCCGGCCCCAGTGGCGGACGCAGGTGCGAGACGCCTTCCACACCGGACGCATCGTCGATTCCGCCTCGCCCGACTGGTTCGAGGAGACCCCGACCCGGGTGCGCGCGGTGCCGGTCGCACGTTCCGGCGGGGGGCACAGTGAGACGATCGCGGTGCTCACCCGTCACACCAACCTCGGAGAGGCCCGGACCCCCTCCCGGCAGCAGATCACCTTCAACGACTGCGCCGACGACCTCTTCGGCATGATCGCCTCGGGTGATTTCCCCGATCTCACCGCTCCGACCTCGCCGCGCCGCGGCGCACCGCGCGCGTCCGACGGACTCGTCCGACTCGACGTCGACGGCGTCACCACGTTCGCAAGCCCCAACGCGCTGTCGGCGTTCAATCGCCTCGGGTTCGGTGACGAACTCGAGGGCGAGTCCCTCGTCGAGGTCGTCACCCAGATCCTGCCGGGAAAGCGTCAGTTCGACGAGTCTCTCCCGGTGGTCCTCACCGGTCGTGCGCCGTGGCGCGCCGACGTCGAGGCGCGCGGTGTGACGGTGTCGCTGCGGACCATCCCGCTCCGCGACCGCGGAACACGCATCGGGGCGATCGTGCTGTGCCGCGACGTCACGGAGATCCGCCATCAGGAGCAGGAGCTCATCACCAAGGACGCCACGATCCGCGAGATCCACCACCGCGTCAAGAACAACCTGCAGACGGTGGCGTCCCTGCTGCGGATCCAGGCTCGCCGGTCGCACTCCGACGAGGCTCGTGAGGCGCTCACCCAGGCCATGCGGCGCGTGTCGGCGATCGCCGTGGTCCACGACACGCTGTCGGAGGGCCTCGCCCAGAACGTCGACTTCGACGACGTCTTCGACCGCGTCCTGAAGCTCGTCGCCGAGGTCGCCGCCGCACCCAACACGCGCGCCAAGACCCGGTCGACGGGCCGTTTCGGGACGCTGCCCAGCGAGTACGCGACCCCCCTCGCCTTGGCGCTGACCGAGCTGGTCACCAACGCGGTGGAGCACGGTCTGGCCGGGCAGGAGGGCGACGTCGAGATCATCGCCGAGCGCACGGGGGAGACCCTCGAAGTCCGCGTCCGCGACACCGGGTCGGGCCTTCCCGAGGGTCAGGTCGGTCGGGGACTCGGGACGCAGATCGTGCGCACGCTCATCCAGGGCGAGCTGGGCGGCACGATCGACTGGCACACGATCATGGGCAGCGGGACCGAGGTCACGATCGAGATCCCGCTGCGCTACATCGAGCGAGCGCGGGGCTGAACGCCCTGTCGCTGCCGACCTCTCCGGGCGTCAGGCGCCCGCGCGGATCAGGACGCGCGGCGGGCGCGAGCGGCGCGGCGCTTCAGCGCGCGACGCTCGTCCTCGGAGAGGCCTCCCCAGACACCCGAGTCCTGGCCGGACTCGAGGGCGTACTGCAGGCAGACTTCGGTGACGGTGCACCGCGCGCAGACGGACTTGGCCTTCTCGATCTGGTCGACGGCCGGACCGGTGTTCCCGACGGGGAAGAACAGTTCGGGGTCGACGGTGAGGCAGGCGGCCTTGTCGCGCCAGTCCATAGGGGTGCTCCTTGATGCGGGGGGATCGGGGAAAAGAGGAAGGACGGATTCGGGTCCGTTACTCTGGTGAGGGTGCGAGATCGACTCGCCCCACGTCGCTGTGGGAGCACACGGCTTCACCAATCGTCCCACAGCGGTTTACCTGAATCAAGGGTCGACCGACAGGTTTGTGCGGAAGGCGCTGATGAATCGCGTCTAGCACATGATGGTTCCTACAACCGTCACCGTTCGGAGAAGGAGTCGCGCGCATGCTCGGGAGAACGACGGGACGCGCTGCGGCGGTCCTCCTGGTCGCGGAGGGACTCGGCATCCTGGCGCTCCTCGTGTGGCAGATCGGTGCGCTGGTCGCCGGCGACACCGCCGTCCTCACGACCGCGATCGCCCTCGTCGTCCTCACCGCGATCGGCGCCGCCGCCGTCCTCGCCTTCGGCGTGGCGACCTGGCGCGAACGCAGCTGGGGCCGCTCCGGGGGAGTCGTGACGCAGCTGCTGATCCTCGCCGTGGCGCTCGGAGCGATCACCGGTGCCTTCGCCGCGCCGGGCATCGCGCTCGCGCTCGCCGTGCCGGCCGTGGTCACCCTCGTCCTGCTGGCGATGACGGTCCGCGCGAGCGCCCCGTCACGAGAGGATCGCGCGGGCGGCGACGCCTGAGAGCTCGTCGGGGCAGGCTGGTCCTGATCAGGCGTCGAGGCCGAGGAGCGAGCGCACCCGTGCGACGTGCCCGGTGGCCTTGACGTTGTAGAGGGCGTGCTCGACACGGCCCTCGCCGTCGATGACGAAGGTCGAGCGGATGACCCCGAGCACGGTCTTGCCGTAGTTCGTCTTCTCGCCCCACGCGCCGTAGGCCTCGTGCACGCTGTGGTCCGGGTCGCTCAGCAGATCGTAGGTGAGGCCGTCTCGCTCACGGAACTCGCGGAGCTTCGCCGGCTCGTCGCGCGAGATGCCCAGCACCGCGTAGCCGGCCGCTTGGAGCGGGGCGAGGCTGTCGCGGAAGTCGCAGGCCTCCGTCGTGCACCCCGGGGTCATCGCCGCGGGGTAGAAGAAGAGCACGACGCCCGTCCCGCGGCGCTCCGAGAGGCGCACGGGGGTGCCGTCCTGGTCGACGAGGGTGAAATCGGGGGCGGTGTCGCCGGTGGAGAGACGCGTCATCCTCTCAGCCTATGGGACCCCGGCGACCCGCGGCGAAGGTCTCCAGCAGGCGCTGGAGGGAGTCCAGGCGCGCCTCGCCTCCGGGCCCGAGTTCGCCCGCCGCGACCGCCTCGACGATCGCGCAGTCCGGTGCATCGGGGAGGTGCGTGCAGCCGCGGGGACAGCGCCGGGCGACCTCGTCCAGATCGGTGAACGCGCGGAGGATGTTCGCGGGGTCGACGTGGCCCAGGCCGAAGGAGCGGACGCCGGGTGTGTCGATGACCCAGCCGTTGCCCGCGGCGCCGCGATAGCGCAGCGACACCGTCGAGCTCGAGGTGTGACGACCGCGGCCCGTCACCTGGTTCACATGACCCGTCGCGCGTCCCGCCTCGGGCACGAGGGCATTGACGAGAGTGGACTTGCCGACGCCGGAGTGCCCGACGAACACCGTGGAGTGTCCGACGAGGGCGTTCCCGATCTGCTCCAGCGGCATCTGTCCGGCGCCCTGCCCGCTGGTGAAGACCTCGAGACCCAGTCCTTCGAAATGCGCGAGGAACTCGGTGGGATCGGCGAGATCGGTCTTCGTCACGACGAGGAGGGGGCGTACCCCGGCGTCGAGGGCGGCGACGAGGTAGCGGTCCACGAGGCGGGCCCGTGGTTCCGGATCCGCGGCGGCGACGACGACGAGCATCTGGTCGGCATTGGCGACGATGATGCGCTCGACCTGGTCGGTGTCGTCGGCGCTGCGGCGGAGGAGGGACCGGCGGTCCAGGATCCCGACGATCCGACAGAGCGTCCCTTCGGAGCCGGAGAGGTCGCCCACGACCCGTGCCCGGTCTCCGGTGACGATGGGGGTCTTGCGCAGCTCGCGCGCGCGCACCGCGAGGATCGTCCGCTCCTGCGGAGTGTCCTCGTCGACGAGCACGGTGTATCGGCCGCGGTCGACGCCGAGAACGCGCGCCACGGCCGCGTCCGCGTGGGCGGGGCGCCGCTTGGTGCGCGGACGGTTGGCCTTCGGGTTCGGCCGGACGCGGATGTCGCTCTCGTCGAAGTCCGCGTCGTCCTCGTCGTCGAGGTCGTCGAGCCAGCTCATGCGCCCTCGAGCATGCTCCGCCACAGCTCCGGGAACTGCGGCATCGTCTTGGCGGTCGTGCCGATGTCGTCGATCTCGACCCCGTCCACCGCCAGCCCGATGAGCGCGCCCGTCGTGGCGAGGCGGTGATCGTGGTGAGCCCGCCAGAGACCTCCGTGAAGGGGACGCGGGACGATGCGGATGCCGTCCTCCAGCTCGTGCGCTTCGCCACCGAGGCCGCGCAGCTCGCCCACGAGGGCGGCGATGCGATCCGTCTCGTGGCCGCGGATGTGGCCGATGCCGTAGAGAGTGGTCGGCGCATCGGCGAAGGCCGCCAGCGCGAAGATGGTGGGGGTCAGCTCGCCGGCCGCGGACAGATCGAGGTCGACACCGTGGATTCCGGCGCCCGCCGTGACGGTGAGTGCGCCACCGCGCCGCGACACCCGGGCGCCCATCAGAGAGAGGATGTCGCCGAGCATCGCACCCGGCTGCGTGGAGTGCGCCGGCCAGCCCGTCACCGACACCGACCCGCCCGCGATCATCGCCGCGGCCAGGAAGGGGGCGGCGTTGGAGAGGTCGGGCTCGATCGCGATGTCCTTCGCGCGGAGCGCCCCCGGGGGCACGATCCACTCGCCGGGGCGCGGGCGCTCGACGTGGACCCCGCGGTGCGCGAGGCTCTCGACCGTCATGTCGATGTGCGGCATGCTCGGCAGGCGATGACCCGAATGGACGAGGTGCAGTCCCACGTCGAAGCGCGGAGCGGCCAGCAGCAGGCCTGACACGAACTGGCTGGAGGCGCTGGCGTCGATGGTCACCTCGCCGCCGCGCACATGACCGTGGCCGCGCACCACGAAGGGGAGGGCCCAGCTGCCGCCGTCGTCGATGTCGACGCCGACGTCGCGGAGGGCGGAGATCATGGCGCCCATCGGTCGGTGCAGCGCGCTCTCGTGCGCGGTGAGGGTCACCTCGCCCTGTGCGAACCCGGCGGCCGCCGCCGCGAAGCGCATCACCGTGCCCGCCTGCCCGCAGTCCACCACCGCGTCGCCGCGCAGGGGCCACACGGGCTCGATGAGGAGGTCCGGCCCAAAGGGCCCGGAGCCCTCCTCCTCGGTGACGCCGACGCCGAGCGCACGGAGGGCGTCGACCATGCGCGCAGAATCGTCCGAGTGCAGCGGAGCCAGGAGTCGTCCGGGGCCGTCGGCGAGGGCGGCGAGGATCAGTTCGCGGTTCGTCAGCGACTTCGAACCCGGGACGGTCACGGTCGCGTGCAGGTCGGACTCCGCCCTCGGCGCGAGCCAGGTCGCGGACGTCGAGGTGGCAGGGGAATACCGATCGGCGCTCATCGGTTCCTAGCCTAGTGACACCCACCGCCACGCCCCACGCGCGGCGGAGCCGGCCGGAAAGGAGTGCCACCGTCGTGACCGTCATGCTCGAACGCGCGGACGCCGCCGTAGACTGGCGCCTGATGAGCGAACAGCCCGACCAGGCGCCCGATGCGCGCACCCAGTTCGAGGAGCAGGCGCTCCCGTTCATGGATCAGTTGTACGCCGCCGCCATGCGGATGACGCGCAACCCCGCGGACGCCGCCGACCTCGTCCAGGAGACGTTCGTCAAGGCCTTCGCCTCCTGGCAGACCTTCACGCAGGGCACCAACCTGAAGGCGTGGCTGTACCGGATCCTCACCAACACCTACATCAACATCTATCGCAAGAAGCAGCGGGAGCCGTATCAGGGCACCATCGACGAGCTGGAGGACTGGCAGCTCGGCGGAGCGGAGTCCACCACGGCCCGGGCCAGTCGGTCCGCCGAAGCCGAAGCGATCGATCACATGCCGGCATCCGTGGTGAAGGACGCCCTGCAGGCGATCCCGGAGGACTTCCGGCTCGCGGTGTACCTCGCCGACGTCGAGGGCTTCGCGTACCAGGAGATCGCCGACATCATGAAGACACCGATCGGCACGGTCATGAGCCGCCTGCACCGCGGCAGGCGCATGTTGCGTGACCTGCTGGCCGACTATGCGACGGAGCGCGGCATCGCCGGTGCCGCCACGAGGAGTGCGAAATGACCGATTGCGGTTGCGAGAAGGCGCAGCGCGAGCTGGAGGAGTTCCTGCGCAACGAGGTGTGCAAGACCCAGCACACCGACATCGCCGAGCACCTGGAGAACTGCCAGGGATGCCGGGACGAGGCGCTGGTGGCGCGCACGCTGACCGAGGTGGTCGCGCGCGCCTGCAAGGAAGCCGCGCCCGAAGAGCTGCGCGATCAGGTGCTCGAGCGCCTGCGCGCGATCCAGGCGACCCACTGACGACGACGCCGCCGGCATCCCGAAGGATGACCGGCGGCGTGACGTCGTGCGCGTCGCGTCTGCGACGATTCAGAGGGTGAGAGCCGCCGTCATGATCGCGGCCTGCTCGACGGCGTGGACCTTCGGCGAACCGGTCGCCGTCGACGCCGCGGCGGACCGGGACACGACCCGGATGGTGCGGCCGTCGAGTTGCGGCACGACATCCAGCGCGATGAACGGCCAGGCGCCCTGGTTCTCGGGCTCGTCCTGGACCCACACGAGCTCGGCGTCCGGGTAGCGCTCGAGCACTCCGCGCAACTCGTCGATCGGCGCCGGGTAGTACTGCTCCAGGCGGACGAGCGCGATCGCGTCGTTCGGGTTCTTCTCCAGCTCGGCCTTGAGGTCCCAGTGGATCTTGCCGGCGTGCAGGAGAACGCGCTTCACCCCGGCGGCGTCGATCGAACGGGTGTCGTCGATGACCGGCTCGAAGCGGCCGGAGAGGAAGTCCTCGACCGGGCTGGTCGCTCCGCGCAGACGCAGCATCGCCTTCGGCGTGAACACCACCAGTGGGCGGCGCGGACGGGCATAGGCCTGGCGCCGCAGGAGGTGGAAGTAGGACGCCGGCGTGGACGGCCGTGCGACGGTCATGTTGTCCTGCGCGCACATCTGCAGGTACCGCTCGATCCGCGCGGACGAGTGGTCCGGTCCCTGACCCTCGTAGCCGTGGGGGAGGAGGAGGACGACGCTCGACTGCTGCGCCCACTTCTGCTCCGCCGACGAGATGAACTCGTCGATCACGGACTGCGCCCCGTTGCCGAAGTCGCCGAACTGCGCCTCCCACAACACCAGAGCGTCGGCCCGCTCCACCGAGTAGCCGTACTCGAAGGCCATCGCGGCGTACTCGCTCAGGAGCGAGTCGTAGACCCAGAAGCGTCCCTGGTCTTCGCTGAGGTTGGTCAGCGGGATCCACTCCTGGCCGTTCGCACGGTCGTGGAGCACCGAGTGGCGCTGCACGAACGTGCCGCGGCGCGAGTCCTGACCGGCCAGACGCACATTGGTCTTCTCCAGGAGGAGGGACCCGAAGGCCAGCAGCTCGCCGAAGGCCCAGTCGATCGACCCGTTGCGGCTCATGTCCGCGCGCTTGTCCAGCAGCTGCTGGAGCTTCGCGTGGACGGTGAAGCCCTCCGGTTTGTTCACGAACGCATCGCCGATGAGGTGCACGACCTCCCGGGAGACGCCCGTGGACTCGGGCTGGCCGGATGCGGGCTCGACGTCGGCCTCGGCATCCACCACCGGGGAAGAGCCGGTCTCGGCGGCGTGCGTCTCGGCGAAGGCGACCTCGAGGCGGTTCTGGAAGTCGCGCTTGGCCTGCTCGTACTCCTCCTCGGTGATGTCGCCGCGACCCACGAGGGACTCGGTGTACAGGCGGCGGACCGACCGCTTCGCTTCGATGAGGTTCGTCATGAGGGGCTGGGTCATCGAGGGGTCGTCGCCCTCGTTGTGACCGCGGCGGCGGTAGCAGACCAGGTCGATGACGACGTCGCGGTGGAACTCCTCGCGATAGGCGAACGCCAGCTGCGCGACGCGCGTGACGGCCTCTGGGTCATCGCCGTTGACGTGCAGGATCGGCGCCTGAATCGTCTTGGCGACGTCGGTGGCGTACACCGAGCTCCGGGCATCCTGCGGGGTGGTGGTGAAGCCGACCTGGTTGTTGACCACCACGTGGACCGTTCCGCCCGTGCGGTAGCCGCGCAGCTGCGACATCTGGAGGGTCTCCACGACCACGCCCTGGCCGGCGAAGGCCGCATCGCCGTGCACCAGGATCGGCAGCCACGAGAAGGTGCCGATGGGCTTGCGGTCCTGCTTGGCGCGGACGATGCCCTCGAGCACGCCGTCGACGGTCTCGAGGTGCGAAGGGTTCGCGGCGAGGTAGACCGGGAGCTCGGCGCCGTCGTCGGCGGAGAAGGTCCCCTCGGTGCCGAGGTGGTACTTCACGTCGCCGGACCCGCTCTTCGATCCGATCGCCACCTGGCCCTCGAACTCGCGGAAGACCTGACCGTACGTCTTCCCGGCGATGTTGGTGAGCACGTTCAGGCGTCCGCGGTGGGCCATGCCGATCGCGGCTCCGTCGAGCCCTGCCTGCGCGGCGCCCTGGAGGATCTCGTCGAGCAGCGGGATGAGCGACTCGCCGCCCTCGAGGCTGAAGCGCTTCTGGCCGACGTACTTCGTCTGCAGGAACGTTTCGAACGCCTCGGCCTGGTTCAGCTTGTCGAGGATCCGCAGCTGCTCGTCGTGCGTGGGCTTCTGGTACTTCTGCTCGACGTTGCGCTGGAACCACGCGCGCTGCTCGGGGTCCTGGATGTGCATGTACTCGAGGCCGATGGTGCGGCAGTACGAGTCGCGGAGGACGCCCAGGATGTCGCGGAGCTTGAGCTGGCGCTTGCCGCCGAAACCGCCCGTGACGAACTCGCGGTCGAGGTCCCAGAAGGTGAGCCCGTGGTTCTCGATCTCGAGGTCCGGGTGGGTGCGCTGAACGTACTCGAGCGGATCGATGTCCGCCATGAGGTGCCCGCGGACACGGAAGGAGTTGATGAGCTCCTGCACGCGCGAGGTCTTGTCGACGCGCTCGGCGAGGTCGACGTTGATGTCGTTCGCCCAGTGGATCGGTGCGTAGGGGATGCGCAGCTCGGCGAAGATCGCGTCGTAGAAGTCGCGCTGCCCGATGAGCAACTCGTGCACCTTCTTGAGGAACTCGCCGGAACCGGCGCCCTGGATCACGCGGTGGTCGTAGGTGGAGGTCAGCGTGATCGTCTTGCCGATCGCCAGTTCGCTGAGCGTCTTCTCGCTCGCACCCTGGAACTGGGCCGGGTACTCCAGCGCTCCGGCGCCGACGATGCAGCCCTGCCCCTTCATCAGGCGCGGCACCGAGTGCACGGTGCCGATGCCGCCGGGGTTCGTGAGGGAGATCGTGGTGCCCTGGAAGTCCGCCGCCGTCAGCTTGTTCTTGCGGGCGCGCGAGACGAGGTCCTCGTAGGTGCTGAGGTACTCACCGAAGGTCAGCTGGTCGGCGCGCTTGATGCTCGGAACGAGCAGCGCGCGGGTGCCGTCGGGGCGGGGGAGGTCGATGGCGATGCCGAGGTTCACGTGCGCCGGTGCGACGACCGACGGCTTGCCGTCGACATCCGCGTAGAAGACGTTCTGGCTCGGGAACTCCTTGAGCGCCTGGATGATCGCCCAGCCGATGAGGTGGGTGAAGCTCACCTTGCCGCCGCGCGTGCGCGACATGTGGTTGTTGATCACGATCCGGTTGTCGATCATGAGCTTCGCCGGCACGGTCCGCACGCTCGTCGCGGTGGGGACGGTGAGGGACTCGTCCATGTTGGCCGCGAGCGCCTTCGGCATCCCCTTCAGGACCGTCACCTGGTCCTCGGCCTGCTCGCTCGCCTCGGCCGGCGCGGCTGCGGGAGCCTGGGCGGGGATCGGCTGCGGCGACGCGGGGCGCGCGGTGGTGCGCGCGACGGGCTGCGACCCGGACGCGACGGTCGGAATCGCCGCGGTCACCGGCTTCGGCTCCGTCGGCGACGGGGGAGCGGCCTCGGTGACCGAGGCGGTGGGAGCGGCAGGTGCCGCCGGTGCCGCCGACTTCCCGCCGCCGTCCACCGGCGTGTAGGACTCGAGGATCGGCCACCAGGCCTTGTCGACGGAGTTCGGATCGACGCGGTACTGCTCGTACAGCTCGTCGACGAGCCATTCGTTGGCTCCGAACTCTCCTTCGTTCGAAACTCCAAGGCCCGTCACCTGGCTCGACACGCTGGATCGCCTGCTTTCATCGATGAATGTCCGTGGGTCGCGGGGGCGCGGACGCGCTCACGCGCACGACCACACAAGCCTAACCCCATCCGCGCCCGGCGTTCGGGGGCCGGACGCTCTCATCAGCGATAAGAATCGGCAGAATCACCCGCACAGGAACGGTCACTACTCTTGGGCGCCATGGAGTTCTACGGAGCGCAGCCCGACGTCGATCTGACCTACTCCGACGTCTTCCTCGTCCCGCGCCGCTCGGCGGTGACGAGCAGGCTCGATGTGGATCTGTCGCCGCAGGACGGCACGAACGCCACGATCCCGCTCGTCTCGGCGAACATGAACTCCGTCACGGGGGCGCGATTGGCCGCCACCCTCGCCCGCCGCGGAGGGCTCGGCGTCCTGCCTCAGGACATGCCCCTGCAGGAGCTGGATGCCGCGATCCGGTGGGTCAAGAGCCAGCCGGTGCGCTGGGACACCCCGCTCGTCCTGCCCCCGGAGGCCACCGTCGCCGACGCGGCGCGCCTGCTTCCGGCCACCCCCGGCCACGGGATCGTGGTCGCCCCCTCCGCGGAGTCGCCGGACGCGGGCGTCCCGCACGATCGGATCCTCGGGATCGTCCCCGCCGAGCGCCTCGGCACCGCGCTGGCGGATGCGCGGCTCGGCGACCTCGTCCGCGGGCATGCGGTGTCGATCGAGGCCGAGGACATCGGCTCGCCCCGCGACGCCTTCGACGTCCTCGTCGCCGCGGGGGCGGCGACGGTCTGCGTGACGGAACGCGGCCACCTCGTGGGGACGCTCTCGCCGCGGACCGCGCTGCGCGCGACGCTCTACCGCCCCGCGGTCGACGCCGACGGGCGCCTGATCGTGGCGGCCGCGGTCGGCATCAACGGCGACGTGGCCGCGAAGGCGCGCGCCCTGGTGGCCGCCGGTGTCGACGTCCTCGTCGTCGACACCGCGCACGGACACCAGGAGGGGATGCTGCAGGCGCTGCAGACCGTGTCGGGTCTCGGGCTCGGCGTGCCGATCGCCGCCGGCAACGTCGTCACCGCGGACGGGGTCGCCGACCTCGTCGACGCCGGCGCCGGCATCCTGAAGGTCGGGGTCGGTCCCGGTGCGATGTGCACGACGCGCATGATGACGGCCGTCGGTCGGCCGCAGTTCTCCGCCGTCCTCGAGACGGCCGAAGCCGCGCGCAAGCGTGGCGCGCACGTGTGGGCGGACGGGGGCGTGCGCTACCCGAGGGACGTCGCGCTGGCACTCGCGGCGGGAGCGGCATCCGTCATGATCGGCTCGTGGTTCGCCGGCACGATCGAGGCGCCGGGGGAGGTGCGCACCGACGCCGACGGACGCGCGTACAAGGAATCGTGGGGCATGGCCTCGACGAAGGCGGTGCTCGAGCGCTTCGGACGGCTCGACCCGTATGAGCTCGCGCGCAAGGAGCTGTTCGCCGAGGGCATCTCGTCCTCCCGCATCTACATCGACCCGCTGCGGCCGAGTCTGGAGGACCTGCTGGACATGATCACCTCCGGCGTCCGGTCGTCGTTCACCTACGCGGGAGCGGCCACGGTGCCCGACTTCCATGCGCGCGCCCGCGTCGGCCTGCAATCCGCAGCCGGATACGAAGAGGGCAAGGCCCTGCCGGTCAGCTGGTAGCCGCGCCGGCGGGCGCGGTGCCCGCGTCCGCGCGTGCGCAACTCCTCTGATCCGTGCACCCCGGGGCCGATCCGCCCCTTCCGGGCCGTTTCGGGTGCGGATAGGAGGAGTTCGGTCCGGGGTGCTCGGGGCGGCATCCGTTCGGCGTCGTCCCGTACACTTCTGCTCCATGGACGACCCTCCTAGTTGCAGACCCGTGCCCCACCGCTCCGCCTCCCCGCACGAGGGAGGTGACGTGTGATGGATTACGTCATGTTGGGCGTGGGGCTGCTGCTCACCATCGGGACAGGACTGTTCGTCGCCAGCGAATTCGCGCTGGTCAACCTCGACCGTGCCGACCTCGAGGCCCGCCGCGAGGCGGGGGAGACCCGGTTGTCGCTGACCATCAGCGCGCTGCGGATCACCTCGACGCATCTCTCCAGCGCGCAGCTGGGCATCACCCTGACCACCCTGCTCACGGGTTACACGATGGAACCGGCCATCTCCAACCTCCTGCGCCCGGTCTTCGCCGCGTGGGGGATGCCGGAGGCACTCGTCTCGCCCGTCGCCGTGGTCGTGGCCGTCAGCGTCGCCACGATCTTCTCGATGATCATCGGCGAGCTCGTCCCGAAGAACTTCGCCCTCGCGGTGCCGCGTCAGACCGCCAAGCTCGTGATCCCCTTCCAGGTCGCGTTCACGACCGTCTTCCGGCCCGCGATCCGGATGCTGAACGGCAGCGCCAACGGCGTGCTCCGCGCCCTCGGCGTGGAGCCGAAGGAAGAGCTGTCCGGTGCACGCACCGCCGAGGAGCTGTCGAGCCTCGTGCGCCGCTCGGCCAGTGCCGGCGTCCTGGAGAAGGACACCGCGTCGCTCCTCGATCGCAGCCTCCGCTTCTCGCGGCTGACCGCCGCCGACGTCATGACCCCGCGCCCGAGCATCCACGCCGTGGCTGCCGGCGACTCGGCGGAGGACGTCGTCCAGCTCGCCCGCCGGACCGGACACAGCCGCTTCCCGGTCTACGACGACTCCATGGATGACATCACCGGCATCGTGCACCTCAAGGCCGCGATCGGCGTCCCGCGCGAGCGTCGCGCCGACGTGCCCGCCGCGGCGCTGTCGACCGAGCCGCTGCGCGTCCCCGAGGCCGTGCACCTCGACGCGCTGGTCGCCGAGCTCCGCGCCCGCGGCTATCAGATGGCCGTCGTCGTCGACGAGTACGGAGGAACGGCGGGCGTGGTCACGCTCGAGGACCTCGTCGAGGAGATCGTCGGCGAAGTCCTGGACGAGCACGACCGTCGCCGCGCGGGCGTCGTCCGCAGCGGCGACTCGATCCTCCTCCCCGGCGACCTGCGCCCCGACGAGGTGCGCGACCGCACCGGCATCCTGATCCCCGAGGGCGAGGTCTACGACACCGTGGGCGGCTACATCATGGGCGTCCTGGAGCGCATCCCCGCCGTCGGCGATCGGGTCTCGATCGACGACGGACAGCTGGAGGTCCACCGGATGGACGGACGCCGGGTGGACCGGGTCCGGTTCACGCCCTCGCCGGTTCCCGTCGCCGCGCCCGGCAGCCCGCGCGCGGCCGAGTCGAAGGCGGGTGAGCGTCGATGAACGATTGGGCGGGACTCGCTTGGCTGTTCGTGCTGCTCGCAGCCAACGCCTTCTTCGTCGGCGCCGAGTTCGCCGTCATCTCCGCGCGGCGGTCCCAGATCGAGCCACTCGCCGAGAGGGGCTCGCGGGCGGCGAAGACCGCGCTGTACGCCATGGAGCACGCGACGCTGATGCTTGCGACCAGTCAGCTCGGCATCACGATCTGCTCGCTGCTGATCCTGAACGTGTCCGAGCCCGCGATCCACCATCTCCTCGCCGAGCCGCTCGGTCTCACGGGGCTGCCGGAGGCGCTCGTGGACACCATCGGATTCGTCGTGGCGCTGCTCATCGTGTCGTACCTGCACGTGGTCTTCGGCGAGATGGTTCCGAAGAACCTCGCTTTCAGCGTCCCCGATCGCGCCGTCCTGATGCTCGCACCCCCGCTCGTGTGGGTGTCGAAGCTGTTCCACCCGGTCATCGTCACGCTGAACTGGATCGCGAACCACATCGTGCGGCTGGCGAAGGTGGAGCCGAAGGACGAGGCCGCGTCGACGTTCACGCTGGAAGAGGTCGCCACGATCGTCAACCAGTCCCGCATCGAAGGCGTGCTCGACGACGCCGCCGGCACGGTCGCGGCGGTGATGGAGTTCACCGACAAGAAGGCCGCCGACATCGCCGTGCCGATGAGCGATCTGGTGACCCTCCCGCAGCGGACGACCCCGGTCGAGATCGAGCGGGCCGTCGCGAAGCACGGCTTCTCGCGCTACGTGATCATCGACGACGACGGCCTCCCCGTCGGATACGTCCACCTCAAGGACGTGCTGCGCGCGGCGGAGGATCCGGAGCTGGCCGCGGATGTCGCCCGGCCCCTTCCGAGCAAGCGGATCCACCACATGGTGCCGGTGCTGGAGACGACGGATCTCGAGGATGCCCTGGCGGTCATGCGCCGTGCGGGACGCCACCTCGCGCAGGTCCGTGACGCCGACGGCGCCACCACCGCGGTGCTGTTCCTCGAGGATGTGATCGAGGAGCTCATCGGCGAGGTGCAGGATGCCACTCGGCGGGGAGTGCGGTGACCTGACATGACCGACCGGAACGGGCACGAGGTCCCGCTGTGGACCGAATCGGACGTCCGGGCGCACGTGCGCGCGCCCCGCGCCGACGACGACAAGTACCGTCGCGGCGTCGTGGGGGTGCGCACCGGTGCCGACGCGTACCCGGGCGCCGCGGTCCTCGGGGTCGAGGCGGCCTGGCGGGCGGGCGCGGGCATGGTCCGGTACGCCGGTCCGCGCCGAGCGGAGGACCTCGTCCTCGCGCGACGGCCCGAGACGGTCACCGCTCTCGGTCGCGTGCAGGCGTGGGTCCTCGGGTCCGGAACGGATGCCGCGACCCGGACGCCCGAGGAGACCTCGGCGCTGCGCGACCTCCTCGCGGGGGACGTCGCGGTCGTCGTCGACGCGGGCGCTCTCGATCTCGCACCGGGGGGCTCGGCGCCGCGCATCCTGACGCCGCACGCGCGAGAGCACGATCGGCTGCGCGACGCGCTCGGACTCGCCGCCGCGGACGCCGACCCCGCGGCATCCGTCGTCGAGACCGCGCGCGCCGTCGGTGCGGTGGTGCTGCTGAAGGGCGCCCGCACCCTCGTGGCGGACCCGGACGGCACGCTCGTCGCCGTCGACGCGGGCACGCCGTGGCTCGCGACCGCGGGGACGGGCGACGTGCTCGCGGGCATCATCGGCGCCCTCGTGGCCGCCGCGGCGGCCGATCAGCCCCGGCTCGACCCGCGCCGGCTGGCGGGACTCGCCGCGACCGGCGCGTGGTTGCACGGTCACGCCGCCCGCCGTGCCTCGAGCGAGCGCGCGGGCGGTCCGATCACGGCGCTGGACGTGGCGGATGCCGTCCCCGCGGTCATCGGCGCGGTGCTCTCGCCCACGTCGTAGCATCGGCCGGATGCCCCCCGCTCCCTAGGATGGGACCGTGTCGAGGCGGGCGGCGTTGTGGTGCGGGTTCGCCCTCGCCCACGCCCTCGTGATCGTCCTCGGTCTCGTCGACGGACGCGCGGCCTCCTGGGACGTCGATCAGCTCTACCGCTGGTGGGCCGGCTCGACGATCCGGGGCGACGCGATCCCCGGCGTCACGACGGAGTGGATCTACCCGCCCCTCGCGCTGGTCCCCATCGTCCTGGCCGGGTTCCTCGGTGCCGTCGTCGATTACACGCTCGCGTGGGGCCTGCTCGTCACGGCGGCGGATGCGGTGGCCTTCGGCATCCTGATCGGAGCGGCGCGATCGCGCGGCCGCGTCGTCGCCGCCCTCTTCTGGCTCGCCGCGATCCTCGCCCTCGGCGGGGTCGGCATGTACCGCCTCGACGCGATCACGGTGCCGGTGGCGATCCTCGGCTGTCTCTGGCTCGTCGGACGCCCGTGGCTCGCCTCGGCACTGTTGGCGGCGGCGACCTGGATCAAGGTCTGGCCCGCGGCGCTCCTCCTGGCCGCGGTGATCGCGGTCCGCCGGCGCGGGGTGATCATCGGCGCCGGTGCGGCGCTCAGCGCGGTCGTCGTGGCCCTCGCACTCTCGACGGGCGGCGCGACCCACCTCCTCGGCTTCGTCGGGGACCAGACGACCCGGGGGTTGCAACTCGAAGCCCCGGTCAGCTCGGTCTACGTCCTGCTCGCGCTCGCCGGGTCGTCCGGAGCGGCGGTGTACTACGACCCCGACATCGTCACGTTCCAGGTCACGGGCCCGAACGTCGACATCGTCATCGCGCTCATGACGCCGCTCCTCGTCCTCGTGGCCGCGGCGCTCGCCGCCGTCGGTGCGGTCAAGGTCGCGCGCGGCGCGCGCTTCGTCTCGCTCTTCCCTCCGCTCGCGCTGTCGCTGGTGCTCGCCCTCATCGTGGTGAACAAGGTCGGCTCGCCCCAGTACATGGTGTGGATCATCGCGCCGTTCGTGCTCGCGCTGGTCGTCGACCGGCGGGCGTGGGCGGCGCCGGCATTGCTCGCCCTGGTCATGACCGCGGCGACCCAGGTGCTCTTCCCCTGGGCGTACGACGCGCTGCTCGCCCTGCACCCCGCGGCGGTCGCGCTGCTGCTGGGGCGTAACCTGCTGGAGGGGGTCCTGTTCGTCTGGATCGCCGCGCGGCTCGTCGCCGTCCCCACCGCCGTCCGCGTCCGCGCGGGCGACTCCCGACCTGCCACTCCGGAAGGATCCCCATGATCGTCGCCTTCTCCGTCGCCCCGAGCGGAACGGGCCGCGCCGACGGCTCCGTCCACGATGCCGTCGCCGCCGCGGTACGGGTGGTGCGCGACAGCGGGCTGCCCCACCGCACCTCGTCGATGTTCACCGAGATCGAAGGCGAGTGGGACGAGGTCTTCGATGTCGTCAAGCGTGCCACCGAGGCCGTCGCGCCGTTCGGCTCGCGCGTGTCGCTGGTGCTGAAGGCCGACATCCGTCCGGGGTACACCGGAGAGCTGGACGGCAAGCTCGCCCGCCTCGAGGCGGCGATCGAAGGTTCCTGAGTCGGGTCCTCAGGCCTCCAGCAGTCGGCGCAGGTGCGCCCCGACGGATGCCGTCTCGATGAGGAATCCGTCGTGGCCGAAGTCGCTCGCCAGTACGACCGCGTGATCTCCGTCGATGGCGTGACGGATGCCGCGCGCGATGCGATGCTGCCCGTCGATGGGGAAGAGGCGGTCGCTGTCGATGCCGAGGACGAGCGTCCGCGCATCGACCCGCTGCAGAGCCTCCTCGACGCCGCCGCGGTCGCGTCCGACATCGTGGGAGTTCATCGCCTCGACGAGGGTGAGGTAGGAGTTCGCGTCGAAGCGCCGCGTGAACTTGTTCCCGTGGAAGTCGAGATAGGACTCCACGGCGAAGCGTCCGCCGTGTCCGAGCGGGCTGACCCCGGACTGCCAGGAGCGCTGGAAGCGCTGGTTCAACTCCGTGGGTGAGCGGTAGTTCAGCAGCGCCATGCGGCGCGCGAGGGCCAGTCCGCGGTGCGGGCCGTCGCCGTCGCCGGCGTCGTAGTACTGCCCGCCTGCGAAGCGCGGGTCGAGCCGGATCGCCCCGAGCTGCACAGAATTCAGCGCGATCTGATCGGCGGTGTTCACCGGCGGCGCCGAGAGGACCGCGAGGCGTTCGACGCGCTCGGGGAGACCCACCGCCCATTCCAGCGCGTGCATGC
Source organism: Microbacterium sp. NPDC077184 (assembly GCF_040687055.1). Classification (NCBI taxonomy): domain Bacteria; kingdom Bacillati; phylum Actinomycetota; class Actinomycetes; order Micrococcales; family Microbacteriaceae; genus Microbacterium; species Microbacterium sp. NPDC077184. The sequence continues at coordinate 82,329 of NZ_JBFBMM010000006.1, forward strand.
CGCCCATCGACCCGCCGATCACGGCGGCCCATGCCTGGATGCCGAGCGCGTCGGTGAGGCGCGCCTGCGCGGCGACCTGGTCGCGGACGGTCAGGTACGGGAAGCGCCCCGCCCACTCGTAGCCGTCGGGAGCGATGCTCGCGGGGCCCGTCGAGCCCTGGCATCCGCCCAGCATGTTCGGCGCGACGACGAACCACCGGTCGGTGTCGACCGGGCCGCCGGGACCGACGATGTCGTCCCACCAGCCGCTGGTCGGATGCCCGGGCTCGGCGGGTCCGCGCACGTGCGAGTCGCCGGTGAGGGCGTGGAGGATCAGGATCGCATTGTCGCGCGCCTCGTTGAGCGTCCCCCAGGTCTCGTAGGCGAGGCGCACCACCGGGATGTCGTCGCCGCTCTCGGTGCGGAGCGCGCCGAGCGGGGCGAAGCGGCGCTGACCAGGGGCGTCTCCGTCGCGCCACGCTCCGGTCGCCGGAGGGCGACCGAGGAGCGAACGGGCGTCGGCCTCCGTCACCGGCGCGGAGGGCACGGTGTCTTCGGAGGTCTGCCAGTCCATCGCTCCATTCTCGTCCGCGCATCGGGCTCCGGAGTTCCTGTTACGTCGCGGGGGTTCTCAGCGGCGGAAGGGAGCAACCTCGTATGTCGCCCCGTGCTGCCCGGCCAGGGCGACCGGGACGCCGTCGACCGTCTGGACGAACCGGCCCGATCCGTCGAGCCCGGCGGGGAGCCGGGAGTCGACCGTGGAGAAGGTGCCGACCGTTTCGTTCGAGATCCACACGACGTCGCGGCCGAGTCGCCGCGCCAGGTCGGTGACGAGGGTCGCGAAGCGGTCGCGGTCGGGCGCATCGAGGTACATCAGCACCGCGCTGTGGAACACCACCAGGGTGGCGTCGTCCGGTGCGATCGCCGCGGCATCCTCCAGGTGGGTCAGGAGGTCGCCGGTGATGATCTTCGGGGGATCTGCGGCGACGACCGCGGAGGCCGCCCGCAGTTGCCGGACGCGGCGATCATGATCGGGTCCGGGCCAGATCAGGGTCTCGAGCCACGCGACGGCGTCCGCGTCGGCCGCGTCGACGGGGGAGAGGTCGATTCCGCGGCGCCACACCACGTCGGGCGCGGCGTCGGGCACGACGTCGTCGCGGTCGGTACGGCACTCCAGATCGACCGCAGAAGAACCCGGGATGACGCGGGAACCGGCCGGAGTCTCGTACCGGTAGCCGTAGCGGTCGGGGAAGAGGCAGAGCCCGGCGGCCGCTCCGACTTCGAGCAGGGCGAGGGGGCCGGCCAGGCGTGACAGCGGCGGCAGGAGGGTGGCGCAGCGTCCGGGCTCGTTGGTCTGCGTCGACCGCGCCGCCGCGGTGGCGATGACGGCCTCGGCGTTGCCCTCGAGCCACGCGTGCGCCGACGTCCAGCTGTCGAGCGGGCATCCGTTCCACCGCATCGCGGCGAAGATCAGGTTCGGCTGGCGCATCCGCGGGGGGAGCCCCGCGAGCCACGCCACGAGACCCGGCGCAGCGGCGAACCCGACCGCCCACCGCTCGTACAGCGGGGAGGTGCCGTGCGCCCAGCGGCGCCCGAAGTCGGCGTACGCCGCGGCGATCCGCGCCTCTCCGTCCCCGGTCATCATGGCCCCAGGGTACGGCGGTGTCCGCCGGTCCGACCGCCCGAACACTGCCACCTCTCGCCGGATCACCGCCAGGGCGGGTTCGACGACTTCGCCCTCGACGACCCGAGGTCCTCGACCGGGCCGCCAGAATGTGGTCATGTCCCGCTTCCTCCTCATCGCCGCCTCGAGCGGTATCGGTCAGGCCACCGCCGAACTCCTGCGCGGCGCCGGGTACGACGTGGTCACCACCGCCCGCACGCGCGAGAAGATCACGCCGGATGTCGAACTCGACGCGACCGACTTCGACGCCGTCGATCGCGTCTTCGACGAGGTGGGCGACATCGACGGCGTGGCGTGCTTCGCCGGATCGATGCTCCTCAAACCCGCGCACCTGACCTCGCGTGCGCAGTACGACGACATCATGGCGGCCTCGCTCACGACCGCCTTCGCGACGGTGCGCGCGGCAGGGCGTCACCTTCGGGGCGGCGGCTCCGTCGTCCTGGTGTCCTCCGCCGCCGCGATGGCGGGACTGTCCAACCACGACGCCATCGCCGCAGCGAAGGCCGGCGTGATCGGACTCACCCTGTCGGCCGCGGCGAGCTACGCGGCGCAGAACCTGCGCATCAACGCCGTCGCCCCGGGGCTCACCCAGACGCCGCTGACGGCCGGACTCACCGCGAGCGAGCAGTCGCGGAAGGTGTCCGAGGCCATGCACGCGCTCGGCAGGCTCGGCGAGCCGGAGGACGTCGCGCGCGCGGTGGTGTTCCTCCTCGACCCGGCCAACCACTGGATCACCGGACAGGTCCTCGGCGTCGACGGCGGCCTCGGCCACGTGCGTCCGAAGATGCGCGCGTAAGCTCTCCCGCATGGACGATGCGCGCCGCCGTTCCCGCCGGCGGGTGCCTGATCGCGAGACGGAACCCGCCACGTACTCGGCCTATCTCCGCGAACGGATCTACGCGTCCTTCACGGGGCTCGCCATCGTCCTGGTCGTGTCGGGCGCCGATCATCCGGAGCCCGAGCACGCCTTCCTCGCTCTCCTGCTGGGAGTCGTCGGGATCACCGTGGCCGGCTTCGTGTCGGAGATCATCTCCACCATGCTCACCGAACAGACCGCTCCGCACCGTGCGGAGTGGCGTCACATGCTCCGCGTCGCCGCGGGCGGGCTCGCGACGGTGGTCACCCCGGCGATCCTCCTCGGCCTCGCCTGGATCGGGGTGCTCGATCTGGGCTTCGCGCTCGATCTCGCCGCCTTCGGGTATGTCGCCACCCTCGCCGTCATCGGCTGGCTCGCCGTCCGGCGTTCCCGCCTCACCGTTCCCGCGCGCCTGGGCGTCTTCGCGCTGCTGCTCGGACTCGGTCTGCTCGTGATCGCGCTGCAGACGCTCGCGAAGTCCGTCTGATCGCGACGGCCGTTCGGCCGCCGCCCGCACACGACGGATGCCCCGGACCTGGGGCCCGGGGCATCCGTCGTCTCCGTCTTCCTGCGTCAGGCGCGTGCGGCCTCCGACACGCGACGCGCAGCGGCGAGTGCCTGATCGAGGTCGGCCTTCAGATCGTCGATGTTCTCCAGACCCACCGACAGGCGCACGAGGCCCGGAGTGACGCCCGCGGTGAGCTGCTGCTCGGGGGTCAGCTGCGAGTGCGTGGTGGATGCCGGGTGGATGACCAGCGAGCGCACGTCGCCGATGTTGGCGAGGTGGCTGAAGAGGGTCAGCGCGTTGACGAACTCGCGCCCGGCTTCCACACCGCCCTTGAGCTCGAACGACAGCACCGCACCGACGCCCTTCGGTGCGTAGGTGTTCGCCGCGGCGTACCACGGCGAGGTGGGCAGGCCGGAGTAGTTCACCGAGGCGACGTCGTCACGACCCTCGAGCCACTCGGCGATCTCCTGGGCGTTCTGCACGTGGCGCTCGATGCGCAGCGACAGCGTCTCGATCCCCTGGATGAGCAGCCACGCCGACTGCGGCGAGATGGCCGCGCCGAGGTCGCGCAGCAGCTGCACACGGGCCTTGATGATGTACGCGAGCGGGTCGCCGACGGCGGCGGTGTAGCTGGCGCCGTGGTACGAGGGGTCGGGAACGGTGAGGCCGGGGAAGCGGTCGACGTTCTGCGACCACGGGAAGCTGCCGCCGTCGACGATGACGCCGCCGATGACCGTGCCGTGCCCGCCGAGGAACTTCGTCGCCGAGTGGATCACGATGTCGGCGCCGTGCTCGAACGGCTTGATGAGGTAGGGCGTCGCGATGGTGTTGTCGACGATCAGCGGCACACCCGCCTCGTGGGCGACGTCGGCGACGGTGCGGATGTCGAGCACGTTGATCTTCGGGTTGCCGATGGTCTCGGCGAAGAACAGCTTCGTGTTCGGGCGGACCGCGGCGCGCCATTCCTCGGGGTCGTCCTGGTTCTCCACGAACGTCGTCTCGATGCCGAGCTTGGCGAGGGTGTACTTGAAGAGGTTGTACGTGCCGCCGTAGATCGAGCTGGACGAGACGATGTGATCGCCGGCCTCGGCGATGTTCAGCACCGCGAAGGTTTCCGCGGCCTGGCCGCTCGCGACCAGCAGCGCTCCGGTCCCGCCCTCCAGCGCCGCCAGACGCTGCTCGACGACATCCTGCGTCGGGTTCTGGATGCGGGTGTAGATGTTGCCGAACTCGGCCAGGGCGAAGAGGTTCGCGGCGTGGTCGGCGTTGTCGAAGACGTACGAGGTCGTCTGGTAGATCGGGGTCGCACGAGCCTTCGTCACCGGGTCGGGCTGCGCGCCCGAGTGGATCTGCTTGGTCTCGAAACGCCAGTTCTCGGGTGCGGACATGGCTTGCTCCTGCGGGGTCTGGGCGCCGGGGCGGACGCACCCGGTCGATACCGACAGTAGGGAACGGATGCCGCGGCGACAACGATCGGGAAATGTGACGTAACGAACCGGCCTCCCGGCCGCGACGCCCGCGATGGGTAGCGTGGAGGCCATGACGATCAGACGTGCGGTGGTGACCGGAGCGAGCTCGGGGATCGGTGAGGCGACGGCGCGGGCCCTGCGCACCGCCGGGTGGGACGTGGTCGGCGTCGCGCGCCGCGCGGAGCGCCTGCGCCGCCTGGAAGAGGAGATCGGCATCCGTGCGTACGCCGCGGACCTGACCTCGGCGGCCGACGTCGACGCTCTCGTCGGCTGGCTCGCCGAGTCCGGGCGCGTCGACGCGCTCGTGCACGTCGCCGGTGGTGCGCGCGGGGCGGATCGCGTCGAGGACGGAGCCGCCGAGGATTGGCAGTGGATGTTCGAGGTGAACGTGCTCTCCGCCCAGCGCCTCGTCGCCGGCCTGCTGCCGCAGCTCCGCGCCGCGGCGGAGGAGGCGGGTCACGCCGACACCGTCTTCGTCACCTCGACCGCCGCGCAGACGGCGTACGTCGGCGGAGCCGGCTACAACGCGGCGAAGGCGGGGGAGGCGATGCTCGTGCATGCGCTCCGGCTGGAGCTGAACGGCGAGCCGATCCGGGTCGTGGAGGTCGCCCCGGGCATGGTGCAGACCGAGGAGTTCACCCTGAACCGCCTGCGCGGCGACGCGCGGAGCGCCGAGCGCGTCTACGAGGGCGTGGAGGCGCCGCTCACGGCCTCCGATGTCGCCGACGTGATCGCCTACGCGCTCGCCGCGCCCGCCCACGTGAACCTGGACCTCGTGACGATGCGCCCCGTCGCGCAGTCGGCGCAGCATCTTCTGGCCCGCGGGCCGCTCCGTCCGCGCACGGCGTAGCCCCTGCCCGGCAGGGCGGCGCTCACGCGCTCCCGCTCCCGCTTCCGCTCACGCGCTCGCGGTGACCTCGGCGGAGACCTCATCGGCGAACGCGACGCGGGGGACGAAGACGAGCAGCACCGCGGCGAGGAATCCGCCCGCGGCGCAGATCGACCACACCGCCATGTAGCCGCCGAGGGACGCCGCGGTCTCGCTCGCGACGATCCCCGCCCCGGCAGCGAGGACGACACCGAAGACGGCGGACGCGAAGGTGCCGCCGATGGTCTTGGTCGTGTTGGTCAGCGCCGACGCGACCCCCGTCTGGCCGCGGGGCGCCGCCGCGGCGGCCGCGGCCGGCATCGCCCCGACGAGGGCGCCCGAACCGAGGCCGGCGATCGCGAGGTTGAGCAGGACCTGCCAGAGCTCCTGATGGAACGGCAGGAAGAGGGTGTACCCGATGCCGACCAGCGCGGCGGAGCCGATGAGGATCAGACGCGGGCTCGCCCGCCGGGAGGTCACGGCGAACAGCACGGCTCCGACGATGAGGGAGACCAGATACACGCCGATGACGTTCGACCGCCCGGTCGCGTCCAGGCCCAGCCCGTATCCGAGCGCAGGGTCCGTCCCGGCGTAGGTCGACAGCGGTCCCTGGGCGCCGAGCAGGCTGATCCCGACGAGGAAGGCGGTGGCCTGGACCGGCCACATCTCCGGACGGCGGAGGACGCGGATGTCGATCGCCGGGTCGTCCTGTCGCAGCTCGAAGCGCACGAACACCACGAGCATCGCGATGCCGAGTGCCAGCAGGATCCACACGACGGGAGAGCCCGCGCCGTTCAGCCGCAGGAACGTGAGTGCGCTGGTGAGGAGGAGGAGGGCCAGGGTGAGGATGACGAACCCGCACGTGTCCAGCCGTCGACCCCGCACGGGCTCGGACTCGGGGACGGCGACGGCGATGACGACGCACGTGAGCGTGACCGCGATCGCCGGGATCGTGAGGGTGAGCGCCAGGTCGCCGCCGGTCGCGGCGAAGATACGCCCCGCCGCGAGCGCCCCGATGATCGCGCCCGCCTGAAGCCCCACCACGAGGAGCCCCGCGGCGCGGCGGGTCAACGAGACGCCGCGGTTCTGCCGGCGTCCGCGTTCGAAGATGAGCGCGATCTCGAGCGGCAGCCACACCACGTAGAAGCCCTGGAGGGCCCACGCGATGAGGAACGACCAGAAGTCGCCCGCGAAGGCGAGCCACCAGCTGGCTCCGGCGGTGAGGATCGCCGAGACGAGCAGGATCTTCTTGTGCCCGTACATGTCGCCGAGCTTGGCGAGGATGGGCACCACGATCGCCGACAGCAGCAGCTGCGCCGCCTCGAACCAGTTCACGTCGGCGTCGGTGACCCCCAGACGGATGACGATGTCGCTGAAGAGGGGGACGTAGAACCCCTGCAGGATGCCGCTGGTGACCTCGACGAGGACGAACCAGCCGATGAGGCCGGCGGTGATGCCGAGCGCGGAGCCGCGCAGGCGGTCGGCGGCGGCGGAGGCGCGAGACACGCGCCGAGGATAACACCGCGGCTCGCTCTAGGCTGGGTCCCCGCGCGTGCACAGCCGCGGGGAAGGAGGGGTCGTGGGAATCGACGAAGCGACGACGGGGGACGCCGCCCTCGAGCCTCGGGATCTCGCGGCACTCGCCGCGGACGGTCTCATCGACCCCGGGTGGGCGGAGGCGCTGGCGCCCGTCGCCGACGACATCGCCGCGCTCGGCGACCGCCTCCGCGCCGAGACCGCGGCCGGCCGGGGGTACCTCCCCGCGGGCCGCCGCGTGCTGCGCGCCTTCGCGGCCCCGCTGTCCGAGGTGAAGGTGCTCATCGTCGGGCAGGACCCGTACCCGACACCGGGGCATCCGATCGGACTGTCCTTCGCCGTGGACGCCGCCGTCCGCCCCCTGCCGCGGAGCCTCGGCAACATCTCCCGCGAACTCGTCGACGACCTCGGTGCCGAGCCGCTGCCGCACGGCGACCTGTCGGCGTGGAGCGCGCAGGGCGTCATGCTGCTGAACCGCGTGCTGACCGTCGCACCGGGTGCGCCGGGTTCGCACCGCGGGTGGGGGTGGGAGAACGTCACGGACTGCGCGATCCGCGCCCTGGTCGCCCGCGATCGGCCGCTCGTCGCCATCCTCTGGGGGAAGGATGCCGCTTCCCTCCGTCCGCTCCTGGGGGAGACCGCGATCATCGCCTCCGCGCATCCGTCACCGCTGTCCGCCCGTCGCGGGTTCTTCGGCTCGCGGCCGTTCTCCCGCGCCAATGCGCTCCTCGAGGAGCAGGGTGCGTCGCCGGTGGAGTGGCGGATCCCGTCCGCGGATCCCGCGGTCGACGCCGGTCCCGCCGGCGCCGCGTAGGCTTTCGCCATGCTCGAGGAGGAATACGACCGCGATCGCCGCCGTCTGCCCTGGCACCTGCGCCGTCGCCCCGCCCCGGAGCCGGCCTTCTCGTACGTGATCCGCCCGGTCGAAGACCGCGACGTCCCCGACATCCGCGAGATCTACAACTACTACGTCACCAACTCGGTGGTGACCTTCGACGAGAAGAAGTGGTCGCTCGCGCAGTGGCGCGACAAGGTCGCCCACCTGCGCAAGCTCGACCTGCCGTTCATCGTCGCGCAGTCGCCCTCCGGTCAGATCCTCGGCTACGCCCTGGTGGCGCCGTGGTCGGGCAAGTCCTCGTACCGCTACACGGTGGAGAACTCGATCTACCTCGGTCAGGCGGCCACCGGGAAAGGACTCGGGCGGGCCCTGCTGGAGGCGCTCATCGAGGCCTGCGAGGAGAAGGGGATCCGCGAGATCGTCGCCGTCATCAGCGACAAGGGTGCGGAGGGATCGGTCGCCCTCCACGAGAAGCTCGGCTTCACCGAGGTGGGCCGCATGGGCCGCGTCGGATTCAAGTTCGGCCGGTGGCTCGGGACGATCTACCTGCAGAAGTCACTGAGTTCGAAGAAGAAGCGCAAGCTCTTCGGGCGCTGAGGATCAGGGACGCTCCGCGGCGTCCTGCACCGCCCGGACGACCTCCAGCCACGGACCGACGAGCGCCGACTCCGGAAGACGGGCCGTGCGTTCGGGCGCCGCCTCGCCGGGGCACGACGCACGGATCCGCCACACGAACCGGTCGGCCCCCGCCGTCTCCTCCGGAGCGTCCCCCCACGGACAGCGCGCGAGGAGCGCATCCCATCGGGGTCGATCGTCGGCGACGGCGACGGCGTGCCATCGGCGACGGATGCCGGCCATCCCGCCGGATCGCGTCACCTCGACCTCGAGCGCACCCACCTCTGCGCGTTCGGCGTCGGTCGGTTCAGGGGACGGGTCGTTCATCGCTGTCGACGCCGACCTCCGCCCACGCGGCCCGGACGGCGCGTGCCTCCTCGGACTGCCCACCGTACTCCCTGACGGCGGTGCGCACCGTGGCGGCCGCGAACGCGGGGAAATCGGCATCCGTGGGGAGCTCCCGTGCCGCGAGCGTGCGGTACCAGATCCGCCCGGCACGCTCCCACGCGAACCCGCCGAGGGCGAGGGCGACGAGGTGGAACGCCCGGTTCGGGATGCCGGAGTTGATGTGCACGCCGCCGTTGTCGTCAGCGGTGACAACGAAGTCGCGCATGTGCGCCGGCTGGGGGTCGCGACCGAGGACGTCGTCGTCGTAGGCCGTACCGGGTGCGGCGAGCGAGCGGAGCGCACGCCCCTGGACCGCGGCGGTGAAGACGCCCTCCCCGATCAGCCAGGACGCCTCGGCGGCGGTCTGCCCGCGCAGATGCTGTTCGGCGAGCACCCCGATGACATCCGCGAACGACTCGTTCAGCGCGCCGGACTGCCCCCGGTAGTCGAGACCTCCCTCGGCGTCGATCACCCCGTGGGCGAGTTCGTGGGCGATGACCGAGAGCGATCGGGTGAATCCGGTGAACACCTCGCCGTCGCCGTCGCCGAAGACCATGCGCTCGCCGTTCCAGAACGCGTTGTCGTAGTCGACGCCGTAGTGGACGGTGGCGGGGAGTGCGCCGCCGCGCCCGCTCAGGCCGTCGCGCGCGAACGCATCCCACAGCAGGTCGTACGTGGCGCCGAGACCGTCGAAGGCCTCGTCGACGGCGGTGTCGGAGGTCGCCGGGTCGTCCTCGCGTCGGACGAGACGGCCGGGGAGGCGCTCGCTGTTCTCGGCGTCGGAGATCGCGCGGTCCGGGCCCGGCGCGGTCTCGGCCACGAGGGCGCCGTCGGCGTCGATCGACAGGCGCAGTCGGGTGCGTCCCGGGCGGTACTCGCGCACCACCGCCAGCGTCGCGCGTGCGGCATGGGCGGCGTGGGGGAAGCGCTCGGGCGGCGCCGCGGCGAGGCGGGCCAGGAGATACGGGGGAACGATCGCGGCGACCATGGACCGACCCTAGTCGCGGCGGCCGACATCCTCTCCGTGGGACGCATCGCCGTCGCGTGCCTCGGGCGCCGGCGGGAGCGCGGGAGCCGCGGCGAGGAGCTCGCGCGTGTACGGATGCCGCGGGCGGGCGAGGACGTCGGCGGTGCGTCCGCGCTCGACGATGCGCCCGTCCTTCATGACGGCGATCTCGTCGCACACGTGGGCCACGACGCCGATGTCGTGCGACACGAGGACGAGGGTCAGATCCTCCTCCGTCCGCAGCCGTGCCAGCAGATCGATGATGCGCGCCCGCACGCTCACGTCGAGCGCCGACAGCGGCTCGTCGGCGAGGAGGAGGCGCGGGCGGTGCACGATCGCCCGCGCGAGGGCGATGCGCTGACGCTGGCCGCCGGAGAATTCGTGGGGGAAGCGCTCGGCCGCCTCGGCATTCAGCCCCACGCGGAGGAGGACCTCCTCGACCCGGGCGCGATGGTCGCCCGGCGCGCCCAGCGCCCACAGCGGCTCGCCCACGATCCGGCCGACGCTCATCCGGGAGTCGAGGGACGCGTAGGGGTCCTGGAAGACGATGCCGGTGAGCGCGCGGAGCCAGTGGAGCGACCGGGCCGACCCCGCGGCATCCACCGGACGTCCGTCGATCTCGACGGTGCCGGATGTCGGGGCGTCGAGGGCGGCGAGGAGCCGTACCAGGGTGGACTTGCCGGACCCGGACTCGCCGATGATGCCGAGGGACGACTCCGCGGGGATGTCCAGGTCGACCTCGTGGAGCGCCGTGGTGACCGGGCGCGGGCCGAACGGCCGCTCGCGAGCGCCGGTATGGGTGCGGGTCAGGGCCCGGGCGCGCACCAGGGGCGGTGCGGAGACGGGGGTCATTTCCGCTCCTCACCCTGCGGTGTCTCGGACGCCGTCTCAGGCGGTGTTCGCGTCCGCGGTGTCCAGGACGTCGCCCGGGCATCGCGGAGGAGTCCCCGCGTGATCTCGGAGGAGGGGGCGGTGAGGAGGGTCTGCACCGGCGCGTCCTCCACCACGCGTCCCCGGTTCAGGACGACGCCGCGCGTGGCGACCCGCGACAGGACGGCGAGGTCGTGCGTGATGAACAGCAGCCCGCGTCCCTCGTCCTCGACGAGGTCGCGCAGGAGCGTCAGGATGCCGGCCTGCACCGTGACGTCGAGGGCCGTGGTCGGCTCGTCGGCGATGATGAGGCGCGGCGCGCAGGCGAGGGCGGCCGCGAGGGCGACCCGCTGACGCTGACCGCCGGAGAGCTGGTGCGGGTAGCGGCGGACGATCCGGGCGGGGTCGGGGAGCGCCATCCGCTCCGCGAGCCCGATCGCGCGCGCCGCGGCGTCCGCGCGCGACATCCCGGCGTGGATGCGCAGCGACTCGGTCATCTGCCGCCCCACGCGGCGGACGGGGTTCAGCGCCGTCTGCGGCTCCTGGAAGACCATGCCGATCTCCCGACCGCGGATGCGGGCGAGCGCGCGGTCGTCGAGGTCGCGGAGATCGCGATCGTCCCAGAGGATCCGGCCGCCGACGGTCGCGGCATTCGGCAGCAGTCCCAGGATCGCCAGGGCCGTGAGCGACTTCCCCGATCCCGACTCGCCGATGAGGCCCACCCGTGCACCGTCGGGCACCGTGAAGGACACGCCGTCCACGACCCGGCGTCCGCCGATGTCGATCGTCAGGTCCTGCACGCAGAGGCTCATGCCACCACCTCCGGCACGTGGGTCCGCGCGGCGCGGGCGGCGCCCCGTGCGGTGCGCAGCGTCGGGTCCGTCGCCTCCCGCAGGCCGTCGCCGAGGAGGTTCAGGCCCAGTACCGTGACGGTGATGGCCAGGCCCGGCCACAGCACCGACAGCGGGTAGACGGTGAGGTACTGCTGGAGCTCGGCGAGGAGGAGCCCCCATGACGGGTCGGTGACGGGCGCGCCGAACCCGAGGTACGACAGCCCCGCCTCGGCGAGGACGGCGACCGCCATGCCCCACGACAGCTGCACGATGAACACCGGGGCGACGTGGGGGAGGAGGTGGCGCGCCAGGTTCTGGACGGGCGTGAGGCCCGCCGCCTTCCCCGCCAGCACCACGTCGCTGTGGAGGACGCGGCGCAGCTCCGGCCGGGTGACGCGGGCGATGTTGACCCCGAAGCCGATGCCGACCGACCAGATGACCACGGCGAGGGAGCCTCCCCAGACCGCGGAGACCATCATGGCGATGAGGAGCACCGGGAACGCGATGAGGATGTCGATCAGCACCGCCACCGACTCCCGGACGACCCGGGTCGTGAGCGCTCCGAGCGCGGCGAGGACGAGGCCGAGCGCCGTTGCGATCACGCCCGCACCGACGGCGACGAGGATCGTCGTGCGGGCTCCCGCCATCAGCAGGCTCAGGATGTCGCGCCCCGAGCCGTCCGTCCCGAGCGGGTGGACCAGGCTCGGCGCGCTCCACCGCGCGGCGAGGTCGACCTGCTGCGGGTCGAACGGCGTCCAGACGGCGGCGACGAGGGCGGTGAGGGTGACGGCGGCGACCACGAGCAGGCCGAAGCGTCCCGTCCCGAGCGCCCACAGGCGCCCGAGCCAGCCCCAGCGGCGCGCGCGGAGGCGGGCGCGGCGCTGTCGGCGGAGCAAGGCGCGGCTCATGCGGTCTCCCGCTGCCGGGGATCGAGTGCGCGGTGCGTGAGGTCGACGACGAAGCCGATGACGAGGACGAAGCCGGTCAGGGCGACCAGTGCGCCCTGCACCTTGGGGAGGTCGCGCGCGGCCACGTCGGCCACCAGCATCCGGCCGATCCCGGGGAGGGAGAAGAGCTGCTCAATGACGACCGCTCCGACGATGATGCCCGCGATCTGCAGACCGAGGACCGTCACCACCGAGAGTCCGACGACCGGGAGACCGTGGCGGACGAGGGCCGCGGTGCGGGTGAGCCCGCGCGCGGCCGCGGCGCGGACGTGGTCCTGACCGAGCGCGGAGAGCGTCGCGGACCGTACGAACCGCAGGAGCATGGCCCCCTCGATCAGCCCGATCGTCAGGGCGGGGAGGATCAGCGCCCGGAACGCGGCCCCCGGGTCCGCCCACCCCTCGCGGGGGAAGCCCTGCGCCGGCAGCCATCCGAGCCAGACGGCGAAGACGACGACGAGCATCATTCCCGCCCAGACCACGGGGACCGCCGCGAGAGCCTGCGCCCCCACGCTCAGCGCCGCGCCGTCGGCCCGCGCGCGTCGGACCGCCGAGACGACGCCGAGGGGGAGGCTCACGGCGAGGGCGATCAGCAGCGACAGGATGCCGAGCGGCACCGTGACGGCTGCTCGGCGCACGAGCTCCTCGCCGACGCCGGTGCCGGTCAGGAGCGAGGTGCCGAGGTCGCCGCGCGACAGGCCTCCGAGCCACTCGAGGTACTGGAGCGGCAGGGGGCGGTCCAGGCCCAGCCGGGCGCGGATGGCCTCCTGCTGCTCCGGGGTCGACCCGGTGCCGGCGATGAGCTGGGCGACGTCGCCGGGGAGGACCCGCAGGGTGAGGAAGATGACCGCGCTGGCGACGAACAGCCCGAGCAGGAGCAGGGCTGTGCGCGTCAGGGCGTATCGGATCACCCGTCGCTCTTGGTGAGGGCGGCCAGGTTCATCCGCTCGTTGACGTTGGTGGTCGGCATCCCGTCGATCCCGGTGCCCACGGCCACGACCGAGGCGCCGGTGTAGAGCCAGTCGGCCGCCGCGTCCTCGGAGACGATGCGCGCCGCCTCCGCGAGGAGGTCTTCGACCTCGGCGGGGTCGGTCGCGGCCAGGGCGTCGGCGTAGAGCTCCTGGACCTCGGCGTTGTCGTAGGTGAAGTAGTAGTCGGGGTTCGCCCAGTTCTCGAAGTCCCGCGCCTCGGTGTGCAGCACGAAGCTCAGGTCGTAGTCGCGGTTGACGTAGACGTCGTTGAGCCACGTCGAGAAATCGACCGATTCGACACGCAGCTCGATGCCCACCTCGTTGAGGTTCGACACGAGCACCTGGGGGATGCTGGTCGGGTAGAAGTTCGGGATCGTCAGGGTCAGTTCGAGGTCTTCCGCATCGGCGGAGATCAGGAGCTCGCGGGCGACCTCGGGATCGTAGGGGGCGACATCCGACAGGTCCTCGTATCCGGGGTCCAGCGCGGGGATCGGTCCGTACTGCGTCTCTCCGGCACCGAGGGCCGTCACGAACGCCTGGTGGTCGATCGCTTGCCGGATCGCCTGGCGCACGCGCTGGTCGGCCAGCGGCGATCCGGCCTGCTGGTTGAACGCGAGCGTCGCCTTGTCGGTGGATGGCCCGATCTCGAGAGCGAAGGTGCCCTCCGCCTCGATCTGCGGCGCGAGGTTCGCGTCGAACCCGGTGACGACGTCCACCTCGCCGGCGAGGGCGGCGTTCAGCGCGGACTGGTTGTCGGGGATGTAGTCGAAGACGACCTCGGCGACGCCGGCCGGTTCGCCCCAGTAGTCGGCGTTCCGGGTGAGGACGATGCTGTCGCCGCGGAGCCAGGACTCCAGGGCGAAGGGGCCGGTGCCGTTCGCGGCGGTCTTGTAGTCGACGTCGGTCTGCTCGTCGAGGATGATGCCCGCACGCCCGGAGAGGTTCCACAGCAGCGAGGAATCGGGCTCGGCGAGGGTGAGGGTGACCTCCTGGCCGTCGGCGGCGACGTCCTGCACGCCGGCGAGCCGGGCGGAGTCGCGCCATTCGGCGTCGCCGCGGCGCGTCGTCAACGACCACACCACGTCTTCCGGGGTGAGCTCCTGACCGTTGTGGAACAGGACGCCCTCGCGCAGGGTGAATGTGTACGTCAGGCCGTCGGGCGAGATCTCCCAGTCGCTCGCGAGCGCGGGAACGATCTCCTGCTCGGGGGTGCGTGCCACGAGTCCCTGGTAGACGTTGTCGACGAGGACCTGGTCGAGGGCGGCGCCGGCGGTCAGACGGATGTCGAGATTGCTCGGCTCGAGCACGAGGCGGATGGCGACCGACGCGTTCGGATCGGGGGTGCCCGTGGACGTCGGGGCGGGCGCCGGGGCGGCGGTGCAGGCGCTGAGGGCCAGGGCGCCGACGAGGGTCATCGTCGACGCGGCCAGGGTGGTGCGGCGGAGCATGCCCGTCCTTTCAGGGGGCCGTGTCATCCGGACACGACGGGACCGAGGGGGCACGGTCCGCTCGGGTGCAGACCGCGATAGACCAGCCTAGATGCTCCGAACGAGGGCGGCGAGGGCGCGCGGCTGATCCTCCTGCACGTTGTGACCGGCATCCATCCGCACGATCCGTGCGGTCGGGAGGTGCGTGCGGAACTGCTGCTCGTCGTCGTCGGTGAGGAAGCCCCGCTCCGCGCGCACGAGGGTGATCGGCGCGGTGACGGCGGCGAGGTCCTCCCACCCCGTCTTTCCGAGCACCGCCGTGACGGCGTCGGTGCGTTCGGCGCGGGGGCCGTCGGAGGGACCGACGGCGTCGTGGGCGAGGCGGGCGAAGTGGTGTTTCCACTCCACGCGGCCGTCGGGACGGATCCGGGTGTTGAAGAAGACACCGCGCGCGACCTTCTCACGCGCCCCGCCGCCCAGGCCGAACGCGAGGGCCCGGTCGACGACCTCGTCCCGGGTGGCCCAGTCCGTGGGACCCGCGAAGAAGGCGCGCAACTGCGCGGCGCCGCCGTTCGGATCGATGCCGGGGGTGATGTCGACCACGACGAGCTCGCGCACGAGGTCGGGAGCGGATGCCGCGACCGCCGCCGCGGTGAGGCCGCCGAGCGAGTGTCCGACGAGCACCTGGGGACCGGCGGTCCACGCGCGGATCCCCGCGGCGACGTCCGGAGCGAGGACTCGGGCGACGTACGCGGCGTCGTCCCGCCACGTCGAATCCCCGTGGCCGGGGAGGTCGATCGCCAGGGCGGGGAGCCCGAGCGCGAGGATCGTGGTGTCCCACGTGTGGGCGTTCAGACCCGCGCCGTGGAGGAAGGTGATCGCGGGACCCGTCGTCGCGGTGACAGGGGTGTACCGCAGCGCGCTCAGCGTCCGGCCGTCGGCGAGAGCCAGGGACAGGCGTTCGGCGCGGGGGAGCGGGCCGGTCGCGCCGGCGTCCGAGGCCTGCGCGGGGAGGAAGGAGAACTCGTTCTCGGGCTCGGTCATCCGCCCATTCTGTCCCGTCGGGGCCCCACCGCGCGTGGGTAGGCTGACGGCATGAGTCCGGAATCGCGCGTGCATCTGTCCCGCTCGGCCCCCGCGGCCTACAAGGCTCTCGCGGCGTTCTCCACGACCGTGGGGTCGCTCGCGGCGTCGAGTGCGATCGAGCCGCGGCTGAGCGAGATCGTGCAGATCCACACGTCGCAGATCAACGGGTGCGCGTTCTGCGTCCGCGTCCACGTCGACCGCGCGGCGAAGATCGGCCTCGGCGCCGACGTCATCGCCCAGATCCCGGTGTGGCGCGAGTCGGGGGTCTTCACCGATCGCGAGCGCGCGGGACTGGAGCTGGCGGAGGCGTACGCCCGCATCCACGACGGCGGGGTGTCCGACGAGCTGTACGACCGGGTCGGCGGGATCCTCAGCGAGGACGAGTACGTCGCGCTCAGCTGGATCCTCGTGGCCATCAACGCCTTCAATCGGGTCGCGATCGCGGGGCGGTACGCGGTGCCGCCGCGCGAGGATCTTCACGGAGAGGATCGCGACGCCGCCGCGGGGTCTGCGTGGTGAGCGCGGAGCCGGTCGACCTCGCCGCGGTCGCAGGGGCGATGAACCTGCGCGACGTCGGCGGTCTCCGCGCGGGCGACGGGATCACGCGGGATCGGACGCTCTACCGGTCCGGGACGCTGGCGCACCTCGCCGACGACGGTGTCGCGGCGCTGTCCCGGCTGTCGCTCCGCCGCGTCGTCGACCTGCGGGATGCGGCGGAGGTCGAGGCGAACCCCAGTCGGCTTCCGGCGGAGGTGCCGGTGGAGCGCGTGCCGCTGTTCCTCGGATCGGTGACGTCGTTCTTCGCCGAGGACATCGGGCTGGATGAGATGTACCGACGGATCGTCGACGACTCCTCCGAGGCGGTGGTCCGCGCGGTGCGGGCGGTGGTCGTCGATCAGCCCGTGCTCGTGCACTGCACGGTCGGGAAGGACCGCACCGGTGTGACGGTCGCCGTCGCTCTGTCGGCAGCCGGTGTCGACCGCGACGCGGTGGTCGCGGACTACGCGCGCACCGCGGCGCTCCTCCCGGTCGAGCGGACGCGCGCCGTCATCGACTGGCTTCGCGCGCAGCATCCGGGGTCGACGAACCTCGAACAGCTCGTGGCGGGGTCGCCCGCCGACGTCATGGAGCGACTGCTCGGCCGCATCGACGCCGAGTACGGATCCGCGCGCGACTATCTGCTCGCTCACGGACTGGGCGACGACGAGGTCGTCGAACTCGGTCGTGTGCTCGTCGCCCGCTGACCCGAAATCTGCGAGTGAGGTTAGGCAACCCTTCGTCGGGGTTATGCTGGATGCACCATGTCGCACAGCACCGAGCACTCCGCCGCCGCGTGCCGGGCTTCCCGTCACACGCGCGTGCAGCACCTCATCACCGCCGACGAGTCGTCGATGGTCGAGCTGGAGACTCTGCTGTCGACGCTCCCGCTGTGCTCGACGGGACGCGTCTTCGTCGAGGTGCCCGACGCGTCGCACGTCTTCGCGCTCCGCGCCCCCGCCCGCATGACGGTCACGTGGCTCGACCGCTCCCGTCGTTCCGGCGCCCCGGGCTCGGCCCGCGCGTGCACGCCGGGCCTCGCTCTGGCTCGCGCCGTCGGAGCATGGGCCGACGAGATGCTCTGCGCCGACGACGACCAGACTCGCATCCACCTGCTCGGCGGCTACCTGGGTACCGCGGACATCGTCGACCACCTCGCGGACCTCGGCATCTCGGCCGAGCGCATCCACGCACCCGAGCGCTTCGGACTCACCGCCCGCCGCTGACCAGGAGCCACCGCGGCCCGGTGTCACCGACGCGGTGTCACCGACCCGGCGCCACCGATCGCGTCGACACCGCCTTCAGCGCGCGACCGGCTCCATCCGCGTCGTCCCGCGGCGCCGGGGGAGGTACCGCCCGTCTTCCAACCCCGCCTCGATCTCGAAGCGGTTGCGCAGGGGGTCGCGCCCCGCGAGGGCGTAGAGCAGAGGCATCAGGAAGCCGTACCGCTGCCACTGGCGCTTGTGCACCGCTTCGTGGCGCAGCAGCCGATCATCGATCGCGCCGCTCCCGGTGAGGAAGCATCCGCCGACGCACACGCCGCCGCGCGGGAAGGTCCAGCGCGGCATCCCGCGGAACACCCACAGTCCTCCGCGGCGCTGCACCCGACCGGTGCTCCAGAGCGTCCCCCACACCCAGCCGACGGTGGAGCCGTACAGGTAGCCGAGCCGGCTGATCGGCGAATCCAGCAGCGCGGGCGGAATCCAGCGGTCGATCCGGCGCCCGGTGGCGAGGGCGTGCGCGGCGGCGGCCGCCTGGGCGGTGTTCACGCGAGCGCCCCGACGATCCGCAGCAGCGGGCCGAGGTCATCGGTGGCGACCGCTGCCGAGGCGGGGGAGTAGCCGCTCAGCGACGCGCCGACGAGCGGAACCCTCTCCCGCGCGCCGGCGACGGCGGCGGTGAGCTCCGTCACGCTCGGGCCGAACGGCACCGGACGCACCATCCCGGTCACCGCGGACGGGTCGAGAGCGGCGACGTCCACGTGCACGTAGAGCCCGTCGGCGTCCACACCCGACAGCGCGGCGAGGAGCCCGTCGGTGTCGCCCGGGATCAGGAACGAACGGATGCCGAGCTCCGCCGCCACCGCCTCCTCCGCCGCGTCGGCGGCCCTGGCCGCCGCCAGCAGCACCCGCTCGGGAGCGACGGTGCCGGGGGCGAGGCCGAGTCCGGCATCCGTGCGTCCGAGCACCGCGCCGAGCGCCATGGTCTCGAACGCGCCGCTGGGAGACGACGACGGATCGTGGAGCGCCGGATGCGCGGCGACCCACAGCACCGCGAGTCGCGAGCACCGTGCGGCGGCGTGCGCGATCGCGGCCGGGGCGACGCCGGCGTCACCGCCGACGGTGAGGACCGGCTCTGCGGACAGCTCAAGGGCCGCATCGAGCTGCGCACGGATGCGGCGGAGCGAGCTCGCCCGCAGCACCCCCGTGTCGAGCGCCTCTCCGGCTTCCATGGGCACGTCGACGACGACGGTGCGTGGCCGCGGAAGATCCCCCGCGAGGGCCTCCGCACCGTCGATCAGCTGCATCGCGCGCGACGACGCGCTGCCCTGCCACTGGGGGACGACGATGAACCGCGTCATCGGCGGTCTCCTTCCGCTCGCTCCGACATCGCACCCGGAATGCGCCGTGGGGCGCCGATCGCGATGATCGACGCCCCACGGTCACGGGTCACGGGGTGGTGGGCGCGTTGATCGCGGCGGGGGTGGTTCCGCCGGACTTCAGCATCGCCAGGCGCGCCTCGACCTCGGTCAGCTCGCCGACGTCCTCCAGCGCCGTGAACTGCGCGTCGAGGCTCGACGCGGCCAGCTCCTGCTTGCCCTGGGCGAGGGCCTCCTGGCGGCGGACCTTGTCTTCGAACCGGCCGAGCTCGCTCGTCGGGTCGAGGACGTCGATCGACTTGACCGCGTCGTGGACCTTGTTCTGCGCCTCGGCGACCTTGGCGCGCGAGAGGAGCTCGCTGCGCTTGGAGCGCAGCTGGTCGAGCTTCTGCTTCATGCCGTTGAGGCCGTCCTTGAGCTTGTCGACGACCTCTGTCTGCGCGGCGATGGTGGGCGCGATCGCCTTCGCCTCGTTCTCCTCGCTGATCTGACGCTGCAGCGCGATCTTGGCGAGGTTGTCGAACTTGTCGGCGTCGACGGTGTTGCCCTGTCCACGCAGCTCGTCCGCCTTGCGGCTGGCGGCGAGGGCCTTGTTGCCCCACTCGGCCGCAGCCTGGACGTCTTCCTGGTGGTCGCGCTCGAGCAGGCGCAGGTTGCCGATCGTTTCGGCGATGGCGGCCTCGGCGTCGGCGATGGAGTTGGTGTAGTCACGCACGAGCTGGTCGAGCATCTTCTGCGGGTCCTCGGCGGAGTCGAGGAGTGCGTTGATGTTGGCCTTCACGAGGGTCGAGATGCGACCGAAGATGGACTGCTTGGCCATGGTGTTCCTTCCTGTCGAACGATCAAGATGAGGGGAGAAGCGGATGCCGCGGCGCGGCCCGCGCGAGACGGTCGGAGCGGATCAGAAGCGCCCACCTCCCCGGCGGCCGCGGGTGCCACCGCCGCCGAAGCTGCCGGGACGCATCCCGCCGCCGGATCGGCCGCCGCCGCCGCCGAAGCCGCCGAAGCCGCCGAAGCCGCCGCCGAATCCGCCGGAGGAGCCGCGGGACGACCCGCCGCCGAGGAGGGAGTTGATGACGATCCCGCCGAGGACCGCGCTCATCATCCCGTTGCCGCCGCCCTGCGCAGGACCGGACGAGAAGGCTCCGACGTCGGCCTGCGCGCGCTGCATCGCCTGCGCGGCGAGCTGTTCGGCGCGCTGGGCCTGCTGGAGCGCCTGCGCGGGATCGGCGGCCTGCAGCTGCTGCGCGCGCACCAGGGAAGCGCCGGCCTCGGCGAGGCGCGTGCGTGCTTCGGCGCCGACGCCGCCCCGACGCGCGGTGATGTAATCCTCCGCCGCGGAGACCTGGGCCTGGGCCTGCATCAGGTGCTGGGCGAGCATCTGCCGCGCACGCTGAGCGGCCGCCTCGGCGTCGCGCACCCCCTGCACCACGGCGTCAATCTGCGCGTCGACCGATTCCAGGCCCTGCAGCATCGCCAGCGGGCGCCGCGCCGTGCCGGCGAGGTTCTCGCGGGCGGTGTCGATCTGCGTCCGGGTGGCGGCGATCGCCGCGGCGACACGTCCGTCGCCGTCGGGGAGCGTGGAGGCGGTGACGATGTCCCGCTCGAGCTCGGTGATGAGCGCCTGCGCGCCGCGCTCACCCTCGACGAAATCGACGGCGAGGGTCTCGACGGACTGTTCGAGCAGGCGCGCCTGCGAGACGGCCTCTTCGGCCGCGCGGATGCCGACGGCGGCCTCTCCGCCGTGTCCGGCGCCGATCGCCGCGGCCGCGATCGCGATCTGCTCGTCCGCGAACTCGATCCGTGACCGCGCCTGGGCGGGGTTGTCCGCGACCGCCGCCAGCGCCTCGTCGGCGTACGACCCGCGGAGCCGCGCGAGGGTCGCGTCGGCCGTCGCGAGGGCGCCGAGCGCCTCCTCGCGCTCCTCCTGCACCCGCGCCAGCGCTTCGGGCGCGTTCTGCTCGAGGCGGCGCAGCTCGTCGAACGCCTCGGCCTTCGCGTCGAGGCGGGCCCCGGCCCCCTCGCACAGCTCGATGATGCGGGTGGTGGCGGCGCGCACCTCGGCATCCGAGTCAGGGGTCTCGTCGTCGAGGGTCTGCTGGATCTCGAAGGCCTTGTCGAGGTCGGCCCGCGCCTCGGCGAGGACGCGGGAGAACTCCTCGGTGGCCGCCTCGCCGAACTGCGCCGTGGCGAATCCGAGCTCCTGCGTGCTGGTCTTGATCGCGTCGTCCATCTCCACCAGAGCGGATGCTGCGCGGCGGGCGAGCTCGGCCGTCGGCACGGCCGGGGGACCGGAGGTGCCCACGGCACCCCCGCCGGCACCGGAGCGGCGGCGCCGGATGAACACCACGATGACGGCGATCGCGGCGCCGACCGCGGCGATCGCGAGGATCACGGTGAGGATGCCGCCTCCGGACCCGCCGTCGGATCCGCCCGCGCCGCCGGAGGTGTTCCCGGTGGCCGCGGTGATCCCGGCCGCCGCGGCATCGATCGCGCCGAGCCAGTCCTCGGCAGCCAGCGCCGGCTGCACGTCCTGCTGCTCGATGGCGCCGAGCTGGTCGAAGGTGACCGGGCCCTCGCTGTCGCCGGAGATGTAGAACTGCCGGCTGTCGACGGCGACGGCCATGAGGTACTGCGTCGGTCCGAGGCCGTTGCGACCCGCGGTCTCGTTCGCCCACGCCTCCGACGAGTCGGGGTCGGTGAAGGTGTCCACGAACACGACCCAGAGGTCGACGCCCGTCTCCGTGCGCAGCTGCGTGAGGCGTTTCTCGGCGGCATCCGCGTCAGCGCTCGAGAGCACCCCGGCATCGTCGAGGACGTAGCCGGAGCCGAGGTCGACCGGGGGCGTCGCGGACGCGGCGGTCGCCGGGACGCACACCAGCGCGAGCATCAGCGCGAGCATCGCTGCCCACCGTGCGCGCATGGAGATCCCCCTTCGGCGAGAGCCGTTGCCGACCCACGGGGCGAGTCTATGCACCGCCGTGCATACCGCGGAAGTCCGCCGGGATCCTCTCGG
The DNA here is from genome assembly GCF_040687055.1 of Microbacterium sp. NPDC077184. Classification (NCBI taxonomy): domain Bacteria; kingdom Bacillati; phylum Actinomycetota; class Actinomycetes; order Micrococcales; family Microbacteriaceae; genus Microbacterium; species Microbacterium sp. NPDC077184. Next base: position 104,358 of record NZ_JBFBMM010000006.1, read on the forward strand.
CGTTCCCGCGGGTCGGTCCGCCGACGACCTGCTATGCGGGTAGCGTGCCGTGGCGGAGGACGCATGGACGATCGATACGGCACGGACGTACTGGCAGCCGGGTGGAAGCAGCGCCAGGCGAAGCAGCTCGCGCGGGTGGAAGCGGCGCGCGACACCGTGGTGGAGGTCGCCGACGACGGTTTCTGCGGCGCCGTGACGTCGGTCTCCGGCGGCATGGTGGAACTCGAGGACCGCGCCGGTCGCCGGCGCCTGTTCCCCCTCGGTGCAGGCTTCCTCATCGACGGCGCGGACGTCGTCCTCATCCCGCCGGCGCCCACGGCGCCCGCGGGCCCCCGCCGCACGGCATCCGGTTCCTTCGCGGCGCCCGAGTCCCGTGCCCGCACCGCCCGCGCGAGCCGCATCCTCGTCGAGGGTCGGCACGACGCCGAGCTGGTGGAGAAGGTGTGGGGCGACGACCTGCGCGCCGAGGGTGTCGTCGTGGAGTACCTGCAGGGCGTGGACCTCCTCCAGGCCACCCTCGACGACGAGCCGCCCTCGGCCGCGCGCCGGTACGGCGTGCTCGTCGATCACCTCGTGCCCGGCTCGAAGGAGTCCCGCGTCGCCGAGGCGGTCGCCCGCGGCCCGCACGGCGCCCACGTGAAGATCGTCGGCCACCCGTGGGTGGACGTCTGGCAGTGCGTCACACCCCGCGCGGTCGGTATCGAGCGCTGGCCGGACGTCCCGCGCGGTATCGAGTACAAGGTCGGCGTCTGTCGCGCGCTCGGATGGCCCGCTCGGGATCAGGCCGACCTCGCCCGCGCCTGGCAGCGCATCCTCGCCTCGGTCCACTCCTACCGCGACCTCGAGCCGGAGCTGCTCGGCCGGGTCGAGGAGCTCATCGACTTCGTCACCGCCGTGGACTGAGGCCGCACCGTCGGCGGGGCACCCCGCCGGTAGCCTGGGGGAGTGTCCGAGACCGCGTCGCCGAGCCCCGTCCCCTCCCGCGGATTCCGCGACCGCCCCGTCTCGTTCGTCCGTCGGAGCGGCCGGATGTCGGAGGCCCAGGAGCGCGCGTGGCGCGAGCTCGCCCCCGCCTTCGTCCTCGACGTCGACCGCGACGAGGCCGCCACCAGCGTCCGGCCGGGGACGGCCATCGACCCGGCATCGGTCTGGGGGCGCACGGCGCCGCTCATCGCCGAGATCGGATCCGGACAGGGGCACGCCATCGTGCACGCCGCCGCTGCCGCCCCCCACACCGACTTCCTGGCGGTCGAGGTCTTCGCCGCGGGGCTTGCGCGCACGATGCTGGACGCCGAGCGCGCGGGCGTGGGGAACCTCCGCCTCGTCGAGGCCAACGCGCCCGAGGTCCTCCGTCACCTCCTGCCCGCCGGCTCACTGAGCGAGCTGTGGGTGTTCTTCCCCGACCCGTGGCACAAGAAGAAGCACAACAAGAGACGCCTCGTGACGGACGAGTTTGCCGGGATCGCGGCATCCGCTCTCCGTCCCGGGGGAGTGCTGCGTCTCGCGACCGACTGGGAGGATTACGCGCGGCAGATGCGCGACGTCCTCGACGGCGCCGACGGGTTCGCGCGGTCGTTCGAGGGCGACTGGGCGCCCCGGTTCGACGGGCGCGTGCTGACGGCCTTCGAACGCAAGGGCATGCGGGTCGGGCGCGAGATCCGCGACCTCGCCTACCTCCGGAGCGACGGCGTGTGAGCGAGACACCGGACCTCCGCGCGACCGGTCCGCAGCCGACGGGACCTATCCCGATCGGTGCGCACGCCCCGGCGGCGCTGCCGCGCGATCGCTGGCGGATGGTCCGCCCGCTCGGGCATCCCGACTTCCGGATGCTGTTCTCCGCCGTCGTCCTGTCGGTGTTCGCCGCCGGAATGTGGGCGGTCGTGATGGTCTACACCGTCATCGACGCCGGGGGCGACGAGGTGGCCCTCTCCATCGTCGCCGCGGCGAGCGCGGTGGGACTCCTCGCCTGTGCGATACCGGGTGGCATCGTCGCCGATCGGGTCTCCCGCCGCGCGGTGCTGCGGGTGGTCGAGGCCGCCAACGTCGTCGCGATCGGGTCGGTCGTCGTGGTCAGCTTCACCGCGACCGTGACGATCGCGCACCTGACGGTCGTGGCCTTCGTCCTCGGCGCCGGCGCCGGCTTCTTCTTCCCCGCGTACAGCGCGATCCTCCCTCGGATCCTCCCCGCCGACCAGCTCCTGGCCGCGAACGGCCTGGAGGGGGCGATCCGTCCCGCCCTGCAGCAGGCCGCGGGTCCGGCCGCGGCCGGCATGGTGGTCGCCGCCGTCGTCGCCCCCGCGCACGCCACCGTCGGCGTCGCGCTCGCCCACCTCGTCGCGCTCGCGTTGCTCTTCTTCGTCCGCCACGAGGATGACGCCCCCGACAGCGAAACGGATGCCGGCCCCACGCGGGGGATGCTCGGCGACCTCGCCGACGCCGTCCGCTTCACCGTCCGCACCCGCTGGCTCCTGTGGACGCTGCTGTTCGCGACCGTGTGGGTCCTGGTCGTCCTCGGCCCCGAGGAGGTGCTCCTGCCCTTCCTCACCCGCGACCGGATCGGCGAGGATCCGCGCTGGTTCGGCTTCCTCCTCGCCGTCTACGGCATCGGCGGCGTCGTCGGGTCGCTCGTCGTCTCGGCCCGGCCCCTGCCGCGCCGCTACCTCAGCGTGATGACGCTCGTCTGGGGCGCGTCGACCCTGCCGTTCATCGTCATCGGTCTGACGGATGTGTACGCGCTCATGATGGCGTCGGTGTTCGTGATCGGCTTCGGCTTCAGCTACGGGAACGTCATCTGGGGCACCCTCCTGCAGCGGCGCGTGCCGCGGCACATGCTGGGCCGGGTGTCGTCTCTGGACTTCTTCGTCTCGCTCGCCCTCATGCCGGTGTCGATGGCGCTCGCCGGGCCCCTCGCCCAGGTCGTGTCGATCCCGACCATCTTCATCGTCGCCGGCCTCGTGCCGTTCGTCCTCAGCTTCGTCGTGCTGTGGGCGGCGCGCATGCGCCGGGACGAGATCGCCCACCCGCTCGACCGCTGACCTGCACGACCGCTGAAAGGACGCTCCATGCCCGCTCATGCCGCCGCCCCCGTCGCCACCCGTCCGGCCTGGACGTGGCGGCTCCTCCCGGCGTTGGCGGTGTGCTTGGCGGCTCCGGCGTTCTTCGTCCTCCTCGCCCCCTGGCTCGGCTGGGTGCTTCTCGCCGTGGGCGTGGGGGCGGCGCTCCTGATCGAGCGGCGCGAGGCGTTCGAGCGGCCGCCGTCGACGGATGCCGCGGGGGACGGCATCCGTCGCCCCAGCCTCACGCGCGACCTCTCGCTGATCGCCGTCGGCCTCCTGGTCGTGAGCGTCATCCCTCTGAAGGCGGAGCTCGACAACCTCGCCTTCCTCCGCTTCACCCTCGCCCTCGGCGGGGCGGTCGTGGTGCCCTACGTGCTGTCGCGCTGGGTCTACCGCGACTATGCGATCCGGTTCCCGTGGCGCGGGGGCGGCCGGTGGACGAAATTCCAGTGGTCCTGGCTGGTGGCGGTGCTGGTGCTGGGCTGGCTGATCCTGCCGTTCTACTTCATCACCTCCGGCGTCTACATGAACTGGCCGGTCGTGGACACCCCGGACCTCATCGCGCGTCTCTTCGTCGGCGTCGGTGCCGTCGGCATCTGGGACGAGCTCTTCTTCATCTGCACCTGCTTCGCTCTGCTGCGCCGGCACTTCCCCGTCTGGCAGGCGAACATCCTGCAGTCGATCGTGTTCGTGTCGTTCCTGTGGGAGCTCGGCTACCAGGCGTGGGGTCCGTTCCTCACGATCCCGTTCGCGCTGCTCCAGGGCTTCATCTTCATGAAGACCCGCTCGCTCGCCTACGTGGTCACGGTGCACCTGCTCTTCGACGCGGTCGTCTTCGCGGTGCTCGTCCACGCGCACAACCCCGGCCTCCTCGACGGGTGGTTCCTCGTCTGACACGCGTCGGGGGTCTTGCGCGGTGTTCGTGTGTCGCTCGTGGCCCCCTCGATATCGCGGAGGCGGCCACGAACGCCACATGAACCCGCGAACGCGCTGCCCAGGGGGTGCGCAGGGTCGGGCGCTAGAGTGGACGACGGATCCCGACCGGATCCCCGGACGAGGGTTCAGTACCCGGTGAGCGACAAGACTGGCCATGGAGACGTGCCATGTCGTGGATCATCCTCATCCTGTCCGGAATCCTCGAGGCCGTATGGGCGACCGCCCTCGGCAAGACCGAGGGGTTCACCAAGCTCTGGCCGACCGTGATCTTCGGCGTCGCGCTCGTGGTGAGCATGGGCGGCCTCGCCTACGCCATGCGCGAGATCCCCACGGGCACCGCCTACGCGGTATGGGTCGGCATCGGCGCCGCCCTCACCGTCGGCTACGCGATGATCACCGGTGACGAGAGCTTCTCGTTCGTCCGCGTGCTGCTCATCCTCGGTCTCATCGGCTGCGTCATCGGGCTGAAGCTCGTCGGCGGCGACCACGCCTGACCGCGCTCGCAGACGCCTCGCTTCGGGATTGCGCGGACCCGCGCGATCCGTACGCTGGATGAGCATGGGAACCGCCGAACTCTCCGAGATCGCCGCGGCGAAACACCTCCAGGTCGCCGTCGCCGAGTCGCTCACCGCCGGACTCCTCGCAAGCGCGATCGGCAGCGGAGCGGGCGCGAGCGAATGGTTCCGCGGGGGAGTCGTCGCCTACCAGACCGGCGTGAAGAACGAGATCCTCGGGGTCGATGAGCACCTGGATCCGTGCTCACCGGAGGTCGCGCGTCAGCTCGCCGTGGGCGTGCGAGGGCTGCTGCGCGCCGATCTCGCCGTCGCGACGACGGGCGTCGGCGGTCCTGAGGGCGACGACGGGCACCCGCCGGGCGAGGTCTATCTCGGATGGGCGAGCGCGGATGCCGTCGGCCACCGGCGGCTGGAGCTGGAGGGCGAGCCGCACGAGATCCTCGCCGCGACCGTGGACGCCGCCGTCGAGCTGCTGACCTCGCTCGCTGCCGATCACGAATGAGGCGGAGGCCGCGGCCCCCTCAGACGCCGACCCGATCGAGGAACTCGACGAGGTCGATGAGCCCGAGGTAGGCGATGGTGCCGTGCGTGGCGATGGACACCGTCCGGTAGGTGACGTCCATCCCCATCGCCTCCGCCGATGCCACGTACTTCTCGGTGTCCGCCGGCTTCACGAGCTGGTCGTCCAAGCCCTGCAGCACGAGGAGCGGCGCGTCGAACGCCGTCCCGCCGGCGGAGTTCTCCTCCAGGAGCGTGGCCCATGGTTCCGTGGTCGCGGGGTCGGACGTGACGAACGCCCCCACCAGCGGGTCTGCGATGTCGTGGAGCTGATCGATGTGGGTGAGCAGACACAGCTCGTTCATCTGCGGTTGGGCGGCGAGGGCTTGGGGGGTGAGGATGTCGGCCAGATCCGCGCCGCGGTCCGCGTAGATCTCGGAGTACGCGGTCAGGGCGTAGGAGCCGATCGTGACGCCGGACACGTCGTCGAGATGGGTCTGCAGGAGTGCCTTGAGATCCGCCGCCGGCGCCGCAGCGGCGACCGCGCGGATGTCGAGCTCCGGCGCATACGCTGCGGCGCGCTCCGCGGCGAACAGGACGGCCTGGCCTCCCTGCGAGTGACCCCACAGGATGACGTCCGAACCGGTCTCGGCGTCCGGGATCTCGCTCGCGGCACGGACGGCGTCGAGGACGTTCTGACCTTCGGTCGCACCGATGAGGTACGAATCCGGGCCGGCGGTCCCCATCCCGGTGTAGTCCGTGGCGACGACGGCATACCCGCGATCGAGGAGCACGCGCATCCCCTCGATCCCGATGTAGGGGTCCAACCCCAGCGACGGAGCGCACTCGGATGCCGAACCGGTCGTGGGGTGACCCCACGACACCACCGTGCGCCCCTCGTCCGGCGGTGGCCCGAGGGGCACCACGGCGACCCCTGTCGACACGACGGGGTCGCCGTCGAGGTCGGTCGATCGGTACATGATCCGCCAGGCCCGGGCATCCATGGGCACGCCCAGCAGCGGCTCGCTCTTCACCAGGCTCCCGGGAGCGCCGTCGAGGGCGTCGGCGGGCTGGGTGTAGAACGCCGCGAGCCCATCGCGCTCGAGCAGGTCGCCCACGACCCTCAGCTCGATCCCGGCGACGACAGTGGCGAGGACCGCAAGGACTGCGGCCGCGATGGCGGTCCTGCGGCGTCGCCGTGCATCGTGGGGTCGGCTCATCTCACCCTGATCCGTCGGGGCGGGCGGTCGTCGCCGCTCTTCGGCCAGCGTGGCCTATCCGGCCGCGCGCTTCAAGGTGGCGTCGAGATCCGAACAGGGGCCCCGCCTGACGGGTGGTGTGGAGATCGAGAAGGGGACCGCCCTTCGGACGGTCCCCTTCTCGATGACGTGCCCCCGACAGGAATCGAACCTGCGACCTTTGGTACCGGAAACCAACGCTCTATCCCCTGAGCTACGGAGGCGTACCGGTCGAGATTACCACCCGGGCGCGGGCGTTTCCGCCGCGACGACGGTCGGGAGGGCGAGGGCGCGCAGCGCGTCCACGAGCCGTTCGGCGAGATACGCGTGGCCGTCGGTGGACGGATGTCGGAGACCCACGGGACCGATGTCGATGACCGACAGGTAGTTCTCCTCGGTGATCCACTCCTCCGACAGGGGTGAGATGTATTGCCATCCGCGCGCGGCGGCGAGCGCGGCGAGGTCTCGATCGATCGCGACCACAGCCTCGTCCACGGGCAGGACGTGCGGCGCGGGACCGAGCACGACGAACGCGGCGTCGGGGTAGGTCATCGACAGCGCATCCCACGCTGCGGTCACCGCGGCGTCGTACCCCTCCGGGTACCGGCGCCGGTCGTTGATCGACCCCTGCACGATCACCACGTCGAACCCGGCATCCGTCGGCAGTGCCGCGATGCGCTCGCCGTAGGTGCCGCCCTCCCACCCCTCGCGGAGATAGCCGCTGCCCGGTTCGCCGTCGATGACCGCGTGGGCGCCGAGGGCCGCCGCGGTCCGCGGGGCGTAGCCGAGGGCGCGGGTCAGGGCGCCGAGTCCGAACGTCCACGAGTCGCCGAAGATCAGCATCCGCTGCCCGTCCTCCACCACGAGGGCGCGGGGCGGGATGCGCGCGTCGGCCTCGGCCGCGGTGTCGTCGGAGGTCGCGGGGACGGCGCGGAAGAGCCCGAAGAAACCGGTCCCCACGGCGGTCGCGCCGAGCCCGAGGACGATCGCGAGGACGACGGCGACGCCCGTGAGGACCCACACCGGCCGCCGGTGCCAGACCTCGTCCTCGTGCCGCATGGGATGACGGTACTGCACGCGGCCCGAGCGGCCTTTCCGGCGTGCGAGGATACTCCGGTGCATCGCGTCGTGACGGCCGAAATGGAGCTGGAGCTCGCCTCTCCCGTCGACCTCATCTTCCAGATCACCGCGGCCCAGCCGGTGCCCCGATCGAGCGAGCAGCTGAGCTTCACGCAGGACGATCGCGTCTACACCCCGACCGAGATCGTCGACCAGTCCGGCACGCGTCTGCACCGCCTGACCGGCGAATCGGGACTCCTCTCCGTCCGCTACGAGGCCGTCGTCGACGGGGTCGCCACCGCCAGCCGGACGAGCGACCTCGAGGCGATCACGTATCTCCGCCCGAGCCGGTACTGCCAGTCCGACGAGGTCTTCCTCCAGGCCCGCCGCCAGTTCCGCGGTCTCAGCGGGTACGACCTCATCGCCGCGGTGTCGGACTTCGTCGCCACCAGCACCACCTACACCCCGGGCCTCAGCCACGGCACCGACAGCGCGGTCACGACGCTCATGACCGGGCAGGGCGTCTGCCGCGACTACGCGCACGTCGTCATCGCGCTCCTGCGCGCCATGGACATGCCCGCGCGCTACGCGGCGTGCTTCGCCCCCGGCCTCCAGCCGATGGATTTCCACGCCGTCGCCGAGGCCTACCTCGACGGCGCCTGGTACGTCATCGACGCCACGCGCCTGGCCGACCGGCGCTCGCTCGTGCGCATCGCCACGGGGCGCGACGCCGCGGACTGCGCGTTCCTCAGCTACCACGGCGGCAACGTCGGACTCCGTCACCTGCGCGTGGACGCGTGGGTCGCCTCCGACGAGGTGACGGATGCCGACGCCGCGGCATCCGTCACGGAACCGGACGACTTCACGGCCCTCGTGCAGATCGGCTGATCCTCGCGCGGGAGTGCCCGGACGCATCCGGCGCGCCGAGGCGGGCGAACTAGACTGAGCGGTCTATGAATCCCGACGTCCTCTCCGCTGCTCTGCTCGCCGTCATCACGCCCCTCGTCGAGGCGCGACGACCCGGCGCGGCGGAGGGTCTCACCACCGCCGACCTTCCGCTCGAGCGGCCGAAGAACCGCGACCACGGCGACTGGGCCTCCAACGCCGCGCTGAAGCTCGCCAAGGTCGCCGGCGCCAACCCGCGTGAGCTCGCCGCGGAGATCGCCGCCGGTCTCGAAGCGGTCGACGGCATCGACTCGGTCGAGGTCGCCGGCCCCGGATTCATCAACATCCGACTGGATGCCGCGGCCGCCGGGGCGCTCGCGAAGACGATCGTCGACGCGGGGGACGGCTTCGGCCGCACCGACGCACGCGCCGACGAGATCATCAACCTCGAGTTCGTCAGCGCCAACCCGACCGGCCCCATCCACCTCGGCGGCACCCGCTGGGCTGCCGTCGGCGATGCCCTGGCCCGCATCCTCGGCTCGCAGGGGGCCCGCGTCACCCGCGAGTACTACTTCAACGACCACGGTGCGCAGATCGACCGCTTCGCGCGCAGCCTCATCGCCGCACATGAGGGCGCGCCCACGCCGGAGGACGGCTACGGCGGCGCGTACATCGGCGACATCGCCCGGCGCGTGGTCCTGGCCTATGACGGCGACATCGACGCCCTCGACCCGGCCGCCACGCAGGAGGCGTTCCGCGAGCTCGGCGTGAACATCATGTTCGCCGAGATCAAGCAGTCGCTGCACGAGTTCGGCGTCGACTTCGACGTCTACTTCCACGAGAACGACCTGCACGACTCCGGGGCCGTGGAGCGGGCCGTGGCGCGTCTGCGCGAGCTCGGCCACATCTTCGAATCGGACGGGGCCACGTGGCTGCGCTCGACCGACTTCGGCGACGACAAGGACCGCGTCGTCATCAAGTCCGACGGCAACCCCGCCTACATCTCCGGCGACCTGGCCTACTACCTCGACAAGCGCGAACGCGGGTTCAACCGCTGCATCATCATGCTCGGCGCCGACCACCACGGGTACGTGCAGCGGCTCATGGCGATGTGCGCGGCGTTCGGCGACGAGCCGGGCGTGAACCTGCAGATCCTCATCGGCCAGATGGTCAATCTCGTCAAGGACGGACAGCCGGTCCGCATGTCCAAGCGCGCCGGCACCGTCGTCACGCTCGAGGACCTCGTCGAGATCGTCGGGGTGGATGCCGCGCGGTACGCCCTGACGCGCAGCTCCGCCGACTCGAACCTGGACGTCGACCTCGACGTCCTGCAGCGGCGCACCAACGACAACCCGGTCTTCTACGTGCAGTACGCCCATGCCCGCACGCACAACGTCGGGCGCAACGCCGCGGCGTCGGGAGTGGACCGGAGCGAATTCGCCCCCGAGACGCTCACGCACGAGACCGAGGCCGCGCTCCTGGGCGCGCTGCAGGAGTTCCCGCGCGTGCTCGCCTACGCCGGCGAAGTGCGCGAGCCGCACCGGGTCGCGCGCTACCTCGAGGAGCTCGCGGGTCTGTACCACCGGTGGTACGACAACTGCCGTGTGATCCCGCAGGGCGACGACCCCATCGAGCCCGTGCACCGCACGCGACTGTGGCTGAACGACGCGACCGGCCAGGTGCTGCGCAACGGACTGCGCCTGCTCGGCGTGGGTGCTCCCGAACGCATGTGACCGGCTGAGGAACGGGTGGAGATGGCAGATCAGGGACAGACCCGACCGACCGAGCCGCTGCCCGACTGGGCCGTTCCCGCGGCGGCACCCGAGCGTCGGCGCCGCCGCGCGTGGCCCTGGATCGTCGCGGTCCTCGTGGTCGTCGCTCTCGCGATCGGCGCCTGGTTCGCCGGTGAGGCCATCGCCCGCTCGATCGTGACCGCGACGGTGCGCGAGCAGGTGATCACGGCCCTCGATCTCCCCGCCGATCAGCCTCTGGAGGTCGAGGTCGCCGGCACCGTGCTGCCGCAGCTCATCGCGGGGCGGCTGGACGAGCTGACCCTGTCCTCCGAGGACGTCGCGCTCGGTGACGCCTTCACCGGCGACATCCGCGTGGTCGCGGAGGGCGTTCCGATCAGCGGAGGAGCGATGGACGCCGGCTCGGCGACGGTGACGATGGACGCCGATCAGCTCCGTGCTCTCCTCGCGACGATCGACTCCTTCCCCGTCGACACGGTCGATCTCGCCGCCCCCGACGTGACGGTGTCGATCGACGTCCCGGTCTTCGCCGCGGAGATCCCGGTCGGCGTCGCGCTGACCCCGGTCGCCGACGACGGCGACATCGTCCTGACCCCGTCCGAGATCGAGGTCGCCGGGACGGCCCTGTCGGCAGAGCGCATCCGGCAGCAGTTCGGGCTCGTCGCCGATGTCATCCTGCGCGACTGGACGGTGTGCGTGGCCGATCAGATCCCGGCCGGCGTCACCCTGCGGGAGATCTCGGTGCAGGAGGGCGCCGTCGTCGCCGAGCTCGACATCGACGGCGCGATCCTCTCCGATTCCGCACTCCAGGCGGAGGGTGTCTGCGCGTAGCGCACGGCTTCGGCATCGCGGATGTCGCAGAGTGCGCAGCGCGCGGGGTGCCGCGGGCGTGTGCCGTAGACTTCAGGCACTGTCCGCAGGGACGCCTCGGCGCGTGATCGCACCGGCCGGGACGCCCGCACCTTTCGGATCCCGGCGGGCCGCGCCGAAGCATCCATCGATTGGTCTCACCCGTGTCCGCCGCCCCGCACTCCGCCTCGCCCGCCTCGGCATCGCCGGCCGCGCCCGGTGACGCCAACGCCCTGGTGGCGGCGGTCTGGCCGAGCCGCGCGACGCGCGACGACCGCGGCGTCCTCACGATCGGCGGCATCCCCGCCACCGATCTCCGCGACCGCTTCGGAACGCCCCTGTGGGTGCTCGACGAGGACGAGGTCCGCGCGCAGGCGCGTCGAGCCCGATCCGCGTTCGAGGCCGCCGCCGCGGCGCACGGCGCAGCGGCGCGCGTCTACTACGCGGGGAAGGCGTTCCTGAGCATCGAGGTCGCGCGCTGGGTGACGGAGGAGGGGCTCGCCCTCGACGTCTGCACCGGCGGCGAGCTCGCCGTGGCCCTCGCCGCGGGTGTGGATCCCGCTCGACTCGGCTTCCACGGCAACAACAAGAGCGAGCTCGAGCTGCGCGCCGCCCTCGACGCCGGGGTCGGGACGATCGTGATCGACAGCTTCGTCGAGATCGAGCGTCTCGCTACCCTCATCGCCGGGCGTACGGCACCCGCCCGCGTGATGGTCCGCGTCAACAGCGGCGTGCACGCCGAGACCCACGACTTCCTCGCCACCGCGCACGAGGACCAGAAGTTCGGCTTCACCCTGACGGATGCCGTCGCCGCCGCCGCGCGGATCCGCGAGGTCTCGGGGCTCGAGCTGGTGGGTCTGCACGGCCACATCGGCTCGCAGATCTTCGGCACCGCCGGGTTCGTGGAGTCGGCCGCGCGTCTCGTCGACCTCCACGCCGCGCTGTCGGCGGAGGCGCCACTGCCGGTGCTGAACCTCGGCGGGGGCTTCGGGATCGCCTACACTGCGGCGGATGACCCGACCCCGATCGAGGATCTCGCCCGGGGGATCGTCGACGCGGTCGCGGCCGAGTGCGCCGCCCGCGGCATCCCGATGCCGGACCTCGCCTTCGAGCCGGGCCGATCCATCGTCGGCCGCGCGGGCGTGACGCTGTACTCGGTCGGCACGACCAAGCCGGTCACTCTCGACGAGGGGCTGACGCGTCTGTATGTCAGCGTCGACGGCGGCATGAGCGACAACGCCCGGCCCGCGCTGTACGGCGCCCAGTACTCGGTGCGCATCGCCTCGCGGGTCAGCGACGCCGACCCGGCACTCGTGCGCGTGGTCGGCAAGCACTGCGAGTCCGGAGACATCGTCGTCGACGCCGACCACCTTCCCGGCGACGTCGCCCCCGGTGATCTCCTCGCCGTTCCCGCGACCGGCGCCTACTGCTTCTCCCTCGCCAGCACCTACAACTACGTGCCGCGTCCGCCCGTCGTCGCCCTCCGTGGCGGTGAGGCGCGCGTGATCGTCCGCGGCGAAACGGTGGACGACCTCCTCGCGCGTGATGCCGGGTACACCGGCGCCGCCCGTGCACTCCTGACCTCCGCACCCGAATCCCCGATGGAAGGGACCGCATGACGACCGACTACCGCCGCCTGCGCGTGGCTCTGCTCGGCGCGGGAGCCGTCGGCTCCCAGGTCGCCTCGCTGCTGCGACAGCACGCCGACGAGCTCGCCGACCGGGCCGGCGCACGCCTGGAACTGGTCGGCATCGCCGTCCGCGACCTGGACGCGCCGCGCGAGACGGAGTTCCCCCGTGAGCTCCTGACCACCGACGCGGAACAGCTGATCCTCGGCGCCGACATCGTCATCGAGCTGATGGGCGGGATCGAGCCGGCGCGCGAGTACCTGCTGCAGGCCATCGGTGCGGGCGCGGACGTCGTCACCGCCAACAAGGCCCTCCTCGCCACCCACGGCCCCGAGATCTTCGACGCCGCCGACCGCGTCGGCGCGCAGGTCTATTACGAGGCCGCCGCGGCGGGGGCGATCCCCATCATCCGTCCGCTGCGCGACTCGCTCGCCGGCGACCGGGTCGTGCGGATCATGGGCATCGTCAACGGCACCACGAACTACATCCTCGACCGCATGGACACCGAGGGGGCGGAGTTCGCCGGCGTCCTCGCCGACGCGCAGGCGCTCGGCTACGCCGAGGCCGACCCTACCGCGGACGTCGAGGGGTACGACGCGGCGCAGAAGGCGGCGATCCTCGCGAGCCTCGCCTTCCACACCGCCGTGCCGTTGGACGCCGTCCACCGCGAGGGCATCACCCACATCGACAAGGCGATGATGGATGCCGCCCGCCGCGCCGGGCAGGTCATCAAGCTCCTCGCGATCTGCGAGCGTCTGCCGGAGTCGGCCGACGGGGCCGCGGGCGAATCGATCTCGGTCCGCGTCTACCCGGCCCTGGTCTCCCGTGAGCACCCGCTCGCCACGGTCCACGGCGCCAACAACGCCGTGTTCGTCCAGGCCGAGGCCGCGGGCGACCTCATGTTCTACGGCGCCGGCGCCGGCGGCGTGCAGACCGCCTCCGCCGTGCTCGGCGACGTGGTCTCCGCCGCCCGCCGCCACATCGCCGGCGGCGTCGGCGTGGGCGAATCCACCCGCGCGAACCTCCCCGTCGTCCCGATCGGACGCGTCATCACCAGCTACCAGATCACCCTCGAGGTCGACGACGAACCCGGCGTCCTCGCCACCGTCGCCGGCATCCTGAGCGAAGGACGCGTGTCGATCGCGACCCTCGAGCAGACGGTGGTTGCGGATGCCGCCTCCGGTGGCACGGCCCGCATCGTCATCGGCACCCACACAGCTCGCGAGCAGGATCTCAGCGACACCGTCGACCGTCTCGCCGCCAGCGGGGTCGTCGAGCGGGTCGTGTCGGTCCTGCGCGTGGAAGGAGACTGACATGGCACATCTCTGGCGCGGAGTCCTCCGCGAGTACGCAGACCGGCTGGGCGTCACCGACGCCTCGACCGTCGTCACCCTGGGGGAGGGCGGCACGCCGCTGCTGCCCGCTCCGGCGCTGTCGCACCGCACCGGTGCGGACGTGTGGGTGAAGTTCGAGGGGATGAACCCCACCGGGTCGTTCAAGGACCGCGGCATGACCGTGGCCCTCTCCCGGGCGGTCGAGCACGGCGCCAAGGCGGTCATCTGCGCCTCGACGGGCAACACCTCCGCCTCGGCGGCCGCGTACGCCGCGCACGCGGGGATCACCGCGGCGGTCCTGGTGCCCGAGGGCAAGATCGCGATGGGCAAGCTCAGCCAGGCCGTCGCCCACAACGGCCGCCTCATCCAGATCCGCGGCAACTTCGACGACTGCCTCGAGATCGCCCGCGAGCTCGCCGACCACTACCCGGTGCACCTGGTCAACTCCGTCAACCCCGATCGCATCGAGGGGCAGAAGACCGCGGCCTACGAGGTCGTCGAGGTCCTCGGTGACGCGCCGGACTTCCACTTCATCCCGGTCGGCAACGCCGGCAACTACACCGCCTACTCGCGCGGATACCGCGAGGAGGCCGCGCGCGGCGCCGCCACGCGTGTCCCGCGCATGTTCGGATTCCAGGCCGAGGGCTCCGCGCCGCTCGTCCGCGGCGAGGTCGTGCGCCAGCCCGAGACGATCGCCAGCGCGATCCGCATCGGCAACCCCGCCTCGTGGGAGCTGGCGCTGGAGGCTCGCGACGCCACCGACGGCTGGTTCGGCGCGATCGACGACGAGCGGATCCTCGCGGCGCAGAAGCTCCTCGCGGGCGAGGTGGGCATCTTCGTCGAGCCGGCGTCGGCCATCAGTGTCGCGGGCCTGCTCGACCGTGCCGAGAAGGGGATCATCCCCGCCGGCTCCCGCGTCGTGCTGACCGTGACGGGCCACGGCCTGAAGGACCCGCAGTGGGCCCTCCGCAACGCGGACGGTTCGCAGGTCGAGCCCACCGTGGTCGACGCGGCGACGTCCGAAGTGGCGTCGGTGCTCGACCTCGTCCCGGTCGAGGCGCCGGCGTGACCGCACCCGTCGCGCCGGAACCGGGGCGACGTGTCCTCGTGCGGGTCCCCGCGACCAGCGCGAACCTCGGACCGGGCTTCGACACCCTCGGACTCGCGCTGAGCATCTACGACGAGCTCGACGTCACCGCCCTCCCCGAGGGCGAGCTCGAGATCGACGTCGAGGGGGAGGGGATGGGGGACGTCCCGCGGGACGCCTCCCACCTCGTCGTGCGCGCGATCGCCTACGCGTACGAGGCGGTCGGACGCCGGATGCCGGGCCTGCGCCTCCGCGCGCGGAACGTGATCCCGCACGGCCGCGGCCTGGGCTCCTCCGGCGCCGCGGTGGTCTCCGGGCTCCTCGCCGCGAAGGGACTCCTCCGCGGCGACGTGGAGATCGGCGACGAGACGCTCCTGCGCCTCGCGACCGAACTCGAGGGCCACCCCGACAACGTCGCGCCCGGACTCTTCGGCGGTCTCACGATCGCCTGGGTCGACGAGACGGGGCCGCAGCACAAGAAGCTCATCGTGCACCGCGGCGTCTCGCCGCTCGTGTTCGTGCCGGACTTCACGATGTCCACGAGCGTCGCGCGGAGCCTGCAGCCCCTGCAGGTGCCGCGCGAGGACGCCGTCTTCAACGTCTCCCGCTCCGCGCTCCTGATAGCCGCACTCACCCAGAGCCCCGAGCTCCTGCTCGCCGCGACCGAGGACAAGCTCCATCAGAGCTATCGTGCGCAGGCGATGCCGGGCACCGATCAGCTGGTCCGGGCCTTGCGCGCCGAGGGGTTCGCCGCCGTCGTGTCGGGAGCGGGACCGAGCGTCCTGGTGCTCGCCGACGGCCCCGGCCGACGTCTCGAAGCGGCTGCTCTGGCCGCGAAGACGGCGGACACCCCGTGGGAGGCGCACATGCTCGCCGTCGACGTCAAGGGTGGTACAGTGGGCGAGTACGCGGAGAGTGCCACGTAAACACGTGATCTGGCCTCCGTCGCAATCTGCGAAACCCGCACAGCCCCTTCCCGCTGACGGTCTCTGTACGCCATCGCGACCTGCGAGGTCGTAACGGCTCTCTGAGCACGCTTCGGGTTCGGCGCCCATCATCGCCGCGCGTTCGTGCATATTCCATTCGTTTCACAAGGGAGAACTCGTGGAGTCCATCTCCGAGATCCACACCGACGCCCCGGCCGACGAGCGCGCTGAGGCGCCCGAGAACGCCGAGACCGTCGAGACCACCGACGAGACCGCTGCGGCGGCATCCGTCGACGACACCGCCGAGGCGCCCGCCGCCGACGAGGCGCCGGAGACCGACGCCGAGGCGCCGGCGGAGGCGTCCGCCGACGCCGAAGCTGCCGCTCCGGTCGAAGAGGCCCCTGCGGCCGCCGAGGACGCCGCGCCCGCCGAGGACGCCGCGCTCGCCGAGGACCCCGCGCCCGCCAAGGCGCCGCGCAAGCGCGCACCGCGTCGGGCGAAGACCGGCGACGCCCCGGTCCGCAAGACGACGGCCAAGAAGGCGGCCTCCGATGCGGCGGACGCCTCCGCCGAGACGCCCGCCGCGGACGCGCCGGCGGACGCCGCCCCCGCCGCGGACGCCGCCCCCGCCGACGCCGCCACCGAGGTCGCGTCGACAGACGATGCGGCGCCCGCAGCGAGCGATGCGCCCTCCGAGACCGAGTCCGCCGAGCCTCAGCCCGTCGCGGAGGCCGAAGAGCCCCCCGCCAAGGCCCCGCGGGGCCGCGGTCGCGGCTCGCGCGCCAAGAAGCCCGCCGTCGAGGAGGCGCCCGCCGCTGAGGCCGTCGAACCGGCGGCGGACTCCGCCGCACCGGCATCCGACGCTCCGGACTCCACGCCCGCCGCAGACACGACGGACGGGGCCGCCGAGGGCGACCGCTCCGACAGAGACCGCTCGGAGGGCGACCGCTCCGACGGCGACGAGACCTCAGGCCGCGGCCGCGGGCGCAGCCGCAGCCGGAACCGCAACCGCAACTCCGGCGGTCAGAACGGCCAGAACCAGGGCGGCAACGCCCCCGCCGGCAACAGCGGCCCGGCTGCGCAGAGCGCCTCCGACGACGACGGCGAGCCCGGCGGGAACGGCCGAGGCCGTCAGCGCAACAAGCGTCGCGGTGCGCAGAACGCCGATGAGTTCGACACGGAGATCGGCGAGGACGACGTCCTCATCCCCATCGCCGGCATCCTCGACGTCCTCGACAACTACGCCTTCGTCCGCACCACGGGGTACCTGCCCGGCCCGCAGGACGTCTACGTCTCGCTCGGTCAGGTCAAGAAGTACCACCTGCGCAAGGGTGACGCTGTCGTGGGTGCGATCAAGCAGCCGCGCGAGGGTGAGCAGTCCGGCCGTCAGAAGTACAACGCGCTGGTCAAGGTCGACGCCGTCAACGGTCTGTCCGTGGACGACGCCGCCGGGCGCGTGGAGTTCGGCAACCTGACGCCGCTGTACCCGCAGGACCGCCTGCGCCTGGAGACGGCGCCCGAGAAGCTGACCCAGCGGATCATCGATCTGGTCGCCCCGATCGGGAAGGGCCAGCGCGGTCTCATCGTCGCGCCGCCCAAGGCCGGGAAGACCATCGTGCTTCAGCAGATCGCCAACGCGATCGCGACGAACAACCCCGAGGTGCACCTGATGGTCGTCCTCGTGGACGAGCGTCCCGAAGAGGTCACCGACATGCAGCGGACCGTGAAGGGCGAGGTCATCGCCTCGACCTTCGACCGTCCCGCCGAGGACCACACGACCGTCGCCGAACTCGCCATCGAACGCGCGAAGCGCCTCGTGGAGCTCGGCCGCGACGTCGTCGTGCTGCTCGACTCGATCACCCGCCTCGGGCGCGCCTACAACATCTCGGCGCCGACCTCGGGTCGCGTGCTCACCGGCGGTGTCGATGCTTCGGCGCTCTACCCGCCGAAGCGCTTCTTCGGCGCGGCGCGCAACATCGAGAACGGGGGATCGCTCACGATCCTCGCGACGGCGCTCGTGGAGACCGGGTCCAAGATGGACGAGGTCATCTTCGAGGAGTTCAAGGGAACCGGCAACAGCGAGCTGCGGCTGTCCCGTCAGCTCGCCGACAAGCGGATCTTCCCCGCCGTCGATGTCAACGCCTCCAGCACGCGTCGCGAAGAGATGCTGCTCTCGGCGGACGAGGTCAAGATCACCTGGAAGCTCCGCCGCGCGCTGGCGGGCCTGGACCCCCAGCAGGCGCTGGAGGTCGTGCTCGGCAAGCTGAAGGAGACGCAGTCCAACGTCGAGTTCCTCGTGCAGATGCAGAAGTCGATCCCGGCTCCCACCGGCTCCCACGCCGGCGGTCACAGCCACGGTCACGACAACAGCATCCGCTGAGTCGTCCCCGCCGTGTTCGATTCCGTCGCCGCGCTGATCCAGGAGCACCAGGCCGTCCAGGTCGAGCTCTCGGATCCCGCGGTGCACGCGGATGCTGCGCGGGCCAAACGGGTCAACCGGCGCTACGCCGAACTGTCGCGGATCGTCGCGGCCCACGACGCGTGGGTCGCGGCGTCCGATGACCTCGCCGCCGCGCAGGAGCTGGCCAAGGAGGACGCCGTCTTCGCCGAGGAGGTCCCCGGCATGCAGGCGCGCGTCGCCGAGGCGCAGGAGAAGCTCCGCCGACTGCTGATCCCGCGCGATCCGGACGACGCCCGCGACGTGATCATGGAGATCAAGCAGGGGGAGGGGGGCGCCGAGAGCGCCCTGTTCGCCGCGGACCTGTTGCGGATGTACATCCAGTACGCCACCGCGCAGGGGTGGAAGACCGAGCTGCTCGAACGCAACGAATCCGACCTCGGCGGGTACAAGGACGTCCAGGTGGCGATCAAGGGATCCTCCAGCGACCCCGCCCAGGGAGTCTGGGCCCACCTGAAGTACGAGGGCGGCGTGCACCGCGTCCAGCGGGTGCCGGCCACCGAGTCGCAGGGGCGGATCCACACCTCCACCACGGGAGTCCTCGTCTTCCCCGAGGTCGACGAGCCCGAGGAGGTCCAGATCGACCAGAACGATCTGAAGATCGACGTCTTCCGCTCCTCCGGCCCTGGCGGACAGTCGGTGAACACGACCGACTCGGCGGTACGGATCACCCACGTCCCGACGGGAATCGTCGTGTCGATGCAGAACGAGAAGTCGCAGCTGCAGAACCGCGAGGCGGGCATGCGCGTCCTCCGCGCGCGTCTGCTCGCCCGACAGCAGGAGGAGCGCGACGCGCTGGCCGCCGACGCACGCAAGTCGCAGATCCGCGGCATGGACCGCTCCGAGCGCATCCGCACGTACAACTTCCCCGAGAACCGCATCGCCGATCATCGGACCGGCTACAAGGCCTACAACCTCGACCAGGTGATGGACGGCGCCCTCGGTCCGCTCATCGACTCGGCGATCGCGGCCGACGAAGAGGCGCGCCTCGCCGCCCTCGGCGCCGACGCCTGACGGACGGCACGGGCTATCCTGAGCCCGTGATCACGTTCCTCATCCGCGCCTTCATCTTCCTGGCGTCGGCAGCGCTCGGCCTCCTCGTCGCCGACCTCCTCCTTCCGGGCTTCCGGATCGACTGGTCGAACTGGTGGGGCTTCGTCCTCGCGATCGTGATCTTCGCGACGCTGCAGAGCGTACTGAGTCCCTGGATCGCGACGGTCGCGCGGCGGAACGCCCCCGCCCTGCTCGGCGGGATCGGCATCTTCTCGACGCTCATCGCGCTGATCATCGTGGTCCTGATCCCGGGCGCCGGCCTCACCATCGGCCAGCCCTTCCTGCTCACCTGGGTCCTCGCGCCCGTGATCGTGTGGCTCGTCACGGCTCTGGCGACGCTGTTCCTGCCGATGCTTCTCCTGAAGAAGCGCCTCGACGAGCGGCGGGACAAGAAGGCCGGCGCCACCGGCGCCTGAGGCGGAAACCCCGCCGCCCGGTCAGATGATGTACTCCGGAGCGGCGAGGAGGGCGCGGGTGTCCTCGCCGGCCTTCCGCGGCCGCGCCTTCGCGGGCACCCCGACCAGGACGCTGTCCGCCGGCGCGTCGCGCGTCACGACGGCATTGGCGCCCACCGCGCTGCCGGCCCCGATGACGATGGGCCCGAGGATCTTCGCTCCCGCGCCGACGGCGACCCCGTCGCCGAGGGTGGGATGCCGCTTGCCGCTGTCGCGGGTGCGGCCGCCGAGCGTCACACCGTGGTACAGCATGACGTCGTCTCCCACTTCGGCGGTCTCGCCGATGACGATGCCCATTCCGTGGTCGATGAAGAACCGGCGACCGATGCGTGCACCGGGGTGGATCTCGATCCCGGTCAGCCAGCGCGTCACCTGCGATCCGGCGCGGGCGAGGAAGCGCGCCCGCCGGCGCCACAGCGCGTGCCACACGCGGTGGGCCCAGATCGCGTGCAGACCGGGGTAGAGCAGGGCGATCTCGAGCGCGCCGCGCGCGGCGGGATCGCGGAGCTTGGCCGCGGCCAGATCCTCCCGGATGCCGGCGAGGGCGCGGACGAGGACGGGGCGGCGACCACCGGGCCGTGCGGCGCTCACGCGGACTCCTCCGGCTCGCGCAGGTGCGCGTACAGCGCGGTCGAGAGGTAGCGTTCGCCGCTGTCGGGGACGATGACGACGATGCGGGATCCGCGGGCTTCCGGACGGGCGGCGATCTGCAGAGCCGCCCACACCGCGGCGCCCGCGGACATCCCGGCGAGGATCCCCTCCCGGGTGCCGAGTTCACGAGCAACGTCCATCGCCTCGTCGAAGCCGACCGTCACGACCTCGTCGATGACCGACCGGTCCAGCACCTCGGGGACGAAGTTCGGACCGATGCCCTGGATCCGATGACCGCCCGCGCGCCCCTCGCTCAGCATCGGGGAGTCGGCCGGTTCGACCGCGACGACCTTGAGCGCCGGGGAGCGCTCCTTGAGCGCCTGCCCGACACCGGTGAGGGTCCCGCCGGTTCCGGAGCCGGCGACGAACCAGTCCACGCGGCCGTCGGTGTCGCGCCAGATCTCCTCCGCGGTCGTCCGTCGGTGGATCTCCGGATTGGCCGGGCTCTCGAACTGGCGAGCGAGGATCGCCCCCGGGGTCTCCGCGACGATGCGCCGGGCGGTCTCCACCGCCTCGGTCATCCCCTTGTGCGGGTTGGTCAGGACGAGTTCCGCCCCGTAGGCCTTCAGGAGCGTCCGCCGCTCCTTCGACATCGATGCGGGCATGGTGAGGATCACGCGGTATCCGCGCGCGGCGCCGGCGAGAGCCAGGGCGATCCCGGTGTTGCCGCTGGTGGACTCCACGACCGTCCCCCCGGGACGGAGCTCGCCGGAGGCCTCGGCCGCGTCGAGCAGCGCGATTCCCAGGCGGCACTTCACGCTCCGACCGGGGTTGTAGAACTCCAGCTTCGTCACGACCTCGGCGTCCAGGCCCTCCGTGAGCCGGTTGAGTCGGACGAGGGGAGTGCCCCCGAACGCGGTGGTGATGTCATCGTGGATGCGCGGGGGAGTGTCGACCGGCGCTGCCGGCGCGGTCATCCCTCGCGGAGGTCTTCGAACAGCGCCGTCGAGAGGTACCGCTCGCCGAAGGAGGGGATGATGACGACGATGTTCTTGCCGGCGGCCTCGGGGCGGGCGGCGATCTGCAGAGCCGCCCAGACGGCTGCGCCGGAGGAGATGCCGACGAGGATGCCGTCCTTGGTGCCGACCGCGCGGGCGGTGGAGATGGCATCGTCGAACGCGACGTCGAAGACCTCGTCGATGATGTCGCGGTCGAGGATCGCGGGGACGAAGTTGGGGCCGATGCCCTGGATCTTGTGCGGTCCGGGAGTGCCGGTGGTCAGCAGCGGCGAGTCGGCCGGCTCGACGGCGACGACCTTCGCGCCGGGGACGCGCTCCTTCAGGACCTGGCCGACGCCCGTGATCGTGCCACCGGTGCCGATGCCGGCGACGAAGTAGTCCACCTTGCCCTCGGTGTCGCGCAGGATCTCCTCGGCGGTGGTGCGGCGGTGGATCTCGGGGTTGGCCTCGTTCTCGAACTGACGTGCGAGAACGGCCCCGGGGATGTCGGCGACGAGCTCCTCCGCCTTGGCGACGGCGCCCTTCATGCCCTGCGCGGGCTCGGTCAGGACCAGCTCGGCGCCGTACCCCTTGAGGAGGAGGCGGCGCTCCATCGACATCGACGCGGGCATCGCCAGCACGACGCGGTAGCCGCGAGCGGCGCCGACCATGGCCAGGGCGATTCCGGTGTTGCCACTGGTGGCCTCGACGATGGTTCCGCCGGGCTGGAGCGCGCCGGAGGCTTCTGCGGCGTCGACGATCGCAACACCGAGGCGGTCCTTCACGCTGGAGGCGGGGTTGTAGAACTCGAGCTTGGCGAGGATCGTGCCGGGCAGGCCCTCGGCGACCCGGTTCAGGCGCACCAAGGGGGTGTTCCCGAACGCGCTGGTGATATCGGAGTGGATGCCGGTCATCTTCGGGCCCTTCAGAGTCGGTCGTGACAACTGTTCCAGCGTAGGCGACGGGCCTGGGAGGGGGATCTGCCCGGTCGCATTGTGACGTGCCGCGCGGTCTATCGTGGAACCCGCCATGACCGACCCCGCCGCCGCGCCCGTCCCCCCGCCCGCCTCGCTCACCACCGAGCTGGATGCCGCCGCCGCAGTCCTCTCCCGGTCGGGCGTCGAGGACCCCCGGGTGGACGCCGAGCTCCTCGCCGCCCACGTGCTCGGCATCGGCCGCGGCGAGCTGCAGGCGCGACTGGTGACCGGCGGGACGCTGGGCGATGATCAGCGCGACGCACTCCGACGGGCGATCGAGCGGCGAGCGACCCGCGAACCTCTTCAGCACATCACGGGTGTCGCCGCGTTCCGGCACCTCGAGCTCCGAGTGGGGCCCGGGGTCTTCGTGCCGCGCCCGGAGACCGAGATCGTCGCCCAGATCGCCATCGACGCCCTCGTCGCCGCCGCGACGCCGGAGCCGATCGCCGTGGACCTCGGCACGGGAAGCGGCGCGATCGCTCTCGCCCTGGCGACAGAGGTGCCGCACGCGCGCGTGCACGCCGCCGAGAACTCGGTCGACGCCTTCCTCTGGACAAGGGAGAACTTCGACCGGGTCGGCGCCCCGAACGCGCGTCTGGCCTTCATCGATCTCGCCCAGGCGTTCCCCGAGCTCGACGGCGTCGTGTCGGTCGTCGTCTCCAACCCTCCCTACGTTCCCGACGGCGCCGTACCGCGCGATCCGGAGGTCCGCCTCTACGATCCGCCCGCGGCCCTGTACGGCGGAGCCGACGGCCTCGATGTCGTGCGGGTGCTGAGCGACACGGCGCTGCGCCTGCTCCACCCCGGGGGGACGCTCGTGATCGAGCACGGCGAGTGGCAGGGTGCACCGATCCGCGACCTGCTCACCGCCGCGGGCTGGCGCTCCGCCGCCACGCACCCCGACCTCACCCTGCGCGATCGGGCCACCACCGCGGTCCGTCCCTGACGCGCCGGACGCCCCGGGGCGCGGCATCCGCCGGGACGGCTCCGACACGGCTCCTGCGCCCGCGCGCCGTAGAATGTGCGGGTTATGTCCCCGATCTACGACTGCCGGAGCGAGGCCGACCTCCTCGCCGGACTCCGTGAAGCCCGCCGCGCCCTCGGGCGGGGAGAGCTCGTGGTGCTCCCCACCGACACGGTCTACGGCGTCGCCGCCGACGCCTTCTCGCCCCAGGCCGTCACACGTCTGCTCGAGGCCAAGGGTCGCGGCCGTCAATCGCCCCCGCCCGTGCTCGTCGCGGGCGTCGCCACCCTCCGCGCCCTGGTGTCGGAGATCCCGGAGGCGGTCGAACGTCTCGTGGAGGAGTTCTGGCCCGGCGGACTGACCATCGTCCTCCCGGCCCAGCCGTCGCTGTCGTGGGATCTCGGCGAGACCCGCGGCACGGTCGCGGTGCGGATGCCCGCCCACCGGATCGCCCTCGAGGTCCTCGAGGACGTCGGTCCGCTCGCGGTGTCGAGCGCCAACCTCACCGGCAAGGCGGCCGCCGTCACCGCGGGCGACGCCGAGGCGATGCTCGGCGAGAGCGTCCGGGTCTACCTCGACGACGGATCGTCGAAGGACGGTGTGGCCTCGACGATCGTGGACGCGACGTCGCTGGCGACCGGGTACGACGGCGAGCCGATGGTGCGGGTCCTCCGCGAGGGCGCCGTGTCGCGCGAGCAGCTGCGCGGCGTGCTCGGAGACCTGCTGGAGCCCGATCCCGACGTCGAGGACGCGGACTCCGCGTGAAGCAGTACGTCTTCACGATCCTCTTCACGGCAGCGGTGACCTTCGCCCTCTCGTGGGGGGTCTGGCGACTCAGTCTCAAGTACAAGCTCTATCCCGGCATCCGGGAACGGGACGTGCACACCACCCCGACCCCGCGGCTCGGGGGAGTGGCGATGTTCCTCGGCGTGGTCGCGGCGTTCCTGGTGTCGTCGCAGCATCCGTTCTTCTCGCTCTTCTGGGTGAACCCCGGCCCGGTGTGGGCGATCCTCGGCGCCACGGCGCTCATCGTCGTCGTCGGCGTCGCCGATGACCTGTGGGACCTGGACTGGATGATCAAGCTTGGCGCCCAGTTCCTGGCCGCCGGGGTGATCGCGTGGTTCGGCGAGCTGCAGATCTACTCGCTGCCGATCGGCGGTCTCGCCGTCGGCTCCAGTTGGGTGAGCTTCACCCTCACCGTGCTGTCGATCGTGATCGTGATGAACGCGGTGAACTTCATCGACGGCCTCGACGGTCTTGTGGCCGGCGTCGCCCTCATCGCCAACGGCGTCTTCTTCGCCTATTCGTACATGCTGGTGCGCGACACCGGAGCCAGCACCTACTTCAACCTCGCCTCCTTCATCGCGGCCGTGCTCATCGGGGCCTGCATCGGATTCCTCCCGATGAACTGGAGTCCCGCGCGCCTGTTCATGGGCGACTCGGGTGCGCTGATGCTGGGGCTGCTGATGGCGTGCTCGGCGATCGCCATCACGGGCAGCCTTGACCCCGCCATCGTCGGCGACAACGACGAGTTCGGCCGCTCCCAGCTTCTCGGTGCCTTCATCCCGATCCTGCTGCCCATCGTCGTGGTGCTCCTTCCCCTCCTGGACTTCGGACTCGCCGTGGTCCGACGGATGCGGGCGGGGAAATCGCCGTTCTCGCCCGACCGCAAGCACCTCCACCACCGGATGCTGGACATGGGCCACACCGACCGCGACGCGGTGCTGATCTTCTACGCATGGACCGCGGTGGTGAGTTTCGCCGTCCTGTTGATGTACGTCGGCACCTCCGCTGAGTGGCCGGGCGATTACCTGCTGGGCGTCCTTTTCGGCGTGGTCGGCATCGCCGCCTGCCTGTTCCTGACCTTCCTGCCCTCGCGACGCGGGGGCAGGCCCGTCGACCCCTTCGAACCCGACCCCCGCGACAGCGGTACCCACCTGGAGGACGCCCGATGAGCGCCAGCCCCGTATCCAGCAACCCGATCCTCCGGGTCACCCTTCTCGCCGGAGGCGCGGTCGGTCTCATCGTCATCGTCCTGGCGACGCTCATCGGATGGTGGGCGGCCGGAGGCGAGGGGGCGGCGAGCGGCGCGATCGGCGCGGCCGTGGGGATGATCTTCCCGGCGCTGACGGCGGTGAGCATCCTCGTGGCCAACCGCTGGTTCGGCAGCCCGGCCTATCTGCAGATCTTCTTCGGTGTGGTGCTCGGCGGATGGCTGCTGAAGTTCGTCCTCGTCATCGTCGCGTTCCTGGTGCTGGCGCAGGTGGAGTGGCTCGTGGACATCGTCTTCTACATCTCGCTCGTCGTGGCAGCCGTGGCCTCGCTCGTCGTGGATCTGGTGGTCATGAGCCGCATGCGGCTCCCCGGTGTTTCCGACATCGCCCTGCCCGGGGAGTAGCCCGTGCACACAGGAGCCCCCCGTCCCTGGTAGGCTCTAAGCATTCCTGCGGCTGGTGTGCAGCGGTGACGCTGAGGCCCCGCGAGATGATCTCTTCTCATTCCACCGCGTTGGCATGCTCAGCGCGAGAAGCTGGAGCCAATCCGTTGACTCAAGCGAGCACGATCGTGTCTGCGGCAGATAACCAATTCTCCCCGCCCTCGATCTCCGACTTCTTCCCGCCGGCGCTGCTGTTCGAAGGAACCCCCTTCGCGTTCACGCGCATCAGCATGATCCAGCTCATCGCCACGGCGGTGCTGGTCCTCATCCTGGTGCTCGGGACGCGGCGCATGAGCGTCGTGCCCGGTCGCTTCCAGAGCGTGATCGAGTTCGCGTTCGGGTTCGTCCGCGAGCAGGTGGCCTTCCAGGTCCTCGGCGAGAAGGACGGGCGGCGCTTCCTCCCGATCCTGACGGCGATGTTCTTCGGCATCCTGTTCTTCAACCTCACCGGCGTGATCCCGTTCGCGAACATCCCGGGAACGTCCGTCGCCGGTGCACCGCTGGTGCTGGCGCTGACGGCGTACGTGCTGTTCATCTACGCCGGTATCCGGCGTCACGGGCTGCCCCGGTTCCTGAAGAACTCGCTCGTCCCCTCGGGCGTGCCGATCTACCTGCTGCCGATCATCGCGGTGGTCGAGCTGATCTCGACCTTCATCGCGCGTCCGGTCTCGCTGTTCCTCCGACTGCTGCTGAACATGATGGTCGGGCACCTCATGCTCGTGCTGTTCTTCTCGGCGACGCAGTTCTTCCTCCTCAGCGGCGGCTGGCTCATGCCGCTCGCCGGCGGCACGCTCGCCCTCGGCTTCGCCTTCACGCTGTTCGAGATCTTCGTCTCGCTGCTGCAGGCCTACGTCTTCACCATCCTCACCGCCGTGTACATCCAGCTCGCGGTGGCGGAAGAGCACTGACGAGTAGCTGTCCGGCTACTCGACCTACGAAAGGAAACCCTCAGTGGACGCAACGACTGTTCTCGCGCAGATCACCGGCAACATCGCGACCGTGGGCTACGGCCTCGCCGCCATCGGCCCGGCCATCGGCCTCGGCATCATGATCGGCAAGACGATCGAATCCACCGCTCGCCAGCCCGAGCTCGCCGGTCGCCTCCAGACCACGATGTTCATCGGTGTCGCCTTCATCGAGATCCTCGCGCTCATCGGCATCGCGACGCCGTTCATCTTCAACGCACTTTGATCCCGGTTCGCCCGTAGGAGTAAGGAGACAGGATGCTGAAGCCTCTTGTCGCGATCGCCGCCGACGAGTACGGAGGGGGAAACCCCCTGCTGCCCGCGGTGTACGACATCATCTGGTCGGGGGTGTGCTTCGTCATCATCCTCCTCGTGGTGATGTTCGTCGCCCTCCCGCGGCTGAACAAGGTGCTCGACGCCCGCAGCGCCGCCATCGAGGGCAACATCGCCAAGGCCGATGAGGCCCAGCGACAGGCCGAGGCCGCGCTGGAGGAGTACACCGCGCAGCTGGCCGCCGCCCGCAAGGAAGCCGGTGAGATCCGCGACGCCGCTCGCGAAGACGGCAAGAAGATCCTCGCCGAGGCGAAGGACGCCGCGTCCACCGAGGCCGCGCGCCTGACCGCGTCCGCGCACGCGCAGATCGAGGCCGAGCGCCAGACCGCTCTGGTGTCGCTGCGCAGCGAGGTGGGCACACTCGCCCTCGACCTCGCCGGCGGTGTCATCGGCGAGACCCTCTCCGACGACGCGAAGGCGCAGGCCGTGGTCGACCGCTTCCTCGCCGACCTCGAGGCATCCGAAGGGGCGAAGGCGTAATGGGCAGCGCGACCACTCAGGCCCTCGCGGCGACGACGCGGGCGCTGGACACCGCGTCGGACATCGACCTCGGCGTGGCCGGTGAGCTCTTCGCCGTCGCCCGCGCCGTGGGCGACTCGTCGCAGCTGAGCGGCGCGCTGGCCGACTCCGCCGCCGACCCGGCCGCTCGCCGGAGGGTCGTCCAGGACGTCTTCGGTCGCGCGGTGTCGCCGGCGACGATCGGGCTCCTGGGCGCTGCGGTTGATCAGCGCTGGTCCTCCTCGGCCGACATGGTGGAGGGGATCGAGGAGCTGGCGATCCGTGCCGCCGCCCGCGCCGACGGCGCCGCCGACATCGAGGATGAGCTGTTCCGCTTCTCCCGCACCGTCGCCGCCAACCCGGAGCTGGAGCTCGCGCTCGGCAGCCGCCGTGGCGACGACGCGGCCAAGGGCACGCTGGTGTCGTCCCTGTTGAACGGCCGCGCGAGCGCCGCCACGGTGCTCATCGCGTCCTCGCTCGTGCAGCAGCCGCGCGAACGCCGCGTGCGCCGCCTCCTCTCGTGGGCCATGCGCCTGGTCGCCGACCAGCGCGGGCGCACCGTCGCGACGGTGTTCACCGCCGTCCCGCTCAGCGAGGCCCAGCGCAGCCGCCTGGCCACGACCCTGTCGACGCGCTACGGCACGCAGGTGTCCGTCAACGCGGTCGTGGACCCGAACGTCGTCGGAGGTCTGCGCGTGCAGATCGCCGACGACGTCATCGACGCCAGCGTGGCATCGCGCCTGGCCGACCTCCGTCAGCGACTGGCCGGCTGAGACAAGACTTCCCGCATCAGGCGGAGATTTCGGGGCTGAGGCCCCACGAACGAAGGAAGACAATGGCAGAACTCTCTATCAGCCCCGACGTCATCCGTGACGCGCTGAAGGACTTCGTCGCCGCCTACGAGCCCACGGGCGCCGCGGCCAACGAGGTCGGCACCGTCATCGACGCCGCCGACGGCATCGCCCACGTCGAGGGTCTCCCCGGCGTCATGGCGAACGAGCTGGTGCTCTTCGCCGACGGCACCCAGGGCCTCGCGCTGAACCTCGACGAGCACGAGATCGGTGTCGTCGTCCTCGGCGACTTCTCCGGCATCGAGGCCGGCCAGCAGGTCACGCGCACCGGTGAGGTCCTGTCCGTCCCGGTCGGCGACGGCTACCTGGGCCGTGTCGTCGACCCGCTGGGAAACCCCATCGACGGTCTCGGCGAGGTCGCCTCCACCGGCCGCCGCGCCCTCGAACTGCAGGCGCCCGGCGTCATGCAGCGCAAGAGCGTGCACGAGCCGATGCAGACCGGCATCAAGGCCATCGACGCGATGATCCCGATCGGCCGCGGTCAGCGCCAGCTGATCATCGGCGACCGTCAGACCGGCAAGACCGCCATCGCGATCGACACGATCATCAACCAGAAGGCCAACTGGGACTCGGGCGACGCCACCAAGCAGGTGCGCTGCGTCTACGTCGCCATCGGCCAGAAGGGCTCGACGATCGCGGCCGTCAAGGGCGCGCTCGAGGATGCCGGCGCCATGGAGTACACCACCATCGTCGCCGCCCCGGCATCCGACCCGGCGGGCTTCAAGTACCTCGCTCCCTACACCGGCTCCGCCATCGGTCAGCACTGGATGTACGACGGCAAGCACGTCCTCATCATCTTCGACGACCTCTCCAAGCAGGCCGAGGCCTACCGTGCCGTGTCGCTGCTGCTGCGCCGCCCGCCGGGCCGTGAGGCCTACCCGGGTGACGTCTTCTACCTGCACTCCCGTCTGCTCGAGCGTTGCGCGAAGCTCTCAGACGAGCTCGGCGCGGGATCGATGACGGGTCTCCCCATCATCGAGACCAAGGCGAACGACGTCTCGGCCTACATCCCCACCAACGTGATCTCGATCACCGACGGCCAGATCTTCCTGCAGTCCGACCTCTTCAACGCCAACCAGCGCCCCGCGGTCGACGTGGGTATCTCGGTGTCGCGTGTCGGTGGTGACGCCCAGGTGAAGTCCATCAAGAAGGTCTCCGGAACGTTGAAGCTGGAGCTGGCGCAGTACCGGTCGCTCGAGGCGTTCGCGATGTTCGCGAGCGACCTGGACGCCGCGTCGCGTCGTCAGCTGGCCCGCGGAGCGCGCCTGACGGAGCTGCTCAAGCAGCCGCAGTACTCGCCGTACCCGGTGGAGGAGCAGGTCGTCTCGATCTGGGCCGGCACCAACGGCAAGCTCGACTCGATCGAGGTCGAGGACGTGCTGTCGTTCGAGCGCGAGCTGCTGGACTACCTCCGTCGCAACACCACGGTGCTCGACGACCTCCGCGCCTCCAACGTGCTCGACGACGCGATCCTCGCCGAACTCGAGCGCAAGACCGACGAGTTCATCCTCGAATTCCGCTCCGGCAAGGGCCAGGCCATCGGCAAGCCGGGTCGCGAGGAGGTCGCCGCCGCCGAGGCAGCCGACGTCAACCAGGAGAAGATCGTCAAGGGCCGCCGCTGAGGCGGACGAGGACACAGACATGGGCGCACAACTGCGGGTCTACAAGCAGAAGATCGCTTCTGCTCAGACGACCAAGAAGATCACCAAGGCGATGGAGCTCATCGCCGCCTCGCGCATCCAGAAGGCGATGGCGCGAGTGCGCGCGTCCTCGCCGTTCGCGACGGCGGTGACCCGCGCCGTCTCGGCGGTCGCGACGTACTCCGACGTCGACCACCCGCTGACGGTGGAGCGGGAGAATATCCGGCGTTCGGCCGTGGTGATCTTCACCTCCGATCGGGGTCTGGCCGGCGCGTTCAACTCGCAGATCCTCCGCGAAGGGCTCGAACTGGCCGAACTCCTGCGTCAGCAGGGCAAGGAGCCGGTGTTCTACCTCGTCGGCCGGAAGGCGGTCGGGTACTTCCAGTTCCGTCGGATGGCCGCCGTGGCCGAGTGGACGGGTGACACCGACACCCCGCACTTCCACACCGCCGAGGAGATCGCGGCGAGCCTGCTGGACGGGTACACCCGCGGCGGCGACGACGGTGGGGTGGACGAGATCCACCTCGTGTACAACCGTTTCGTCAGCATGATGACCCAGTCGCCGGAGCAGGTCCGCCTGCTGCCGCTGGAAGTGGTCGATGCCGACGACAGCGCGCCGTCCCAGGTCTACCCGCTGTACGAGTTCGAGCCCGATGCCGAGGTCGTCCTGGACGCCCTGCTCCCGGTCTACATCCAGAGCCGCGTGTTCAACGCCCTCCTCCAGTCGTCGGCGGCGAAGCACGCCGCGACGCAGAAGGCGATGAAGTCGGCCAGCGACAACGCCGACAAGCTCATCACCGATTACACGCGCCTCCGCAACAACGCCCGTCAGGCCGAGATCACCCAGCAGATCGCCGAGATCGTCGGCGGCGCCGACGCCCTGGGCTCCGGCAAGTGACCTCCGCGCACACAGACCACACCGAAAGAGAAGAAGCCATGAGCCTCACCGCTGAGAAGACGGAAGCCCCGGTCGTCGGCCGCGTCGCCCGTGTCACCGGTCCCGTCGTGGACATCGAGTTCCCGCACGACGGGATCCCCGAGATCTACAACGCCCTCAAGACCACCATCGTCATCGGGGACACCTCCTCGGAGATCACCCTCGAGGTCGCGCAGCACCTCGGCGACGACCTCGTGCGTGCCATCGCCCTGAAGCCGACCGACGGCATCGTCCGCGGCCAGGAGGTGCGCGACACCGGCGAGCAGATCACGGTTCCCGTGGGAGACGTCACCAAGGGCAAGGTCTTCAACGTCACCGGCGAGATCCTCAACGCCGCACCCGGAGAGACCGTCGAGATCACCGAGCGCTGGCCGATCCACCGCCAGGCGCCGAACTTCGACCAGCTCGAGTCGAAGACCGAGATGTTCGAGACCGGCATCAAGTCGATCGACCTCCTCACCCCGTACGTCCAGGGTGGGAAGATCGGCCTCTTCGGCGGTGCCGGTGTCGGCAAGACCGTCCTCATCCAGGAGATGATCCAGCGCGTGGCGCAGGACCACGGTGGTGTCTCGGTGTTCGCCGGCGTCGGCGAGCGCACCCGTGAGGGCAACGACCTCATCGGCGAGATGGAGGAAGCGGGTGTCTTCGACAAGACCGCCCTCGTGTTCGGCCAGATGGACGAGCCGCCGGGAACGCGTCTGCGCGTCGCCCTGTCGGCCCTGACGATGGCGGAGTACTTCCGTGACGTGCAGAAGCAGGACGTGCTGTTGTTCATCGACAACATCTTCCGCTTCACGCAGGCCGGTTCCGAGGTCTCCACGCTCCTCGGCCGCATGCCCTCCGCGGTGGGTTACCAGCCGAACCTCGCGGACGAGATGGGTGTGCTCCAGGAGCGCATCACGTCCACGCGCGGTCACTCGATCACCTCGCTGCAGGCGATCTATGTCCCCGCGGACGACTACACCGACCCCGCCCCGGCGACCACGTTCGCGCACCTCGACGCGACCACCGAGCTCTCGCGTGAGATCGCATCGAAGGGTCTGTACCCCGCGATCGACCCGCTCACCTCGACCAGCCGCATCCTCGACCCGCGCTACATCGGCGAGGACCACTACCGCGTGGCCACCGCCGTGAAGCAGATCCTGCAGAAGAACAAGGAGCTGCAGGAGATCATCGCGATCCTGGGTGTCGACGAGCTTTCCGAAGAGGACAAGATCGTCGTGTCGCGTGCGCGTCGCATCCAGCAGTTCCTCTCTCAGAACACCTACATGGCGAAGAAGTTCACCGGCGTGGAGGGCTCCACGGTCCCGATCAAGGAGACCATCGAGTCGTTCGACGCGATCGTCAAGGGCGACTTCGACCACGTCGCCGAGCAGGCCTTCTTCAACGTCGGCGGCATCGGCGACGTCGAGGCCAAGTGGGCGCAGATCCAGAAGGAGAACGGCTGATCATGCCGCTGAAGGTGAGTCTCGTCTCCGCCGACGCGGAGGTCTGGACGGGGGAGGCCTCGCTCGTCGTGGCCAAGACCGTCGAGGGAGAGATCGGCTTCATGCCCGGTCACGAGCCCGTCCTGGCGATCCTCGCCGAAGGCCAGGTGCGCATCACGCAGAGCTCGGGATCGAAGATCATCGCCAACGCGCAGGACGGCTTCCTCTCGATGGAGGGCAACCAGCTCACCATCGTCGCCGGAAACGCCGCGCTGATCTCCTGATCGACCCGCGCACACATCGCGCCGAACCGGCCGAGCCCCACCCGGGTGCTCGGCCGGTTCGTCATTCACCCTCGACCCCACGGATGCCATGCTGATCCTTTTGCCCCCGTCCGAGACCAAGCGATCCGGCGGGCGGGGTGCATCCATGCGGCCCGCGGACTGGGCGCACCCGGGGCTTCTGCCGCAGCGCACCGCCGTCGCGGAGGCCCTCATCGCGCTGTCCGCGGATGCCGAGCGCGCCGCCGCGGTCCTCGGCCTCGGCCCGCGCCAGCTGGATGACATCCCGCGGAACGCGGAGCTCGGCTCGGCGCCGACGATGCCGGCCGTCGACCGTTACACCGGTGTCCTCTTCGACGCGCTCGACGCCGCGTCACTGCCCGTCGCGGCACGTCGGTGGCTCGGCGTGCACGTGCAGATCCATTCCGCACCGTTCGGACCCGTCGGTGCTCTCGACCCGATCCCGGCGTACCGGCTCGGTGCTTCAGCGGCCCTTCCCGGGCTCGCGCCGCTGAAGCGCGTGTGGGCGGATGCCGTTTCCACCGCGATCGCGATGTCGGCTCCCCGCTTCCTCCTCGACCTGCGGTCGCAGGCGTACGTCGGGCTCGGTCCCGTCCCCGCCGAGGTGCCCTCCGCGTACGTCCGTGTCGTCTCCGCGGGCCCCGACGGCGTCGTCCGGGCGTTGAACCACTTCAACAAGCGGACGAAGGGCGAGCTGGTGCGCGACCTCGCTCAGTCGCGCCCGCGGGTGCGTTCACGCGGGGACTTCCTCGCCTGGGCCGAGGAGGCCGGCTGGGACGCGCGCGAGGACGTCGGCGGGGAGATCCTGCTCGTCGCCCGGCATCCGACGCCCTGATCCGCGCGTTCGCGCGCGTCATGTCCTGTAGCGGGCGCGTCCGCACCGCTAGCATGTGGCGTGCGGGGCCGGGGGCCCCGACGGCGTAGAACGCCGATAGTCGTTCTTGGGAGGACGCTCATGGATCCATATGGCAGTGACGGAGGCATCCTCGCCTTCTATGCCGCGTTCGTGTTCATCGCCTTCATCTTCGCGATCGCGGGCTACATCATCGGCTCGATCTTCCTCATGAAGATCTTCGACAAAGCGGGCGTGCAGGGGAAGTGGCGCGCCTGGATCCCGGTCTACAACTGGATGGTGTTCTCCAAGCTCGGTGACCTCAGCCCGTGGCTGTTCCTGATCGCCATCGGCGCGTCGGTGCTCCTCGGCTGGATTCCGGTGATCGGTCAGCTCGTGCTGATCCTTCCGGCGCTGGTCATCCTCATGGCGGCCTGGCGCGTGGGGCTGAAGCTGCAGAAGGAAGCGGTCTGGCTGATCCTCTTCTTCTTCCTCAGCATCGTGTGGCTCGGCATCAACGCCTTCGACAAGTCGCGCTGGAACACGGCGATCCCCGCCGCGCCCTGGGCGAATAACGGCTTCCTGTCCGACAAGACCACGTGGGCCGGCATCCCCGCCCAGGCGCCCGCCGGGGGGTACCCCGCGAACCCCGCGACGACCGGCTACGCACCGCCGCCCGCCCCGCAGGGTCCGCCCGCCGGCTACACGCCGCCCGCGGCTCCGCCGGCCGCCCCGCCGGCCGCCCCGCCGGCCGGGCCGCCCGCGGGCGGTCAGCCGCCGACGACGCAGCCTCCTGCGCCCGGTCAGCCGCCCCAGGCCTGATCGCCGACGAAGCCCCCGAATCCGCGCGGATCCGGGGGCTTCGTCCTCGGGTGTCCGCGCGGAGGTCTAGCGTGAGGGGATGACCTCTCCGCTCCCGCACCGGCGCCTGGGCGCCTCCGGCCTCCTCGTCTCGGTCGTCGGGCTCGGCTGCAACAACTTCGGCCGCCCCGGGACGCCCACCGAGACGCTCGAGGGCACCCGCGCAGTCCTCGACGCCGCGCTCGAATCAGGGGTCACCTTCCTCGACACAGCCGACATGTACGGGGGAGAGCCCGGGCAGTCCGAGACGCTCATGGGTCACGCCCTGCGGGGACGCCGCGACCAGGTCGTCCTCGCGACGAAGTTCGGCCACAGCGGGCGCGACATGGGCTACGGGGTGTCGGCGGGGAAGGCATCCCGCTCCTATATCCGACGCGCGGTCGAGGCCTCGCTCATCCGGCTTCAGACGGAGTGGATCGATCTCTACCAGCTGCACACCCCGGATCCCCTGACGCCCGTCGAGGAGACCCTCGACGCCCTCGACGATCTCGTGCGCGAGGGGAAGATCCGCTACACCGGCCATTCCAACCTCGCCGGGTGGCAGATCGCGGATGCGGCCCACATCGCCGAGCGCCGCGGAGACGTGCCCTTCATCTCGGCGCAGAACCACTACAGTCTCCTCGCCCGCGCCGCAGAGCGCGAGGTGCTCCCCGCCGTCGAGCGCTACGGTCTGGGCTTCCTGCCCTACTTCCCCCTGCACAACGGCCTCCTCGCGGGCGGCTTCACGCGCGACCACGCCCCGGAGGATTCGCGGATCATGCGTCAGCGACCGCACATCTGGCGGGACGCGCCGTGGGAGGCGCTCGAGGCCCTGGACGCGTTCTGCCGCGAACGGGACATCTCGATGCTCGAGGCGACCTTCGGATGGCTGCTCGCGCGCCCCGCGCTCTCCAGCGTGATCGCGGGGGCCACGCGACCGGAGCAGGTGCGCGCGAACGCGGCGGCCGGGACCGCGTGGACGCCGACCCCGGCGGACCTCGCGACGATCGACGCGCTCTTCCCGCTTCCCGAAGACCCCGGTGCGCGGGTCTGACGCGCCGTCGAAGGAGACAGAATGCTCGGCACCCTCCTGGTGCGGTACCTCCGCCCCGCCTGGCCGCTCATCGTGGCGGTCGTGGTGTTCCAACTGGCGCAGTCCATCGCGGCGCTGCTGCTGCCCACCCTCAACGCCGAGATCATCGATCGCGGTGTGGTCGTGGGCGACATCCCCGTGATCTGGTCCACCGGCCTGGTGATGCTCGGAGTGACGGGCGTGCAGATCGTCTGCGCGATCATCGCGGTGTATTTCGGCTCCCGGCTGGCCATGGGCCTCGGCCGGGATCTCCGCGCGGACCTCTTCCACCGGGTGGTCGCCTTCTCGCAGCGCGAGGTGGGCAGATTCGGCCCCGCCTCGCTGATCACCCGCAACACCAACGACGTCCAGCAGGTCCAGATGCTCGTGCAGACGGCCTCCACCCTCATGGTCTCGGCCCCGATGCTCGCCATCGGCGGCGTGATCATGGCGATCCGACTCGATCCCGGGCTCTCCTGGCTGATGGCGGTGTCCATCCCCGTCCTCGTCCTCGCCGTCGTCCTCATCGTGGTGCGGATGGTCCCCGCCTTCACCGTGATGCAGAAGCGCATCGACCGGATCAACCAGATCATGCGCGAACAGCTGACCGGCATCCGCGTCGTCCGCGCCTTCGTCCGCGAACGCGAGGAGACCGCGCGCTTCACCACGGCGAGCGACGCGGTGCAGGAGGCCGCGTTGCGCGCGGGCAATCTCATGGCGCTGATGTTCCCGGTGGTCATGCTCGTGATGAACGTCTCCAGCGTCGCGGTGATCTGGTTCGGGGCGTTCCAGATCCAGCAGGGGGAGACGGAGATCGGAACGCTGTTCGCATTCCTCACCTATCTCATGCAGATCCTGATGGGCGTCATGATGGCGACTTTCATGTTGGTCATGATCCCGCGCGCGGCGGTCTCCGGCTCGCGCATCGGCGAGGTCCTGGACACGCCGCCCTCCGTGGTGGTCGCCGAGCGACCGGTCCCGATGCCCGCCGCTCGGGGTCTCATCGAGTTCGACGGCATGGACTTCTCCTACCCCGGTGCGGAGGACCCGGTGCTGCGGGGGATCTCGTTCCGTGTGGAGCCCGGGACCACGACGGCCGTCGTCGGATCGACGGGGGCGGGCAAGACGACCCTGATCGGGTTGGTGCCGCGTCTGTTCGACGCGACGGCGGGGAGCGTGCGGGTGGACGGGGTGGATGTCCGCGACGTCGATCCCGACGCCCTGTGGGAGCGCATCGGCCTCGTCCAGCAGCGCGCGTTCCTGTTCTCGGGCACCGTGCGCTCCAACCTCCTCTACGGCGACGCGACCGCCGATGACGGCGAGCTGTGGCGTGCGTTGGAGATCGCTCAGGCGCGCGACTTCGTCGAGGCGCTTCCCGAGGGTCTGGACGCCCCCATCGCGCAGGGCGGGTCGAATGTGTCCGGCGGTCAGCGCCAGCGACTCGCGATCGCCCGGGCGCTGGTGAAGCGGCCGCCGATCTACATCTTCGACGACTCGTTCTCCGCCCTCGATCTGCGGACGGATGCCGCCCTCCGCGCCGCCCTCGACGCGCACCTGCCGGGCGCGACTCGCCTGGTCGTCGCACAGCGCGTGTCGACCATCCGCGGCGCCGACCAGATCGTCGTCCTCGACCACGGCGTCGTCGTCGGGATCGGAACCCACGACGAGCTCGTGGCGGACAACGACACGTATCGCGAGATCGTCGACTCCCAGCTGTCGGCGGAGGCCTCGGCATGAGCGGCGCACAGCCCGGCCGCGCACCCGCCCGGGGGCCGTTCGGCGGTCCGATGGGGCGCGGTGCGGCGCCGATCGAGAAGGCCCGCAGCTTCGGCCCGAGTGCGCGGCGTCTCCTGGGCACGCTCCGCCCCGAGCGGGCCGGACTCATCGCGGTCGTCCTGTTCGGCATCCTGTCGGTGGGGCTGACGGTGCTGGGACCGAAGATGCTCGGTGACGGCACGAACATCGTCTTCGCCGGCTTCATCTCCCTGCAGTTCCCCGCGGGTACGAGCGAACAGGAGGTCGTGGACTCCCTCGTCGCCGCGGGGCAGCAGGAGCAGGCCGACATGATCTCCGCGATGAGCTTCACCCCCGGCGCGGGAGTCGACTTCGCCGCCCTCGGGGCCATCCTCCTGATGGTCCTGACCGTCTACGTCCTCGGCAGCGTGTTCGCGTGGCTCCAGGCTCGGCTGCTCAACGGCATCGTCCAGCGCGCCATGCACCGGCTCCGGATGCAGGTGGAGCACAAGGTGCACCGGCTGCCGCTGCGCACCTTCGATCGGATGCAGCGCGGTGAGCTGCTCAGCCGCGTGACGAACGACGTGGACAACATCGGGCAGAGCATGCAGCAGACGGTGTCCCAGGTCGTGACGTCGCTGCTCACCGTCGTCGGCGTGATGGTGATGATGTTCGTCATCTCGCCCCTTCTGGCGCTGATCGCCCTCGTGACGATCCCCCTCACCATCGGCATCACCGTCCTCGTGGCGCGGCGCTCGCAGCGTCTGTTCGCGGCGCAGTGGAAGAACACCGGCATCCTGAACGCGCGGGTCGAGGAGACCTTCTCCGGCCACGCGGTGGTGAAGGTGTTCGGGCGTCAGAAGGCCGTCGAGGCGGACTTCCGCGCGGAGAACGAGGAGCTCTACCGGGCGAGCTTCGGAGCGCAGTTCGTCTCGGGCATCATCATGCCCTCGATGATGTTCATCGGGAACCTCGTCTACGTCGCCATCGCGGTGGTCGGCGGCCTCCAGGTCGCGGGCGGAATGCTGTCGATCGGCGCGGTGCAGGCGTTCATCCAGTACTCGCGGCAGTTCACCCAGCCCCTCAGCCAGCTCGGTTCGATGGCGAATCTGCTGCAGTCCGGGGTCGCGAGCGCGGAGCGGGTGTTCGAGTTCCTGGACGAGGAGGAGGAGACCCCCGACGACGACGCGGCCCCGACCCTGCCGCCGGATGCCGGCCGGCTCGCCTTCGAGGACGTTTCCTTCCGTTACGTCGCGGACACGCCCCTCATCCACGGGCTCTCGCTCGTCGCCGAGAGCGGGGGGACGGTCGCGATCGTGGGACCGACCGGAGCGGGGAAGACCACCCTGGTCAACCTCGTCATGCGCTTCTACGACGTCGACACCGGTCGGATCACCCTGGACGCGGCATCCGGGGATGCGGTGGACATCAGACGAATGTCGCGGGCGGACCTTCGTCGGCGCACCGGCATGGTGCTGCAGGACACGTGGCTGTTCGCCGGGACCATCCGCGAGAACATC
Organism: Microbacterium sp. NPDC077184; assembly: GCF_040687055.1. Classification (NCBI taxonomy): domain Bacteria; kingdom Bacillati; phylum Actinomycetota; class Actinomycetes; order Micrococcales; family Microbacteriaceae; genus Microbacterium; species Microbacterium sp. NPDC077184. The sequence continues at coordinate 143,004 of NZ_JBFBMM010000006.1, forward strand.
GCCTACGGTCGACCGGACGCGACCGAGGAGGAGATCCTGGCGGCCGCCCGCGCCGCCTACGTCGACCGCTTCGTCCACGCGCTGCCCGAGGGGTACGACACCGTCCTCGACGACGACGCGACCAACCTCTCGGCGGGGGAGCGGCAGCTCGTCACGATCGCCCGTGCGTTCCTCGCCGATCCGCGTCTGCTGATCCTCGACGAGGCGACCTCCTCGGTCGACACGCGCACGGAACTCCTCATCCAGCGTGCGATGTCCCGGCTGCGCGCGGATCGCACGTCGTTCGTGATCGCCCACCGTCTGTCGACGATCCGCGACGCCGACCTCATCCTGGTGATGGAAGCGGGCGCGATCGTCGAACAGGGTACGCACGAGACGCTTCTGCGTGCCGGTGGCGCCTACCGGCGCCTCTACGACGCGCAGTTCGAGGCGGCGCCGGATGCCGGCGCGGGGGTGGACGCGGTCGAGGAGGCGGCACTCGCCGCCGCCCCGACGGAAGCGGATCGGCCCTGACCCCTTAGGATGTGAGAACGCCGTGAACGCCGGATCGCGGCGAACCGGCTCGCGGAGAGGAACTGAGCGTGCTCGATGTCTCGACCCGCTCGCGGACCGTGCGTGTCCCGGGTGGAGAACTTCACCTGTCGTGGGCGGCGATGACCCACACCGGGCGCCGCCGCGAGGTGAACCAGGACGCCGTCTTCGCGGAGTTCCCGCTCTTCGTCGTCGCGGACGGGATGGGCGGTCACGTCGGCGGCGAGATCGCCAGCGCCAGCGCCATCACCCGCCTGCACGAGACGGTCGACGCGGGGACGGTCTCGCCGAAGACCATCGAGAAGGCCCTCGCCCGCGCCGTCAAGGACATCGCCTCCCACCCCGAGGCCACCGACGAGGGCACCGGGACGACGGTGACCGGCGTCTACCTCGAGACCAGCGGGGACGAAGCGCACTGGGTGACCCTGAACATCGGGGATTCCCGGGTCTACCTCCTCCGCGATGACGCGATCGTGCAGATCACCACCGACCACTCCGTGGTCCAGGAGCTCATCGCCGCCGGGCGATTGAGCCCCGAGGAGGCGGAGAACCACCCCTACGGCAATGTCATCACGCGCGCCGTGGGTCCGAGCGACGGGGTCGTGCCCGATTACGTGCGTCTGGACGTCGTGTCCGGGGACCGATTCGTGATCTGCTCGGACGGTCTCACGAAGGAACTGACCGACTACGGGATCCGGCATTTCCTCACCGAGAACGCCGATCCCGCGGCCGCGGTGTCGGCGATGATGGACGCCGCGCTCGAGAACGGCGGACGCGACAACATCACCATCGTCGTCCTCGACGTCGCCCCCTCCTCCCCAGCCGCGGACTGACCCCGCTCGTCCACAGATCGGATATTCCGGTGCGCCACCGAGGCTGCGCCGGAGTTGACTCGCCGGTGTGAGACGCCCTTCCTCCGCGCCGACATCCGACCCACGCGAGTCGCAGGACCCGCCGCACGACGATGCGCTCGTCCTGCCGGCGGCATGGGCGGCCCCGCCGCGCCCCCCGATCCCGATCGTCGCCGCGACGGTGCCGGTCATCGGGGCGGTGGCGCTGTGGCTGGTCACCGGATCCATCCTCTCCCTGTGGCTGGCGGCTCTCGGGCCGCTGGTGGCCCTCGCCACCGCGGGGGACGCGGCGCGCACGGCGCGACGGGATCGGCGGCGCCATCGGATCGAGGCCGACGCGCAGCGCGTCGCCCTCGCCGAACGCGTCGCGCGGCGGCACGAGATCGAGCGCCGGCACCGCCGGTCGCAGCATCCGGATGTCGCGTCCTACCTCGACCGGGACGGCGAGGTGTGGCGATCGCGGACGGAGCGGGGCGAGCTGCTCGTGCTCGGATCGGGTGACGTGGAGTCGGGGGTGCGCATGAGCGGAGGCGAGGGAGATCCGGACTCCCTCGCCCTCCGCGCGCGGGCGGCACGGCTCAGCGACGCTCCGCTGGTCGTCCCGGCCCGGGCGGGTGTCGTGGTCTCCGGGGCGCCTGTCCTCGCGCGCGGTGTCCAGCGCGCGCTGGCCCTGCAGCTGTGCCTCGCGCTCCCGCCCGGAGAACTCCGGATCGTGGGAGCCCTCGACGCCGATCTCGCCTGGGCGGAACACCTCCCGCACCGTCGGGCCACCTCGGGTGTGCGGCTCATGCTCCTCGCGCCGGGCGAACGCGCGGACGGCACCGCCGACATCGTCCTCGCACGCCGGGGAGCGGGAGAGCCCGCTCCGCTCGGATGCGCGGTCACCGTGGACGTGGAGGCACCGACCCGCGCCCGGGTGGATCACGCCGGCGCCGTGGGGGCCCTCGCGATCGAGGCGCTGTCCGCCGCACAGGCAAGGGCCGTCGGGGATGCCCTGTCCGAGCGGGCGCGCGTCTCCCTCCGGGACGTCCTGGCCGGGGCCGGGCCGGTGGCCCTCGCGGAGCTCGTGTCCGACGCTCCGCAGCCTGCCCCCGGCACGCTCCCCGCCGCGATCGGACGCGACGCGCAGGGGACGGTGACGATCGACCTCGTCCGCGACGGACCGCACGCGGTGGTCACCGGTGTCACCGGTGCCGGCAAGAGCGAGCTGCTGATCACCTGGGTCCTCGCGCTCGCGTCCGCGCACACCACCGCGCAGGTCAGTTTCCTCCTGGCGGATTTCAAAGGCGGGACCGCCTTCGATGCGCTCGCCGATGTGCCGCACGTGACCGGGGTCATCACGGACCTCGACGGCGACGGAGCGCGGCGGGCGTTCGAGAGCCTGCGTGCGGAAGTCCGGTGGCGGGAAGGCGCGCTCGCGCAGTCCGGTGCGCGGGACATCGCCGACGCGCGGGTGCAGCTGCCGCGTCTCGTCGTGGTGATCGATGAGTTCGCCGCCGTCCTGGCCGAACACCCCGAGCTGAACGCCCTCTTCTCGGATCTCGCCGCCCGCGGGCGTGCGCTCGGGATCCACCTGATCCTCGGCACGCAGCGAGCATCCGGGGTCATCCGTGACAGCCTCCTCGCGAACTGCCCGCTGCGGATGAGCCTCCGGGTCACCGATGCCGCCGACAGCCGCCTCCTCCTGGGCACCCCCGACGCTGCGGAGCTTCCCGGAGACCGCGCGGCGGCGGGGCTGGCCCTGATCCGCAGGGCCGCCGACGCCGAACCGCAGCGGGTGCGGATCGCGCTGTCCCAACCGGACGACGCCACCGCCATCGTCGCGCGGGGCGAGACGCGGCCGCGCCGGCCGTGGCTACCGGACCTCCCGAGCGACCTCCGAGCGCAGGATCTCCCCGATGGGGACGATCCGGGAACCGTCGTGCTCGGACTTGCCGACGAACCGGACCGGCAGCACCAGGGACCGGCATCCGTATCGGTGGCCGACGGCAGCCTTCTCGTCGTCGGCGGCCCGCGCGCGGGGAAGAGCACCGCGCTGCACCTCGTCGCGGATCGGGCACGGGACAGCGCCCCGGAGCCGCCCGTGGTCGTTCCGGCGGACACCGAGGCCGCGTGGGACCTGTTCGCGACGTGGCGATGGGCGCCGCCGCCGCGCGGGACGGTCGTCGTCGTCGACGACCTCGACGGTCTTGTCGGCCGCTTCCCGGGCGACTATGCCCGCGCCTTCGTCGAGGCCGTGGAGGACGCCATCCGCGCGGCACGGGAGCGCGGCATCCTGATCGTGGCGAGTATGCAGCGGGTCACCGGTGCTGCGGCGCGGACCGCCGAGCTCTTCCACCGGCGACTGCTGCTGAGCCTGCCCTCGCGCGCGGATCACGTCGCCGCGGGCGGCGACCCCGCGCATCATGTCGCACGGGCGCCGGCGGGCCGAGGGCGACTCGACGACGTGCGGGTCCAGATCGCGCTGCCTCGGGCCGCGCCGGGGGCCGTCGGTCTCGTGACCGCCGCCGAGGCCTGGTTCCCGGAGGCCCCTTTCACGGGCCTCGTCGCCCGGCGCACGCCGGCGGTCCGCGCCGCGCTGGAGTGCTGGGAACGCGCGGGCGCGATCATCGTGGGGGTGGCGGATGCCGAACCCGTCCTCGCGCCCGGGGAGCGGCTCGTCGCGATCGGCGAGCCGGACGAGTGGCAGCGGAAGTGGCCGCTGCTCACCCGCGCGCGCGTCGAGAACGACCTCGTGATCGACGCGTCGTGCGCGGCGGAGGTGCGCCTGCTCACCGGCTTCCGCGAGCCCCCGCCGTTCTGCCGCGCGGGCGCTCCGCGGGGCTGGCTGATGCGCTCGGGCGCCGATCCCGTGCGTATCGTCCTCCCGGCCGCGGATTCCCGGGCGGATCGTGTCGCTCGCGATGCTTGACCCCCGTCCGCCCGGCCCCTAGCGTCGCAGTCATGTCCACCACCCCGATCAGACTCGAACGGCCGGACGGCAAGGGACTGGCCGCGGGAACGCTCGGTCTGTGGGGATCCACCGTCATCGGCCTCGCCTCCACGGCGCCGGTGTACTCCCTGGTGGCGACCCTCGGGTTCGTCGTCCTCGCGGTGGGCGCGCAGGCGCCGATCGCCTTCGTCGTCGCGTTCGTCCCGATGCTCTTCATCGCCTTCGCCTACCGCGAGCTGAACAACGCCGTCCCCGATTGCGGGACCACCTTCACCTGGGGCACCAAGGCCTTCGGTCCCTGGGTGGGTTGGATGGGCGGGTGGGGTGTGGCCGTGGCCGGAATGGTGGTGCTCGCCAATCTCGCGCAGATCGGCGGCATCTACTTCTGGGCGCTCGTCGACGGCATCATCGGCTCGGGCGACGACGCCCTCCTCTCCGACAACGTCCCGCTCGTCACCGCCACCGGTGTCGTGTTCATCGCCCTCATGACCTGGATCAGCTGGCGAGGTGTGGAGATCGGGGAGCGCGTGCAGAACATCCTTCTCGCCATCCAGTACCTGGCGCTGGCGATCTTCGTCGTCGCCGCCCTGTGGCAGTACTTCGCGGGCTCCGCCCCGGGAGCCACACCGTTCGCCTGGGACTGGTTCAACCCCTTCGCCTTCGAGGAGTGGTCCGGCTTCACCGAGGCGATCCTGCTGGCGCTGTTCATCTACTGGGGGTGGGACACCTGCCTCGCCCTCAACGAGGAGACGAAGGACCCGAAGCGCATCCCTGGTCTCGCCGCCCTCCTCACGTGCGTCCTGCTGCTGTTCACCTACGTCTCGGTCACCGTCGCGGCGATGATGTACGCCGGGCTCGGCGACACCGGGACGGGACTGGGGAACGAGGCGAACGCCGATGACTTCTTCCTCGCCATCAAGGACGGACTGCTCGGCCCGGTCGGGTGGGTGCTCGTGGTCGCCGTTCTGATCTCCGCCGTCTCCTCGACGCAGACCACCATCCTTCCCACGGCGCGCGGCACACTTGCGATGGGCGTCTACCGGGCGCTTCCGGAGCGGTTCAAGACCGTGCATCCGCGGTACAAGACGCCGTCGTTCTCCACCCTCGTGATGGGCGTGGTCGCGTCGGTCTACTACATCGGCATGACCCTGATCAGCGACAACATCCTGCAGGATTCGATCCTGTCGCTGGGGCTCGCGATCGCCTTCTACTACGCCATCACCGGCTATGCGTGCGTCTGGTACTTCCGCCGCGAACTCTTCACCTCGGGACGCAACATCGTCTACCGGCTCGTGCTGCCGCTCCTCGGCGCGCTCATGCTCACGTACGCGTTCGTCCAGTCCGCGATCGACATGTTCGATGTGGATTACGGCTACACGGTGCTCTTCGGCATCGGGGGGACCTTCGTGCTCGGGGTGGGGTCGCTCGCCCTCGGTGTGGTGCTGATGGTGCTGTGGTTCCTCTTCCCGCGCTCGAAGCGGTTCTTCCGCGGCGAGAGCCTGAACCGGGAGACCCCGGTGATGGTGCCGGACGACACCGCCGCCGCGGCGCGCTCCGTCGACGGCGGACTCGCCTGACACCCGCGCGTCCGGCGGTCGGGGCGACGCGGCGTGCGTAACTCCTCCGTTTCGCGGCGGCACGCCGGGGGTGGCCCCGGGTTCGGGGCGGTGGGGGCCGGATCGGAGGAGTTCGGCCCGCGCCCGGGGTGTGGGCGCGGGCCGGCGTGACTCAGGCGAGGGCGTCGGCGAGGTCGCCCGCGGGCAGGTCGTGCGCGGCGGCGACACCGGGATTGACCACGTGCCCGCCGTGGGTGTTGAGCCCCGACGCCAGCGCGGTGTCGGCGCGCAGCGCCTCGCGCCAGCCGCGACGGGCGATCTGGCGGATGTAGGGGAGCGTGGCGTTGGTGAGGGCGGAGGTGGAGGTGTTCGGCACCGCACCGGGCATGTTCGCGACGCAGTAGAACACCGTGTCGTGGACCGCGAAGGTCGGGTCGGCGTGGGTCGTCGGGCGCGTGTCCTCGAAACAGCCGCCCTGATCGACGGCGATGTCCACGAGCACCGAGCCGGGGCGCATCCGCGACACCATCTCGTTGGTGACGAGCTTCGGCGCTTTCGCGCCCGGGATGAGGACGGAGCCGATCACGAGGTCGGACGCGACGACGGCGCGATCGAGGTCCAGCGGATTCGAGGCCGCGGTCTTCACACGCCCCTGGAAGTGGTCGTCGAGATGCCGCAGACGCGGGATGTTGGTGTCGAAGACGGTCACATCGGCGCCCATGCCGGCCGCGATCACCGCGGCGTTCGCTCCCGCGACACCGCCGCCGATGACCGTCACCGTGGCCGGGCGCGTTCCGGGCACACCCGACATGAGCAGGCCGCGGCCCCCGGCGGAGCGCATCAGCGTCGACGCGCCCACCATGGGCGCGAGCCTCCCGGCGACCTCGCTCATGGGTGCGAGGAGGGGCAGACCCCCGCCGGCGACCTGGACCGTCTCGTAGGCGATGGCCGTCACACCGTCCGCGACCAGTCGTTCGGTGAGAGGACGGTCCGCGGCGAGGTGCAGATAGGTGAAGAGCACGAGGTCGTCACGGAAGTAGCCGTACTCGCTCGCGATCGGCTCCTTCACCTTCAGCAGCAGCTCCGCGCGGGCCCAGACCTCGGCGGCATCGTCGAGGAGCGTGCCACCGGCCTCGCGGTACTCGGCATCCGGCATCGAGGAGCCGGCGCCGGCGCCGGTCTGCACGATGACCTCGTGGCCGGCGGCGACGAGATCGTGCACGCCCGACGGGGTGAGAGCCACCCGATACTCGTTGTTCTTGACCTCGGTGGGGACGCTGATCCTCATCGTGCGATCCTTTCCGCTCCGCCGTTGGAGCGCTCGGGCTCCGGATCGGAGCGCCTCTAGAACGCGGGGCGGATGGCCCCGACGGTGCGATCGCCGCCGCTGAGCGACAGCGAGAGTCTGGTCATCGTCTCGGCGACGTCCGCGGGCGCGAGGGCCCCGGCGCGTTCGAGGAGGCGGAGCGCGACGGCGGTCGCCGCGCGACCGTTCCCGTCGAGGATCTTCAACGCCACCGTCGTCCCGTCGGGGGCGACCATCACGAGAACCCCTTCGGCGCCCGTCTTGGCGAACACGCCGAGGCGCTCGATGGCGACGGTGTCGGGCCGGTCGGGGCCGTCGATCGTCCAGGGATGGCTGCGGACCGCCGCGACCAGCGCCCCGGCGCTGCGGTGCAGGGCGAACGGCGACGACGGTGACGCCGTGCCGATGCGGTGGATCGCACGCGCGAGCGCCGTCAGCGAGACGGGGTACACCGGCGCGCCGCAGCCGTCGACGGCGACGCCGCCGACCTTCTCACCGAGAAGCCTCTCCGCCGTCTCGCGGATCTGAGCCTGCAGCGGATGAGCCGGGTCGAGGTAGGTGGCGGTGTCCCACCCGTTGACGGCGCACGTGAGCAGCATCGCGGCGTGCTTCCCGGAGCAGTTCATCCGGATGCGGGCCGGTGCGAGCCGCTCGCGCACGAGTTCGTCGCGCGTGGCGGTGTCGCCGGGCCAGGCCGGGGGGCACTGGAGGGCGTCTTCGCCGAGGCCCGCGGCGTCGAGGATGTCGCGGACGACCGCCACGTGCCGATCGGTGCCGGAGTGGCTGGCCGTCGCGAGTCCCAGGCGCTCGCCGTCCAGCGGTGCGCCCGCCGCGAGGAAGGCCAGAGCCTGGAGGGGCTTGAGGCTCGACCGGGGGAGGATCGGCGCATCGACGTCGCCGAGACGGTCGCGGACCGTGCCATCGGGGGCGAGCATCACGGCGACACCCACATGGCGGGACTCGACGAAGCCGCTACGTTCCACGAGGGCGAGCTCGACGGCGTCGGCTGCGGAGAAGGTCTGCGGCACCGCACCAGCCTACCGCCGGGACGTTCGGCACCCCCATGACAGACTGTGCTCATGTTCGGCGAGCATCGATACTCCGTCCGGGCGATCTGGACCGGAGATCGCGGCTCGGGCACGTCCGGATACCGCGATTACGACCGCTCGGTGACGCTGATGGCCCCCGGCAAGCCAGACCTGCCGGCATCCGCCGACAAGCCGTTCCGAGGCGATCCCACCCGCTGGAACCCCGAAGACCTGCTGCTGGCGGCGCTCAGCGAGTGCCACCTGCTGTCGTACCTCCACGCGTGCGTCGGCGGAGGCGTCGTCGTCCTCGGGTACGAGGACGACGCGAGCGGGCTCATGGTCGAGGACGGACGCGGGGGAGGCGCGTTCCGCGAGGTCGTCCTCCGGCCACGCGTGACGGTGGCGGCGGAGTCCATGCGCGAGGCTGCGCAATCCCTCCACGACCAGGCGCACGCCTGGTGCTTCATCGCCAACTCGGTGAACTTCCCGGTGCGGCACGAGCCGACCGTCATCGTCCGCGCGGACTGACGCCGTCAGAGCCGCTCGTGCGGCAGCACCTGCTTGATGCGCTCGATCGGGTTCTGTGCGGGCACCTCGTTGTAGGCGCCGGCGAGCTCCTGTCCGGAGAGCGCGTGGATCGCGGCCATGATCTCGTCGGTCGCACCCCGTCGCGCACGACCCGACGTCGCGGGACCGTGGTGGGACAGGTCCAGCGGTGCGCCGAACTTCACCGTCACGCGGTGGCGCAGAGAGGGCATCTTCGCGCCCACCGGCATGACCGCATCCGTTCCGATGAGACCCACCGGGACGACGGGAGCACCGGTCTGGAGTGCGAGGAAGGCGACGCCGGTGCGCCCCTTGTACAGCCGGCCGTCCAGGGACCGCGTGCCCTCGGGGTACAGCGCCACGGCGCGTCCCTCCTGAAGGATGCGGCGCTGCTGGTCGAGGGCGTCGAGGGCCGCCTGGCCCGCGCCGCGCTGGACGGGGATCGCCCCGATCGAGGTGAAGAACCAGCGGGATCCGGCGCTTTCGAAGTAGCTCGACTTGGCGAGGAAGTGCACCGGGCGCGGGGCGGCGACGGGGATGGCGATCGAGTCGAGGAACGACAGGTGGTTGCTCGCGAAGATCACGGGACCGTGGCGGGGCACCAGGTCTCCACCCTCCACCCGCGGACGGTAGACCAGGCGACCGAGGGTGGAGATCGCGAACCGGCCGATCGCGTACGTCGCCCCCATCTTCCGCGCCGAGTCCGGCGTCGCGTCCGCGGTGGACGCGGAGGTCTGAGAGTCGTCCTCGGGAGTGGCTGCCGGGTCCGATGTCACCCGACGAGGGTACTCCGGATCGCATTCTCACGGGGGAATGCCCGTACTCCCAGCACAGACAAAGAAAAAGTGCGGGAAGATGAACACTCCCGTTCTCAACTTCCGAGGTCTTCTCCGTGCGCTTCCGCCCGCTTGCCGCTCTGTCCTTCGCCGCTCTGACGGCCCTCGTCCTCACGGGATGCGCCGGCGGCGCACCCGAGGCGACTCCGACGGCCACCGAGGCCGCAGCCGGTGACCTATGCGCCGTCGCGGCACCGACGGGCGACGTCGTCAGCTCGATCACGGTGGACGGCGAGGTCGGCGAGAGCGCGACCGCGACGTTCGAGGCACCGCTGGAGTTCACCAGCGCGGAGCGCGAGGTGCTGGTGGAGGGCGACGGCGCCGCGATCTCCGACGGCGACTACGTCTCGTACGCGCTCGCCGTCTTCGACGCCGCGACCGGAGAGAGCCTGCAGGAAGGCGGCTTCGGCGGTGCGGCCCTCCCCGCCATGCCGATCACCCTCGGTTCCGGCGCGGACTTCTACTTCGGATGCGCCACCGAAGGCTCGCGCGTCGTGGTGACGGTGCCCGACACGACCGGCGCCTCCGCCGGTCAGGTCTACGTCATCGACGTGCTGGGCGTGACCCCCGCCGACGAGTGGTGCGCGGTGGCCGAGCCCGGCCCCGACTTCCCGACCGTGGAGTTCGACGGCGAGGGCGTCCCGACGATCACCATCGCGGATGCCGAGCCGCCGACCGAGGTCCAGCTCGAGGTTCTCGAGGAGGGTGACGGCGCCGTGGTGGAGCCCGGTGACAACGTCACAGTGGACTACACCGGCGTGAAGTGGAGCGACGGAACCGTCTTCGACTCGAGCTGGGAGCGCGGCGAGCCCGCGACCTTCTCCACCCTCGGTGTCGTGAGCGGCTTCCAGCGCGCGCTGGAGGGGCAGACCGTGGGATCGACCGTCGTGGTCGCCATGCCGCCCGCGTGCGGCTACGGCGACACCGGATCCAGCACCCACGAGCTTGCCGGGGAGACCCTGGTCTTCGTCGTCGACATCATCGACGCCGCCCGCGCGCAGCAGTAAGGCGCGCTCGAGCACGGTGTCGGCCTCGAGCGGGGCATCGGCGCGGCGCTAGGCTGGCCCGATGCGACGCGTCATCGTCCTCGGCTCCACCGGTTCCATCGGCACCCAGGCTCTGGACGTGATCCGGGCGAACCCCGAGCGTTTCGAGGTGGTCGGCCTGTCCGCTTTCTCGCGCGCGGAGGAGATGCGCGCGCAGGCCGCGGAGTTCGACGTGGAGCACATCGCCGTCGGCGCCGCGGAGGCGGAGCAGCTCGTCGCCGATGTCGAGGCGGATGTCGTCCTCAACGGCATCACCGGGTCGGTCGGACTCGGCCCGACCCTGGCGGCCCTGTCGGCAGGTCGGACACTGGCGCTGGCGAACAAGGAATCCCTGATCGTCGGGGGAGAACTCGTCACCCGGGTCGCCGCGCCCGGTCAGATCGTACCGGTCGATTCGGAGCACTCCGCGATCGCGCAGGCGCTCCGCAGCGGTACTCCCGTCGAGGTGCGCCGGCTCATCCTGACGGCATCCGGCGGTCCGTTCCGCGGGCGCGATCGCGCGTCGCTCGCGACGGTGACCCCCGCCGAGGCGCTCGCGCACCCCACCTGGGACATGGGACGCGTGGTCACGACGAATTCCGCGACGCTGGTGAACAAGGGGCTCGAGGTCATCGAGGCGCACCTGCTCTTCGACGTCGACTACGCCGACATCGACGTCGTCGTCCACCCCCAGTCGATCGTCCACTCGATGGTCGAGTTCGTCGACGGGTCCACCATCGCTCAGGCGTCGCCTCCGGACATGCGGCTGCCGATCTCGCTGGGCCTCGACTGGCCGCACCGGGTGGCCGGTGTGGGTCGGCCGCTCGATCTCACCGCCGCCACCGCGTGGACGTTCGAGCCCCTCGACGAGGACGCCTTCCCCGCGGTGCGCCTCGCGAAGCACGTCGGTCGGGCCGGCGGCACCCATCCCGCGGTGTTCAACGCCGCGAACGAGCAGGCCGTCGACGCGTTCCACGAGGGCCGGATCGGCTTCCCCGGGATCGTGGAGACGATCGAGCGCGTGCTCGACGCGCATGCGGCGCCCGACGAGCTCACCCGTGACACGCTCGCCGAGGCGGAGCGGTGGGCTCGCGAGACCGCCGACCGGATGATCGCGAAGGCCTGATCCCCGCCGGTGCCGGTCGGCTCAGGCCGGTCGGAGCGGATCCGAGGCGGGAGTGGAGTCGTCCGGGTACGGCACCGGCCACGCCGGTTCCGGCACCGGCCACCCGGCATCCCGCAGCGCGCGGCGGGCGAGCTCCCGCGCGGAGTACGGCGTCCGCACGCCTCGGATGTCGCGGTAGTCCTGATGTCCGGGACCGGCCCACAGGATCGCGTCGCCGTCACCGACGAGGGCGATCGCCTCGCGGATCGCGCGCTCCGGCGGTGACGACTCGTGGATCTCGGCATCGGGTCGCGCGCGCCGCGCCCCCTCGATGAGCGTCGCGCGGATGCCGTCAGGATCCTCGTGCCGGGGGTGGTGATCGGTGACCACCAGGATGTCGCTGCCGAGCACGGCGGTGCGCCCCATGTCGTGACGCTTGGTCTTGTCGCGGTCGCCGTCCGCGCCGAAGAGCATGACGACCCGGCCGGGGGTCACCCGGCGCACGGCCGCGAGCGTCTTCTCGAAAGCATCCGGGGAGTGTCCGAAGTCGACGAAGACCGCCGGGCCCCGATCGCCCGAGACCAGCTGCGTGCGCCCCGGCAGGAACGCCCGGATACGGTCGCCGTCGAGGGCCTCCACGAGGCGCTCCCACGGGTAGCCGCCCTCGAGGATCATCACGATCGCGAGCCCCGCGTTGGCGGCCATGTGGCGTCCGATGACGGGGACCACCGTCGTGAGCGCACGGCCGTCCTTCGCCGCGAGACGGAAGCGGGTGCCGTCCTTGCGCTCCTCGAGGATCTCGACGGTCCAGTCCGCCGCGGCCGCGGCATCCGGGTCGTCGGCGATCGCCGGGGTCCCCACGGTGACCGCGGGCACCTCGCAGCGCTCCCGGACCTCGGCTCCGGTGGCGGCGTCCATGCAGATCACGGCACGACGCGCGCGGTCGGCGCGGAACAGCGGCATCTTCGCCTCGAAGTACTCGCGCATGTCGGCGTAGTCGTCGAGGTGATCGTGGGTGAGGTTGGTGAAGCCGGCGACATCGAACACGATGCCGTCGACGCGTCGGCGGCTGAGAGCCTGCGCGCTGACCTCGACGGCGACGGCCTCGACGCCGCGCTCGCGCATGAGCGCCAGGAGCGCGTGCATCTCGTACGCCTCGGGGGTGGTCAGGCGCGACACGATGATCTCGCCCGCGATGTGACGCTCCGCGGTGGACGACAGACCGGTGACGGCGCCGAGCTGTTCCAGGATGCCCTCCAGCAGGTGCGACACGCTGGTCTTGCCGTTCGTCCCGGTCGTGCCGAACAGGAGCGGCAGGTCGTCGTCCCGACCGGTGCCGTACACCCAGGCCGAGAGCGCCCCGAGCACGGCCCGCGGGTCGTCGACGACGAGGACCGGCAATGCGGATGGCGATGCGAGGGCCGCGCCCGCGGCATCCGTCATCACCGCGACCGCTCCGCGCGCAGCCGCGTCCTCGACGAACTCCGCGCCGTGGCGATTGACCCCTCGGGTCGCGACGAACAGGTCGCCGGGCCGCAGGTCACCGGTGGCGAGGGTCAGCCCGTGGATCGTCACGCCGTCCGCCTTCCCGTCGACGTCGGCGGCGAAGGCGTCCGCGAGAGCGCGCAGGCTCACGGCGGGGGCGGTGCTCGGTCGGAGCACGGGAGGCAGGTTCGAGGAAGCGTCGCTGGGCATGGCGCTCCCATCTTCTCACCCGGCCCGGGTGCGACGGGATCGGTGCGTCGCGGAGGATCCCGCCGACGGTCACGGCCGATTCAAAGGCGGACGGGGGTAGCGTGAGCGCGTGGAAGTGATCGCGTTCGTCGTGGGAGTCGTGCTGCTGGTCGTGGGCCTCGCCGTCTCGATCGCCCTGCACGAGCTCGGCCACCTGTGGCCGGCGAAGGCGTTCGGCGTGCGCGTCGGCCAGTACATGATCGGTTTCGGGCCGACGCTCTTCTCCCGCCGTCGCGGGGAGACCGAGTACGGCGTCAAGGCCATCCCGCTCGGCGGTTACATCTCGATGGCGGGGATGTACCCGCCGTCGCCGAAGGAGCAGGCCGCGCGCGCCGCGGGGGAGCGCACGGGACGCGCCGGCGGCGGTTTCTTCGCCACCATGGTCCAGGACGCCCGCGCCGCCAACGACGAGACCCTCGACGGTGACGGCGACTCCCGGGTGTTCTACCGCCTTCCCGTCTGGAAACGCGTCGTGATCATGCTCGGCGGACCCGTGATGAACCTCCTCTTCGCGGTGTTCCTGTTCGCGCTCCTCTTCTCCGGCATCGGCGTGCAGACCGCCACGACGACCGTCGCGAGCGTCAGCGAGTGCGTCATCCCCGCCGGGGAGGAGCGCACCACGTGCGCGGCGTCCGATCCCGCCGCCCCCGCGGCCGCCGCCGGCATCGAGCCCGGGGACGTCGTCGTCGAGGTCGCCGGGCAGCCGGTGGAGACGTTCGCCGAGATGACGTCCCTCATCCGCTCGTCCCCGGGTGAGCCGCTGACGCTCGTCGTCGAACGCGACGGGGAGCAGCGGAGCGTCCGACTCACTCCGGCGTCCGTGGAGCAGCCGGTCGTCGACGACCTGGGTGACGCGGTGACCGACGCGGACGGCGACGTCGTGACCGAGAAGGTGGGGATCGCCGGCATCCGTCAGGAGTCCGCCTACGTCCGCCAGCCGATCTGGACGGGCCCGCAGACCGCCGTCGAGAACGTCGGCGCGGTCGCCGGGATCATCTGGCAGCTGCCGGTGAAGGTGTGGGAGACCGGAGCGACCCTCATCACCGGCGAGGAGCGCGACCCGAACGGACCGTTGAGCGTCGTCGGCGCGGGAGTGCTCGCGGGCGAGGTCGCCTCCGCCGAAGCGCCGGTGCTGAACCGTGTGGCGGGGCTGCTGTCGCTCCTGGCGTCGCTGAACATCGCCCTGTTCGTCTTCAATCTGCTGCCCCTCCTGCCGCTCGACGGCGGACACGTCGTGGTGGCCCTGTGGGACGGCATCAAGCGCGCCTGGGCGAAGATCACGAACCGTCCGCCGCCGAAGCCGGTGGACGCCACCAAGCTGGTGCCGGTCACCTTCGTCGTCTTCATCGCCCTGGTCGTGATGGGCGGCGTGCTGATCCTCACCGACATCGTCAACCCGCTCTCGCTCTTCTGAGCGCGGGCGTCCCGGGTCAGGGCGCCGTCGAGAGGGCGTGGGTCACGAGGCGCTCGAGGGTCACCATGCCGTCGCGCGAGAGGATCGACTCGAGGTGACCCTGCACCGAGGCGAAGCCGGGTCCGCGGAGCGCGTAGACGTCTCCGCTCGCATCGGCGGCCACCTCCGCATCGCCCACTTCCCGGGTGCCCGGCGCCACACGCGCGGTGAAGGTGTTGTAGAAGCCGATGGATGCCGGCATCCCGAACACGTCCACGGTCTTCTGCAGGCCCTGGTGCGGGGTCGCCAGAGGCGCGAGATCCAGGCCGACGTCGTCGCTCAGGATCTGGTGGCTGAGGCACACCGCGAGGAGGGGGCGCCCCGAGGCGCGACGCTCGGTCACGATCTCGCGCATGCGACGCATGCGCTCCGACGCGGGGTCGCGCGGGTCGCCGGGGCCGGGGCCGCAGACGACCAGCTCCGCGTCGCGGACGTCGTCGGCGGTGACGCGGTGCCACGGCACGATGCGGACGTCGAGGCCGAGGTGACGCAGCTGATGGGCGAGCATCGTGGTGAACCGGTCCTCGGCGTCCACGACGACCGCCTCGCGACCACGCAGCGGGCCGTCGGGAGCGGAAGCCTGCGGGTTCAGCCAGAACGCCGCGAGGCGGGAGTTGCGCGACGCCAGGAGCGCGGCGATCTCGGGATCGTCCGCCAGGCGCCGGGGCTCGGCGGCGGGCTCGTCCTCGTCGACGGCGTCCGCGCGGGCGGCGAGCGCCGCCTCCTCGGCGACGCGATCGCGGGGGATCGCGCCGATCGCGCCGAGGACTCCCGCCGCCTTGCCGTGTGTCTCACCGACCTCGCCGTACGGGTCCGAGTGACGCACCAGCGTCGCCCCGACCGGCACGCGCAGGCGCCCGTCCGCGAGATACGCCGTGCGGATGAGGATCGGGGCGTCGAGATCGTGCGTCGGCGCGGCATCCGCGGCGGAGGCGGTACCGGCGTCCGCGTTCCCTGGCCCGCCGGCATCCGCGCGGGGGGTGAACAGGGCGGCGACGCCGGAGTAATAGCCGCGAGGGGCGCGTTCGTGTCGCGTGATGACGGTGCAGGCGTTCTGCATCGGGGAGCCGGTGACCGTGGGTGCGAACATCGTCTCGCGGAGGATGTCGCGGGGGTCCAGGCGGCTGCGGCCGCGCAGGACGTACTCGGTGTGAGTGAGCCGGGACATCTCCTTCAGGTGCGGCCCGGTGATGCGACCGCCGTCCGAGCACACCGCGCTCATCATCTTCAGCTCTTCGTCGACCACCATGAACAGCTCCTCGGTCTCCTTGGTGGAGGCCAGGAACTCGGTCAGCGTCTCGGCGGTGGCTCCGCCGGCGGGGTGGCGGAAGGTGCCCGAGATCGGATTCATCGTGACCACGCCCTCCCGCGCGCTCACGTGCGCCTCGGGGCTCGCCCCCACGGCGACATGACCGTCCGTGACGATCGCGAACGTCCAGTAGGCGCCGCGCTCGTGCTCGAGGAGCGCGCGGAACCAGGTCAGGGCGGCGACGGCGGGGTCGGCGTCGACCTCGGCGGTGAAGTCCCGACGGATGACGAAGTTCGCGCCCTCGCCGCGACCGATCTCGTCGGCGATGACGCGCCGGACGATGTCGGCGTAGGACTCGTCGTCGATGTCGAAGCCGGCGTCGCGCAGGGCGATCGGAGCGGAGGGAAGTCCCGCCAGCACCTCCGCGCGCGGTAGCGCGATGTGCTCGGCGACGACCAGACACCGAAGCGGCGCACCGTCGTCGTGGCACGCGAAGCCGCGCTCGCGCACCTGCCGGAACGGCACGAGCGCCAGCACCTCGCGCGGCACGCCCGCGGAATCGTGCAGCGGGATGTCGGCGAGGAGGTCGACGTCGTGGACGTCGCCGGTGAGGACCTCGATGGTCTCGACGTCGCGCGAGATCAGCGCGAAGGGCGCGCCGGATGCGGCGAGTTCGAGCAGGAGCGATGCGGCGGGGGCGTTCATGTCGATCTTTCGTCGTGGGGGCGGTCGCCCTACGAAGAAGAAAGACCGCCCCGGGGGCGGTCTGTCCTCACGCGCAGCCACCGCCTATACGGTGGGCCACCAGGCGGAGCGCGCGAACATGCGCCGAAACTACCACAGCGCGTGCGCGCGATCCGGGGTGCGGAGGGTGGGAGGGGCCTGGGCGTTGGCGATCCGCCGCGCCTTCGGGCGGTCCGCCGCGTAGGCTGTGGTCGTGCCCGCTGTGAATCTGGGGATGCCGAAGGCTCCTGAAACCCTCGCCCCGCGTCGCAAGACCCGACAGATCAAGGTCGGCAAGGTGCTCGTCGGAGGCGACGCCCCCGTCAGTGTCCAGTCGATGACCACGACGCCCACCACCGACATCAATGCGACCCTGCAGCAGATCGCCGAGCTGACGGCATCCGGCTGCGAGATCGTGCGCGTCGCCGTGCCGTCGCAGGACGACGCCGATGTGCTGCACATCATCGCGAAGAAGAGCCAGATCCCGGTCATCGCCGACATCCACTTCCAGCCGAAGTACGTCTTCCAGGCGATCGACGCCGGATGCGGCGCCGTGCGTGTCAACCCGGGCAACATCCGGAAGTTCGACGATCAGGTCGGCGCCATCGCCGCGGCGGCGAAGGCCGCGAACGTCTCGCTGCGCATCGGTGTGAACGCCGGGTCGCTCGACCGCCGCCTTCTCGAGAAGTACGGCAAGGCCACGCCAGAGGCCCTCGTGGAGAGTGCCGTGTGGGAGGCGTCGCTGTTCGAGGAGCACGACTTCCACGACTTCAAGATCTCCGTCAAGCACAACGACCCGATCGTCATGGTCAAGGCCTACCGGCAGCTCGCCGAGCGCGGCGACTGGCCGCTCCACCTGGGCGTCACCGAGGCCGGACCTGCGTTCCAGGGCACCATCAAGAGCGCCACGGCCTTCGGCATCCTGCTCTCCGAGGGCATCGGCGACACCATCCGCGTTTCGCTGTCGGCGCCGCCGGCCGAGGAGGTCAAGGTCGGCCATCAGATCCTGCAGTCGCTGAACCTCCGCGAACGCAAGCTCGAGATCGTGTCGTGCCCCTCCTGCGGGCGCGCCCAGGTCGATGTCTACACCCTGGCCGACAACGTCACCGAGGGGCTCAAAGACATGACCGTGCCCCTGCGCGTGGCCGTCATGGGGTGCGTCGTCAACGGCCCGGGAGAGGCCCGCGAGGCCGATCTCGGTGTCGCCAGCGGCAACGGCAAGGGCCAGATCTTCGTCAAGGGCGAGGTCATCAAGACCGTGCCCGAGGCCGAGATCGTGCAGACCCTGATCGAAGAGGCCAACCGGATCGCCGCGGAGATGGGGCCGGACGCTCCTCTCGGGACCGCCCAGGTCGTCACCTCCTGACCCGGGCGGCCGCGGGCTCTCAGCCCTCGAGGGGGCTCACGGCCAGAGCGAGTGGTACGCGTTGATCGCGGGCTGTCCGCCGAGGTGCGCGTAGAGGACGGTGGAGTCCTTCGGGATGTCTCCCGAGGAGACGAGGTCGATCAGGCCCGCGAGGGACTTGCCCTCGTAGACCGGGTCGGTGATCATCGCCTCCAGCTGCGCGCCGAGGGCCATGGCCTCCATCGTCGAATCGACCGGGAGCCCGTAGAGCTCTCCCGCCCAGCCCTCGAGCACCTGGATCTCGTCGTCGCGCAGGTCCCGGCCGAGCTCGATGAGCGCGGCGGTGTTGCGGGCGATCCGGGCCACCTGGTCGCGGGTCTTCTCCAGCGTCGCCGAGGCGTCGATCCCGAGGATGCGGCGGCGGATGCCGGTGAGGTCCTCGAGCGCGGCGAATCCCGCGATCATGCCCGCGTGGGTCGACCCGGTCACGGTGCACACCACGATCGTGTCGAAGGTCAGCCCGAGCTCCGTCTCCTGCGCGGCCACTTCGAAGGCCCAGTTGGCGAATCCGAGGCCCCCGAGTCGGTGCTCCGAGGCGCCGGCGGGAATCGGGTAGGGCGTGCCGCCGGCATCCTCCACGTCGGCGAGAGCCTCTTTCCAGGAATCCCGGATGCCGATGTCGAAGCCCGCATCGTCCAGTCGGGAGTCCGCGCCCATCATGCGCGAGAGGAGGATGTTGCCCACGCGATCGTTGGTGGGGTCATCCCACGGGACCCACTTCTCCTGCACGAGACGGGCCTTCAGTCCCAGGTGCGCGGCGACCGCGGCGACCTGACGGGTGTGGTTGGACTGGTAGCCGCCGATCGAGACCAGCGTGTCGGCGCCGGAGGCGAGGATGTCGGGGACGATGTACTCGAGCTTTCGGATCTTGTTGCCGCCGTAGGCGAGCCCGCTGGAGACATCCTCGCGTTTGGCCCAGATCTCCGCGCCGCCGAGATGCTGCGTGAGGCGCTTGAGGTGCTGAAGGGGACTCGGTCCGAAGGTCAGGGGGTAGCGCGGGTGCTGCTCGATGTTCACGGGGTGTCTCCTCCGGTGGGGGTCGGGGTGGTGGTGGCTGTGTGGGCGGCGGAGCTGAGGGACGAAGCGGTGGGCGCGAGGGTCTGCCAGATCGCGGCGGCGCAGCGGCCTGCGAGCTCGACGTCGCCTCGCTCGCAGAGGTCGATGAGTTCGGCGTGGCGCTCGACGGAGCTCCGTCCTTCGTGCGATGCGAAGCGCAGACGCTCCGCGCGCTCGAGGACCGGTTCATAGGTCGCCAGGACCGCGGAGAGTGCGGCGTTTCCGCACCGCTCGACGGCGACGGCGTGGAATTCGGCATCCGCCGTGAGAGCCGCGTCGACGTCGCCGCGGAGCTGAGCATCGGCGAAGGCGGCGTTGGCGCTGCGCATCCGGTCGATGTCTTCCGGTGTGATGCGCGGAATCGCGCTCTCGAGGGCCTGCCGGTGAAGCGCGCCCACAACTTCCTGTGCGTCGCGGACGGCTGCGGCATCAAGCGGGGCGACCACGGTGGAGCGTCCCGGTGTCGCCTGCACGAGACCGGCGCGGGAGAGCGCGAGCAGCGCCTCGCGCACCGGGGTCCGGCTCACCCCGAGCCACGCCGCGATGTCGGCGTCGCGTAGCTGCTCCTCGGGCGCGAGGGTTCCGTCGACGATCGCGTCGCGCACACGGGCGTAGACGTCGTCGCGCAGGAGCGCGCGAGGGGGGAGCGGGATCGCGGGAAATGGCATGCAATATATTGCATACTGCGTGGGGTGCGGGTGTCAAACCCGCGGCTCACGTACCTGCCTATCGGCGCGCCGAACTCCGCAGATTCGGCGGCGTCGGGCAGGGATCCGGCCGATCCGGGCCGAATCGGGCCGGATCGGAGGAGTTCGGTACGGGGAGCGGCAGCACCCCTGTCGAGCGGCGGCGCGGCGGTGGCCGGGGTGCCGAGCGGCGGGGGCAGGCGGTGCGGAGCCTCGGGGGCAGGCGAGGGGCGGGTCGAACTCCTCAGATTCGGCGGGTTCGGGCGGGGATCCGGTGGATCCGGGCCGGTTCGGGCCGGATCGGAGGAGTTCGGTACGGCGAGCCCGGGGGAGAGCGGAGGGTCAGCTGAGGGCGCCGCCGACGAGGGGCGGGTCGACGGGGGCGCGGAGCGTCGTCTCGAGTGCGAGCGCCAGCGCGTGGGCGACGTCGGCCGTCGAGACCACGGCGTCCGCACGATGATCGGTCGTCCACGGGACGTGCACGAACCCGGCGCGCGCGCCCGCCACCCCGGCTGTGGCGTGGAGCGCATGGAACATCACGTGATTGCAGACGAACGTTCCCGCCGAATGAGAGACGGATGCCGGCACCCCCGCCGCCCGGAGGTCGGCGACGATCGCCTTCACCGGCAGGGTCGCGAAGAACGCCGCGGGGGCTCCGGGCACGCTCGCGGCGTCGATCGGCTGCGCCCCGTCGTTGTCCGGGATGCGCGCATCCGCGAGGTTCACGGCGATCCGCTCGGGGGTGATGGTGTCGCGGTCGCCGGCGAGGCCCGTGGCGATGACGACGTCGGGGCGTTGCTCGTCGATCAGGGAGCGGAGAGCGGCGGCGGCACCGCCGAACGAGACCGGGAGGATCGCGGTGACGAGCTCGGCAGGGCCGCTCCAGGATGCCGCCAGCAGCCGGACCGCGTCACCGGACGGGTTGGCCGCGTCACCGGCGAAAGGGACGAATCCGGTGACGAGCGCGCGGGTCATCACCTCAGCGTACGCGCGCCTCAGCGCCAGTCGAGGTCGGTGCGGATGCGCTCGCGGACGTCGACGTAGTCGGGCAGATCCCAGAAGAACAGGATCTTCTCCGCGACCGGCGAATCCGCAGCGGGCTCGTCCTCGAGGACGAACGCCTGGAAGGTCTCGGCGAAGTCCTCCACGACGTTCGTGGCCGCGTAGTCCGAGACGAAGTCGTCGGGATACGCCTCGAAGAGAGCCTCGCCGCTCTCGGCGTCGGTGTCGTCGGGGCCCGGCGCGAGATCTCCGTAGGCGACCCAGAACGCCTCGTCGAAGGCGAAGAGGGCGGAGGATGCGGCGACGCACCCCTCGTCGATCCAGAACGTCGCGCAGTCGTCGGCATCCGGATCCGCGTCCGCCACTCCGAGGCTCAGGATGTGGCCGTACTCGTGGATGAGGGTCGAGACCAGCAGGTCCTCGTCGTCGGCGTAGGCGATGTTGGCCGCGAGGGTCCAGAGGTTCGGGTCGTCGTCGCGGTGGACGTAGGCCATCGTGTCGCTGTCGGGCGCATCGCCGACGCGATACTCCGACATGGCCTCCGCCGCGAACGCGGGGGTTGCGACGCGGACGAACAGGTCCCACACCCGCTGCGCGTCGGTGCCCGGCTCGGGCACGGGTGCGCCGTCGAGGGAGATCTCGTACACCCGCACGTCGCCGAAGTCCTCGTCCGCCTCGAGCGGAGCGGCGTCACCGGCCGGGCGGAGCAGGACGAGGACGGCGACCGCGACGACGATCACCGCTGCGAGCAGCGCGGCGACCGCCGAGATCAGCACCACACGCGCACGCACGGCGTCAGCGTAGCGCTTCCGCGCGGGGCGGTCGGCTGCGCGCGTAGACTCGTCGCTCGTGGTCACCCGTCTGTCGAACTTCTTCCTCCGCACCCTCCGTGAAGACCCGGCCGATGCCGAGGTCACCAGTCATCGGCTGCTCGTGCGCGCCGGATACATCCGCCGTGCCGCGCCCGGCATCTTCACCTGGCTGCCGCTGGGCCTGAAGGTCAAGGCCAAGATCGAGGCCGTCATCCGCGACGAGATGGCGGCGGCAGGCGCGTTCGAAGTGCACTTCCCGGCGCTGCTGCCGCGGGAGCCGTACGAGCAGTCGGGACGCTGGACCTCCTACGGCGACGGCATCTTCCGCCTGCAGGACCGCAAGGGCGCCGACTATCTGCTCGCCCCGACCCACGAGGAGATGTTCACCCTCCTGGTGAAGGACCTCTATGCGTCGTACAAGGACCTGCCGCTGACGATCTTCCAGATCCAGGACAAGTACCGCGACGAGGCCCGACCGCGCGCCGGACTCCTGCGCGGTCGCGAGTTCACGATGAAGGACGCCTACTCGTTCGACTACACCGACGCGGGACAGGATGCCTCGTACCAGGCGCAGCGCGACGCCTACGAACGCATCTTCCAGCGCCTGGGCCTGGAGTACGTCATCGTCGCCGCCGACAACGGACTCATGGGCGGTGCGCGCAGCGAGGAATTCCTCCACCCCACTCCCGTGGGCGAGGACACCTTCGTCCGTTCCGCCGGCGGGTACGCCGCCAACGTGGAGGCTTTCACGACGGTCGTCCCCGACGCGCTCCCGATCGACGGTCTTCCCGAGCCGCAGATCTTCGATTCACCCGACACCCCCACGATCGACACGCTCGTCGCGCACGTCAACGCCCACCTCGACGGCGAGTACACCGCCGCCGACACGCTGAAGAACGTCGTGCTGGCCCTCACCCATCTCGACGGCACGCGCGAACTCGTGGTGGTCGGCCTCCCGGGTGACCGGGGCGTGGACGACAAGCGCGCCGAGGTCGCCTTCGCACCGGCGGCGGTCGAGCCTGCCACCCCGGAGGACTTCGAGCGGCATCCGCTCCTGGTCAAGGGCTACATCGGCCCGTGGTCGCCGACCGGACCCGTCCTGGGCGAGGAGTCGGCCACCGGCATCCGCTACCTGCTCGACCCGCGCGTGGTCGACGGGACGTCCTGGATCACGGGCGCGAACATCGACCAGAAGCACGTGCACTCCCTCGTGTTCGGCCGCGACTTCGTCGCCGACGGTGTCGTCGAGGTCGCCGACGTTCTGCCGGGCGACCCGGCACCCGACGGATCCGGGCCCGTCGAACTCGCCCGCGGCATGGAGATCGGTCACGTCTTCGCCCTCGGTCGGTTCTTCGCCGAGACGCTCGGGCTGAAGGTCCTCGACGAGAACGGCAAGCTCGTCACCGTCACGATGGGCTCCTACGGCATCGGCGTGACCCGCATCCTCGCGATCCTCGCCGAGCTGAACAACGACGCGAAGGGCCTGGTGTGGCCGGAGTCGGTCGCGCCGTTCGACGTGCACGTCATCGCCACGGGGAAGGATGCCGCGGCCTTCGATCTGGCCACGAGGCTCGCCGCCGACCTCGAGGCCGCCGGACGCGACGTCCTCTACGACGACCGACCCAAGGTGTCGCCCGGGGTGAAGTTCGCCGACGCCGAGCTCATCGGCGTCCCGCGGATCGTCATCGTCGGTCGCGGTGCCGCCGACGGACAGGTCGAGCTGTGGGATCGGCGCACGGGCGAGCGCGAGGTCGTCGCGGCGGCCGAGGCCCTGCGGGTGCTGGCGGGCTGATCGAGCCCGGACCCCGCACCGATCAGATGTCGGCGTACCGCGTGCGGGCGAAGAGGAACAGTGCGTAAGCGAGGAAGCCCGCTCCGACGGCGCCTCCCAGCCACGAGCCGAACGGCAGGGCGATAAGGGCCTCCACGGCACCGTCGAACCCGCCCGCGTAGGATCCGTCGACGGTGACGGCGGCCATCGTCAGCAGCACCCCGACGATGCCGAGGGCGATCCCCTTGGCGATGTACCCGACGACACCGAGGCCGATCACCGCCCCACCGAGGACGCCGTCGGGGATGACCATGAACGGTCGGAAGCGGGTGAGGACACCCATCACCGCGAACGCGACGCCGCTGCCGAAGACCGTGAGGCCGATCACCCCGAGCAGCCACGGCCCCCCGGGCATCTGCAGCAGTGCCGTACTGGCCTGCTGCAGCGACCGGTCTCCCTGCGGGCGCGCGCCGAGCGCGATCGCGCCGGCGATGAACCCGAGAGCGAGGTAGATGACCGCCTTTCCCCACTCGACCGCGCGCCGCCGCCATTTCGCCACCGAGCTGCGGTCGCGGATGAGCAGGCCCTCCACGACGTAGTAGACCCCGAGGGCGGTGACGGCGACGACGAGCGCCCACAGCGCGAAGAGTCCGAAGGGTGCGGCGGCGAGGGCCTTGAAGGCCCCGGCCTGGTCGGATTCCCCCTCGCCGCCGAAGACGACGACCAGGATGATCGCACCCATCAGCAGGTGGACGAGACCGTTTCCGGCGAAGCCGGCGCGCGCCGCCCACCGCACCGGAGTGGATTCCTCCACGGACCGGGCAGCGCGCTTGGCCTCACGTCTCATCTCATAGACGCTAGGCCCTTCGGCTCAGGAGCCCGCGCGTCCCGCCGCCCCGTGCAGGTGGTCCCGGTGCTTCGCCGACTGTCGGCGACGGGTCGGCAGGTCGATGGGTCCCGTGACGGAGAGCTCGTCCTCCCATACCTCGATGTTCTTCACATCCGGCATCAGGTCGCGGGTGAACACGGGGTCGCGTCCCTCACGCCGTTGCCGCGTGTAGTCCTTCAGGAGCCGGAACGCGATCCCCGAGAGCAGACCGATGGCGACGAGGTTGACGAGCGCCATGAAGCCCATGGCGCCGTCGGCGAAGGTCCAGATCGCACCCGTGGAGACCAGGGCGCCCACGAGGACGGCGAGGACCGCCACGACCCGATAGCCGGTCAGCACCGCACGGCTGCCGGTGATGAACTCGATGTTCGACTCTCCGTAGTAGTAGTTGCCGAGGATGGAGCTGAAGGCGAGGAGGAAGATGATGATGCTCAGCACCACGTTCGACCACTCGCCCAGGGTGCCGACCACGGCACCCTGGGTCAGCCCGATCCCCTGCGTGGCCCCGGCGAGGTCGGGGACGGAGACCAGGATGATGAACGCGGTGATCGAGCAGACGAGGAAGGTGTCGAAGTAGACCCCCAGGGTCTGCACGAGGCCCTGCTTGACGGGGTGGGTGACGGCGGCGGAGGCCCCGGCGTTCGGGGCGGATCCGAGACCGGCCTCGTTGGAGAACATGCCGCGGCGCACACCGGTGAGGATGATGTACCCGAGGGTGGCGGCTACGACCTCGTTGTAGCCGAAGGCGGAGGTGAAGATCTCGGCGATGACCGCCGGGATCCGGTCCGCGTGGATGACGACGATGACGATGCCGAGGACGAGGTAGAGGATCGCCATGGCGGGGACCAGCGTCTGGGTGACGGAGGCGATGCGGCGGACGCCGCCGAAGACGACCAGGGCCATGAGGACCGCGAGGCCGATGCCGGTGGCCCACGGCAGCCACGTCGAGGCGGACTCGTCGAAGCTGCCCGCGAGCGTCGCCTGGATCGTGTTCGCCTGCAGGGACGAGAAGGCGAGGGGGAAGCAGATGATGAGGATGACGGCGAAGACGATGCCCATCCACCGTGCGCGGAGGCCGCGCTGCATGTAGTACGCCGGGCCGCCGCGGAAGCCGTCCTTGTCGCGGGTCTTGTACAGCTGCGCGAGCGACGACTCGATGAAGGCCGACGCGCCGCCGACGAACGCCATCAGCCACATCCAGAAGATCGCGCCCGGTCCGCCGAGCGCGATCGCCGTCCCGACGCCGGCGATGTTGCCGACGCCGACACGGGAGGCGGCGGAGATCGTGAACGCCTGGAACGCCGACACCGACTGCGGCTCGCCCGATTCGGTCCGGGGCGTCTTGTCGGTCAGCGTCCGGAACATCTCCGGGATGAGCCGGAACTGCACGACGCCCGACCGGAACGTGAAGTAGAGCCCGAGGAGGACGACGACCGGCAGAACGATCCAGGTCCAGAGGTTGTCGCCCCACGTCGCCATCCAGTCGGTGAGGGCGTCCACGTCGATCAGCTGATCCATCGGCCCAGTATGGCGCTCCGGCGCGTGCGCGCAACACCTTTCCGCGCAGCGATCCGCGGCGTCCCGCGCACGTAGCATGGACCGGTGAGACGCGAACGCAAGGATCGTCCCGCGTCGAGGTGGAGTGTCCTCCCGCGACTCGTCGCCGATGCCCCGCCCGCGGTCACCCTCGTCGTCGGTGCGGTCGTGCTGATCCTGGCGCTGCTGATCATCACCCGGCCGCTGACCTCGCTGGTCCTCCTCACGGTGTACGTCGGTGTGAGCGTCGTCCTCTCCGGCATCAGCGAGGTCGTCCGGTCGACGGATGCCGGGGCGCTGCCGCGGCGTCTCTTCGGCGGCGCCTGGATCGTGGTGGGGCTGGCCCTCCTGATCGGACTCGGACGGACGCTGGAGGAGCTGCCCGGCATCCTCGCCGTCCTCCTCGTTCTGGCCGGTCTCGCCTCCCTCTTCGACGCGATCACGCAGGGATCCGTCAGCGAACGGGTCCTCGCCACCGCGTGGGGCGGCGCGCAGATCGTCTTCGGCATCCTCGCCCTCACGTGGCCGGACGTGACCCTGCTCGTGGTCGCGATCGTCTTCGGCGTGCGCTCAGCGGTGTTCGGTGTGACCCTGATCGTTCGGGGGCTGCGCGGCTTCGGCCCGGGCTCCGGCGGGCGGCGGGCGGTGTCGGACGCGTTCACCGCGCCGCCGGCGCATCGCGACGCCCCCTCGCGCTCGGCGCGCCGGTGGCGGGCGACCGGTCGGTTCGCGCTCTCGGCTGTGCTGGTGATCCTCGCCTCCGGCAGCTGGTATCTCGGCAGCTGGATCCAGAGCGGCGCGCCCGTGGTCGACGCCTTCTACGATCCTCCCGCGGTCGTCCCCTACGACAACGGCCGATTGATCCGCTCGGATGCCTTCGCCGGACAGTCCCCGCCCGGGGGAGACGTGCAGCGGATCCTCTACACGACCCGGGACGCCCTGGGCCGTCCGGCGGTGGCGAGCGCGCTCGTGATCACCCCCACCGAGTCGCGTCCGGGAGCACGCCCGGTGGTGGTCTGGAACCACGGCACGACGGGCGTCGCCCGGGGCTGCGCGCCGAGCCTCCGGGACGCCTCCGCGACCCACTGGGCGATTCCGGGGCTCAACGACGCCCTCGAGCGGGGATGGGTCGTGGTGGCCTCCGACTACTCCGGCCAGGGAGCACCGGGCGTCTTCCCCTACCTCATCGGGCGTGGCGAGGCCCGGTCGTCCCTCGACGCGGTGCAGGCCGCGAGGGAACTGGACGGTGTGGCGCTGTCGCGCTCCACGGTGGCCTGGGGGCACTCGCAGGGGGGACACGCAGCCCTGTGGATGGCGGAGATCGCCGCCGACTACGCCCCCGACATCGACCTCCTCGGCGCCGCGGTCCTCGCCCCCGTCACCGACCCGCTGGAACTCGCCGACGAGGTGACGCGCAATGTCGCCACGGCCGAGTTGTCGATCATCAGCTCGTGGGTCCTCGTGCCCTACGCCGACACGTACGACGACGTCGACCTGTCCCGATACGTCGCGCCCGGCGCGCAGACGCTCGTGCGCGAGATGACGCAGCGGTGCCCCACCGAGCCGGGCGTGATCGTCTCGGTGGCCACCGCGCTCGGCGTCTCGGAGGACAGTCCTCTGTTCCCCGCCGACCTCACCACGGGCCCCCTCGGGGCGCGGCTGGCCGAGAACGCGGCCACGGGACCGTGGGACGTGCCGATCCTGGTCGCGTGGGGCGATGCGGACGAGGTCATCCCCGCGCGTCTCCAGGAGGGATTCGTGGAGCGGGCGTGCGCGCAGGGTGACGAGGTGCGCTGGGCCGTCTACGCCGGATACGACCACCTCGCCACGGTCCTGCCCCGCTCGCGCTTCCTGCCCGTCCTGATCTCGTGGACCGACGCGCTGTTCACGGGGCGGGACGCGCCCACGGACGACTGCG
Organism: Microbacterium sp. NPDC077184; assembly: GCF_040687055.1. Classification (NCBI taxonomy): domain Bacteria; kingdom Bacillati; phylum Actinomycetota; class Actinomycetes; order Micrococcales; family Microbacteriaceae; genus Microbacterium; species Microbacterium sp. NPDC077184. Next base: position 170,954 of record NZ_JBFBMM010000006.1, read on the forward strand.
CGCGCTACGCCGACGCCGCTCCCTGACCGCGGCCCGTCGACCGGCCCCCGATGCCTTCCACCCCGGCATCCGGTAACGTAATGGGGTTCCGGCCGCTATCTCGGGTCGGTGAGAGCTGAATACGGAGGCCCCCTGTGGACATCGATCTCGGACTGCTGCGAACGGTCGAGCGTGAGAAGGAGATCCCCTTCGACGAGCTCGTCAGGATCATCGAGCAGGCGATCCTCACCGCCTACGCCAAGCACACCTCGCCCGATGGAGAGCTGCCCGCGGGCGCCCGGGCTGAACTGAATCGCAAGACCGGCCACGTCGCCGTGTTCGTCCCGGTCCTCGACGAGGACGACGCCGTCGTCGGCGAAGAGGAGTCCACACCGGAGAACTTCGGTCGTATCGCTGCTTTCGCCGCGAAGCAGGTCATCAGCCAGCGTCTGCGCGACATCGCCGACGACGCTGTGCTGGGGGAGTTCCGCGGCAAGGAGGGCGACATCGTCGCCGGCACCGTCCAGCAGGGCCCCAATCCCCGCATGGTCCACGTCGATCTCGGCACGGTAGAGGCGATCCTCCCGCCCGAGGAGCAGGTGCCGGGCGAGGACTACGCCCACGGTTCGCGTCTGCGCGTCTACGTCACCTCGGTGTCCAAGGGGAACAAGGGGCCGCAGATCACGGTCTCGCGCACGCACCCCGGTCTCGTGCGCAAGCTGTTCGCCCTCGAGGTCCCCGAGATCCCCGCGGGTCTGGTCGAGATCGTCTCCCTCGCGCGGGAGGCGGGACACCGCACGAAGATCGCGGTCAAGGCGAACGACTCCACGATCAACGCGAAGGGCGCGTGCATCGGCGAGCTCGGACGCCGCGTGCGCGCGGTGACGGAGGAGCTCGGCGGGGAGAAGATCGACATCGTCGACTACGCCGCCGACCTCCCGACGTTCGTCGCGAACGCGCTGTCGCCCGCGAAGGTCACCTCCAGCTTCGTGCTGGACGCCTCGACCAAGGCGGTTCGCGCGCTCGTGCCCGACTACCAGTTGTCCCTCGCCATCGGCAAGGAGGGTCAGAACGCGCGTCTGGCCGCCAAGCTCACCGGCGCCAAGATCGACATCCAACCCGACTCCATCCTGGAGTCGTGACCTTCTTCCGCGCCGGACGCGCTCCGCACCCGGCGCGGGGTCAGGGAGCGAGGTGTACCATGGAGCCCGTACGAATGTGCGTCGCGTGTCGCGCACGCGTCCCTCGGACCGCCCTCCTTCGGGTGGTCGCCCACGAATCCGTCCTCGTCATCGATGAGCGTGCGGTGCTGCCGGGCCGGGGCGCATGGGTCCACGCGTCGAGTGCGTGCATGGGTGTCGCCGTGAAACGGCGGGCGTTCGTGCGTGCGCTCCGTGTGTCAGGGCCACTTGACACGCAGACCATCGAAGAGCACCTACAGCAAGACAAAGGCTGAACGGCTATGGAAACAAAGTGAACGGCTCGAAATGAGTCCCGTCCGCGACTAATGGTCTGCCCTGTGTGGGGTGGACCCCAGACAGGAGAATTGTGGCAAACGCCAAACCACGCGTGCACGAGATCGCTTCCGAACTCGGCGTCGACAGCAAGGTCGCCCTCGCCAAGCTCAAGGAGCTCGGCGAGTTCGTGAAGAGTCCGTCGTCCACCATCGAACCCCCGGTGGCCCGGAAGCTCCGCGCCGCCCTCGAAGCCGATGGAGCGGGTGGCTCGTCCGCCGCTCCGGCCCCGGCGGCGAAGCCCGCCGGACGCCCCGGCCCCGCCCGTCCCGCCGCGCGCCCCGGCCCGGCCGCCCCGAAGCCCGCCGAGGCCGCTCCGGCGGCGACCCCGGCGCCCAAGCCCGCTGCCGCGACGCCGGCCGCGCCCGCTCCGGCGGCACCCGACGCGACTCCGTCGGCTCCCGCGAAGCCGGCCGCCGACGCGACCCCGGCCCCCACGGCCGGTCCCAAGCCCGGTCCCGGCGCGCCCGCCGCACCGGCGGCTCCCCGCCCCGGCGGCACGCCCCGCCCGGGCAACAACCCCTTCTCCTCGCAGCAGGGGATGGGCCAGCGTCCGGCCGGCCCCCGTCCGGGCAACAACCCGTTCTCGTCCCAGCAGGGCATGGGCCAGCGCCCGAGCCCCGGGAACATCCCCCGCCCGCAGGCTCCGCGTCCGGGTGCTCCGCGTCCGGGTGCTCCCGGCGGGCGTCCCGGTCGCCCCGGAGGCGGCGGCGGGCGTCCCGGTGCGCCGTTCCAGCAGCGTCCGGGCGGCCCGGGTCGCCCCGGCGGTGCCGGCGGCGGCTTCCAGCGTCCCGGTGGCGCACCGGGCGGCGGTTTCGCCGGTCGTCCCGGTGGCGGCGGCGGTCGTGGCCGTGGCCCCGGCGGGGGCACCGCCGGTGCCTTCGGTAAGGGCGGCGGCAAGTCCAAGCAGCGCAAGTCGCGTCGGGCGAAGCGTCAAGAATTCGAGATGAGGGATGCCCCGCAGGTCGGCGGCGTCAATGTCCAGAAGGGCAACGGCGAGATCATCCGCCTGCGTCGCGGTGCCTCGATCTCGGACTTCGCCGACAAGCTCGAGGCGATCCGCGGCTACACCGTGCAGCCCGGCACGCTCGTGACGATCCTCTTCAACCTCGGCGAGATGGCCACGGCCACCGAGTCGCTGGACGAGGCGACGTTCGAGGTCCTCGGTGAGGAGCTCGGCTACAAGATCCAGATGGTCTCGCCCGAGGACGAGGACAAGGAGCTCCTGGAGGGCTTCGGCCTCGACCTCGAGGCCGAGCTGGAGGCTGAGAGCGAGGACGACCTCGAGATCCGTCCCCCGGTCGTCACCGTCATGGGTCACGTCGACCACGGAAAGACGCGACTGCTCGACGCCATCCGCCAGACCAACGTCGTGGCCGGCGAGGCCGGCGGCATCACCCAGCACATCGGTGCCTACCAGGTGTGGACCGAGCACGAGGAGATCGAGCGCGCCATCACCTTCATCGACACCCCGGGTCACGAGGCGTTCACCGCCATGCGTGCCCGTGGTGCGCAGGTGACGGACCTTGCGATCCTCGTGGTCGCCGCCGACGACGGCATCATGCCCCAGACGGTGGAGGCGCTGAACCACGCCCAGGCGGCGAACGTGCCGATCGTGGTCGCGGTCAACAAGGTCGACAAGCCCGACGCCAACCCGGCGAAGGTCCGCCAGCAGCTCACCGAGTACGGTCTGGTCGCCGAGGAGTACGGCGGCGACGTCATGTTCGTCGACGTCTCGGCGCGTCAGGGGACGGGCATCCAGGACCTCCTGGACGCCGTGCTCCTCACGGCGGACGCCGGGCTCGACCTCACGGCCAACCCGAACAAGGCAGCCCGCGGTGTCGCGATCGAGGCGAAGCTCGACAAGGGCCGCGGTTCCGTCGCGACGGTGCTGATCCAGTCGGGAACACTCCGCGTCGGCGACGCGATCGTCGCCGGAACGGCCTACGGCCGCGTCCGCGCGATGATCGACGAGAACGGCGACCCGGTGGACGAGGCGTACCCGTCGCGTCCGGTCCAGGTGCAGGGACTGAACTCCGTGCCCCGCGCCGGCGACACCTTCATCGTCACCGAGGAGGACCGCACCGCGCGTCAGATCGCCGAGAAGCGCGAGGCCGCCGAGCGCAACGCGCAGCTGGCCAAGGCCCGCAAGCGCATCTCGCTCGAGGACTTCACCCGTGCGCTGGAAGAGGGCAAGGTCGAGTCGCTCAACCTCATCATCAAGGGTGACGTCTCGGGTGCCGTCGAGGCGCTGGAGGAGTCGCTGCTGAAGATCGAGGTGGACGATTCGGTCCAGCTCCGCATCATCCACCGCGGCGTCGGCGCGATCACCGAGTCGGACATCAACCTGGCCACGATCGACAACGCGATCGTGATCGGCTTCAACGTCCGTCCCGACACCAAGGCGCGCGAGCGCGCGGCCCGCGAGGGCGTGGACGTCCGGTTCTACTCGGTCATCTACAACGCGATCGACGACGTCGAGCAGTCGCTCACGGGCATGCTCAAGCCGGAGTTCGAAGAAGTCCAGTCGGGCGTGGCCGAGATCCGCGAGGTGTTCCGCTCCTCCAAGTTCGGCAACATCGCCGGTGTCATCGTCCGCTCCGGCACGATCACGCGCAACGCCAAGGCGCGCGTCATCCGCGACGGCGTCGTGATCGCCGACGGGCTCGCCATCGAGTCGCTGCGCCGCTTCAAGGACGACGTCACTGAGGTCCGCACGGACTTCGAGGCCGGAATCGGACTGGGCAAGTACAACGACATCCAGATCGGCGACGAGATCGAGACCACCGAGATGGTGGAGAAGCCGCGAGGCTGATCCTCTCCCCACAGGGGCGCCCGCGTATCCGTAAGGGGCGGGCGCCCCTGCTCCGTTCGAAAGGAACACACATGGCCGGCGAACGTCAGGCACGCCTCGGAGACCGCATCCGCGTCATCCTCGCCGAACGTCTCGAGAAGGGGCTGCGCGACCCGCGGCTCGGCTTCGTCACGATCACGGATGTCCGGGTGACCGGAGATCTCCAGCACGCCTCCGTCTTCTACACCGTCCTCGGCTCCGAGGAGGATCGGGAAGGCTCCGCGGCGGCGCTGAAGGCGGCGACCGGAATGCTCCGATCCGAGGTCGGCAAGCACCTGAACACGCGGCTGACGCCGTCGCTGGAGTTCATCCTCGACGGCATCCCCGAGAACGCCGGTCACATCGAGGACCTCCTGCGCGCGGCGCGGGAACGGGATCAGGCCGTCGCCGGACTCGCGGCGTCCGCAACGCCGGCGGGTGAGGCGGACCCGTACATCAAGCCCCGCGTCGACGACGAGGACTGATCCGACTGCGCGGCTGTCTCATCGGGGCAGCCGCGCCCGGTCCGCCACGACCTCCACGAGGCCGTCGGCGATGAGCGAATCGATCGCGCGGTCGCGTTGCCGGGCATCGGGCCACTCCGCCAGCAGCGCGGCGAGCTCGACCTCTTCCGGGGCTGCGCCCCGCAGGATACCGAGCACCGCGCCCCGCGCGTGGCGGTCGCTGCCCTCGTAGCGCGCCTGTCGGCGACGCAGATCGGGCGACGCGGGGAAGCCGTCGGCGCGCCATCGACAGCTCTCCGCGAGCGGGCACGCGTCGCACCGCGGAGACCGCGCCGTGCAGACGGTCGCGCCGAGCTCCATCGCCGCGGCGTTGACGATCGCGGCTTCCGCGCGGTCCTCCGGAAGGATCCCCTCCATACGGGCCAGGTCTCCCCGTGCCGGAGGACCGGGCTGCGCCCGCCCCTCGAGGACACGGGCGAGCACGCGACGGGTGTTCGTGTCGACCACCGGATGCCGGTCTCCGTAGGCGAAAACCGCCACCGCCCGTGCCGTGTAGTCGCCGATGCCGCTGAGGGCGAGGAGCGCGTCGACGTCCCGGGGCACGACGCCGTCGTGCCGGTCGCGGACCTGTACCGCCGCGCGGTGCAGCCACAGCGCCCGACGGGGGTAGCCGAGGTTCGCCCACTGTGCGACGGCGTCCCCCGGCGCGGCCGCGGCGAGCGCGGCGGCATCCGGCCATCGGGACAGCCAGGCCTCCAGGTGCGGGATGACGCGCGCGACCGGTGTCTGCTGGAGCATGAACTCGCTCACCAGGATGCCCCAGGCTCCGAAGCCGTCGCGACGCCACGGCAGGTCGCGGGCGTTCTCGCGGTACCAGGCGATGAGGGGAGGTGCGAGTGCGGACATCCCCACGAGCCTAAGCTGGAGAGCATGCCAGTGGATCCCGGGGACGAGCGATGACGGCCGGCGGAATCCTGCTGGTGGACAAGCCCGGCGGCATCACCAGCCACGATGTGGTCGCCTACGCCCGCCGCGCGCTGGGCACACGCAAGGTCGGTCACGCCGGGACGCTCGACCCGATGGCGACGGGGCTGCTGGTCGTCGGCGTCGACGCGGCGACGCGGCTGCTCACCTACGTCGTCGGCCTCGACAAGACATACGAGGCCACCATCCGGCTGGGAGAGGCGACGACCACCGACGACGCGGAGGGAGAGCAGACCGCGCAGACGGATGCGGCGTCCCTCACCGCATCGCAGATCGAGGCTGCGCTGCCGCCCCTGCGGGGTGCGATCTCGCAGGTACCGAGCACCTTCTCCGCGATCAAGGTCGACGGGCGGCGCGCCTACGATCTGGCGCGCGCCGGTGAGGACGTGCAGCTGAAGTCACGCGAGGTCACCGTGTCGCGCCTCGAGGTCATCGCAGAGCGCCGACACGGTGCCGTGGTCGACCTCGATGTCGTCGTCGACTGCTCCAGCGGCACCTACATCCGTGCTCTCGCCCGCGATCTCGGAGCGGCCCTCGGGGTCGGCGGGCACCTCACCGCCCTGCGCCGCACGCGGATCGGTCCCTTCTCCGTGACGGATGCGGTGAGCGTGGACGACATCGACCGGGACCGCCTCCACCCTCCCGAGGCCACCGCCGCCGAGGTGCTGGGCCGATTCGACGTCACCGGGGAGGAGGCCCGGGACCTCCGTCACGGCAAGCGCCTCTCCGGTGCCGCCGAGCGTCTCCCGTCATCTCCGATCGCCGCCGTCGCCCCTGATGGGGCTCTGGTGGGGATCGTCGAGCGCCGCGGAGCCGATGTGAAGAGCGTGATGAACATGCCCGAAGGAGACAGTGCATGATCCTGTGGTTCACCCTCGCCCAGGTGGTGCTCGCCGTCGCGGCGGGGTTGTTCTGCGTCATCGCCGGCCTCGCCGGTCGTCGCCCGAGCGATCTGAGCGTCGGGTCCCTCGCCCTGGTGGAGCTGCTGCTGATCGTGCAGATCGTCGCGGCGATCATCGCCCCCTTCGCCGGGAACCCGCCCTCGGGGAGCGCCCTGGAGTTCTGGGTCTACCTGGTCTCGGCCGCGCTCCTTCCGCTGGCCGCCGTGGCCTGGGCACTGCTCGAGCGGAGCCGGTGGAGCACGGTCATCATGGGTGTCGCCGCCCTCTCGGTCGCCGTCATGGTGTGGCGGATGCAGGTGATCTGGACCGTCCAGGTCGCGTGAGCGGAGTCCGCCCGGCGCCCGCCGCGCCTAGGATCGAAAGGTCATGAGCGCCTCCTCCCGTCCTCGCATGAGCGGCATCGGCCGCGTCCTGGTCATCGTCTACGCGGTGATGGCCCTCGCCGCGACCGGTCGCTCGTTCGTCCAGATCGTCGAGCGCTTCTACGAGGCGCCGCTGGCGTACGCCCTGTCGGCCCTCGCCGCGCTCGTCTACATCCTCGCCACGCTCGCGCTCGTCTTCGCCGGGTCCGCGCGATGGTACGTCGTGGCGTGGGTCGCGATCGTCTTCGAGCTGGTGGGTGTGCTCGTCATCGGCACGCTGAGCCTTGTCCTCCCCGCCCTCTTCGCGCACCCGACGGTGTGGTCGGGCTTCGGGTACGGCTACCTCTTCATCCCGCTCGTGCTGCCCTTCCTGGGCCTGTGGTGGCTGATCACGCACCGCCCCGGCGTCCGCGTGCAGCACGCCGCAGAGGTCGCCGCGTGATCGTCTTCCGCGATCCAGCGGAGGTGCCCCGCGACTTCGGTCCGTCCGTCGTGGCCATCGGCAAGTTCGACGGCGTGCACACCGGCCACCGCGCCGTGATCGACCGTGCGCGTGTGGACGCCGCCGCCGCGGGAGCCCGCGTGGTGGCCGTCACGTTCGACCGGAACCCGCTGGCCGTCCTCCGCCCCGACCTCTGCCCCGACTCCCTCGTCGGACCGGAGCAGAAGCTGCGTCTCCTCGCCGAGGCCGGTGTCGATGCGACCCTCATGCTCACCTTCGACGAGAAGCTCGCGGCGCTTCCCGCACGGGCCTTCGTCGAGCACGTCCTCGTCGGTGCGCTCGCGGTGCGCCTGGTGATGGTCGGCAGCGACTTCCGCTTCGGTCGCGGCGGTTCCGGTGACCCGGAGCTCCTTCGCGAGCTCGGCGCCGAACTCGGATTCGACGTCGAGATCGTCGACGATGTGCGCGCGGCGGATGCCGGGCGACGCGTCTCGTCCACGTGGGTGCGCGAGCTCCTCGCCGACGGAGCCGTCGAGAACGCCGCCCGGGTCCTCGGCCGTCCGCACGCGGTGCGCGCGGAGGTCGTCCACGGACTCAAGCGCGGTCGCGCGCTCGGCTATCCCACCGCGAACCTCGCCGCCGACCTCGAAGGGTTCGTCCCCGCCGACGGTGTCTACGCGGGATGGCTGGTCGATCACGGGGCGCGCGGGGGTTCCGGCGGGCTGCGGAGCAGCATCCGTTATCCCGCGGCGATCAGCGTCGGGACGAACCCCACCTTCGACGATGTCCCGGTCCGGCAGGTGGAGGCCTACGTCCTCGACGAGACCGACCTCGACCTGTACGGCCACGTGGTCGACGTGCAGTTCGTCGCCCGCATCCGCGGCATGCAGGCCTTCGACGGCATCGACGCCCTCATCGCGCAGATGGGCCAGGACGTGGCAGACGTGCGGGCGGCGCTGGGCTGAGTCCGCGCCGCCCGGTCCGGGATCCTCAGTAGGAGGAGTCGTCCACCGCGCCGGTCGCGACGGCGCCCTCGTCGACGGCGCGCGCCTCCGCGAGGATCGTCGCGGAGGCACTCGTGCCGAGGCGCGTCGCACCGGCATCCAGCATCGCGACGGCCGTGTCGAGGCTCCGCACGCCGCCGGAGGCCTTGACCTGTACGGCCTCGCCGACATTCGCGCGCATCAGACGGATGTGCTCCACGGTCGCGCCCCCACCGGCGAACCCGGTGGAGGTCTTGACGAAGTCGGCGCCGGCGGCTTCGGACGCGCGGCAGGCCCGCACGATCGCGTCGTCATCGAGGTACGAGGTCTCGAAGATCACCTTGACGATGTGCCCGTCGGCGGCGGCGACCACCGCCCGGATGTCCGCCTCGACCTCGGCGTCCATCCCCGAGAGGAGCCAGCCGATGTTCAGGACCATGTCGAGCTCGCTCGCGCCGTCGGCCAGCGCCTGGCGCACCTCGGCGACCTTCGTCGCGGTGGAGGTCGTGCCGTGCGGGAAGCCGATGACGGTGCCGACGGCCACGCCGGTCCCGGCGAGACGCTCCACGGCGTGCGGGATGTCGGAGGGGCGCACGCACACGCTGAACACGCCCCACTGCGCGGCGATGTCGAGCTCGGCGTCGACGGCGGCGCGGGTGAAATCGGGCTTGAGGATCGCGTGGTCGATTGCGGCGGCGATCTGGTCATGCGTATACGTCATGGTCAAAGCCTACGTTCGGGCGGGAGCAGCCGCACCCGTCCCCACGCCGCCGGTGCCGGCAGCTCCCCGTAGCGGACGTCCGCGCCGTCCGCGTCGACCGACGCGACGCAGACGAGCAGTGACTGCGTCGGGTACCCGTGGGGGCGGTTGTCGCGGACGATCGCGTCGTCGTCGTCGGCAGGGGCGAGGCGGGCGCTGGTGTCGAGGACGTCCAGCCACGGCTCCCACCACGCGTCGCCCGCGGCGGGTGGTGCCGAGCGGAAGGCGTCCAGCCAGCGGGCGATCCGCGGTGTGGCGGGGTCGTCGAGATCATCGTGGGCGATCATGTGGGTCCCCGGGGGAATCGCTGTCTCACGTTCGGCGATCCCGTTCCACTGGAGCAGGCGCGCCTCCCGGGCGGCGACGTCGACGAGGTTGAACCCGTGCGTGCGGGGCGGGTCCGTCCACCGCCCGCCGGCCGCGCGCGCGAGGACGAGGCCGCCGCGAGAGGCGGGGGAGGGGTCGGCGAGCGTCTCGGCGCGGTTCAGGAGGACCGCCACACGCCCGGCGTCGACGTCGGCGGCCAGCCACGCCCCGCCGGCACGGACGTCCTGCACCCCGACGAGCGCGGGGTGCGTCTGCGGCCACCACGGTCCGAGCGGTCTCCACGGGCGCTGCGGATCCTCGTCGCGGATCGCCAGCAGCCGGACCGCGCGATCGTGTGCGGGCGCGTCCGGCTCGGGAACGCGGATCACCACCGTGCACACGGGGAAACCTCCGAGGCCGGGGCGGAACGTGCCAAGATCGGAACGTGTTCGTCGTGGTGGGAGTGACGGGCGGCATCGCCGCCTACAAGGCCGTCGCCGTCGTCCGCGCGTTCGTTCAGGACGGGCACGACGTCCATGTCATCCCGACGCCGGATGCGCTCCGCTTCGTCGGCACCGCGACGTGGGAGGCGATCAGTCGGAACCCCGTGACCACCTCCGTCCACGACGATGTCGCGCGTGTGCGTCATGTGTCCCTCGGTCAGTCGGCCGATCTGATCGTGATCGCCCCGGCCACGGCGAATTCGCTCGCGAAGATGACGGCCGGCCTCGCGGACGATCTCCTCGGGACGACCCTACTGGCCACCACCGCACCGGTGGTCGTGGCCCCCGCGATGCACACCGAGATGTGGCGGCATCCGGCCACCCAGCACAACATCGGCATCCTGCGCGGTCGCGGTGTCGAGGTCATCGGGCCCGAGGACGGCCCGCTGACCGGCGGGGACAGCGGTCCCGGGCGGATGTCGGAACCCGACGTGATCGTCGCGGCTGCGCTCGCGGCGGTCGGTTCCCCCGCCGACGCCGGCGCGTCCGGGGCGGCAGTCGAGCGCGGAGGCGACCTGCAGGGCCTCCGCGTCGTCGTGAGCGCCGGCGGGACGCGGGAGCCGATCGACCCGGTCCGATTCCTCGGCAATCGCTCGAGCGGTCGCCAGGGCGTCGCGGTCGCCTGCGCGGCCGCCGATCGCGGAGCCGAGGTCACCCTCGTCGCCGCCCACATCGACGCCGACGTTCTGGCTGCGGCATCCGCGTCGTCGCGGGTCCGGATCGTCCGGGCGGGGACGGCGGCCGAGCTCGGAGACGCGGTCCGCGAGGCCGCGGTGGGGGCGGACGTGATCGTCATGGCCGCCGCGGTGGCCGACTACCGCGTCGCGGAGGTGTCCGCGCGCAAGCTCGCGAAGGAGCAGGCCGACGGTCCCGACATCTCGCTTCGGCTCGTCCAGACCGACGACATCCTCGCCGGTCTCGCTTCCGGCCGCGCTCCCGGACAGACGATCGTCGGCTTCGCCGCCGAGACCCCCGCGCCCGACGAGACGCTGCTCGAGCGCGGTGGGCGCAAGGCCGTCCGCAAGGGCGCCGATCTCCTGGCCGTGAATCGCGTCGGGTGGACCGAGGGGTTCGAGGTCGACGCCAACGCGGTGCTCCTCCTCGATCGGCGCGGCGAGCTCGTGGCCGAGGCTCGGGGGGACAAGCGTGCCGTCGCCGACGCACTGTGGGACGGCATCCGGAAAATCCGCGTCGAAAGGTAACGAAAAGGTAACGACCTGGGCTAGGGTGATCGCACCCGCACGTCCGGCCCATCGACGCCGATGGGACGACCCGAAGGACGCCCATGCCGCACGATCCTGCGCGCGACCGACTCGCCTCGCTCGTCGTCGCCTGTGCCCTCGCCGCCGTCGCGGTCGTCGTCGCCGTCGTCGGGGCGAGTCCTGCGCGGGTGAGCGCCGGAGAGCTGCTCGGGGACACGCGCGATCCCGGGGAGGCGGCGTTCATCGCCAGTCATCGAGGCGGCGCGGCTGTCGCGCCGGAGAACACCCTCGAGGCGGTCCGGATCGCCCTGGATGCCGGGTTCTCCTACGTCGAGGTCGACGTCGGACGCACCGCCGACGGGCATCCCGTCCTCCTCCACGACGCCACGGTGGACCGCACGACCGACGGCAGCGGCCGGCTCGACGCGCTCGACCTCGCCGAGGTGCGCTCCCTCGACGCCGGATCCTGGTACGCGCCGGAGTTCGTCGGCGCCCGCGTCCCGACGCTCGAGGAGTTCCTCGACGTCCTCGTCGGAACCGACGTCCGCGCGCTCCTCGAGCTGAAGGGGGAGTGGGACCAAGCGGGGGTGACGCGGGTGCTCGGCGCGATCCGCGACCGCGCCCTCGAGCACCGCGTCGCGACGGCGAGCTTCGACGCGACCGCGCTCGCCCACGTCGCCGCGCAGTCCGACACCGTCCACCGGATGCTGATCCTCCGCCGTCTGCCGGATGACGCGGCCCGTGCTGCGGCCGAGGCGGGGGTCCGAGCCCTGATCGTGGACCGGGCCGCGGTCGTCGAGCAGCCCGCCGTCGTCGACGAGCTGCACGATGCCGGCATCCGGATCGTCGTCTACACCCTCAACACCGATCGCGACTGGGACGAGGTCACCGCGCTCGGGGTCGACGGCATCATCACCGACGATCCCTTCACCCTCTCGGACTGGCAGGAGGGCGTCGCGCTTTCCCGCTGACGCGGGGCGTCGCCGCGGGCCGACGCGCTCCGGGACGTAGGCTCGCCTCCGGAGTGTTCGGAGGTCTCATGATCCAGGTCCGTCGTCGGCGCCGCGCCGCGCCCGTGCTGATCGCGGCCGGCGTCCTGCTCGCCGTCCTCACCGGGTGCCAGCCGGAGCCGGTCGGCGCCACCGCCACGCCCGCCCCCACTCCGACCGCATCCGTCGCCCCTCCTGCGGAGACCTCAGAGCCGACCGCCGAGCCGACGGAGACCGCACCCGCCGCGGCGCTTCCCGGAGAGTGCGCAGCGCTCTACTCCGAGGGGATGCGCGCATCGCTCGAGGCGGCCGTGCCGCCGGCGAACGACCCCGTGGTGACGATGCTGTCCTCGCAGAACGCCCAGTTGGCGGAGCTCCTCGCCTCCGGCATCCCGGTGCTGCGGTGCACGTGGGGCGGTGCCGAAGGGCCGGGCATCGCCACGACCGTCGCGTCGATCGAGCCGGCGCAGGCGGATGCCGCGCGCGCCGTCATGGCCGAGTCGGCGATCGGCTGCGAGAGCATCGGCGACGCCGATCTGTGCCGCATCGAGCGCCGGGGGATCACCCTCGACGACGTCGAGTACGTCAGCGGCGAGGATCACCTCTTCGCCGACGGGCTGTGGGTCGCCACCAGCTGGATCGACGTCCTCCCCGAGGGGTACTCCGCCGACATCGCCGCGCAGCTGTGGGGATGAGGACGGGTCGCGTCCGCTAGACTCTACGCCGGGGGCTGCCACGCGACGCCGCACCGCGCCAAGCGCGGGCCCGCGGCATCCGGCGACACACCCCCTCCCGCGTTCGCGACGGCGTCCGCGCCGCCCGCGGGACGCACGCTGCCAGGCCGATCATCGATCGGACAACGCCGGGTTCTCCGGCATCCACGCTCAGGAGGAGCATGCCGACCACGGCGCCCACCCAGACGTCCTCTTCGCGACGGCGCAGGCCCTCGTCCGCCCGTCGGGACGACGAGTCGCCGATCATCCCGATCCTCGCCCGCAAGGTGCGCGAGGTCGAGGCCAAGGCCCAGCGCGGCAAGCTCGGACCGACCAACCGCGTGAAGTTCCAGGTCATCGCCTTCCTCGTCCGCGAGGAGCGGGCGCGGGTCAAGGCCGACACCGAGGCGAGCGACGCCACCCGCGCCGAGCTGCTCAAGCGCTTGGACGGCGTGGCAACCATCCTTGCCAAGACCGCCGCGCGCGACACCTCGCTCATCCAATTGCTCGAGGTGGATCAGGCCACGTCGCCGGTCGCCCGCAGGATGCGGCGGGACTGGCTGCTGGAATCCGGGGCGGAGTTGCCGCCGGACGAGCTGATCATCACCGACGCCGCGCCCGCCGCGGCCGCCGTCGTCCCCGCGGCCCTTGCCGAGCGGCAGGTCATCCCGCCGCAGGTCGAGGCGCGGCAGATGGCCAACCCGTTCCTCGCCCCCGATCTCACCGCCCGCGCCCCCGCCTCCACCGCCCGACGGCGTCTGGACGGGTGGGAGCTGATGGGGCCGCTCTACAAGGCCTTCGAGACGGGCGCCGGCGGCGCGGCTGCGTCGATGGAGCTCCCTCCCGTTCCGGAGTTCGACCGGCTCTCGCCGCGGGGCCTGCAGATCATGCCCCACCAGTCGCGCTTCCTGGAGGCGGTCCGCGAAGGGCATCGCTCTTTCCTCCTCGCCGATGAGCCCGGGCTCGGCAAGACCGCCGAGTCGGTCCTCGCGGCATCCGTCGCCGACGCGTACCCGCTGCTGGTGGTCGTGCCGAACGTCGTGAAGATGAACTGGGCGCGCGAGGTCGAGCGATGGACGCCGCAGCGTCGCGCGACGGTGATCCAGGGCGACGGTGAGAACATCGACGCCTTCGCGGACGTCTTCATCGTCAACTACGAGATCCTCGATCGGCACCTGTCGTGGCTCAGCGCGCTGGGTCTGAAGGGCATGGTCGTCGACGAGGCGCACTTCATCAAGAACCTCACCTCGCAGCGCTCGCGGAACGTGCTCGCGCTGGCGGGCCGCATCCGTGAGCAGACCGGCAACCCCCTCCTCCTCGCCCTCACGGGTACGCCGCTGATCAACGACGTCGAGGATTTCGACGCGATCTGGCGGTTCCTCGGCTGGACGAACGGCGAGAAGCCGGGGCCGCTGTTGATGGACAAGCTCGACGCCACCGGCCTCACCCCCGCCGACAAGGCGTTCTACCCCGAGGCGCGCGACGCGGTGATCTCGATGGGCATCGTACGGCGCAAGAAGAAGGATGTCGCCGCCGATCTCCCGGACAAGCTCATCGCCGACCTCCCCGTGCAGCTCGACGACGACTTCGGCCGCTCGATCCGCGCCGCCGAGCGCGAACTGGGTGCACGACTCGCGGCGAAGTACCGCCGGATCATCGACGCGCGCGGCGACCGGGGCCTGGCGCCCGGAGAGGTCGACGACGACATCGTGCGCCTGGTCGCGCACAACGAGCTCGAGGAGTCCAAGGCCGCCGGCACCGGGGGCGACAACGTCTTCACGATGGTGCGGAAGATCGGTCAGGCCAAGGCGGTGCTCGCCGCGGACTACGCGCTGCAGCTGCAGCGCTCGGTCGGCAAGGTCGTGTTCTTCGCCAAGCACATCGACGTCATGGATGCCGCGGAAGCGCATTTCGCCGCGGCGGGTCTGCGGACGGTGTCGCTTCGAGGTGACCAGTCCAGTGCGGCCCGTCAGGAAGCGATCGACGCCTTCAACGACGATCCCGAGGTCGGGGTGGCGGTCTGTTCACTGACGGCCGCGGGCGTCGGGGTGAACATGCAGGCCTCGTCGAACGTCGTCCTCGCCGAGCTGTCGTGGACGGCCGCTGAGCAGACGCAGGCGATCGACCGCGTGCACCGCATCGGTCAGGAAGAGCCGGTCACGGCATGGCGGATCATCGCCGCGCACACGATCGACACGAAGATCGCCGAGCTCATCGACTCCAAGCAGGGACTCGCCCAACGCGCTCTCGACGGGGACGCCGTCGATCCGCAGTCGAGCGATTCGGTCCAGCTGTCGGCGCTGATGCACCTGCTGCGGCAGGCGCTCGGCGGCTGACACGCGCCCGGTCCCGGCCTCCGGCCCGCCGTGTAGCACCGCGCTCGCGCGGACGCTAATGTCGGGTGAGGCAGCGTGGCCGACCCGATTTCCCGACAGCGAGGACCACAGCAATGAAGATCGGCATCCTGACCAGCGGCGGTGACTGCCCCGGACTCAACGCGGTCATCCGCGGCGCCGTGCTCAAGGGCACGACCACCTACGACCTGGAGTTCGTCGGCATCCGTGACGGATGGCGCGGAGTGGTGGATGGCGATTTCTTCCCGCTGACCCGGCACGAGGTGAAGGGTCTGTCCAAGATCGGTGGGACGATCCTCGGCACCAGCCGCACCAACCCCTACGAGGGCCCTCGCGGGGGTGCCGAGAACATCGCCAAGACGATGTACGGCCACCGCCTGGACGGCATCGTCGCGATCGGCGGCGAGGGCACCCTCGCCGCGGCGAACCGGCTCGCCGGTGACGGCATCAACGTCATCGGCGTGCCGAAGACGATCGACAACGACCTGCGCGCCACGGACTACTCGTTCGGATTCGACACCGCGGTCAACATCGCCACCGACGCGATGGACCGACTCCGCACGACCGGCGATTCGCACCAGCGCTGCATGGTCGCCGAGGTCATGGGGCGCCACGTCGGCTGGATCGCCCTGCACGCCGGCATCGCCGCCGGCGCCCATGTCATCTGCATCCCCGAGGTGCCGTTGTCGATCGAGGAGATCACCCAGCAGGTCACCCGGGCGCACGACCGCGGCCGTGCGCCGCTGGTCGTGGTGTCGGAGGGCTTCAAGCTCAAGGACATGGACGAGGCCTACAGCGACAAGGGACTGGACGCGTTCAACCGCCCGCGCCTCGGTGGCATCAGCGAGATCCTCGCCCCCGAGATCGAACGGATCACCGGCATCGAGACCCGGGCCACGGTGCTCGGCCACATCCAGCGCGGCGGCTCGCCGTCGGGCTTCGACCGGGTCCTGGCCACCCGCCTGGGCCTGCACACCGCCGACGCGATCGTGCAGGAGGCGTGGGGGCAGATGGTGGCGCTGCGCGGCACCGACATCGTCCGCGTGCCGTTCGCCGACGCGCTCGGCGAGCTGAACTCCGTGCCCCTCTACCGCTATGAAGAGGCCGCTGCCCTCTTCGGCTGACCCGGCAACAGGTCTTCATGTGGCTTTCGTGGCCGCCTCATCGTACGTGAGGCGGCCACGAGTGCCACGTGAAGCCGCCGTCAGGCGGCGCCGACGACGTCCAGGAGCCAGGCGATCTCGTACGCGCGCTCCTGCCAGCTGTTGTACCGGCCGCTGACGCCGCCGTGACCGGCGACCATCTCGCACTTCAAGAGCGCATCCGCGCCCACCTCGCGCAGACGTGCCACCCATTTCGCCGGCTCGACGTAGAGGACGCGCGTGTCGTTGAGCGAGGTGACCGCGAGGACCCGCGGGTAGCGGACGCCTTCGCGGACGTTCTCGTAGGGGGTGTACGACTTCATGTAGGCGTACACGTCCGGGTCGTGAAGGGGGTCGCCCCACTCGTCCCACTCGATGACCGTCAGCGGCAATGAGGGGTCGAGAATGGTCGTCAGCGCATCCACGAAAGGGACACCCGCGAGGATGCCGGCGAACAGGTCGGGGGCGAGGTTCGCCACCGCGCCCATGAGCAGTCCGCCGGCCGACCCGCCCTCCGCGACGAGGGTCTCCGGCGTCGTGTAGCCGGAATCCACCAGGTGCCGGGCGCAGTCGACGAAGTCGGTGAAGGTGTTCCGCTTCGCGAGGAGCTTGCCGTCCTCGTACCACTGGCGTCCCATCTCACCGCCGCCGCGGACATGCGCGACTGCGAAGATCACACCGCGGTCGAGCTCGGACAGCCGCGACACCGAGAAGCCCGGGTCGATCGAGTGCTCGTAGGAGCCGTAGCCGTAGAGGTGCATGGCACGGGGTGCGCTTCCCGCCTCGCCGAACGAGGTCTTCCACACCAGGGAGACCGGGATGCGGGTGCCGTCGGATGCCGGGGCCCACACACGCGCCTGCGCGTAGTCGGCGGGGTCGTACCCGCCGAGCACCGGCTGGCGCTTACGCAGGTGCCGCTCACCGGTGGCGATGTCGAGGTCGTACACCGTGCCGGGAGTGACGAACGAGCCGAACCCGATCCGCAGGACCGGGGGAGCCCACTCCGGGTTGCCGCTCCCACCGACGGTGTAGAGCGGCTCGTCGAAGCCGATCTCCTCCACGGTGCCGTCGGCGTAGCCGAGCAGGCCGAGGCGCGCGAGCCCCTCGCGGCGGTAGCCCAGGACGCCCCAGTCGCGGAACGTCGAGAGGCCGAGCAGGCGTCGGCCCGGGAGGTGGGGGACGACGACGGTGCGGGCGCCGGCCGGGTCCTCGGCGCTCACCCGGACGAGCTCGAAGTCCAGGGCGTCGTCGTTGTGCAGGATGAACAGGACGTCCTCGCCGTCGACGACCGCGTGCTCGCTGTCGTACTCCACGCCCTCCCGGCGCGGCCAGACCACGCGGGGCTCGCCCCGCAGATCGTCCGCATCCAGGATCCACTCCTCCGACGTGATCGAGGATCCGAGCCCGATCACCAGGTAACGGTCGCTCCGGGTGAAGCCGGCACCGACCCAGTACCGTTCGTCGGGCTCGTGGAAGAGCTTCTGATCGGCGTCGACGGCCGTGCCGATCTCGTGCAGCCACACGGTGTCCGGGCGCCACGCGTCGTCGACGGTCGTGTAGACGATGAACGCGCCGTCGGGGGAGAAGGTCGCTCCGGCGAAGGTGTCGGGGATGACGTCGGGCAGGTTCTCCCCGGTGACGAGATCGCGGACGCGCAGCGTGTAGCGCTCGTCGCCCTCGACGTCCACGCCGTAGAGGAGGCGCGTGCCGTCGGTCGACACCTCGAAGCTCCCCAGTGAGAAGAAATCGTGCCCCTCGGCCTCGACGTTGCCGTCGAGCAGGATCTGCTCGCCCGGCACCTCGGTGTCGGCGTCCAGCCGCGGCGGGGTCCAATCCTCGGGAGCGGCGAGCGGTGCCCGGCAGTGGATGCCGTACTGGCTCCCCTCCACGGTGCGGGAGTAGTACCACCACTGCCCTCGGCGGACCGGTACCGAGAGGTCGGTCTCGAGCGTCCGCTCCTTGATCTCGGTGAAGATCCGCTCCCGCAGATCCGCGAGGTGCGCCGTCCGCGCGTCGGTGTAGGCGTTCTCGGCCTCCAGGTGCGCGAGGACATCGGCGTCGTCCTTCGCGCGCAGCCACTCGTAGCGATCCTCGACGTCGTCGCCGTGATGGCTGCGGATCGTGGGGCGGGGTTCGGGAGCGGGGGCGGATGCCGGGAGGGTGTCGTGTGAACTCACCCGTCCACGCTAGCGGCGCTCCACCCGGCCACGGCGGTCCCGACCCGTGCTTCGTCGATGCGGGAGGGTCGTGTCAGGCTGAGGGCATGGATGCCGCCCTCCCGCAGTTCGGTCAGTACGCCGCGCCCCGGTACACCCTCGTGCACCTCAGCGACACCCACCTTCTGGCGGGCAACCCGCCCCTCGGGGGGCGTTTCGACACGGCGGCGAATCTGGATCGCATGCTCGAGGCGCTCGAGCGGACCGGGCTGGCACCCGATGCGCTCGTCTTCACGGGAGACCTCACGGACCTCGGCGAGCCCGAGGCCTATCGGGCCCTGCGCGCAGTGGTCGAGCCGGTCGCGGAGCGTCTGGGCGCTCCGGTGGTGTGGGTGGCGGGCAACCACGACGAGCGCGCGGCGATGCGGTGGGGGCTGTTCGACGCCGCCCCGACGGAGGAGCCGTTGACGGGGGTATGGGACCTGAACGGCCTGCGCCTGGTGGCCCTCGACACCAGCGTCCCCGGGTGGCATCACGGCGAGCTCGACGCCGCTCAGCTGGAGTGGCTGGCCGGCGTGCTGTCCACTCCGGCGCCGCACGGGACGGTCGTCGCACTCCACCACCCACCCCTGCCCTCGCACGTTCCGCTCTTCGACATCCTGGAGCTCCGTGAGCAGACCCGTCTCGCCGAGGTGCTGCGGGGGAGTGATGTCCGGGCGATCCTCGGCGGGCATCTGCACTACGCCACCACGGGGACGTTCGCGGGGATCCCGGTGAGCGTGGCCGCCGCCAGCTGCTACACGATGGACATCTCCCGCCCCGCCGTCGAGGTCAACGGCATGGACGCCGGTCAGTCGTTCCAGCTCGTCCACGTCTGGGAGGACACCATCACCCATTCGGTGGTCCCGGTCGTGGACGCGCCGTCCGCGGACTTCTTCTCGGCGGAATGGGTCGCACGGATGGCGCGGATGTCGCCGGAGGAGCGCCTGGAGGAGTTCTCGCGGAAGCGCGGCTGACCTGACGCGGTGTACAGTTCGCGTCTCGAGAACGCCATGGTGTACAGGGTGTCGGTGGAGTGACGCGGGTAGGGTCGGGGCATCCCTTCACACCGCCGTGACCAACCCACGAGGACTGCACACATGGCCCTGGACGCGATGACGCGCACACGTACCGAGACCGACTCCCTGGGATCCCTGGAGATCCCCGCCGACGCGTACTGGGGCATCCACACCGCCCGCGCGCTGGAGAACTTCCCGATCTCCAAGAGACCGATCTCCGTCTACAAGGATCTCGTCTGCGGTCTGGCGATGGTCAAGCAGGCCTCCGCGCGCGCCAACAGGGAGATCGGCGTCCTGGATGCCGAGAAGGCCGACCTCATCGACCGGGCCGCCCAGCTGGTGATCGAGGGACGGTTCCACGACCAGTTCGTCGTCGGGGTGATCCAGGGCGGGGCCGGAACCTCGACCAACATGAACGCCAACGAGGTGATCACCAACATCGCCCTCGAACTCGCCGGGCGCGAGAAGGGCGACTACGCGTTCCTGTCGCCGATCGACGACACCAACCGCAGCCAGTCGACCAACGACGTCTACCCGACCGCGATCAAGGTCGGCCTGAGCCTGGATCTGCTGACGCTGATGGAGGAGCTCGATCTCCTGCGGAAGGCGTTCCTGGCGAAGGCCGTGGAGTTCCACGATGTGCTGAAGGTCGGGCGCACCCAGCTGCAGGATGCCGTGCCCATGACCCTCGGGCAGGAGTTCCACGGCTTCGCCACGACGCTCGGGGAGGACCACAAGCGCCTCACGGAGAACGCGTACCTGCTGTACGAGATCAACATGGGTGCCACGGCGATCGGAACCGGCATCACGACGCACCCCGACTACGGGGCGGCGGTGCTGCGTCATCTGCGGGAGATCTCCGGACTCGACCTCGAGCTGGCGACCGACCTCGTGGAGTCGACGAGCGACACCGGCGCCTTCATGTCGTTCTCCTCGACGCTCAAGCGCAACGCGATCAAGCTGTCCAAGATCTGCAACGACCTGCGGCTGTTGTCCTCCGGACCGCAGGCGGGTCTGGGCGAGATCAACCTGCCCGCCCGCCAAGCGGGTTCGAGCATCATGCCCGGGAAAGTCAATCCCGTCATCCCCGAGGTCGTGAACCAGGTCGCGTTCGCCGTCGCCGGCGCCGACCTCACCGTCACGATGGCGGTGGAGGGCGGTCAGCTCCAGCTCAACGCGTTCGAGCCCGTCATCGCCCACTCGATCTTCCAGTCGATCACCTGGATGCGGCGCGGGATGCACACGCTGCGGGTGAACTGCGTCGACGGCATCACCGTCAACCGCGAGCGTCTGGGCGCGATGGTCGGGTCCTCCGTCGGGGTCATCACCGCGCTCACGCCGCACATCGGATACGCCGCGGCGGCCGCCCTCGCCAAGACGGCGCTGCTCACCGGGCACAACGTCGCCGATCTCGTGGTGGAGGCAGGGCTGATGTCGCGCGAGGACGTCACGAAGCAGCTCTCCCCGGCGCGACTGTCGGGTCTCGAGGCGGTCACCGCGGCCATCCCCGTCATCGCCGCCGGCGACATCGACGGCGACGACACCGGGGCGTGAGGGGGGTGCGGGAGCGCGAGATTGCAGCGCCGGTGCGCAGCCGATACGGTCAGGCAGAATCCGAGTGAGAGGAACCCCATGACCGATCCCCAGAACCCCGCGGACCACACCCCGCCGCCCGCCTACTCCGCCGCGCCGCCTGCCGCTCCGTCGGGTCCGGCGGCCGGTCCCGTTCCCGGCAAGACCCTCGGGATCGTCGCTTTCGTCCTGTCGTTCTTCATGCAGGTCATCGCACTGATCCTCGGCATCGTGGCGCTGATCCAGAGCCGCAAGGCCGGCGCGAAGAACCCCTGGGCCGTCGCCGCGATCATCATCAGCTCGATTCTGCTGGTCGTGGGGGTCATCGCGGCGATCGTGTTCTTCGCCGTGATCTTCCCGACGCTCATGCAGGCGACCGAAGAAGTCGTCCGCCAGTGCCAGCAGCTCGGCGGCGGCGTCTACGAGATCAACGGGGTCATGGTCGACTGCGACCAGATCCTCAGCTGAGCGGTCCTCGTCGGGGCGCTGTCCGCGCCGCTCCTCAATCGAGGATGCGGCAGTGCGTGGTCAGCGCCCCGATGCCGTCGATGCCCACGGTGACCGTGGAGCGATCGCGGAGGAACACCTGAGGATCGCGGGAGTACCCGGCGCCCCCCGGGCTTCCGGTGGAGATGAGGGTTCCCGGCAGGAGCGTCGCCGACGACGACAGATGCGAGATCAGGGTGGCGACGGGACGGACCATCTGATCGGTGGAGGCGTCCTGCAGGGTCCGGCCGTCGAGGACCGTCCAGATGTGTAGCCTCTGCGGGTCGGGGATCTCATCGGCGGTGACCACGAACGGTCCGGTCGGGGTGAACCCGTCGAAGGACTTGCAGCGCGACCACTGCGCTTCGGAATACTGGATGTCACGCGCGGTGATGTCGTTGACGACGGTGTAGCCCCACACGTGGTCGAGGGCGTCCTCGGGTGAGACGTCCTTCGCGGGCTTTCCGATGATCACGCCGAGCTCGGCTTCGTAGTCGACCGCTTCGCTCAACGAGCGCGGCCACGCGGTGGTGGTCTGGTGGGCAGCGAGGGAATTCGGCCACAGCACGAAGACGGTCGGGGTGGAATCGGTCTTCAGGCCCAGCTCGCTCGAGTGCGCGGCGTAGTTGAGGCCCACCGCGAGGATGACCGGCGGCGCGAGCACGGCGGAGGCGAAGGGCATCCCCGCCAGCGGATGCCGAGGCGCACGCCCGGCCGCATCCCGCACGCGGTCGAGCAGCTCCTGCCCGCCGGCGATCAGATCTTCCAGCACGCCGGGCGCGCCGTCGAACAGCTCGGACACGAAGATCGCCTCGTCGCCCTCGGCGATGACGAGCTGCGCTGACTCCGAGCCCGGGGGGATGACGTGGGCGAAGCGCATCCTCCCAACCTAGCGGGCGGGTGGGGCGGGGGAGCGTTGTGGTCTTTGTGATCATGATCCGCCGAACGCGGACCGTAGGCTGTCAGCCATGACGAATCCGTCCGGTCCCGCTCCCGGGAGACCGTCGCTGACGCCGCCGCCGTTCCCCTCTGCCCTGGCCCAGCCGCCGCACGCGAGCGCCGCCGCGATCCCCTCGACCGTGGTCACCGACGCCGTGGTTCCGGTGCCCGCACGGAAGGGACGTTCGGCGCCGATCTGGGCGGTCGGCATCCTCGCCTTCGTCACGGTCGGGCTCGTCGGATACTTCTTGACCTTCCTCGGGGCGGGGGCGTCGCTCCTCGGGATGGTCCTGGCTCTCGTGCCGCTCGCGCTGGTGCTCGTCGCGGTCCGGCTGGTGGACCGGTGGGAGCCGGAACCGCGCGGTCTGGTCGTGTTCGCCGTCGCGTGGGGCGCGGTCGCCGCTGTGGGCATCGCGCTCGCCGTCGATCTCGGGATCACCACCCTCTTCGGCCCCGCCGACACTCCGCTCCGTGAGGCTCTCCAGTCCGTGGTCCAGGCGCCGATCGTCGAGGAGGTGGGGAAGGGTCTGGGGCTCCTCCTGCTGTTCGCGACCGCCCGGCGCGCGTTCGACGGTCCCGTGGACGGCATCGTCTACGGCGCCCTGATCGGTGCCGGCTTCGCCTTCACCGAGAACATCCAGTACTTCGCGGTGAGCTTCCTCGAGGGCGGCGCCGAGACCGTCACGGCGACCTTCTTCGTCCGCGGCATCCTGTCGCCCTTCGCGCACGTGATGTTCACGTGCCTCATCGGTTTCGCCCTCGGTCTCGCCGCGCGGCGCGGAGCGTCCTTCGGGGCGGCCCTCGGCCCCTGGCTTCTCGGGCTCGCCGGCGCGATCGCCCTGCACGCGCTGTGGAACGGCTCGGCGGTCTTCGGCGATTTCTTCGCCCTCTACGTCGTCCTGCAGGTGCCCCTGTTCGTCGTGTTCGTCCTGGGCGTGCTGATGCTGCGCCGCGAGGAGGCCCGGCTCACGCGCACCCGCCTCGGCGAGTACGCGGCGGCGGGCTGGTTCACGCCGCAGGAGGTCGAGATGCTCGCGACCTCGCCCGGGCGGAGGGCGGGGATGGCGTGGGCGCGGACGCTGCGCGGCGACCGGACGGCCGTCATGCGCGCGTTCATCGCCGACGCGACCCGCCTCGCGGCAGCGCGGCAGCGCGCGATCACCGGTCGCGACCCGTACGCTGCCCACGACGAGCAGGAACTGCTGGTGAAGACTGCGGCGGCCCGCGCGGCCCTGTTCGCACCCTGATCCGTCGGGGAAGGATGCTCCGGGAAAGACTCAGCGCCCGGTGCCGCGGCGATGCCTGCGTGACTCCCGAGCGCTGAGTTGGTCTTCCCTCAGGATGCCGAATGCGCGCCGTCGCTGTCAAGGGTCCCGTGGCACGTGCTTGGATGGAGGAATGACTGACGACCGCACCAAGCCCGAGATCGACGCCCCCACCGGACCCGCACCGGCCGACCTCGTCATCCGCGACATCATCACGGGTGACGGCGCCGAGGCGAAGCCCGGCGACAACGTCACCGTCCACTACGTCGGAGTCGAGTACGCCTCCGGCGAGGAGTTCGACTCCTCCTGGAACCGCGGCGAGACCATCCAGTTCCCGCTGCGCGGCCTGATCCAGGGCTGGCAGGACGGCATCCCCGGCATGAAGGTGGGCGGTCGCCGCGAGCTGGTCATCCCGCCGCACCTCGCCTACGGCACCGGCGGCGGCCACTTCCTCGGCGGCAAGACCCTCATCTTCATCATCGACCTCGTCGCCGTCGGCTGACAGACCGACGGAGAACGGGCGGGATCGGGGTGCACCCGGTCCCGCCCGTTCACGTTCCGGTCAGGTTCGATTCATTCATGGGAATAGAATCGTGGGATGCCCCGGTTGGGGAGATCGAACCGCCGCCGAGCGGCCTGACCTGAAGGATTGACCTCTATGACCACCACTGCCACCGATATCCCCGGCTACCGTCCCGGCGTCTGGGAGCTCGACCCCGCGCACAGCGAGGTCAGCTTCGTCGTCCGCCACATGATGATCTCCAAGGTGCGCGGCGCCTTCGACATCAAGCGCGCGACCCTCACCGCCCCCGAGAACCCTCTCGAGGCCACGCTCACCGCTCAGGTGGACGCCGCCTCCCTCACGACGAAGGACGCCGGGCGTGATGAGCACCTCCGCTCCGCCGAGTTCTTCGACGTGGAGAACCACCCCGCCATCGACTTCGTATCCACCGGTGTGCGCATCGAGAACGGCGACTTCCTCGTCGACGGCGACCTGACCATCCGCGGCACCACCAAGCCCGTCACCTTCGACGTCGACTTCGGCGGCTTCGGCTCCGACCCGTGGGGCAACTACAAGGCCGGTGCGACCGCGAAGACGGTCATCAACCGCGAGGAGTTCGGCCTGACGTGGAATGCCGCGCTGGAGACCGGCGGTGTCCTCGTGGGCAAGGACGTCACGATCGAGCTCGACCTTCAGGGCGCTCACCAGGCGTGACACCCGGAGCGGAGGGGGCGGCGGCTGCGGCTGACGCCCCCTCCGTCGTCCTCGGGCGTCGTCTCAGGCGGTCCTGTGCGAGGAGGATGCCGAGGAAGACGATCACGGCCCCGGCGGGTTCGTTCCAGTGGAGCGGTTCGCCGAGGATCAGGATGCCGAGGGCGACCCCGACGACCGGGGTGATGTAGGTGACCGTCGAGGCTCGCGTCGGCCCCCACGCGCGGACGGTGTTCTGGTTCCAGATGTAGGCGATTCCGGTGCCGAGGCAGCCGAGCAGGAGGGCGCTGATGAGGACCGGGACGTCCGGTTGCAGGGGGGAGAGGGCCACCACGGGTGTGAGGACGATCATGATCGCCGCCGCGATCCCGATGTTCAGGAACGAGAACGTCAGCGCCGTCATGCCCGAGGCGGAGACGAAGCGCCGCATGTACGCCAGGCTGAACCCGTAGCACGCGGTCGCGCCGAGGATCGCGAAGGAGGGCACGAGCCCCTCTCCCTCGGCGGCTCCCGGTCCGATGATGACGGCGACGCCGGCGATCCCGAGGAGGATGCCGAGGATCTGCGTGGCGCCGAGGCGCTCGACGCGGAACACGGCCCACGCCATGATCGCCGTCATGATCGGCGTGGTCGCGTTGAAGATACTGGCGAGTCCGCTCGTGACGTACTGCTGCGCCCACGAGAAGAGGAGGAACGGTGCGACACAGAACGACACCGCCAGGACCGTCATGTGACCCCAGACCGCGAGGCTGCGGGGGAGTCGATCGCGACGCAGCGCGACGAAGACGCCGAGGGTCAGGGCGCCCAGGACCAGGCGGGACCACGCGACCTGTCCCGGCGACATCCCGGTGAGTGCGATCTTCATGAACAGGAAGCTCGATCCCCAGATGGTCCCGCAGAGGATGAACTGGATCGCGATGGAGGCGCGGGAACCCCGCGCGAGGTCGCGGGCGGGGGCATCGGCGGTCACCGCCCGACTCTAGCGCCGCCCCGCGACATCGCCCGCGTGCGGCACCTGGTAGACTCGTGCAGTTGCCGTTGGATCGGCCGCGGAGAAAGAGAGCTCACGCATCCTGCGTCGGGCGCCGCGCAACAAGCAGAGAGGGGATCGAATCTATGGCACTTGAAGCAGATGTCAAGAAGGCGATCATCGAAGAGTACGCGACGCACCCCGGTGACACCGGATCCCCCGAGGTGCAGGTCGCGATGCTGTCGCAGCGCATCAAGGACCTGACCGAGCACCTGAAGCAGCACAAGCACGACCACCACTCGCGTCGTGGGCTGTTCCTGCTCGTGGGCCAGCGCCGTCGTCTGCTCGGCTACCTCCAGGACATCGACATCGAGCGCTACCGCTCGCTGATCGAGCGCCTGGGTCTGCGTCGCTGACGCGACCGGAGGTCGAGCACCGCGTCTGACGCGGAGCACGCACCAGCGTTCAATCGCGCAAAACTTTCTTGGAAGGCCGCCCCAGGTGTGGGGCGGCCTTCGTCGTTCCCGGAGGTCTCACCGCCCGAGCGTCGCCGTTCAGGCGATGTCGTCCGCGCGACGCCGGGCAAGGAGATCGGCGTGGTGGATCTCGGCGACGTCGGGATGCGCACGCAGTCGTGACTTCAGGGCGTTGTCGCCGAAGACCGCGTGGATCGGGTTCGCGGGGTCCTGCGTGACGCCGCGTGCCGCCGCGGCGAGGTCCTTCGGGAGCTCGATGAGCGGCAGGCGGGCGTCGAGGGCGGGGTTGAAGAAGAACGGCACCGAGATGCGATCCTCCGGGAACCGCGGGGAGACGACCCGGTGGTTCGTCGCCACCAGATACCCCTGCGTGGCGTACTCCAGCATCTCGCCGATGTTCACCACGAAGGCGCCCTCGACCGGCGGTGCGTCCACCCAGGTCCCCGCCTTCTCGACCTGCAGTCCACCGCGGCCCGGCTCCACCCAGAGCAGGGTGAGGACGCCGGCATCCTTGTGCGCTCCGACACCCTGCTGCGGCTCCGGCGCCGTGGTCCCGGGGTAGCGCACGACCTTCAGCAGGGTCGCGGGCTCGGCGAAGGACGCGTCGAAGAACGTCTCGGGGGCGCCGAGCGCCTGTGCCCACGCGCCGAGAAGTCGTCGGGAGACCGTGATGAGATGCCGCTGCCACTCGTCGAGGACGACGCGCAGCTCGGGCTGTGCCGGCGGCCACAGGTTCGGTCCGACGAGTCGGGCGTGATCGGGCGCGGTCGGATCCTCGATGGCGGGGAGCTCGGGTCCGACGTCGATCTGCTCGCGCCAGTCGACCCGTCCCTGGGTGCGCTCGCCGCCGACGCGGGTGTAGCCCCGGAAGTGCGGACTGCGGATGTTCTCGATCGCGAGCTTGTCCGCTTCCGGCAGGGCGAAGAAGGCGCGGGAGACCCGCAGGAGATCCGCCTCGAGCTGCGATGGGATACCGGTTCCGGTGAGGTAGAAGAAGCCGACCTCGTGCGCGGCGCGGCGGAGCTCGGCGCGGAAGCGTGCGGCGTTCTCCGCGCCGGCGTCGAGGTCGGACAGGTCGAGGATCGGCAGGGACAGCTCGGACATCCCCCGACGATACGCCCAAGGCCGCCCGCGGTCGGAGCGTGTTGCCTCGCGTTACCGCTCGGGCCGGCGGGCGCCCGTCGGGTCGGTGCGGCGCCCTTCGCGTCCGGCGAGCGTGGGGTCGGCGAAGAGCCAGGCCGGACGCGGTTCGACCAGCGGCCGGAAGACGCGACGGACGGCCCCGGACGACAGGACCACCGCGATGGCCACCGATGCCAGCAGCACCGCGGGAAGCCAGACCCAGTCCGGGCGCGCGTCCCGGAGGACGCCGGTCTCGCGGAACGGATAGAGGACGAAGGTATGCAGGAGATAGACGTACATCGTGTATTGGCCGAGGGTCGTCCAGCGCTTCTGTCCGCGGGGGATGAGGACGAAGAACGCGGCGCTCAGCACGAGGGCGACCGCGATCAGCAGCAGGCGGATGCCGCCCGCCCACCATGCGGCGACGCCGAGGCTGGAGTAGTCGTCGCGATAGAACATCCACGTGCCGAGGCCGACATCGCGCCAGGTGTCCGAGAAGAGCCACGCGATCGCCAGGGCGCCGAGGAGGATCGCCGCGGCGGACACGACGAGCGGCCACGGGCGCGGGCGGAGGAGCCGATGCCGTTCGACGATGTCGTGCTCGTGTAGCCACCATCCCAGCGTGAAGAAGGGGAGGAGGCCCAGCGCGCGCGACAGCGAGAAGGTCGCATCGACGTGGGTGAGGTACCCCGCGCCGACGGAGATCGCGACCGTCCACAGCAGCGGCCACCGGAGGAGGGCCAGGTAGGGGAGTGCGACGCGGAAGATCGCCAGCGCGAGGAGGAACCAGAGCGTCCACGACGGCTGGGTGACGTCGATTCCCGGGTTGCCGTCGATCACCCACGACAGCAGGGACCAGACGGTCTCGAAGATCACGTAGGGGATCACGATGTCGGTGAGCACGCGCGCCATCTGTCGGGACGTCGGGGCCCCGGACTTGGAGAAGTACCCGGCCATGATCGCGAACGCGGGCATGTGGAAGGCGTAGATCGCCAGATACACCGCGTACGCGGCATCCGAGTCGTAGGTGAGGCGCTGGATCGCGTGACCCGCGACGACGAGGATGATCGCCGCGAATCGCGCGTTGTCCCAGAAGGGCGTTCGCGTCTTCCGGGGTGGCGTGGTTTCGCTCATGACGCCGCCACGTTACTCCTGGCGGACCTCCGGGAATACTCTGAGAGCGTCGGCGTTGCAGGGGATGCATTCATTTGCATAGATTGGCCTCGGAGGATCCCGAGGACCCAGAGCGGAGAGATCGTGAACGACACCACCCCGTGGCCCGCGATGCAGTTCGGCATCTTCACGGTGAGCGACATCACCGAAGACCCCACCGACGGACGCACGCCCAGCGAAGCGGAGAAGATCCGCAACACCATCACCGTGGCCCGGCACGCCGAAGCGGTGGGGCTCGACGTCTTCGCGCTCGGCGAGCACCACAACCCCCCGTTCTGGTCGTCCTCGCCGACCACGACGCTCGCGTACATCGCCGGTCAGACCGAGCGACTTCTGCTGTCGACGGCGACGACGCTGATCACGACGAACGATCCGGTCAAGATCGCCGAGGACTACGCGATGCTCCAGCACGTGTCCGGCGGCCGCACCGATCTGATCCTCGGGCGGGGCAACACCGGACCCGTCTATCCCTGGTTCGGGAAGGACATCCGTCAGGGCCTCGCGCTCGCGATCGAGAACTACGATCTGCTCCACCGCCTGTGGCGGGAGGACGTCGTGGACTGGGAAGGACAGTTCCGCACGCCTCTCCAGGGGTTCACCTCGACCCCCCGACCCCTCGACGGCGTCCCGCCGTTCGTGTGGCACGGGTCGATCCGCACCCCCGAGATCGCCGAGCAGGCCGCCTACTACGGCGACGGCTTCTTCGCCAACAACATCTTCTGGCCGAAGGAGCACTACCAGCGCCTGATCTCGCTCTACCGCCAGCGTTTCGCGCACTACGGCCACGGCACCCCCGAGCAGGCGATCGTGGGTCTGGGTGGTCAGGTGTTCATGGCGAAGAACTCTCAGGACGCCGTCCGGGAGTTCCGGCCCTACTTCGACAACGCCCCCGTCTACGGGCACGGGCCGAGCCTGGAGGACTTCAGCGAGATGACCCCGCTGACCGTCGGATCGCCGCAGCAGATCATCGATCGCTACGCCGGCATGCGGGAGACGTTCGGCGACTACCAGCGTCAGATGTTCCTCATCGATCACGCGGGGCTTCCGCTGAAGACCGTGCTGGAGCAGCTGGACATCCTCGGGGACGAGGTGGTCCCCGTCCTCCGGCGCGAACTGGCGAAGGACCGTCCGGTCGAGGTGCCGGACGCGCCGACGCACGCGGGACTGGTCGCGCGCGCCTACGGCGACGCGGCTCCGCGCGAGGCTGTTCCCGCCGGCAACCGCGGGGACAACCTCACGGCAGGTTCCCCCTATCGTGACGGAGCCTCGCGGCAGACCGCGGGCGGATCGGCGTTCGGCGCCGCGGCGATGCGGAAGGGAGCCTGAGATGACGCGTCGGATCGCGGTGGTCTCCGCCGGACTCTCCAGCCCGTCCTCGACCCGGCTGCTCGCCGACCGCCTGTCGGCGGCGACGGTGACGGCGCTCGCGGAGCGCGGCGTGGAGGCGGAGGTCGACGTGATCGAGCTGCGCGATCTCGCGCACGAGATCACCGACAACCTTCTGACGGGTTTCGCTCCACCGGCGCTCTCGGCCGTCATCGCACGTGTCGTGGCAGCCGACGCCCTCATCGCCGTGACGCCCATCTTCTCCACGAGCTACTCGGGACTGTTCAAGTCCTTCATCGACGTCCTCGAGCCCACCTCGCTCACCGGGAAGCCTGTCCTTCTGGGCGCGAACGCAGGCACGCCGCGGCACTCGCTCGCCATCGACTACGCCATCCGGCCGCTGTTCGCCTATCTGCATGCCGAGCCCGTGTCGACGGGCGTGTTCGCGGCGTCGAGCGACTGGGGAGCGGATGCCGACACGGTGAGTCCGCTCGGCGACCGCATCGACCGGGGCGCGCGAGAGCTCGCCGACGCGATCGTCGGTCGGGCGCCCGCGACCGTAGCGGATCCGTTCGATCCCGCCCACTATCTCGGCGAGGGACGGTCCTTCGCGGACCTGCTCGGGGGAGGGACCGGCTCCTGACGGGTCCCGTCGTTCAGCGGCGCCAGCGGTACTCCGACTCCGGTCTGCCCGGAGTGCCGTACCGCGCACCCCGTTCGATGCGGCCGGCCTCGACCAGGTGCTCGAGATACCGTCGTGCGGCGACCCGCGACATGCCCAGCCTCTCGGCGATCTCGGTCGCCGATGACCATGCCCCGTCGTGTCCGCGCACGTCGTCGCGGACGCGGGCGAGCGTGGTCGCAGAGAGACCTTTGGGGAGGGTGACCGCGGCCACCGGGCGCGACGCACCGAGCAGCGCATCGATCTCGGCCTGTGTCGCGGGCCCCGCGGCATCCGTCGCCCGCCGGTGGAAGAGGCGGTACTGCTCGAGGCGTTCGTGGAGCGCCGCAAAGGTGAACGGCTTGACGAGGTAGTGCGTCGCCCCCAGGCTGATCGCCTGGCGAACGACGTCCGCGTCGCGCACCGACGTGATGGCGATGACGTCGACCTCCGCCCCGTGGGCGCGGAGGTGGCGCAGGACGTCCAGGCCGGAGCCGTCCGGCATCGTCATGTCCAGGAGGATGAGGTCGACGCGGGCCCCCGGTGCCTCCTCGAGCACCGCGGCGACGGCCGCGCGCGCTCCGGAGCATTCGGCGACGACCTCGAACCCTTCGATGCGGTCGATGTATCCGCGATGCAGCTCCAGCGTCAGGGTCTCGTCGTCGACCAGCAGTACGCGGATCATCGCGGGGCCTCCGTCGGCAGGACGACGCGGAAGGTCGTCGGGGCGCCCTCGGCCAGCACGAGCGATCCTCCGACATCGTCCACGACGGCGCGGACGAGTGCGAGGCCGAAGCCGCGTCCGGTCTCGCCGGCGGGTTTGGTGGAGAAGCCGCGCTCGAAGATGCGCTGCCGGAGGTGCGGCGAGACACCGGTGCCGGAGTCGGCAACGGTGAGGAGGAGCTCGTCCTCGCTGGTGCGCGCCATCGTGAGCGAAACCCATCGCGGCTCCGGCCCCGCCGCCGCGGCGTCCAGCGCATTGTCGACCAGGTTGCCGACGAGCGCGACCTGGTCGACCGGGGTGAGGAGCGATCGCGGGGCATCGGGTGCGATCTCGGCCGTCCATCGGATGCCACGTTCCTGAGCCTGCGAGGCCTTGCCGAGGAGCAGCGCGCCCACCGTCGGATCGCCGTCGATGCGCGCGGCGACATCGTCCACGAGCATCTGACTCTGCCGGGCGGACGCGGTGAGCAGGCTGACGGCCTCTTCCGTCCTGCCGAGCTCCAGGAGGGCGACGGCGGTGTGCATGCGGTTGCCGTGCTCGTGAGTCTGCGCGCGGAGCGCTTCCCCGAGGGTGCGCATCGACGCGGCGGCGGCGAGGGTGTCCCGCACGGCTCGCGCCGGAAGGTCGCCGGCGACCCGCCGAGTCGCGCGGCGGGCGAGCGCGGCTCCCCCGAGACCCGCGGCGACGAGCCCTGCAGCGATCCCGCCGGCCACGAGGACCCGGGGAAGGACGGCCTCGCCGATCGACCCGACGGTCACCCCGACCGCTACCCAGCCCACGATGTCACCGGACGTGCGGATCGGCGCGATCGTGCGCACCGAGGGACCGAGGGTTCCGGCGAACTCCTCGGTGAGGGGAGAGTCCGACGTCGGGATGGTCCCGATGTAGGGCCGACCGATCTGCGTCGGATCACGGTGGGTGATCCGGATCCCGCCCACGTCCATGACCGTGACGAAGTCCGCCGGGGTGCTCTCCACGACGCCGACCGCGACCGGCTGCAGGGTCTCCGTCGCGCGTGCGGGATCGTCGTCGGCGACCGCGCCCACCACCATGGGATTGACGGACAGGGTATAGGCGATGGCGGCGGTGACGCGCTCCGCCTCGGATCGCGCAGCGCGCTGAGCCTCCCAAAGGAGCGCGCCGACGGTCAGCCCGGCGACGGCGATGACGGCGATCATCACGATCGCGAAGACGCGGGAGGCGGCACTGCCGCGCGCGAATGCACGGTCGGTCATCGTCATCCCCTCCGCGCGTCGTCGCGAGTCCCTTCCATCCGATCACACCCGGGGACGACCGCGCGAGAGACCGTTACGACCGAAACGCCGCCCCGTCGAGCGCGAGGTCCTCGAGGTGGGGTGTCGTCGGGGCGAGCAGAGGATGAACAGTCGGCGAAACCCACGGAGAACGCTCACCCGGGGCGGTGCGATGCGGCCACGCTGGAGGCGTGAGAGTCGCGCTCCTTGCCGAGTCCTTCCTGCCGCACATGAACGGCGTCACCGGTTCGGTGCTCCACGTCCTGCGGCATCTGTCCGACGCCGGGCACGACACCCTCGTCATCGCGCCGCGCTCCGACGAAGTCGGCGCGGGCGACCCGCCCGGGGCTCCGCTGTACGGGGCCCGGACGGCACTGCTGCGGTCGGTGCCGCTCCCCGGGTACCCGCAGGTGCGCGTGGTGTTCGCCCGGGCGGCGCGTCTGGCGACCATCCTCCGCGCTTTCGAGCCGGACGTGGTCCACCTCGCTTCGCCGTTCGTGCTCGGATGGCAGGGTGTCGCCGCCGCCGATGCCCTGCGCGTGCCGACGGTCGCGATCTATCAGACGGATGTCGTCGCCTACGCCCGCCGCTACGGACTTCCGCACGCGACCTCCCTCGTGGAACAGCACACCGCGCGTCTGCACCGACGGGCGACTCTGACACTCGCGCCCTCCACCGCGTCGCTCCGGCAGCTCGAGGGCCTCGGCGTCGACCGTCTTCGACACTGGGGGAGGGGCGTCGATGCGGACCTCTTCGCCCCGCATCGGCGCGACGAGCGCGTGCGCGCGCGCCTGGCGGGCGGCGACCTCGTGATCGGCTACGTCGGCCGCCTCGCACCCGAGAAGCAGGTCGAGGATCTCCGCGTCCTCTGCGACCTCCCTGGAGCGCGCGTCGTGGTCGTCGGCGACGGTCCGTCGCGATCCGCTCTCGAGCGGGCGATGCCGTCGGCGGTGTTCACCGGGCACCTCGCCGGAGAGGAGCTGGCGCGCACCCTCGCGGCGTTCGACGTCTTCGTGCACCCCGGAGAGAGCGAGACCTTCGGCCAGACGATCCAGGAAGCCCTCGCGTCCGGTGTTCCGGTCGTTGCCACCGGCACCGGCGGGCCCGTCGACCTCGTGCGCTCGAGCGTCGACGGATGGCTGTATCGGCCGGGCGACCTCGGCGATCTGCGCGCGCGGGTCGTGGACCTGGTCGGTGACGCCGGCAAGCGTCGCGCCTTCGCCCTCGCCGCCAGGGAGTCGGTGCGATCACGATCGTGGGCGGCGCGTGTCGGGGAACTCCTCGGGCACTACCGGGACGCGCAGGCGCTCCGCCCGATCGACGATGCGCTCCTGCGCCGAGCGGGCACACGTCCCGCGGCGCCGTCCCCCGTGGTCCGCTCCGCAGTGCGCTCCCCGTTGCCGTGGCGCCGCTACATCGCCCTCGGCGACTCTCTGACCGAGGGGCTGTGCGACAGCTCTCGGGAACCGCGGGGCCGCTACCGGGGGTGGGCCGACCGGCTCGCTCAGCTCCTCGCCCATGCCGGCGACGACGGAGCCGGACTGAGGTACGCGAATCTGGCGGTCCGCAGTCGGCGCGTCCGCGACCTCGCCGCGGACCAGGTCCCTCGTGCTCTGGCGCTTCGTCCCGACCTCGTGTCGGTGTTCATGGGCGCGAACGACCTCGTGGGGCACGCGGCGGATCCGGTACGCCTCGCCCGGGAGCTGCGTGCATCCGTGGAGACGTTGCGGGCGTCGGGCGCCGACGTGCTCCTGGTCACTCCGTTCCTGCCCCGGCGCCGGGCGGCGCGCATCTTCGGACGGCGATTCGCGGTGTTCGCCTCGGAGCTGCGCAGCATCGCCGCCGAGACGGGAGCGATGCTGCTGGATCTCGAGGCGCTCCCGGAGATCGGAGACCCCGCCATGTGGGCGGACGACCGTGTGCACCTCCGCTCCCGGGGACACCGCTTCCTCGCCTATCGCGCCGCGGATGTCCTCGGCGTGCCCGATGCCGAGGCCCTGGGGGAGCTGGACGCGGCCCTGCACGAGGCCGTCGACCCTCCGACAGCCGGGGCGTGGATGATGGTACACGCCCTCCCATGGGTCTGGCGGCGCATGCGCGGGCGTACGGCGGGGGACGGCGTCCGCGCCAAGCACGACGACTACGTCCTCGTCGGGGGCCGCGGCCGGGCGGCGGCGACGCACTCCGGGTGACGTGCACGGCGCGGTCAGGTCCGTCCTGGTACGCTGACTCCGGTCGCTCCGGCGGCCGCTCAATTCCATATGAGCTCACGGAGCAGGCCGGCAGGAAGCTGGTCCCCTGTGGTGGTCTCCTCGTCGCATCTGCGCCGGGTGGATTTCTACTGGTGGCCAGCGCTGGCGAGTCAGCGGGGGAGACCCGCACGCCGAGATCTGCCTGTTCCTGCTCCTTCGCACGATCTCGCGCGCGAAACGCGCGTGCGAGTCTAAACAAAGAAGGAGGGACCTCTTGGAAGGTCCGGAAATCACTTTCGCCGAAGCAGTCCTCGACAACGGGCGCTTCGGAACCCGTACGGTCCGGTTCGAGACCGGACGTCTGGCTCAGCAGGCGCAGGGCGCCGTCGCGGCCTACATCGACGAAGAGACGATGCTGCTGTCCGCCACCAGCGCGGGCAAGCACCCGCGGGAGGGCTTCGACTTCTTCCCGCTGACGGTGGATGTCGAAGAGCGCTCCTACGCCGCCGGCAAGATCCCCGGCTCGTTCTTCCGTCGTGAGGGTCGCCCCTCCACGGAGGCGATCCTGGTCTGCCGTCTGATCGATCGCCCGCTGCGCCCCTCGTTCGTCGAGGGTCTGCGCAACGAGGTGCAGATCGTCGTCACGGTGCTCTCGATCGCGCCGGGCGAGTTCTACGACGCCCTCGCCATCAACGCGGCATCCCTGTCGACCCAGATCTCGGGCCTGCCGTTCTCCGGCCCCATCGCCGGAGTCCGTCTCGCGCTCATCCCGGGCCAGGGCGGCGCCGAGGATCAGTGGATCGCCTTCCCCAAGGCCGAGCAGCTGCAGGAGGCGGTGTTCGACCTGATCGTCGCCGGCCGGGTGCTGCCCGACGGTGAAGTGGCCATCATGATGGTCGAGGCCGAGGCCACCGAGCACAGCTGGGACCTCATCAAGGCCGGCGCCACCAAGCCGAGCGAAGAGGTCGTCGCGCAGGGTCTGGAGGCCGCGAAGCCGTTCATCAAGCAGCTCGTGGAAGCTCAGAACTCGGTCGCGAGCGCCGCCGCGAAGGAGATCAAGGAGTTCCCGGTCTTCCTTCCGTACTCGCAGCAGACCTACGACTTCGTCGCCCACCGCGCCTACGACGCGCTGGTGCCGGTCTACCAGATCGCCGACAAGGTCGAGCGCCAGAACGCCGACGACGAGGTCAAGGAGCGCGTCAAGGCCGAGCTTCTCGCCGCCGTCGAGGCCGGTGAGCTGCCGGCGGTGGCGACCCTCGAGTTCAACGCCGCCTACAAGTCGGTGACGAAGACCATCGTCCGCGGCCGCATCCTCTCCGAGGGCGTCCGCATGGACGGACGCGGTCTCGCCGACATCCGTCCGCTGGATGCCGAGGTCCAGGTGATCCCGCGCGTGCACGGTTCCGCGATCTTCCAGCGCGGCGAGACCCAGATCCTCGGGGTCACGACGCTGAACATGCTGAAGATGGAGCAGCAGATCGACTCGCTGTCGCCTACGACCAGCAAGCGGTACATGCACCACTACAACTTCCCGCCCTACTCGACCGGTGAGACCGGCCGCGTGGGCAGCCCCAAGCGTCGCGAGATCGGGCACGGCTTCCTCGCCGAGCGCGCGCTCGTGCCGGTGCTGCCCAGCCGCGAGGAGTTCCCGTACGCCATCCGCCAGGTCTCCGAGGCCCTCGGGTCGAACGGCTCGACCTCGATGGGCTCGGTGTGCGCGTCCACCCTGTCGCTCCTGAACTCCGGCGTGCCGCTGCGCGCGCCCGTGGCCGGTATCGCGATGGGTCTGGTCACCGACGAGGTCGACGGACAGACGCGCTACGCCGCGCTGACCGACATCCTCGGTGCCGAAGACGCCCTCGGGGACATGGACTTCAAGGTTGCCGGCACCAGCGAGTTCGTCACGGCGATCCAGCTGGACACCAAGCTCGACGGCATCCCCTCGAGTGTTCTGGCTGCGGCGCTGACGCAGGCGAAGGACGCCCGGATGACGATCCTCGACGTCCTCAACGCCGCGATCGACGGACCCGACGAGATGGCGCCGACGGCCCCCCGCGTCATCAGCGTGCAGATCCCCGTCGACAAGATCGGCGAGCTGATCGGCCCCAAGGGCAAGACGATCAACGCGATCCAGGACGAGACCGGTGCGCAGATCTCGATCGAAGAGGACGGCACCGTCTACATCGGCGCCACCGACGGGCCCGCCGCGGAGTCGGCCCGTGCGCAGGTCAACGCCATCGCCAACCCGACCAACCCCGAGGTCGGCGAGCAGTTCCTGGGAACCGTGGTGAAGATCGCGACCTTCGGCGCGTTCATCTCGCTCCTGCCCGGCAAGGACGGTCTGCTGCACGTCAGCGAGGTCCGCAAGCTCGCCGGCGGCAAGCGCGTCGAGAACGTCGAAGACGTGCTCGGTGTCGGACAGAAGCTGCTCGTGCGTATCACCAAGATCGACGACCGCGGCAAGCTGTCCCTCGAGCCGGTGGTCGAAGAGGCCGCCGCCGACGGCGCGGAGGCCCCCGCAGAGGCCTGATCCTGCTCTGTACGGCGCCCGTCCCGCTCGCGCGGGGCGGGCGCCGTGCGTGTGGCCGTGACCGAACCGTTATGCGATGTTCACGGACTGTCTGCCGCAATGGTCACCGATGTCGCACGGCTGGCCTACTCTCGAAGAACGCGCCGGGGGGCTGCGGACACGGTATCTGCGCACCTGTCGCGGCTCGTCGTGAGGGGGTGGCAGCGAGTGCACACGCAATCGCATACGGAGCCCGACCTGCGCGCATCGGCCGATGCCGTGGCCTCGCACCCGTCCGCGCCGATCCCCGTGCAGGGGCCGCCGGTGGGATCCGCCGTCCGGGCGGCCCTCGGTGAGAGCGGACTGTCGGTCTTCCCGCTCATCCTCGGCGGGGCCGAGTTCGGCTGGAACGTCGATCTGGAATCGAGCCACGACATCCTCGATGCATACCTCCTGCGCGGCGGGAACGCCGTGCACACATCGGATGCGTACTCTGCCGGTCGCAGCGAGCACATCATCGGCCAGTGGCTGCACTCGCGCGGCGTGCGCGACCACATCGTCCTCACCGTCAAGGTCGGAGGGCACCCCGACAACCCGGGTCTCGGGCCGGTCAGTCTCGTCCGTGCCGTGGAAGCCTCGCTCGTGCGTCTGGACACCGATCGCATCGACGTGCTCACCCTCGACGCGATGACCGACTCGGCGACAGCGCTCGAGGACACCCTCGCGACCGTCGAATGGCTGGTGGACTCCGGAAAGGTGCGGGCCATCGGGGCAGCCGGCTACACGGCCGCCCAGCTGGTCGAGGCGCGCATCCTCTCGTCGGCCGGCTACCCGCGTCTGACCGTCCTGGACGTACCGTTCAACGTGCTCCGCCGCCACGAGTTCGACGCCGATCTCCGCCTCGTCGCCGGTGCCCAGGGGATGGCGGTCACTCCGAGCCATGCACTGGAGCACGGCTTCCTCTCGGGGCGCCACCGCTCCCGTGTCCGTACCGGCCTGTCGGTGCGCGGCGCGCAGATGGCCGCGCACCTGAACCGGCGCGGTTCGCGCACGCTGCGCGCGCTCGACGAGGTCGGAGTCGAACTCGGTGTCCCCGATGCCGCGGTGGCGGTGGCGTGGCTGCTGTCCCAGAGACTGGTGACGGCGCCGATCGTCAACGCCTACGCCCCGGCCCATGTCGAGGAGCTGGTGCAGGGTGTCGGGGTGCGACTGAGCCGGTCCCAGCTCGCAGAGATCGGACGAGCCTCGCAGTAGCGGGGCCGGGGTGTGCGGCATCCGCGCGCTCTGACATAGGGTGGGAAGACGTGCCCGCGGGCACCGGATCCCCGACGAAGTGAGCAGCGTGACGCACTACATCTACCTCGTGCGGCACGGCGAACACCAGGACGCCGAGCACGGACTCATCGACGGACCTCTTTCTCCGCGCGGCCGCCGTCAGGCCTCGCTCCTCGCCGACCGCCTGTCGGGAGTCCCGTTCGACGCCGTGTGGCACTCGCCGCTCATGCGCGCCAGTCAGACCGCGGATGCCGTCGCCGAACGCATGCCGTCGGTGTCTCCGCAGCCGTCCGCTCTGCTGTTCGACTGCATCCCGACGGGGATGACCCCCGAGACGCCCGCGGTGTTCGAGCCGTTCTTCGGATCCATCACCGAGGCGGAGGTCGAGGCCGGACGCGCGCAGATGGACGACGCGGTCAGCGCCTTCCTCGTGCGCCGTACCGAGGACGTGCACGAACTGCTGATCACCCACAACTTCGTCATCGCGTGGTTCGTGCGAGAGGTCCTCCAAGCGCCCGAGTGGCGATGGATGACGCTCAATCAGGCCCACTGCGGCCTGACGGTGCTCGCTCAGAAGCAGGGACGCCCGTGGACAGTGCTGTCCCACAACGACACCGCGCACCTGCCGGTGGAGATGCGCACCGGCCTCCCCGAGCCGTACGCCTTCTGAGCCGCGCCTAGGATGGAGCGCATGACGACGCGCGTGGCCATCGTGGGCGGCACCGGCAAACTCGGACGCATCATCTGCGATGTCCTCGACGCGGAGAAGGACTACGAGATCTCGGCGGTGCTGACCTCCCGGTCCCCCCTGGACGATCTCGATGGGGCCGACCTCGTGATCGACGCATCGGTGCCGGCGGTGTCCATCGACGTCGTGCGCGCCTCGGCCGAGCGGGGGATCGACGTCATCGTCGGCACCTCGGGATGGTCCGCCGAGCGGATCGGCCTGGTACGTCCGGCGATCCAGTCGGCCGGGATCGGGGCGCTCTTCGTCCCCAACTTCTCGCTGGGGTCCGTGCTCGGATCGGCGCTGGCAGCGGCGGCGGCTCCGTTCTTCCCCTCGGTGGAGATCATCGAAGCGCACCGCGAGACCAAGATCGACTCGCCCAGCGGCACCGCGGTGAGAACGGCGGAACTCATCGCAGCCGCCCGTCGCGAGGTCGGACCGGTGGTCGCGCCGCACGTCGACCAGCGCGCCCGCGGTCAGCGGGTCGCGAGTGTCCCGGTGCATTCGCTCCGGCGTCCGGGCGTCGTGGCCCGTCAGGAGACGATCCTGTCCGGCCCCGGGGAGGCCCTGTCGATCGTCCACGACACTGTCGACCCCGCTCAGGCCTACGGCCCCGGCATCCGACTCGCGTTGAGCGCCATCCGGGACTTACGGGGAGTGACGGTGGGCCTGGACAGCCTCATCGACATCGGCATCCGTCGCCCCACGTCGGACGGCGGCGACGGCGGCGTCGATGACGGCGGCGCCCCCGGTCAGGTCGCCCGCGCCACAGGAGCATGAGCGCTCGCATCGGCGTGGCCGTGATGGCCATCGCCTTGGGGCTGTACATCGTGCTGGTCGGCCAGCGCGCGGTCATCTTCCTCGCCAGTGGCGATCCGGTGGGCGTCGCCATGGGCGTCGCGCTCGTCGTGCTCCCGCTCATGGCGGTGTGGGCGCTCGGCCGGGAACTCTGGTTCGGCGTGCGGGCGCAGCGCCTCGGCCGCCGACTGGAGGACGAGGACGGCCTGCCCGACGCCACCGTCTCCGTGCGGCCGAGCGGCCGTATCGTGCGCAGCGAGGGCGAGGAACTGTTCCCGCAGTTCCGCGACGACGTCACCGCGCATCCGGACGACTGGCGCGCCTGGTACCGACTCGGCCTCGCCTACGACGCCGCGGGCGATCGCCGTCGCGCACGCGAGGCAGTCCGCGCAGCGATCCGGCTCGAGCGGGGCGACCGTCGCGCCTGATCAGCCGACCGCGGCCGCGACCGCCTCTTCCACCGTGGGATGGGTGAAGCGGTAGCCGGAGTCCGACAGAACCGCGGGCGCGACGTCCGCGTCGCAGGTCAGGAGCGCCTCCGTGGCGTCCCGCCCCAGTCCCAGACGCAGCGCCCACTCCGGTGCGCGGAGCACGAACGGGCGATTCATCCGCACGGCGAGGGCGAATCCCAGGTCGTTCGCGGTGGCCCGCGTCGGACCAGTGAGGTTGACGGGACCGCTCAGCTGCGCGTCGAGGACGTGGAGGATCGCTCCGATCTCATCGTCCAGCGATATCCACGGCCACGCCTGGGTGCCCCGCCCGATCGGGCCGCCGAGTCCGAACCGCGTGAGCAGCATCAGGGGCTTGAGCACACCGTCACGATGGACGACGGGGGCGGTGCGCAGCAGGGCGACCCGTGCGCGGGGACCGGCGCTCTGCGCGGCCGACTCCCACTCGCCGCAGACGTCCGCGAGGAAGGTCTCGCCCCGGGGGGAGGACTCTTCCAGACGCACCCCGGGGGCGGAACCGTAGTACCCGACGGCGGAGGCGCTGACGAAGGCCGGCGCATCGTCGCCGAGGGCCTTCACGGCACCCGCGATCGCCCGCGTCGGCGTGACCCGGGAGAACAGGAGGGTGTTCTTGTACCGCGGCGTCCAGGGGAAGCGGCCGATGCTGGCGCCGTTGAGGCCGATGACGGCGTCGGCACCGGCGAGGACATCGGGATCGAGGGAGTCGTCGTCGACGAGCCAGGACACCTCATCGGCGCCCGAAGCGGGTCGCCGCACGAGGGAGGTCACCCGGACCCCACGGGCGATCAGGGCGGTGCGCAGTGCCCGGCCGATCAGTCCCGAAGCCCCGGCCACGACCACGTGGGAGAGCGGGCGGTCCTCAGGCAAGCGTTGCCTCGAGGGTGATCTCGATCCCGGCGAGCGCCTGGGAGACGGGGCACCCGGACTTCGCGTCCTCGGCGATCCGGTCGAAGTCCTCCGCGGAGAGCCCGGGGACCACGGCGTTGACGTTCAGGTGGCTGCCGGAGATCCCGGTGCCCGGAACGAAGGTCACCGACGCGGTGGTCTCGATCGACTCCGGCGGGGTGCCGTTCTGGCCGAGGGCGTGGGAGAGGGCCATCGAGAAGCAGGACGCGTGGGCCGCGGCGATGAGCTCCTCGGGCGTGGTGACGGAC
Source organism: Microbacterium sp. NPDC077184 (assembly GCF_040687055.1). Lineage (NCBI taxonomy): Bacteria > Bacillati > Actinomycetota > Actinomycetes > Micrococcales > Microbacteriaceae > Microbacterium > Microbacterium sp. NPDC077184. Next base: position 212,905 of record NZ_JBFBMM010000006.1, read on the forward strand.
GTGGAGCCCTCACTGCGCGCCTTCCAGTTGACCGGATAGGCGCCCAATCCGGACGAGACGAAGGAGACCTCGCCGGAGCCTTCGGCGAGCGTGCCCTTCCATGACGTGGTGGCTTCGCTGGTGACGGTCATGGCGACCTCCCTGTTCTGTGCGCCCGCGGATCGGGCGTCGTGCGGTCAGCCTAACGTCGCGGTCGTCCCGGTGGGCGGGCTTGCGCGCCGACGGGGAATCAGGGAAGGCGGGGCCGCGATCGTCCCACAATGCCGGTGCGCTGGAGGACCAGATACGTCTGACATCCCAGGCACAGCCCGAAGACGGCGTTCAGGAAAGCGGCGACGAACGCGGCCGCAGCGGCGACGGTGAGGCCCCATGGAACCCCGGCGAGCTGCAGGAGGAGACCGATGAGACTCACGACGAGACCGACGCCCTGGGCGAACCGGGGAGGCCGCGGATCCTCCCGCTCCGTCGGCGGCGACAGGCGCGGCGCGATCACCGAGCGGAAGAGGACGCCCCAGGGAGCGGTGCGCGGCGAGACCACGCCCCACAGGAAGAGGAGGGCGATGCCGCCGAGGAGCAGGAACGCCGGATCCTGCGCCCGCTCGGACACACCCGCTACGGCCAGCGCGGTCGACGAGGCGAGTCCCGTCAGCGCGAGGAAGACGTCCACGAGGAGGAGGAGCGAGGTGATCCCCGCGGCGACGCGCGGACCCCGCGGGTCGATCCCGTGCCCCGGCGAGCGCTCAGGCATGGGTCGTCGCTCCGGTCAGACGCGTCAGCTCGAGATCGAGCACGTCGCGGCCGGGGACGCCGCCGAGACGGGTGCGGATCACGCCGTCACGGTCCAGGACCAATGTCGTCGGCGTCTGCAGGACGTGGAAGTGGCGCGCGATGTCGGGCCGATGCGTCAGGTCGACATCGAGGTGGAGGACGCCGGGGTGGGCCGCGGCGGTCTGGGCCAGCATCCGGTGCACACCCGGGCAGCGCGTGCACATCTCGGTGGAGAACTGCAGCAGGGTCGCGGATTCGCCGAGCGACTCCGCGCCGAGGCGCCGAGGGTCGACGACCTCGTGCGACACGTCCCGCTGGATGCGCTTCGGACGCCGCTGGACGTAGACGCCGATGCCCGCCGTCGCCCCGACCAGGACGACGAGACCGATGAGCGCACTGAGGGTGTCCACGACAGGAGATCGTATCCCGGCTCGAGAGGGTCCCGGCGTCTGTGGCGGGAGATGACGCCGGGGTATCGTGACCGATGTGACCACGCCGATTCCGACGCCCTATGAAGATCTCCTCCGTGACGTCCTCGACAACGGCACGCACAAGGACGACCGGACGGGGACGGGCACCACCAGCGTGTTCGGTCGTCAGATCCGTTTCGACCTGTCCCGGGGCTTCCCGCTCATCACGACCAAGCGCGTGCACTTCCGCTCGATCGCGTACGAGCTCCTCTGGTTCCTCCGCGGGGAATCGAACGTCCGTTGGCTGCAGGATGCCGGAGTGACGATCTGGGACGAATGGGCGGACGCCGACGGCGAGCTGGGCCCCGTCTACGGTGTGCAGTGGCGCTCGTGGCCCACCCGCGACGGGGGATCGATCGACCAGATCACCGACGTCGTCGAGAAGATCCGCGCCGATCCGGACTCGCGCCGGCTGGTGGTGTCGGCGTGGAACCCCGCCGACATCCCCGACATGGCGCTGGCGCCCTGTCACGCCCTGTTCCAGTTCGCCGTCGCAGACGGGAAGCTGTCGTGTCAGCTGTACCAGCGCAGCGCGGACATGTTCCTCGGGGTCCCCTTCAACATCGCCTCCTATGCGCTGCTCACCACGATGATCGCCCAGCAGGCCGACCTCGAGGTCGGCGACTTCGTCTGGACGGGCGGGGACTGCCACATCTACGACAACCATCGCGCGCAGGTGCGCGAGCAGTTGAGCCGCGAGGCGTATCCGCTGCCGACGCTGCGCCTGGACCGACGTCCCGCGTCGATCCTCGACTACCGCTACGAGGACTTCGTCGTGGAGGGCTACCGGCACCACCCGGCGATCCGCGGTGCGGTGGCCGTGTGAGCGACCCGTCCGCCCCGCGGCCGCGCCTGGGACTGATCTGGGCGGAGGCGCACGACCGGGTCATCGGCGACGCAGGAGGGATGCCGTGGCACGTCCCGGAGGATCTCGCCCGGTTCCGCCGGCTGACCACCGGACATCCCGTCGTCATGGGCCGTCGCACGTGGGAGTCCTTCCCGGAGCGCTTCCGTCCCCTTCCCTCGCGGACGAACATCGTCCTGACCCGCGACCGGGCGTTCTCGGCCGAAGGTGCCACCGTCGTCTCGTCGATCGATGCGGCGCTCACCGCGGCGGCGTCCGCGCCGGGGTCTGATCTCGTCTGGATCATCGGCGGGGGGCGGTTGTACCGGGACACGATCGCGCGGGCCGATCTGCTCGAGGTCACCGAGCTCGACCTCGCCGTGACCGGAGACACCCGGGCACCCGAGCGGACGGGGTGGGTGCCGGTCGCCACCGACCCCGACACCGGCTGGCACACCTCGTCGGGCGGAATCCGCTACCGCTTCCTGACCCTGCGACGGGAGGGCTGACATGCCGACCGCACTGATCACCGGCGCGAGCTCGGGCCTGGGCGCCGAATACGCCCGGCGGCTGGCGGCGCGCGGCGCCGACGTCGTGCTCGTCGCGCGCGACGGTGCCGCCCTCGACGCGCTCGCGGCCGACATCCGATCCCGGTCCGGGGTCCATGTCGAGGTCATCGTCGCGGACCTCCTCGACGCGGGAGCGCGCGCGGCGGTCGAGGACCGCCTGCGTGGGACGGAGGCGCCCGTCGAGGTGCTCGTCAACAACGCGGGGTTCGGTCTTCCCCTGGACTTCGAGCGGAACGACATCGAGGCGGAGGCCGCCCACCTGGCCCTGCACGTGGAGGTTCCGATGCGTCTGATGCACGCCGCTCTCGAGGGCATGTGCGCGCGCGGGCGGGGGCGCATCCTCAACATCGCCTCGGTCGCCGCCTTCATCCCGCGGTCCACCTACGGCGCCGCCAAGGGGTGGCTCGTCAGCTTCAGTCGCTGGGCGAACGCGAGATACACCCCGCGCGGGGTCACCGTCACGGCGGTGTGCCCGGGGTTCACGCACACAAACTTCCATCGCCGCATGGGGCTGGAGACGGGGGCCGAGGGCGTTCCCGCGGGACTGTGGCTGAACGCCCCGTTCGTCGTCGACGCGTCGTTGCGCGACGCCGCGCGCGGGCGGGCGGTCAGCATCCCGTCCCTGCGATACCGGCTTCTGGTCGCGCTGACGCGGGTCGTCCCGCCGACGATCGCGGCCCGCGTCGGGGAGCAGGGTCGCTGAGAGGGACGTGCGGGCCGGGTGAACCCCGATACCCTGAGAGCATGACGCATTCGGGCAACCCCTTCGGACAGGTGCTCGTCGCGCTGGTCACCCCGATGACCGCCGACGGCGAGGTCGACTGGCCCGCGGTCGAGAAGCACATCGACGACGTCATCAGCGCCGGCGCCGACGGCATCGTCGTCACCGGCACCACGGGTGAGACCTCGACACTGACGGATGCCGAGAAGCTGCGCCTCGTCGAGGTGGGCAAGGACGTCGCGGCGGGACGGGCCGCGATCATCACCGGCGGCGGTTCGAACGAGACCGCCCACGCCATCGAGCTCTACAAGGCCAGCGAGCGCGCCGGAGCCGACGGCATCATGATCGTCACGCCCTACTACAACAAGCCGACGCAGGCGGGGATCCTGACCCACTTCCGTCTCGTGGCCGACGCCACCGACCTCCCGGTCATCCTCTACGACATCCCCGGTCGCACCGGCGTCCCCATCCGCTACGAGACGATCCTGCGTCTGGCCAAGCACCCCAACATCCTCGCCATCAAGGATGCCAAGGGCGATTTCAGCGAGGTCAGCCGCGTGCTGAACCAGACCGACCTGATGTACTTCTCCGGCGATGACGCCAACGTGCTGCCGCACCTGTCGATCGGGGCGGCCGGCCTCATCGGCGTGACGGCGAACATCGCTCCGCAGCCGTACCGCGAGATCGTCGACGCGGTGAACCGGGGCGACCTGCAGGCGGCCACCGCCGCGCATCGCGGACTCGAGCCCCTGGTGCGCGCGGTCATGACCCACGTGCCCGGCACCGTGTCGGCGAAGTACATCCTCCACGGTCTCGGCCGCATCGGGAGTCCCCGCGTGCGCCTGCCCCTGGTCGGACCCGAGGAATGGGAGGCCGCCGTCATCGAGGACGAGCTCGCCCTCGTCCGCGACGTCCCCGGGGTCGACTTCTCCAACTTCCGTCCCGACCGCAACGCCGCCGCCGGCGGCGCCCTCCCCAGGGTGTCGGGCACCACCAGATGAAAGCCTCCGCGCCGGCGGACGCGGAGTGAATGAGGGGATGCTGCGGCATCCCGAGGAGGCGAACGCATGCCCACCACCGTCTACGACCCGCCCGCGCTCGCCGAGGGTACCCTGCGGGTGTTCCCGCTCGGCGGCCTCGGCGAAGTCGGCCGGAACATGACCGTCTTCGAGTACGCCGGGAAGCTGCTCATCATCGACTGCGGCGTGCTGTTCCCGGAGGAGCACCAGCCCGGGGTCGACCTGATCCTCCCCGACTTCGAGCCCATCCGGCACCGGTTGGACGACGTCGTCGGGGTCGTCCTGACCCACGGCCACGAGGACCACATCGGTGCCGTCCCGTACCTGTTGAAGATCAAGAACGACATCCCCATCGTCGGCTCCGGTCTCACGCTCGCCCTCACCGAGGCCAAGCTGAAAGAGCACCGCGTCCGGCCCTACAGCCTCACGGTGCGGGAGGGGCAGATCGAGCAGCTCGGGCCCTTCGAGCTCGAGTTCATCGCGGTGAACCACTCGATCCCCGATGCGCTCGCCGTCGCCGTCCGCACCCCCGCGGGCGTGGTCCTGGCCACCGGCGACTTCAAGATGGATCAGCTGCCGCTGGACGGCCGCCTGACGGATCTCCGCGCCTTCTCACGCCTCGGCGAGGAGGGGGTCGACCTCTTCCTCGTCGACTCGACCAACGCCGACGTGCCGGGCTTCACCCCGCTCGAGCGCGAGATCGGTCCCGTCCTCGAGCAGGTGATCGCCCGCGCTCCGCGCCGCGTCATCGTGGCGAGCTTCTCCAGCCACGTCCACCGCGTCCAGCAGGTCCTCGACGCCGCTCACGCCCACGGCCGCCGCGTGGCGCTCCTCGGGCGCAGCATGGTCCGGAACATGGGGATCGCGGCCGACCTCGGCTACCTCAGCGTCCCCGAGGGTGTGCTCATCGATTACAAGAAGGCGCGCGACCTCCCCGACGACAGGATCGTGTACATGTCCACCGGCTCGCAGGGCGAGCCGATGGCGGTGCTGTCGCGGATGGCGAACCTGGATCATGAGATCGAACCCGGTCCGGGTGACACCGTCATCCTCGCCTCCAGCCAGATCCCCGGCAACGAGAACGCGATCTACCGCGTCATCGACGGCCTCACCAAGCTCGGGGCGAACGTCGTGCACAAGGGCAACGCCAAGGTGCACGTCTCCGGCCACGCCGCGGCGGGGGAGCTGCTCTACTGCTACAACATCCTCAAGCCCCGCAACGTCCTTCCCGTCCACGGCGAGTACCGGCATCTGATGGCCAACGCGCGGCTCGCCCAGGACACCGGCATCCCGGCCGAGCGGACGATCCTCGCCGAGAACGGCACGGTCGTGGACCTCAAGGACGGTCACGCGCAGGTGGTCGGTCAGCTCGACATCGGATTCGTCTACGTCGACGGGTCCACCGTGGGAGAGATCACGGACGCCGACCTCAAGGATCGCCGGATCCTCGGCGAGGAGGGATTCATCTCCGTCATCGTGGTGGTGGACGCCGCCACCGGCAAGGTCGTGTCGGGGCCCGAGATCCACGCGCGCGGCTTCGCCGAGGACGACAAGGTCTTCGACAGCGTCAAGCCGAAGATCGCCGCGGCGCTCGCCGAGGCGGCGCAGTCGGGAGTGCGCGACAGCCACGCGCTCTCCCAGGTCGTCCGTCGCACCATCGGCCGCTGGGTCAACCAGAGCCTGCGCCGGCGGCCCATGATCGTGCCCCTCGTGATCGAGGCCTGAGCTCCGGGGGATCACGCCATGGCCGAGAGCTTCCGCATCCGCCCCGCCGTGCAGGCGGACGGCGGATTCCTCGGCGACATGGTCGTGGAGGCCGCGAACTGGCGCGGCGGCGGAGCGCGGCCGCGGCATGAGGTCATCTCGTCTGCGGAGCACAGCCGCTACCTCACCGGCTGGATGCGGCCGGGCGACACCGGCTTCGTCGCGGAGGATCTCCGCGGCCAAGCGATCGGAGCCGCCTGGTATCGGATGCTTCCGCGCAGCGAGCCGGGATTCGGGTGGGTCGGCACCGGGGTGCCGGAGCTCATCATCGGGGTCCGGCCCATCTGGCGCGCCCACGGCGTCGGGCGAGCGCTGCTGCAGCGCCTCTGCGAGACCGCCCGCGCGCAGGGATACGCCCGGTTGAGCCTCAGCGTCGAGCGGGACAACTTCGCCGTCACCCTCTACCGCAGCGAAGGCTTCGCGGTCACTCAGAGCGGTCTCGGCCGGGACACGATGGTCAAGCGCCTGCGCTGACCCGCGCGAAGCGCCGCGTGGTTGCCCGCCGTTGTCGACGCGGCGGCTTACCGTGGGGGGATGCCCAAGAGCTCCGCCGCGCCCACGAGAGGACGCGCCTCCTCCCGCTCCTCGTCCTCGCGCGCTTCGAAGCCCGAGCCGGCGCCGAAGCGCTACGTCGACGACGTCGATCGTCCCCCACTCGCCGTTCGCGCCTGGCTCGGTGTCGCGCACGCGGTGGGCGGGCTCTTCCGCGCCTTCGGGCCCGAGACGCTCGAGAAGGACCAGCGCCGTGACGGGTTCCCGCTGCTGCTGGTCCTCCTCGCCGTGCTCGGCGCCGTGGTCGAGTGGTTCCTCATCGGCACCGAGGCTGCGCGCCTCATCAGCGCCTACTCGGTCGGCGCCCTCGTCGGGCGCGAGGCGTTCATCCTCCCGGTCCTCCTCTTCCTCCTCGCCGGGTGGATGTTCCGGCATCCGTCCTCGGTGCACGACAACGGGCGCATCGGGATCGGATTCGGTCTGTTCGTCCTCGCCGTCGCGGGATTCTGCCATGTCGCCGGCGGTCGTCCCCAGCCGAGCGCGGGGTTGCCCGCCCTCAGCGAGGCGGGCGGTCTCTTCGGCTGGATGATCGCCGAACCGCTGGCGATCGTGCTCACGGACGTGGGCGCCTACATCGTGCTCGGCATCCTCGCGACGCTCAGCCTCCTGATCATCACCAAGACCCCGCCGAACCGCATCGGTCGACGGCTGGGGGAGCTGTACGCCTGGATGTTCGGCGCGGACCCCGAAGAGGATGCGGAGCGCCGGCGTTCCGCGCGGTCCGCGGCCGACGACGAGACCGACGAGGACGCCGATCCCTCTGTGCCGTGGTGGCGTCGTAACCGCACCGGCCGCGAGAAGGATCCGGACGAGGGCCTCGGCACCCACGACCTGACGGCTCTGCTGCACCCCGGAGGCAGTGAGGGCGGATTCGAGCAGGCCATCACCCCGCCGGTGCCGCCTCTTCCCGCCGCCTCCGCCGACGCCGTCACCGAGGTCATCGATCCGGCGGTGATGGCCGGTGCATCCCGCGCGGCGCAGCGCTCGGCGACCGGGCTCCGCGACGACGCCGCCTCGGAAGCCGCGGAGGACGGCGAGCTTCCCGGGCTCGACGGCATCGCGACGCAGGACGAACCCGTCGGCGGCGCGTCCTACCGGCTCCCCTCGGTCGTCGCGCTGGCCGCGGGCACGCCCCATAAGGCGCGCTCCGAGGCCAACGACGCCGTCGTGCGGGCCATCACCAACGTCTTCGAGCAGTTCCAGGTCGACGCGCGGGTCACGGGCTTCTCGCGCGGTCCGACCGTCACCCAGTACGAGATCGAAGTCGGCCACGGGGTGAAGGTCGAGCGCATCACGGCGCTGACGAACAACATCGCCTACGCCGTGGCCTCGAACGAGGTCCGCATCCTCGCCCCGATTCCGGGCAAGAGCGCCATCGGCGTGGAGATCCCGAACTCCGACCGCGAGATCGTGACCCTCGGCGACGTGCTCCGGTCGCAGGCTGCCACGCAGTCCATGCACCCGATGACGATCGGGGTGGGCAAGGACGTCGGCGGCGGGTACATCGTGGCCAACCTCGCCAAGATGCCCCACCTGCTCGTGGCGGGCTCGACCGGGTCCGGCAAGTCGAGCTTCGTGAACTCGATGATCACGAGCCTGCTGATGCGCGCCAAGCCCGCCGACGTGCGCATGGTCCTCATCGACCCGAAGCGCGTGGAACTGACCTCCTACGCCGGTGTCCCGCACCTCATCACGCCGATCATCACGAACCCCAAGAAGGCCGCCGAGGCGCTCCAGTGGGTCGTGAAGGAGATGGACATGCGGTACGACGACCTCGCGTCGTTCGGGTTCCGCCACATCGACGACTTCAACAAGGCGGTCGTGGCGGGCGAGGTCAACCTCCCGCCGGGGAGCGAGCGGGTCCTGAAGCCCTACCCGTACCTCCTCGTCGTCGTCGACGAGCTCGCCGACCTGATGATGGTCGCGCCGCGCGACGTCGAAGACTCGATCGTCCGCATCACCCAGCTCGCCCGGGCGAGCGGCATCCACCTGGTCCTGGCCACCCAGCGACCCTCGGTCGACGTGGTGACGGGACTCATCAAGGCCAACGTTCCCTCGCGCCTCGCCTTCGCCGTGACCAGCGTCACCGACTCCCGCGTCATCCTCGACCAGCCGGGCGCCGACCGTCTGATCGGGCAGGGCGACGGCCTCTTCCTGCCGATGGGGACGTCCAAGGCGCTGCGCGTCCAGGGTGCCTGGGTCAGCGAGAAGGAGATCGAGGCGGTCGTCGCCCACGTCACGGCCCAGGCCCGCCCCGAGTACCGCGCCGACGTCCAGGCGGCAGCGGAGAAGAAGGAGATCGACGCCGACATCGGCGACGATCTCGAGCTCCTCCTCGCGGCGGCCGAGCTCGTCGTCTCCACGCAGTTCGGTTCGACTTCGATGCTGCAGCGGAAGCTGCGGGTCGGGTTCGCCAAGGCCGGGCGCCTCATGGATCTGCTCGAATCCCGCGAGATCGTCGGTCCGTCCGAGGGCTCCAAGGCCCGCGATGTGCTCGTCACCGGCGAGCAGCTTCCGTCGGTGCTGGCCCGACTTCGCGGTGACGACGTGCCCGCGGACGCGGACGCGGACCCCTACGGGCCGGACGCGGTCGACGCGCAGTACGACGGCATCCCGGTGGTCGAAGGGGACGAGGGGTCGGAGGACGCATGGAGCCTCACGGGCAGGGACTGATCCGCGCGCGGCGCGGACGATAGGCTCGGCGCGTGACCATACCCCGTCAGCTCCCGAACGTGATCACCGTCGTGCGGATCCTCTGTGCGCCGGTGTTCGTCTGGATGCTGCTGGCGGACGGCGGCGACGCGGGGCCGCTGCGGTGGTGGGCTGCGATCCTGTTCATCGTCGCCATCGCGACCGACGGCCTCGACGGCTACCTCGCGCGTCGGTACGAGATCGTCACGGATCTCGGTAAGCTGCTCGATCCGATCGCCGACAAGGTGTTGACGGGCGCGGCGTTCGTGGGGCTGTCGATCCTCGGAGAGCTCCCCTGGTGGATCACCATCGTCGTCCTGGTCCGCGAGATCGGCATCACGGTCTACCGGTTCATCGTCGTCAGCGACCACGTCCTCGCCGCGGCGTGGATGGGCAAGCTGAAGACGATGGCGCAGGCCGTCGCGCTCTCCCTGGCGCTCCTCCCGCTGTGGACGATCGTGGGCGAGTGGATCTTCTGGCTCAACGGCATCACGATGGCGGCGGCGGTCGTCCTCACGATCGCCAGCGGCATCGACTACATCGTGACCGAGGTGCGCGGGGCACGTCGCCGTACCCGCTGACCGTGACGGATGCCGCCGAGCTCCTCGCCGCGCTGAGAAGACGCGGATGGTCGGTGGCGTGCGCGGAGTCCCTCACGGGCGGACTCGTCTGCGCGGAGCTGACCGCCGTCCCGGGCGCCTCCGCCACCGTGCGGGGTGGCGTCGTCGCCTATGCGACGGACTGCAAGGTGTCCGTCCTCGGCGTCGACCCGGCGCTGACGGCTCGTGTCGGCGCCGTGGACCCGGCTGTCGCCGACCAGATGGCCGAGGGGGTGCGGCGTCTCTTCGCCGCAGAGGTCGGGATCGCGACCACGGGAGTGGCCGGTCCCGATCCTCAGGATGGGCAGCCCGTCGGCACGGTCCACGTCAGCGTGGCGACCCCGGCCGGCATCGTCCGCCGACGCCTGGCCCTCGGCGGGACGCGGGAGGAGATCCGCGCGGAGACCGTCCGCTCCGCCGTCGTCCTCGCCGCGGAGGCGGCGACTCGGGATCCGTGGGAATAGCCGTGTTGCGCACGCGTTACATTCCGCGATTCCCACCCATTCCCCAGTCCCGGGGGATTAGATTGGCATCGTTCGTGATGTACCGTTGTCCACCCGGACGGCGGCGGAGTCAGCAGTGAGGAGGGGGCCCGAAATGATCCTGGTACGTCAAGAGATCGGCGAAGTCCTTCGCGATCTCCGTCAGCAGAAGGGCCGCACCCTTCGTCAGGTCGCCAGCCGTGCGAGCGTCGCGCTCGGATACCTCAGCGAGGTCGAGCGCGGTCAGAAGGAAGCATCCAGCGAGATCCTCGCCGCGGTCGCCGAAGCCCTCGATGTGCCGATCTCGGCGATCATGCGTCAGGTGGGCGACCGCATCTCGGTGCTGGAGGGTCTCCAGACCTTCCCCGACGTCGTTCCCGACGACCTCGTCGCCTCGGTCGACGCCGAACTCTCGCTCCGCTGAACCGAACGATCCTCCGTGCGTCGCAGCGAGTTCGATCGTGCGGTCGACGACGAATTCGGTCCGCAGGGGCGCGTCCTCGTCGACGACCTCATCCTGCCGCCGTGGCAGATGACCGCGCGGGAGGCCTTGAAGGTCGGGGAACCGCCGCGCGCTGTGTGGCTCGCGCTGTGCGCCGAGGCGGACGTCCCCGACGCACGGCGTCACGGCGTGGGGCGACGCGAACCGAAGCGCTGAGTTCGAACGCCGTTTCCCGGCGTGTCATCGAAGAAGTGTTCGATGTCGGCGTATGCTCCTCCACAGCGGGTGTCGTGGGACCGTCTGTCCACCGAACGAGCGGAGCCGGCGATGGATGTCGGAACCCCTCCCTAGCGTGGACAGCGTCGAAGGACACCCCCGCCTTGTCGCAGCATCCCTCCCGTCGGGAGGGGGCGCGACAGCCTACAGGCGACGGATCACCAGCAGAAGGAGCACGTCATGCCCTCACCCGTTGACCGCGAGAAGGCCCTTGAATCGGCCCTCGCCCAGATCGACCGGCAGTTCGGAAAGGGCTCGGTCATGCGACTGGGCAGCGACGAGCGTGCTCCGGTCGAAGTGGTGCCGACCGGATCGATCGCGCTGGATGTCGCCCTCGGCATCGGCGGGCTCCCGCGCGGCCGCATCATCGAGATCTACGGCCCGGAATCCTCCGGTAAGACGACGCTGACCCTCCACGCGATCGCCAACGTCCAGCGCGCCGGCGGGATCGCCGCCTTCATCGACGCCGAGCACGCCCTCGACCCCGACTATGCCCAGAAGCTGGGCGTCGACATCGACGCGCTTCTCGTCTCCCAGCCGGACACCGGTGAGCAGGCCCTCGAGATCGCCGACATGCTCGTCCGATCAGGAGCGATCGATCTCGTCGTCATCGACTCCGTCGCGGCGCTCGTGCCCAAGGCCGAGATCGAAGGCGAGATGGGCGACTCGCACGTCGGTCTGCAGGCGCGTCTGATGTCGCAGGCGTTGCGAAAGCTGACCGGTGGTCTGAACCAGACCAACACCACGATGATCTTCATCAACCAGCTGCGTGAGAAGATCGGTGTCTTCTTCGGCTCTCCCGAGACCACCGCCGGTGGCAAGGCGCTGAAGTTCTACGCCTCTGTCCGCCTCGACATCCGTCGCATCGAGACGCTGAAGGACGGCACGGATGCGGTGGGAAACCGCACGCGCGTGAAGGTCGTGAAGAACAAGATGGCGCCGCCCTTCAAGCAGGCGGAATTCGACATCCTGTACGGCGTCGGGATCTCGCGCGAGGGAAGCCTGATCGACTTCGGTGTCGAGCATGCGATCGTCAAGAAGTCCGGTGCCTGGTACACGTACGACGGGGAGCAGTTGGGGCAGGGCAAGGAGAACGCCCGCAACTTCCTTCTCAAGAACCCGGAGACGGCCGCCGACATCGAGGCGAAGATCAAGGACAAGCTCGGAATCGGCGGTGCGCGGACGGACGGGCCGGTCTCCGACGAACTCGCCGCGCGTCGTCCCGCGTGACGCACGCCCACGTGACGGTCGCGAGGGTCCGATGACGGAACAACCTCACAGCGGTGCCGGGTCGGCGGCGGAATCCGCCGACCTGGCACCGCTGATCCCGCTCTTCGGACACCGCGAACGGACCGCGGACGATGTCGCCGTCGCGCAGGAGACCCCGTCGTGGCACCCTGCCTGGGTCGTGGATCCCCTCGAACGGGCGGAGGACGAAGCGGTGGAAACCGCCGAGCGGGCGTTGATCAAGCGGCTCCGTACGCGACAGCTCTCCTGCCGCGAGGCACGCGGGTTCCTGTCGGAACAGGAGATCGCGGAGGACGCGATCGACCGGATCATGGACGTGTGCGTCGCGCGCGGCTATCTCGACGACATGCGTCTGGCAGAGCAGATCCTGCACGTCGGTCTGGATCGAAAGAAGCAGGGCCGTCGCGCAATCAGCCAGGCGATGACCGCCCGTGGTCTTCCGCGCGACGTGGTCGACGAGGCGATGACGGTTCTCGACGAGGACGACGAGCTCGAGCGCGCGCAGGAGTTCGCACGCACGAAAGCGCGGTCGCTGCAGAACGTCGAACGAGACGCCGCGCTTCGCCGCCTCATGGGACAGCTCGCACGCCGCGGGTTCAGCGGGGCCGTCGTCGGTACCGCGGCACGCGCCGCACTGGACGAGCTCACGTCGCCGCGGAAGGTGCGCTTCCTGGAGAGCTGACGCGGAGGCGCCCGGTCTCCGCGGGGTGTGCCAGACTCGATCCGACCCGCGGGAGGGGTACATGGCGATTCGCGTCGAAGGGCTGAGCAAGAGCTACCGCGCTGTCCGCGCCGTCGACGACATCTCCTTCAGCGTCGGGGCGGGCGAGGTCTTCGCCTTCCTCGGCAGCAACGGAGCGGGAAAGTCGACGACCATCGCGTGTCTGACCACGCTGAAGCCGTTCGACCGCGGCTCCGTCGTCGTGGCGGGACATGACGTGCGGTCGGAGTCCCGACGCGCGCGGCAGGCGATCGGTGTGGTGTTCCAGGCGTCGATCCTGGACGCCGAGCTCACCGTGCGGGAGAACCTCGCGCTTCGCGCGCGGCTCGCGCATCTGTCCCGTCCGCGCGCCCGGCAGCGCATCGCCGAGCTGTCCGCGCTGCTCGAACTCGAGGAGTTCCTCGATCGCCGATACGGCCGGCTGTCCGGTGGGCAGAAGCGCCGTGCCGACATCGCGCGCGCGCTCCTGCACGAGCCGGAGATCCTCTTCCTGGACGAGCCGACGGCAGGCCTCGATCCCGCGAGCCGCACCTCGGTGTGGGCCACCATCCAGACCCTTCGTCGTCAGCGAGGGCTCACCGTGTTCCTCACGACCCACTACATGGAGGAGACCGAGGAGGCGGACCGCGTGTGCGTCATCGATCACGGTCGGATCGTCGCCGAGGGCACCCCGACCCAGCTGCGCGCGCTGCACAGCCGGAGTGTGCTGCGCATCACCTCGACGGCGCCGCGCCGACTCGCCGCTCTGGCGGGCGCCCGCGGTCTCGAGGTCGAGCAGGACGGCGATGTCACCGTTCTCGCGGTACCCGGGGCCGCGGAGGCGATGGAGATCCTTCGCGCGCACGAGGGGGACGTCACCGACTTCGAGTTCCGACACGGGCGGATGGACGACGTCTTCCTCGCCCTGACCGGACGCTCGGGCACCATCGACGAGGAGGACCGTTCGTGAGCATCGTCGGGGCCCTCGTCGGGCGGAACCTCCGGGTCTTCTTCCGGGATCGGATGAATGTCTTCTTCTCACTCCTCAGCGGGCTGATCCTGTTCGTCCTGTACACCCTCTTCCTGGCTCGACTGCAGACGGACGGCCTGGAACAGCAGTTCCCCCAGGCGACCCCTGAGGAGGTGACGGCCTTCATCAACACCTGGATGTTCGCCGGCATCATCCTCCTCACGACCATCACCACCGGGCTCGGCGCGCTGTCGGCCCTCGTCGAGGACGGGCAGACCGGACGCTTCGGGGACTTCCTCGTGGCACCGATCCGTCGCAGCGACATCGTGCTGGGCTATCTCCTCGCGGCGATCGCGGTGGCGCTGATCATGTCGTCGATCGTGCTCGTCGTGAGCCTGCTGTATCTGGGACTGGTCGACGGCACCTGGCTGGGTCTCGAACAGATCGGCGCCCTGGTCGCGGTGATGGTGCTGTGCTGCACGGCGTTCACCGCGCTGTCCGCCTTCGCGGCGTCCTTCGTCCGCAGCACCAGCGCGTTCTCCGCGTTGTCGACCGTGGTCGGAACGGCGATCGGCTTCATCGCGGGCGCGTACATCCCCGTGGGGTCCCTGCCGTCCTCGGTCGTGGACGTCATCAACGTCCTGCCGTTCTCGCAGGCGGCGATGCTGCTGCGGCGCCCCTTCACCGAGGACTCCCTCGCCGTGCTCGCCGACGGCAACAGCACCGCCGGGGAGAGCCTGCGGGAGTTCTACGGGGTGGATCTCTTCGTCGGCGACACGCAGCTGACCGTCGGCGTCGCGGTCGCCGTCCTCGTGGTCGTGGCGGTCGGATTCACGGCACTGGCGGCGGCACGCATCCGCGCCGTCGTGCGCTGAGCCCGCACGCGGGCCGCGGTGCCTCGCGACGCCCTCAGCTGCGGATCGTAGAATATCGGCCATCATGTCTTCCCCTTCCTCCGCGCCGACCGTCATCGCGCCGTCGCCCGCGGCCCGCGCCGCAGACGGCCGCATCCGCACCTACGAAGTACGCACGTTCGGCTGTCAGATGAACGTCCATGACTCCGAGCGTCTGTCGGGTTCGCTCGAGAGCGCGGGCTACGTCCGCGCGGACGCCGGCAGCGAGGCCGACGTGATCGTGATCAACACCTGCGCGGTCCGCGACAACGCCGCCGGCAAGCTCTACGGAACGCTCGGGCATCTCAAGTCGCGCAAAGACAAGCACGAGGGGATGCAGATCGCCGTCGGCGGCTGCATGGCGCAGATGGACAAGGATGCCGTCCTCGACAAGGCTCCCTGGGTGGACGTCGTCTTCGGCACCCACAACATGGGCTCACTTCCCGGCCTGCTCGAGCGTGCGCGGCACAACGAGGCGGCGGAGCTGGAGATCCTCGAGGCTCTGGACGTGTTCCCCTCGACGCTTCCGACCAAGCGCGATTCCGTGCACAGCGGCTGGGTGTCGATCTCGGTGGGATGCAACAACACCTGCACGTTCTGCATCGTGCCGAGCCTGCGCGGCAAGGAGAAGGACCGGCGTCCGGGCGACATCCTGAATGAGATCCGTCTCCTCGTGGAGGACGGTGCGGTGGAGGTCACGCTGCTCGGGCAGAACGTCAACTCCTACGGAGTCGAGTTCGGCGACCGGCACGCCTTCGGGAAGCTGCTGCGGGCCGCGGGGGAGATCCCCGGGCTCGAGCGCATCCGGTTCACCAGCCCGCACCCGGCGGCGTTCACCGACGACGTGATCGATGCGATGGCGGAGACCCCGTCGGTGATGCCGCAGCTGCACATGCCGCTGCAGTCGGGCAGCGACCGGATCCTCAAGGCCATGCGGCGCTCGTACCGCAGTGAGCGGTTCCTCGGCATCCTCGAGCGGGTGCGCGCGCGGATGCCGCACGCGGCGATCTCCACGGACATCATCGTCGGCTTCCCCGGCGAAACGGAGGAGGACTTCCAGGACACGCTGCGCGTGGTGGAGCAGGCGCGATTCGCCAGCGCCTTCACCTTCCAGTACTCGATCCGCGAGGGAACGCCGGCGGCGACCATGCCGGACCAGGTCCCGAAGGAGGTTGTGCAGGAGCGCTACGAGCGCCTCATCGCCCTGCAGGAGCGGATCTCGCTGGAGGAGAACCAGGCGCAGCTCGGGCGTGAGGTCGAAGTTCTCGTGTCCGCCGGTGAGGGGAAGAAGGACGCCGCGACCCGGCGCCTCACCGGCCGTGCGGAGGACAATCGGCTGGTGCACTTCGAGGTGCCGGAGGGCTCCGAGCTGCCGCGCCCCGGCGACGCCGTGCGCGTGGTCATCACCCACGCCGCGCCTTTCCACCTCCTCGCGGACGCGCCGGCCGGTGGGTCCCTGCGGATCCGGCGGACGAGGTCCGGTGACGCATGGGACCGCACGCAGGCGGAGTCCTGCGGCGTGCCCGCGCCCGCCGGTGCTCCGCGCGCGGTGTCGCTCGGTCTTCCCCTGCTCCGCGTCGAGGGGTGATCGCCACCGGGGTGTCCGGAACGCGTCTCTGGGTGGTCGTCGGAGCCACCGGGACGGGGAAGTCCGCATTCTCCCTGGACCTCGCCGAAGCGCTCGCACGTTCGGGCCGCGGGGCCGAGATCGTCAACGCCGACGCGATGCAGGTGTATCGCGGGATGGACATCGGCACGGCGAAGATCCCCGCCGAGGCGCGGCGCGGCATCCCGCACCACCTCTTCGACGAGCTGGAGGTGACCGAGGATGCCGCCGTGGCGTGGTACCAGCCGCGCGCGAGGCACGTGATCTCGGAGATCTCCGCGCGAGGCCACGACGCGATCCTTGTCGGAGGGTCGGGTCTCTACGTCTCGAGCGTCATCCACGACTTCCGCTTCCCGCCTCGCGATGACGCTGCGCGCGCACGATGGGAGGCGGAGCTCGATCGATCCGGTCCGGGCTCGCTGCATGCGCGATTGCGAGATCGCGATCCGGACACGGCCGCGCGGATCGACCCGAAGAACGGACGACGGATCGTCCGTGCGCTGGAGATCCTGGACCAGGGTCAGGCGACCCACGGGGCGAGCCTGCCCGACGCTCCCACCCTGTGGCACGAGGACACGCGCCTCATCGGACTGTCGAGTCCGAGGGGCGAGCTCGTCGCGCGTCTCGACGCGCGGGTCCGGCAGATGTGGCGGGACGGCCTCCTCGACGAGGTTCAGGCACTCCGCGCACGCGGATGGGATCGAGGGACGACCGCGCGACGGGCGATCGGCTACGCGCAGGCCGCCGAGGAGATGGACGGACTGCTCACGCGCGATGAGGCGATCGAGCGAACGCAGGCGCTGACCCGTCGTTACGCCCGGCGCCAGGTGTCCTGGTTCCGGCGCTACGAGGGGGTGCGCTGGCAGGAGCAGGGGGCCGACGCATCCGTCGTCCTCGACGACCCCGGGGCTCACGGGTCGCCCGCCTAGACTGGTGCGCATGCCGCAGACCGTCCCGTTCACCAAAGGCCACGGCACGGGGAACGACTTCGTGATCGTCCCCGATCCGGACGGCGCGCTCCATCTCTCCGACGATCAGGTGGCCGTGCTGTGCGACCGACGGTTCGGCATCGGCGGCGACGGCATCCTCCGCGTCGTCCGTGCGCGCGGTCTCGCCGAGGGCGAAGAAGCGGCCGCGGCAGGTGTCGAGTGGTTCATGGACTACCGGAACGCCGACGGCTCCGCGGCGGAGATGTGCGGCAACGGCATCCGCGTCTTCGCCCGCTATCTGGCGGACGTCGGATGGGCGGACCCGGATGCCGGTCCGGTGCGGATCGGCACGCGCGCCGGGATCAAGGCCGTCACGCGTCACGAGCGCGGGTTCGAGGTCGACCTCGGTCCGTGGCGTGTGGAATCCGGAGACGTCCTCGTGCGCGTCCGCGGGGGCGGGGCACCCCGACCGGGTCTCGGGATCGACGTGGGCAACCCCCACGTGGTGGTGGCCCTCCCGGACGAGAGGGAGCTCGAGGAGCTCGACCTCACGGCGGTGCCGCAGCTGCACCCGACGCCCCGCCACGGAGCCAATGTCGAGTTCGTCGTCCCCGGTGATCCGCTGGTCCGCGATGGGGTCGGGATGATCCGGATGCGGGTGTTCGAGCGGGGAGTGGGAGAGACGCTCAGCTGCGGAACCGGCGTGGCCGCCTCGGCGCTCGCCGTGCGGCACTGGGCGGGCCCGGCGGCCCCGGACCGGTGGAACGTCGAGGTTCCGGGCGGTTCCCTGGGTGTCCGGACCGTCGACGTGGACGGCACGCTTCACGTGCTCCTGTCGGGGCCGGCCTCCCTGGTCTTCTCGGGGGAGATCTCGCTGGCCTGACTCATCTCTCCGGTCCGGCTCAAGGGAGCGCGATGGGCTCCGTCGGCGGTGATCCGTGACGGCGCACGCGCAGCACGCGGAAACCCCGGCTCGTCGCGGCGCGGTGCACGCTGTAGCCGCGTTCGAAGGTCGCGGCCAACCAGCGCTGCAGGGAGTCGGACCCGAGGTTCCGCTGCACCACCAGCCACGCGTCGGACCGCTCGTCCAAGCGCGGGATCCACTTCTCCAGCAGACCGTGCAGCTCGTTCTTCCCGACGCGGATCGGCGGATTGGAGCGGATCGATCGGAACACGATGTCGTCGGGAACATCCTCGGGCCGCACGGCGTTGACGTGGGGGAGTCCGAGGCTCTCCGCGTTACGACGAACCAGATCCAGGGCACGCTCGTTCACGTCGACGGCCCAGATCGTCGCGTGCGGCGACGCCATCGCGAGGGACAGCGATATCGGTCCCCACCCGGAGCCGATGTCGAGCAGGTGTCCCCCCGCGGGGGGAGGGGGCGTGTTCGCCAAGAGCACCGCGGTGCCCGAGTCGACGTGATCGGGGCTGAACACGCCGCCGGCGGTCATGACCTCGACCTCCCGTCCCTGGAGGACCACGCGGATTCGCCGCAGGTTCTCCGGACTGGCGGGGGAAGCACTGAAGTAATGGTCGCTTCCCATGGCTCACGAGCGTAGCGGAGGACGCGGCCTGCGCGGGAGGCTAGAATTCACGGATGCCCGGGCCCCGGCATCCCGGAAGGAACTGATGACGCACCACACCACACCGCCCACCGCCGACGAGCAGCCGGTGGATCCGGTGGATCGCGTGCTGTCGCACGCCGACTCCCGATCCGGTGCGCGCGTGTTCGGGAACGCCCAGGCGCTCCAGGACGCGTCCACCGCGTACGGAGCGGACAGCGACGGCGATCAGTGGGATCGCGAGGAGCGCGCCGCCCTTCGGCGCGTCCCAGGTCTTTCGACCGAGCTGGACGACGTCACCGAGGTCGAGTACCGCCAGCTGCGTCTGGAGAACGTCGTCCTCGTGGGTGTCCACCCGCAGGGAGCGACCGAGGACGCCGAGAACTCCCTCCGCGAGCTTGCTGCGCTCGCCGAGACCGCGGGTGCCGTCGTCCTGGACGGGGTTCTGCAGCGGCGACCGAATCCTGATCCCGCCACGTACGTGGGTCGAGGCAAGGCCGAGGAGCTCCGCGACATCGTCGCCGCCGTCGGCGCCGACACCGTGATCGCCGACACCGAACTCGCCCCGAGCCAGCGGCGCGCCCTCGAGGACGTCGTGAAGGTGAAGGTCATCGACCGCACCACGGTGATCCTCGACATCTTCAGCCAGCACGCCAAGAGCCGCGAGGGCAAAGCGCAGGTCGAGCTCGCCCAGCTGGAATACCTCCTCCCGCGTCTGCGCGGGTGGGGTGACTCGATGTCACGCCAGGCGGGTGGGCAGGTCGGCGCCGGTGGTGCCGGCATGGGCTCCCGCGGTCCGGGTGAGACGAAGATCGAGCTCGACCGCCGTCGCATCCGCACCCGTATGGCGCAGCTGCGTCGCCAGATCCGCGACTTCGCGCCGGCGCGGGACGCCAAACGCGCTGAGCGCAGGCGCAATACGATTCCGTCGGTCGCGATCGCCGGGTACACCAACGCGGGCAAGTCCAGCCTTCTGAACCGGCTCACGAGCGCCGGAGTGCTGGTGGAGAACGCGCTGTTCGCGACCCTCGACGCCACCGTGCGCCGTGCCGAGGCCGAGGACGGACGGGTGTACACGCTCACGGACACGGTCGGGTTCGTCCGGAACCTGCCCCACCAGCTCGTCGAAGCCTTCCGCTCCACGCTCGAAGAGGTGGGACAGGCCGACGTCATCGTCCACGTGGTCGACGGCGCCCATCCGGACCCGGCGGCGCAGCTGGCGACCGTCCGCGACGTGATCGGCGATGTCGGCGCGCGGGACCTTCCCGAGATCGTGGTGTTCAACAAAGCCGACCTCCTGGACGACGACGCGCGTCTCCTGCTGCGCGGTCTGCAGCCGGACGCCGTCTTCGCCTCCTCCCGCACCGGCGAGGGGGTCGCAGAGCTTCGGGCGACGATCGAGGCGGCGCTTCCGCTTCCGGCTGTCGAGGTGCACGCGCTCGTGCCCTACGACCGCGGAGAGCTGGTCTCGGCGATCCACGAGCACGGCATGATCCTCGCCGAAGAGCACGAGGAGCAGGGCACCGCGGTGCACGCGCGGGTCGGCGAGCACCTGGCGGCGCGTCTGGCGCCGTTCCTCCGGAACTAGTCCAGCGTCAGCGGCGGGATTCCCGGAGGAGCGAACCCGAGGATCCGTCCGAGGAAGGCGAGCTCCGCCTCGAGGGCGCGCTCGATGGTCTCCGCCCGGCGGAATCCGTGCCCCTCGCCGTCGAAGAGCAGATAGGCGTGGGGCACGCGCGCCGCGGCGAGGGCGTCGCGGACGGCTTCGGACTGCGAGGGTGGGACGACGGCATCCTCCGATCCCTGCTCGAGCAGGAGCGGCGTGCGGAAATCCTGCGGTCGCGTGAGCGGGGACAGCTCGATGTAGCGTGCCTCGGCCTCGGGGAGCGGTCCGACGAGTCCGTCGAGATACCGGGACTCGAAGTCCTCGGTCTCCGCGGCGAGCAGGCGCAGGTCGGCGACGCCGTACCGGCTGATCCCCGCGGCGAAGACATCCGTGCCGGTGACAGCGCGGAGTACGGTCCAGCCGCCGGCCGACCCGCCGGCGATGGCCACGCGCTTCGGGTCGAGGCGACCCTCGTCGGCGAGAGCTCTGACCACCGCGACGATGTCGTCGACGTCGACGATGCCCCACGCGCCGCGCAGCCGCTCGCGGTAGGGGCGGCCGTAGCCCGTGGAGCCGCCGTAGTTGACATCGAGCACACCGACGCCGCGGCTGGTGAGATAGGCGATCTTGCCGGATGCCGCGCCGCCCACGTGCGCGGTCGGACCACCGTGGACGAACACGACGTACGGCGGCGCCGTACTCCCGTCCGCGCCGTTTCGTGCCGACGCCGGGACGTCGGGATTCGTCGGAGGGAAGTCGAAGGCATGGACGGGGCCGTGCGGGCCGTCGACCGTGACCTCGCGGGCGGTGGGGGTGAACGCCACAGGCCAGGGTGGAACGTCGCCGGCGATCCGGACCACGTCTTCGGGGACGTCGACGTCCACGAGCCGGAGCGCCGGCATGCCGTGGCCCGTCGTGCCGCTGACGAGCACCCGCGTTCCCGCAGCATCCTCGATCGCCGCGGTCGCCGTGACATCCAGGGGAAGACGCCGTGTGCCCCCGCCGGGCGCGAGGAGAACGACCTCGTCGCTCCCGCGGGTGCGCACCGCGACGATCCGGCCGTCGTCGAGTGGGCGGAACCAGCGGGTGCCGAGGACCCAGAGCGGACCCCCGGTGTCGGCGTCGACCGGGGCGACGGAGGTGCGGTTTCCGGTGCGGAGATCGTGGCGCCAGAGGTTCCACCGCCCGTCGGGATCGTCGGAGTAGAGGAGTGTGTCGTCGTCGAGCCACACCGGTTGCACCGGTGATGACCCGCCGGCGGTGATCGCGCGCGGCTCGTTCCGGAGTGTGCCGATCTCCGCGACCCGCACCTCCGCCCGGTCCCAGGGCATGTCGGGGTGATTCCACGCGATCCAGGCGATCCGCTTGCTGTCGGGGGAGAGGGTCGGGTGGGCGACGAAATCGCTGCCGGCGGCCAGGACGGTCGGCGGGGTTCCGGCATCGCCGTCCCAGGGGATCTCCACGATGTCGCGGCGGACGGGCGTGCCCAGGGTCTCGCGGACGGCGAGGATCCGCCCGCGCTGGATGCTCAGGCCTCCGAAGCGGACGTCCGGGTCCTCCGCGGTGAGCGCGGTCGGTGTCGAGTCGGGAGCGAGGACGTAGACCCGCTGGTCGGTCTTCTCCACGAACACCAGGACGTCGTCGTGCGCCGCCCATGCGCCTCCGCCGTACTCGTGGACGCGTGAACGGGCGTTCCAGGGCGGGGGCAGGAGCGTCCGGACATCGCCGTCCGCGTTGCGCGCCCGGACGGCGATGCGGCCGCCCTCGTCGGGAAGCGATTCACCCCACCAGATCTCTTCGCGCGCCGGCCCGGCGAAGTATGCGCCCTCGAGGCGGGGAGAGGAGCGGGCGACCGTTCGCGCGTCCAGGGGTGACGGCCATGCGCCCCAGGCGGGGGCGGACGCGGGAGCGGGGTTTTCCGAGGGGGTGGTCACCCCCTCCACGCTAGAGCGAAACCGTCGGAAGCGCCGCTACCGTGCCGTTTCGACCTCGACCTGTCGGATCTGCAGCACCTCGAGGATCAGCGCGACGCCGAGGGTCGTCAGGATCACGGCGACGACGTCGCCGATGCCGAGGGGGCGCAGCGCGAACAGCCACAGCACGGCACCGGCGGCCAGGAGGACGCGGACGAGGACGCGACGTGTCCCGAGCCAGCGGCCGAAGCCACCGGTGTCCACCCCCCACGCGGCGACGCGGGCGCGCGCGGAGGCGCCGGCGCGTCCGCCGGCGGAGCGCAGCGCGCGGGCGGGGCGGGAGCGCCCGAGCATCCATCCGGCGACGGCGACGAGGACGCCGAGGAGCGCGAGGACGGCGGCGGAGTGGGCCATCGCCCCGACCATCTGGGCGTAGATGACTTCCAGCGCCGAGGGCGAGAGGCCCGCGTCCTGCGCGACCGCCCCGACCCCGGCGCCGCCGAGGGCGAACCCGGCCGCGAGCGAACCGGCGCCGAGTGCCAACGCCACCCCCGTTCCGAGGACGGCGACGCTGCGGCGGCGGGCGAGGAGGATGCCGAGGCCGAAGAGCGCGAGCGTCACGACGGGAAGCCACCACCCGCCCACGGCGGCCGCGGCGTAGCCGGTGCGCAGGAGCGTCAGGTTCTGACCGTCCCCGAGGATGATCACCCGGTCGACGGTCGGGATCAGGCTCGCGACGCCGATCCCGCGATCCTGCAGGTTCGCCTTGACCCGTTCGACGACGGCGCCCAGCTGGATGCCGACCCCGTCGTCGGTCCGGACGACCAGGCCACCCCCGTCGGAGGTGGCCGCCGCGGTCAGCGCGCGATGGGCCGCTCGCGTCGTCGTCGCCCAGACATCGGTGAAGGCGTCGGAGGCCACCACGCGGGTGACCGTGGTCTGGACGAGGCTTTCGAGGCCTGCCGCGGCCGGCTGCTGGAGCAGCTCCAGGGCGGATGCCGCGCGCGGGGGGAGGCCGAGATCGCTGACGGCCGAGAACACCTCGGCCGTGAGGGCGTCGAAGTCGACCTGGTCGGTGATCGCCTCCATCGTCTCGTCGACGATGAGCGCCTGCACGGCGGGGTCGGTCGACAGCGGCGCGAGCGTCGACACGAACGCGTCCTCGTCCACGAGCTGGACGCGGGTCCAGGCGGACACGATCGACACGGGCACGAGGACGGCGGCGATGATGATGCACAGCGCGGAAGCGAGGCTGCGGAGCCCGCCGCGGCCGGTTCGCGGTGCGGGCTCGCCGTCACGGCGGACGGCCAGTCGGGCGTTCTCCGCTTCCAGCTCGCGGATGCGCGCCTCGAGCGCGGCCTGATCGGAGGACTCCATGGTCATGGGGCCATCATGGTGCACCCGCCGCGGTCGGCGTCGGAGGATCACCCCCGGCGGGTGAGCGCCCGGGAGTCAGACGCTGCGCAGCACGGCGACGACTTTGCCGAGGACGACGGCGTCGTCGCCGAGGATGGGTTCGAAGGCCGAGTTCCGCGGAAGCAGCCACGTGTGACCGTCCCTCTGGCGGAAGGTCTTCACGGTCGCTTCGCCGTCGAGCATCGCGGCGACGATGTCGCCGTTGTCGGCGCTCGGCTGAGAACGCACGACGACCCAGTCGCCGTCGCAGATGGCGGCGTCGATCATCGACTCTCCGGTGACCTTGAGCATGAACAGGTCGCCCTTGCCGACGAGCTGTCGGGGCAGGGGGAAGATCTCGTCGATCTGCTGGTCGGCGGTGACGGGGACACCGGCGGCGATGCGGCCCACCAGCGGCACCAGGGCGGCGTCGCCGACCGTGGGGGAGGCGTCCACGGGGCTTTCGGTGGCCGTGCCGGGCAGATCGATGAGCACCTCCATGGCGCGGGTCTTGCCGGCGTCCCGCCGGAGGTATCCGCTGAGCTCGAGCTGGTTGAGCTGGTGCGTGACGCTGGACAGCGACTTCAGCCCCACCGCATCACCGATCTCCCGCATGCTCGGCGGGTATCCGTGGCGGGCGATCGACCGCTGGATGACTTCGAGGATCGCCAGCTGCTTCTCGCTCAGGCTCTTGCGGCGCCGGGTGTGCGGCTTCTGAGATCCGGTGACGTCGCTCATCTCGGCTCCTGTCTCGCCCTGTGTCGCAGAGCGGTCTTCGAATGTCGGAGGTCCGTGGTGTGGTTCCGCTGTCGAAACCGTATCCGCACCTTCGGACCTTCGCCGGGATCGGAGGGGCGTGTCGCTTTCGACAGTGTCGGTCCCAGCCCGGCATTTGACATCCATCATAGTCGAAGATAGCTTCGGAAGAGAAGTTCGCGTGCGGCCCCTCTGGCCGGGGGTCGCATGCGAACTCCCGAACAGAGAGCGGCTCCGACCGATCTCAGAGGAGAAGAGCATGACCACCATCGACACCACCTGGTCCCCCCGTCCGATCGCCCCGCGGACGCGGCTCCGATTGACCACGCGGGGGCGCCGTGCGCTGGCGTTCGCGGTGGCGCTCCCGGTGTCCGCTGCGATGGCGATCGCGGTGATCAGCGGCGGCAGTGCCCTGGCGGGACGCGAGGCCGGCGCGCCGGAGGGCACGTTCTCAGCGGTCGTCGTCGCGCCGGGGGATTCGCTCTGGTCCATCGCCGAGCGCGTCGCGCCGGGCGCGGATCCGCGCGACGTCGTCGATGCCATCGTACGTCTCAACGCCCTCGACGGCGCCGGTCTGCAGGCGGGTCAGAGTCTCGCGATCCCCGCGGACTACGCGACCGGTCGGTGATCGGCCCGGGCGGGCGCGGCGCTCTACGATGGGAGGGGTGACCACCCGCTTGGAAGACCTCCCCCTGCGCGATGACCTCCGCGGGATGACACCGTACGGCGCCCCTCAGGCAGCCCTCCCCGTCGCGCTCAACGTCAACGAGAACACCCACCCGGTGCCGGAAGAGGTCGCCGACGACATCCTGGACGCGGTGGCGCTGGCGCTGCGCGAGGTCAATCGGTACCCGGACCGCGAGTTCACCGGTCTGCGCGAGGGGTTCGCGCAGTACCTCGGCCACGGCCTCGAAGCGGCGAATATCTGGGCCGCGAACGGCTCGAACGAGGTCCTCCAGCACATGCTGCAGGCGTTCGGCGGCCCGGGACGCCGCGCGTTCGGGTTCGCCCCCACCTACTCGATGTATCCGCTCCTCACGCGCGCGACGGGCGCGGAGTGGGTCGCCGGCACACGTGGCGAGGACTTCACCGTCGATCCGGAGGATGCGGCCCGGCAGGTCGCCGACGCCGGGGCGGACGTCGTGTTCCTCTGCGCGCCGAACAACCCCACCGGCACGCCGATGGGGCTGGACGCCATCCGCGCGGTGTACGACGCCACGGACGGCGTCGTCATCGTCGACGAGGCCTATCAGGAGTTCGCCCCGCGGGAAGAGCCGTCCGCACTCACGCTGCTCCCGGGCCGCGAGCGGCTCGTGGTGTCGCGCACGATGAGCAAAGCCTTCGCCTTCGCGGGCGCGCGGGTCGGATACCTCGCGGCGGATCCCGCCGTCGTCGACGCGCTTCGCCTGGTGCGCCTTCCGTACCACCTGAGTGCGCTCACGCAGGCGGCCGCGACCGCCGCGCTGCAGCACGCCCCGACCATGCTCCGGATGGTCGACGACATCGTCGCTCAGCGCGACCGCATCTCCGCGACGCTGCAGGCGCTGGGCTACCGCCCCTACGAGTCCTGGACCAACTTCGTGCTCTTCGGCGGTGTCGACGATCCCCGCGCCGTCTGGGACGGGCTCTACGAGCGCGGCGTCCTCATCCGGGACGTCGGAATCCCCGACCACCTTCGTGTGACGGCGGGGACCGAGGAGGAGACGACGGCGTTCCTCGACGCGTTGGCCTCGGTAGGATCGGGCGCATGAGCGCCGCCCGTACCGCCTCCCTCTCGCGTGCGACCAGTGAGTCTCGTGTCGAACTGGAGCTCGACCTCGACGGCACCGGCCGCAGCCGCATCCAGACGACCGTGCCGTTCTTCGACCACATGCTCACCGCGTTCGCCAAGCACTCCCTGACCGACCTCACCGTCCGCGCCGAGGGCGACACCGACATCGACGCGCACCACACGGTCGAGGACGTGTCGATCGTGCTCGGGCAGGCGATCCGCGAGGCGCTCGGCGACAAGTCCGGGATCGCCCGGTACGGCGATGCCCTCGTGCCGCTCGACGAGGCGCTCGCGCAGGCGGTCGTCGACATCAGCGGCCGACCGTACCTGGTCCACTCGGGCGAGCCCGTCGGATTCGAGCACCACCTCATCGGCGGGCACTTCACCGGCTCCCTCGTCCGGCACAGCTTCGAGGCGATCAGCGTCCACGCCGCCCTGACCGTCCACCTGCGCGTCCTCGGTGGCCGGGACCCCCATCACATCGCCGAAGCGGAGTACAAGGCCTTCGCGCGGGCGTTCCGCCAGGCGAAGGCCCTGGATCCCCTCATCGAGGGCATCCCGAGCACGAAGGGCGCTCTGTGACAGAGGCGCCCGCCCGCCCGACCGTCGCCGTCCTGGATTACGGGTCGGGTAACGTCCACTCGGCCGTCAAGGCACTGATCGCGGCAGGCGCGGATGCGCGGCTCACCTCCGATGCCGGGTTCGTCCGGGACGCGGACGGGCTCGTGGTGCCGGGGGTCGGGGCCTTCCATGCGGTGATGGCGGCGCTGCGCGCCCAGCGCGGAGACCAGCTCATCGAGCGCCGTCTCGCCGGGGGGCGCCCGGTGCTCGGCATCTGCGTCGGCATGCAGGTCATGTTCGATCTCGGCGTGGAGCGCGGGAACGACACGGAGGGTCTCGGCGAGTGGCCCGGGACCGTCACGCAGCTCGACGCGCCCGTCCTGCCCCACATGGGGTGGAACACCGTGACACCGGGCGAGGGAACGGTGTTGTTCCGCGGCCTCGAAGAGGAACGCTTCTACTTCGTGCACTCGTTCGCCGCCCAGAGCTGGCCCATGGTCCGCCAGGACCCCTTCCGCGAGCCCGTCCTCACGTGGAGCACGTACGGTTCCTCGTTCCTCGCCGCGGTCGAGAACGGGCCGCTGTCGGCCACGCAGTTCCACCCGGAGAAGTCGGGCGAGGCGGGCATCCGGCTGCTGTCCAATTGGATCGGCGGCCTCGCCGGGGCTACTCTCTGAGATCGTGCCCCGCTGCGGGTCCGTTCCCGCCCCACCCGTAACGCACGAGGAACCATGAACGATTTCGCGTCCACGCCCACGCTGACTCTTCTGCCCGCCGTCGACGTCGCCGACGGCAAGGCCGTCCGGTTGACTCAGGGGGAGGCCGGCACCGAGACCAGCTACGGCGACCCCATCGACGCCGCACATGAGTGGGCCCGCCAGGGCGCGCAGTGGATCCACCTCGTCGACCTCGACGCGGCGTTCGGCCGCGGCAACAACGCCTCCATCCTCCGCAAGGTGATCAAGTCCGTGCGCGGTGTCCAGGTCGAGCTGTCCGGCGGCATCCGTGACGATCGCACGCTGGAGGCGGCGCTGGAGAGCGGAGCCGCCCGCATCAACCTCGGCACGGCCGCGCTCGAGAACCCGGAGTGGGCCGCCGCTGTCATCGGACGCTACGGAGACGTCATCGCCGTCGGCCTCGACGTGCGCGGAACGACCCTCGCCGCACGCGGGTGGACCCGTGAAGGCGGAGACCTGTGGACCGTGCTGGACCGGCTCGAAGACGCCGGATGCAGTCGTTACGTCGTCACAGATGTGACCAAGGACGGCACCCTCCAGGGGCCGAACCTCGAGCTCCTGCGGGAACTCACCGCGCGCACCCCGAAGCCGGTCGTCGCCTCCGGCGGCGTGTCGAACCTCGATGACATCGCCGCTCTCCGCGAGCTCGTCCCGCTGGGCGTCGAGGGTGCCATCGTCGGCAAGGCGCTGTACGCCGGGGCGTTCACCCTGGCAGAGGCCCTGGATGTCGCCGGGCGCTGACGGAGCACATCCCGCCGATTCGGCGGGAGTCCCCTGGGCGGGCCGGGAGTTCCGTGCGAATCCGCACGCGGCTGACGACGGGTCAGCTGATCCTGCGCTCCTCGAAGCCCTGCGCCGCTTCCATGCGGGAGAGGGCTCGCCCGTCGAGGTGATCGAGGCCTATCGCGCTGCGCGCCTGCTCATCCCGCTCGTGGCGGAGAAGGGTGACGAGGGGATCGGTCCGCACGGACTGGCCGTCGACAAGACCCAGGAGCTTTCGATCGTGACGGTCGCGGCCCCCGATGGTCGACGCGTCCTCCCGGTCTTCTCGAGCGTCGCGGCGATGCAGAAGTGGGATGCCTCCGCACGGCCGGTACCGGCGGATGGAGTGCGGACTGCCCTGGCCGCCGTGCAGGACGGAACCGATCTGATCGTGCTGGATCCCACCTCGCCCACGGAGTTCGTCGTGCGGCGCCCGGCGGTCTGGGCCATCGCCCGCGGCGAGGAGTGGGAACCGAGCTACGCATCCCCGGAGGTCTTCTCCGGTCTTCAGGAGAGTGTCGGCGGAGAGCTGGCGGTCCTCGACCTCTCCGTCGCCCCGGGTGACCCGGCCGGAACCCTCCGCGGGCCGGAGCTCGTCGTGAGACTGGAGCTCATCGCCGGGCTGGACAGCGCCGAGCTCGACACGGTCCTGAAGAGACTCGCCGCGCGCTGGGCGGCCGACGACCGGATCGCGACCCTCGTGGATTCGCTCTCCGTCGCGCTCGTCCGTGGCGCCTGAGACCGGTCAGGTGACGGGGCCGGTCCACTTCTCGCCCGGGCCCTTGCCGATCGGGTCCGGAATCGCGGAGGCTTCGCGGAAGGCCAGCTGAAGCGAACGCAGGCCGTCGCGCAGCGAGCGGGCGTGCATGTCGCTGATCTCGGGAGCGCCCGCGGTGATCAAGCCCGCCAGGGCGTTGATGAGCTTGCGCGCTTCGTCGAGGTCGATCTGCTGCGCGGGATCGTCGGCGAGGCCGACCTTCACCGCGGCGGCGCTCATCAGGTGCACGGATGTCGTCGTGATCACCTCGACGGCGGGGACGTCGGCGATGTCGCGCGTGGCGGAGGCGGCGTGACGCTCCTGCTCCTCCCACTGCGCGTGTCGGTCATCGGCGGGGCTCGGAATCGTGGTCACGTCATTCTCTCTGCTAGACTTCAGCGGGCTCCGGGGCATCCTGCTCCGGAACGAAAGAGGATTAGATCCCACCCGCGCTTGCCGCTTCAGGCTACCGGGTCATGCACTCCGCCTCGGACGTCTCGTCAGAGGTCGTCCCCATCTGGGTTCGGGTGTGAGAAAGCCGGCGCCGGTGCGCCGTGCGGGTGGAAGCGAACTCCTTTTTCCGCCGCGATGACACTCGCGGTGGCTGTCACCCGTCACGTCAGAGGAGTTCCGCATCAGCGATCCCCGCACCAATGAGCGCATTCGCGTGCCCGAGGTCCGACTCGTCGGTCCCGGCGGCGAACAGGTCGGCGTCGTCCGCATCGAAGTCGCCATGCGACTGGCTCAGGAGGCCGATCTCGACCTGGTCGAGGTGGCGCCCAACTCCAAGCCGCCCGTCGTCAAGATCATGGACTACGGGAAGTTCAAGTACGAGGCCGCTCAGAAGGCCAAGGAAGCGCGTCGCAACCAGGCGAACACGGTCCTCAAAGAGGTCCGTTTCCGTCTGAAGATCGAGGCGCACGACTACATCACCAAGCTCAAGCGCGCCGAGGGCTTCCTCCAGGCCGGCGACAAGGTCAAGGCGATGATCCTCTTCCGCGGTCGCGAGCAGTCGCGTCCGGAGCAGGGTGTGCGTCTGCTGCGCAAGTTCGCCGAGGACGTCGCGGAGTTCGGCACCGTCGAGTCGAACCCGACCATCGACGGCCGCAACATGGTGATGGTCGTCGCGCCCCACAAGAACAAGTCCGAGGTCAAGACGGAGCAGAACGCCCAGCGTGCGGCGAACAAGGAAGCGGCGCGCTCCGCGCGGCATGCGGACGACGATGCCGGCGACGCCGCCGCGGGCGACGACGAATAGGCCCCCAGACTCCCGCACCGCGGGACCCAGATTCCCGCCCGCGCGGGATGCGATAACGAAGGAAGAACAGATGCCGAAGCAGAAGACCCACTCGGGTGCCAAGAAGCGCTTCAAGCTGACCGGGAGCGGAAAGCTGATGAAGCAGCAGGCCGGTATGCGCCACAACCTCGAGGGTAAGTCGTCGCGCCGGACGCGCCGCCTGAACCAGGAGCAGGTTCTGGCCCCGGGCGATGCCAAGGCCGCCAAGAAGCTCCTCGGCCACTGAGCGCTTTCGCACGATAGGAAACAGAAGAAATGGCAAGAGTAAAGCGGGCGGTCAACGCCCACAAGAAGCGTCGCGTCATCCTCGAACGCGCCTCCGGCTACCGCGGGCAGCGCTCGCGTCTGTACCGCAAGGCGAAGGAGCAGGTCACGCACTCGCTGGTCTACGCGTACCGCGACCGTCGTAAGCGCAAGGGTGACTTCCGTCGCCTGTGGATCCAGCGCATCAACGCCGCGAGCCGCCAGAACGGTCTGACCTACAACCGCTTCATGCAGGGCCTCGGCCTCGCGGGCGTGCAGGTCGACCGTCGCATGCTCGCCGAGCTCGCGGTGAACGAGCCGGCGACCTTCGCCTCGCTCGTCGCGACGGCCAAGGCGGCTCTTCCGGAGAACGTCAACGCCCCTAAGGGTGCGTGAGCGGCATCCGCTGACAGAACGGGCGCTTCCCCTCGGGGAGGCGCCCGTTCTCCTGTTCCGGGTGGTGTCGGATGCCGGCGGCCACGGTCCCTAGGATGAGAGACGTGCTGGAGAATCCGCGATCGCCGCGCGTACGCGCCGTCGCGAAGCTGACCAAACGGCCCGCCCGCGCGGAAACCGGGCTGTTCCTCCTCGAAGGGCCGCAGGCCGCGCGCGAAGCGCTGATGCACCGCCCCGACATCGTGGTCGAGGTCTTCGCGACGCCGTCGGCGCTGGAGCGGCACGCCGACATCCGCGCCGCCGCCGACGCGGCGGGCGTCGAGGTGGTGCTCGCGACCGAGAGCGTCGTCGACGCGATGGCCGACACCGTCACCCCGCAGGGGATCGTCGCCGTCGCACGGCAGGCCCCGACATCCGTGCGGGACATCTTCGCCGTAACGCCCCGACTCGTCGCCATCTGCGAGGAGGTCCGCGACCCCGGCAATCTCGGGACCATCATCCGCGCCGCCGACGCCGCCGGCGCGGACGCCGTCGTCCTCACCGGGCGAACCGTCGACCCGTACAACCCCAAGGTGGTGCGCTCCACCACCGGATCACTGTTCCACCTCCCCGTCGCCGTCGGCGTGGACCTCGCTGATGCGGTCCGGCGTGCGCGCGCGGCCGGCGTGCGCGTCATCGCCGCGGACGTCGGGGGAGGGGACTTCCTGGGCGCACGCGATCTCCTCGCCGAACCGACTGCGTGGCTCTTCGGCAACGAGGCGCGAGGCCTCGAGGATGACGCCCGTGCGTTGGCCGATCTGTCGTTGCGGTTGCCCATCTACGGCTCGGCGGAGTCGTTGAATCTCGCCACCGCCGCGAGCGTCTGCCTCTACGAGAGCGCGTTCGCGCAGCGATCCGGTGGGTGAGGCCACCTGATTTCGATCCGGTCACAGTCCGGTAAAGCCCATGCGCCACTGTCGCGGGCCGGTGAGGCCCACGCATAGAGTGAGCGCATGTCGAGCCCGGACAACCCTTCACCTGCGCCGCCGACGTCCAACATCACCGTGCGTCGCGGGGAGCCCCTGGTGGTTGTGGAGCACGTCGACAAGCACTTCGGTGCTCTGCACGTCCTCCGTGACATCAACACCGTGGTCAATCGCGGTGAGGTGGTCGTCGTCATCGGCCCGTCGGGGTCCGG
Organism: Microbacterium sp. NPDC077184; assembly: GCF_040687055.1. Classification (NCBI taxonomy): domain Bacteria; kingdom Bacillati; phylum Actinomycetota; class Actinomycetes; order Micrococcales; family Microbacteriaceae; genus Microbacterium; species Microbacterium sp. NPDC077184. Next base: position 245,381 of record NZ_JBFBMM010000006.1, read on the forward strand.
CAAATCCACCCTCTGCCGCGCGATCAACCGTCTCGAGACCATCGATTCCGGCTCGATCTCGATCGACGGCGTCCCTCTTCCCGAGGAGGGCTCCGGGTTGGCGAAGCTGCGCGCCGACGTCGGCATGGTCTTCCAGTCCTTCAATCTCTTCGCGCACAAGACGGTCCTCGAGAACGTCACCCTCGGCCCCATCAAGGTGCGGAAACTCTCGAAGAAGGACGCCGAGGCCGAGGCGATGCAGTTGCTGGATCGCGTCGGCGTGGCCAACCAGGCGAAGAAGATGCCCGCGCAGCTGTCGGGCGGTCAGCAGCAGCGCGTCGCGATCGCGCGGTCGCTCGCGATGAACCCCAAGGTCATCCTCATGGATGAACCGACCAGCGCGCTGGACCCGGAGATGATCAACGAGGTGCTCGACGTGATGGTCGGTCTCGCGTCCGACGGTATGACGATGATCGTCGTGACGCACGAAATGGGCTTCGCGCGCAAGGCCGCCGATCGGGTGCTCTTCATGGCCGACGGCGCCATCGTCGAAGAAGCCACCCCTGAAGAGTTCTTCACCAATCCGCAGAGCGCGAGGGCGCAGGACTTCCTGTCCAAGATCCTCGAGCACTGATCGAAACCCGGTCACCACGAGTGGCCCGGATCCCGAGGAGACGTCGCCACGCGCGACCGCACACAGCAAAGGACGAAGACATGAAGCGAACAAGACTCCCCCTGATGGCCCTGACCGCCGCGAGCGCGCTCGCGCTCACCGCATGCGCCGGCGGCACCGACGACGCCGGTGGCGACGCCAGCGCCCCGCCGGCCTCGGAGGTCGCGTTCGACGAGGGCACGACGATGGCCGAACTCGCCGACGCCGGCACGATCACGATCGGCACGAAGTTCGACCAGCCCCTGTTCGGCCTCATGGGTCCGTCGGGGACGCCCGAAGGCTTCGATGTCGAGATCGGCAAGATCATCGCGGCGCAGCTCGGCATCTCGGAGGACAACATCGAGTGGGTCGAGACCGTCTCGGCCAACCGCGAGCCTTTCATCGAGAACGGCCAGGTCGACATCGTCATCGCCACCTACACGATCAACGACACCCGCAAGGAGGTCGTCTCCTTCGCCGGGCCGTATTACATGGCCGGACAGTCGATCCTCGTCCTTGCCGACAACGAGGACATCCAGAGCGAGGAGGATCTCGTCGGCCAGCCGGTGTGCTCGGTGACCGGTTCGACGCCCGCGGAGAACCTCGCGGAGCTGGGCGCGGAGCCCGTCCTGACCGACACGTACTCGAACTGCCTCGAGCCGCTGCGGACCGGCGCGGTGGTGGCGGTCTCGACGGACAACGTGATCCTCGCCGGTCTCGCCGCGCAGAACGAGGGCGAGTTCAAGGTCGTGGGTGAGCCGTTCACCGACGAGCCATACGGCATCGGTCTCGCGCTCGATGACACCGATTTCCGCATGTGGATCAACGACGTCCTGGAAGCGTCCTATGAGGACGGCACCTACGAGGCGGCGTGGAACAGCACGGCGGGCACGATCCTGCCGTTCGTCGACCCGCCGACGCCGGACCGCTACTGATATTGGGATGCCTCGAGCCGGTGCCCCGCGCCGGCTCGAGGCATCCGCTGCTTCCGTCGGGATGAGAAAGGAGGGGATATGGAGCAGTACCTCAGTCTGTGGCCCACATTCTGGGAGGGCTTCCGCGTCACGCTGCTGCTGCTGGCCGTGTCGGGAGTGCTGTCTCTCATTCTCGGCACGATCATCGCGGCGATGCGCATCTCACCCATCGGATCGCTGCGGATGTTCGCGGCGTTCTGGACCGAGATCGCACGCAACACCCCCCTCACGCTCGTCTTCTTCTTCTTCGCGGTCGTCGTGCCCTTCCTGGGTGCACGGGTGCCCTACATCCCGCTCGCCATGGCTGCGCTGGCCTATTACACGTCGCCGTTCGTCGCGGAGGCCTTGCGTTCCGGCATCAACGGGGTCCCGGTCGGACAAGCGGAGGCGGCGCGCAGCATCGGCCTCGGATTCGGCCAGACGGTGTCGCTCGTCGTGCTGCCGCAGGCGTTCCGCATGACCATTCCGCCCTTGATCAATGTGTTCATCGCGCTGACGAAGAACACCTCGGTCGCGGGCGGGTTCTTCGTGGTCGAGCTGTTCGCCGCCACCCGAGCGCTCGCGAACGCGAACGGAAACATGGTGATCCCGATCCTCCTGACGGCCGCCGCCCTCTATCTGGTCATCACCATCCCCCTGGGGCTTCTGGCGGGACAGATCGAACGTCGGGTGGTGGTTCAGCGATGAGCGCTCCGAGCGTCCTCTTCGATGCCCCCGGCCCGCGGGCTCGGCGACTCTCGCGCATCGCATCGATCGTCGGCGGCGTCGTCATCCTGGGTGTGCTCGCGTGGCTCATCTGGGTCCTGGCCACCCCTCGTGTGTCCGGTGGTGTCCCGGTGCCGGCGATCCTCGATCCGGTGCGATGGGACATCTTCGCCGACCCCGAGGTCTGGGGCGCGATCGGTCGCGGTGTCGTGGCGACGCTGCAGGCTGCGGCCGTGGCAGCCGTCGGCGCCATCGTGCTCGGCATCGCGCTCTCTCTCATGCGCAGCTCGACGATCGCGTGGGTGCGCATCCCGACCGCGTGGCTCATCGAGTTCCTCCGCGGTATGCCCGTGCTGCTGATGATGCTGTTCATCCTCCTCGTCGCCTCGACGGGTGCGTTCTGGGCCGTCGTGATCGCCCTCATCCTGTACAACGGCACCCTCATCGGCGAGGCCTTGCGCGCAGGGTTGGCGGCGCTTCCGCGCGGACAGCGCGAGGCGGCGCTGAGCGTCGGGATGCGCGAGTTCCAGTCGAAGATGCTCGTGGAGTTCCCGCAGGCGTTCCGGCAGATGCTCCCGATCATCGTCGCCCAGCTCGTCGTCCTGCTGAAGGACACCTCGCTCGGATTCATCGTCGGGTACAACGAGATCATCCGCACGATGATGAACAACCTTGCAAGCTTCTACGGCAACCGCTACCTGTTCTCGCTGTTCTTCGTGTGCCTCGCGATCTACCTCGTGATCAATCTCTCTCTGTCGTGGTTCGCCCGGTGGCTCTCTCGGCGCACCGCCAGCGGGGCGCGAAAGGCAATGCGGCAGGAGCCGTCACCGGGGCTCGCCGACCCGACATCCGCGATCCGTCTGGCGGACGCGCAGATGCCGGAGCGTCGCGACGGCGGCGGCGCCGCCACGAGCTGAGTGGCCGCCATCGTCCGGTCGCGTCGGTAGACTCGCTTCTCGTGTCTGAAGCGCGCGAGAATCCGCCGTCCGCCCCTTCCGTCATCACACCCGAGGCGGTGGATGCCGCGGTCGAGGCCGCGCTCGCGGCTGTCGCCGATGCCGGTGACACCGCCGCCCTGAAGGCCGCCCGATCGGCCCACGCGGCGGAAGGATCCATGCTGGCGGCGTTGAACGCCCAGCTGCGGAACGTGCCCACCGACCAGAAGGCCGCGCTCGGCAAGCTCGTCGGCCAGGCCCGCGGTCGCGTGTCGTCCGCGTTCGCGGCGCGCGAGAAGGAGCTCGCGGAGGCCGAGACCGCGGCGGCGCTCGAGGCCGAGCGCGTGGACATCACCGCGCTCGCCGGCCGCGCCCGCGTCGGGGCACGGCATCCGCTGACCCTCCTCCAGGAGCAGATCGGCGACATCTTCGTCGGCATGGGGTGGGAGGTCGCCGAGGGACCCGAGCTCGAACACGAGTGGTACAACTTCGACGCGCTGAACCTCGACCCGGATCACCCGGCGCGGCAGATGCAGGACACCTTCTACGTCGACCCGGTCGAACGGCACCTGGTGCTTCGCACCCAGACGTCTCCCGTCCAGATGCGGACGATGCTCACCCGTGAGCTGCCGGTCTACGTGATCTCGCCCGGCCGTGTGTACCGCACCGACGAGTTCGACGCGACCCACCTGCCGGTCTTCAGCCAGTTCGAAGGCCTCGTGATCGACAAGGGCATCACGATGGCCCATCTCAAGGGCACCCTCGACCACGTCGCCCGCGCCCTGTTCGGCGCCGAGGCGAAGACCCGATTCCGGGCCAACTACTTCCCGTTCACGGAGCCGTCCGCCGAGCTCGACCTGTGGCACCCCACCTTCACCGGCGGTGCGCGGTGGATCGAGTGGGGCGGCTGCGGCATGGTGAACCCGAACGTCCTCCGCGCGGCAGGCATCGACCCGGAGGAGTACTCCGGGTTCGCGTTCGGAATGGGGATCGAGCGGACCCTGATGTTCCGCAGCGACGTCAAAGACATGCGCGACATGGCCGAGGGCGATGTCCGCTTCAGCGAGCAGTTCGGAATGGTGGTCTGATGCGCGTCCCGCTCTCCTGGCTTCGCGAGTTCGTCGATGTCCCGGCGTCGGCGACCGGCGAAGAGGTCCTCGCCGATCTCGTCCGGGTCGGTTTCGAAGAGGAGGAGGTCCTCGGCTTCGAGCTCACCGGGCCGATCGTCGTGGGCGAGGTCCGCGAGTTCGTCGAAGAGCCTCAGTCCAACGGCAAGACGATCCGCTGGTGTCAGGTCGACGTCGGTGAGGCCCTCGGCGGCGTCCGCGGCATCGTGTGCGGCGCTCGCAACTTCTTCGCCGGTGACAAGGTCGTCGTCACCCTGCCCGGAGCGGTCCTTCCGGGGCCGTTCCCGATCGCCGCGCGCAAGACCTACGGACATGTGTCCGACGGCATGATCGCCTCCGCCAGGGAGCTGGGTCTCGGTGACGAGCACTCCGGCATCCTCCGCCTGGTCGATCTCGGAATCGACGCCCCCGTCGGCACCGACGCCATCGCGCTGCTCGGCCTCGACGACGTCGCGGTGGACGTGAACGTCACGCCCGACCGCGGGTACGCGCTGTCGATCCGCGGGATCGCACGGGAGTACTCCCACGCCACGGGCGCGGAGTTCCGCGACCCCGGCGCGAAGGTGTGGGGCGAAGTGAACCTGCACGACGAGACCGCCTTCGCCGTGGCGGTGGAGGACGACGCGCCCATCCGCGGCCGAGCGGGTGCATCCGAGTTCGTCGCGCGCATCGTGCGGGACGTCGACCCGACCAAGCCGACCCCGCCCTGGATGATCGCGCGGCTGACGCTCGCCGGCATCCGTTCGCTCGGCATCCTGATCGACATCACCAACTACGTCATGATCGAGCTCGGGCAGCCGATCCACGGCTACGACCTCGACCGCCTGCAGGGCGGAATCACCGTGCGCCGCGCCGCCGCGGGCGAGACGCTGCAGACCCTCGACGGCAAGACCCGGACGCTGCATCCCGAGGATCTGCTGATCACGGATGCGTCGGGTCCGATCGGCCTGGCGGGGGTGATGGGCGGCGGAACGACCGAGATGACGGACGCGACGCGGAACGTGCTCATCGAGGCGGCGACATTCGACACCGTCACGATCGCGCGCACGGCTCGACGACACAAGCTCCCCAGCGAGGCATCGCGTCGGTTCGAGCGCGGAGTGGACCCCGCGATCGCGTTCGTCGCGGCCGCCCGGGTCGCCGAGCTCATGGAGCGGTACGCCGGCGGGACGGACACCCGTGTCGGTGGTGCGATCAACGCCACGCGCGTCGACATGATGATCGAACTGCCGCGGGACTTCGTCTCCGGCCTCATCGGCGTGGACTACACCGCCGACGAGATCGTCTCCTCGCTGGAGATGATCGGAGCGACGGTGCGCGAGACGCCCGCCGGCTGGGTCGTGGCGGCGCCGTCCTGGCGGCCGGACCTCACCGACAAGTGGACGCTGGCCGAGGAGGTCGCCCGGATCACCGGGTACGACCGCATCCCCTCGGTTCTGCCGATCCCGCCGGCCGGACGCGGGTTCACCGTGGCTCAGCAGGGGCGTCGGCGCGTCGCCAACGCGCTCGCCGCCGCCGGGTACGTCGAGACGCCGTCGTTCCCGTTCGTCGCCGAGGACGACAACCGACTCCACGGCTCCGCCGGGGGAGGAGAGGTCGCCTCGGTGCGACTCGCGAACCCGTTGGACGGCCAGCACCCGTTCCTCCGCCGCTCGCTCGTTCCCGGTCTGCTCCAGGTCGCGCACCGCAACGTCTCGCGCGGCCTGCTGGACCTGGCGCTGTTCGAGTCCGGAGTGGTCTTCCGCCCTGCCATCGGGCAGACCTACGGCACCCCCTTCGTTCCGCCGCTGGCGGTGCGACCGGATGCCGCGACGCTCGCCGAGCTCGATGCGGCCATCCCGCCGCAGCCCCGGCATATCGCGGTCCTCGTCACCGGCCACCGCGTCGCCAAGCAGCCGGGCACACCGGCCGAGCCGTTCGAACTCCTCGACGTCCTCGACGCCGTCCGCACGATCGCCGGCGCCGCCGGTGTGCGCATCGACGTCTCCCAGACGCAGCGCGCGGCCCTGCATCCCGGGCGCGCCGGTGCGCTGTCGGTGGACGGCGTCGAGGTCGGCTACGTGGGGGAGGTCCTCCCGGCCGTCTCGGCGGCGGCGGACCTGCCGGGACGCGTGTACGTCGCCGAACTCGACCTCGATCGCGTGCTGGATGCCGCGCGGACGGTGACGGCCGAGACGCTGTCGGGCTACCCGGCCGCGACCCAGGACCTCTCGCTCGTGGTCGCCGACGATGTCGCGGCGGCGACGCTCCGCGATGCGCTCGTCGAAGGCGCCGGCCCGCTGTTGGAAGCCGTGCGGCTCGTCGACGACTATCGCGGCGCAGGCGTGCCCGAGGGCAGCAAGAGCCTCACCTTCGCGCTCCGGTTCCGGGCGCCCGACCGCACGCTCACCGCGGCCGAGGCGACGGAGGCCAAGCTCGCCGGCGTCGCTCGCGCGCAAGAGCGGTGCGGCGCCGCGATCCGAGACTGACCGTGCCCTTCCCCACGGGGAGGACGCGCCGGGTCCGCCGCGCCGATTTGGTGTGGCGGACCCGGCCTCGATATCGTCTCGGCATGCCCACCGCCGCATCGGGAACCCGCACCGCGCTTTCGCGCGTCGTTCCCGCGCGCCGACGCCGCGACGGACGCCGACTCTAGGCGACGCCGCGTTCCACCCGTCGCCGGGTGGCGACGGGGTCGTCGCCGCTCCCGGCCCGCCGCGCTCGCCGCGCCATCCGACTCTCTAAGGTGGAACCCATGACGTATTCGGTCGCCGTCTCCGGCGCATCGGGCTATGCCGGCGGCGAGATCCTGCGCCTTCTCGCGTCCCATCCCGACGTCGAGATCCGCACCGTGACCGCGCACTCGAACGCGGGGTCGCCGCTGATCGAGCATCAGCCGCACTTGCGCTCGCTCGCGCATCTCGACCTGCAGCCGACCACCCCCGACGTGCTCGCCGGGCACGATGTCGTCGTCCTCGCCCTCCCGCACGGCCAGTCCGGCGCGATCACGGAGTCGCTGTCGGATGCCGCGCTCGTCATCGACGCGGGCGCGGATCATCGGCTGCAGTCGGTCGCGGACTGGGATCGGTTCTACGGCGGCGACTTCCATGAGCCGTGGGCCTACGGCGTCCCGGAGCTCCCCGTGCGGGGCGGGAAGCAGCGGGAGCACCTGGTCGGTGCGCGCCGGATCGCCGCCCCGGGGTGCAACGCCTCGACCGTGAGCCTGAGCCTCGCGCCGGGCGTCGCCGCCGGCGTCATCGACCCGCGCGACATCGTCTCCGTCCTCGCGGTGGGACCCTCGGGGGCGGGGAAGTCGCTGAAGACGAATCTGCTCGCCTCGGAGATCCTCGGCTCGGCGAATCCCTATGCCGTCGGTGGCACTCACCGGCACATCCCGGAGATCCGCCAGGCGCTCGCCGCCGCGTCGCCGTCCGCGGTCGGCGCGAACGCGGACGAGGGCATCCGGATCTCGTTCACGCCGGTCCTGGTCCCGATGTCGCGCGGCATCCTCGCCACGTCGTCCGCGCCGATCGTCCCCGGGGTGACCGATGCGCAGATCCGCGCGGCGTGGGAGGACACCTATGCCGAGGAGACGTTCGTCACCCTGCTCCCCGACGGGGTGTTCCCGCGTACGGCGGACGTCGTCGGGGCGAACACCGCCCTGCTCGGTCTCGCCATCGATCGACCCGCGGGCCGGGTGACCGTCGTCGCCGCCGTCGACAACCTCGTCAAGGGCACCGCGGGCGCCGCGGTGCAGTCCATGAACATCGCGCTGGGGCTCCCCGAGGGCACCGCGCTGACCGTGAACGGAGTCGCGCCGTGAGCGTCACCGCACCCCGAGGGTTCGAGGCGGCCGGTGTCGCCGCAGGTCTGAAGTCCACCGGCGCGAAGGACGTGGCGGTCGTGGTCAATCGTGGTCCGCTGAAGGTCGGCGCCGCGGTGTTCACGTCCAACCGTGCCAAGGCCAATCCGATCCTCTGGTCGCAGCAGGCGATCGCCGACGGCGTGGTCGAGGCCGTCGTGCTCAATTCCGGCGGCGCGAACTGCTTCACCGGCAGCTTCGGCTTCCAGACGACGCACCAGACGGCGGAGAAGGCCGCCGAGCTGCTCGGCGTCGGCGCCGGCGACATCCAGGTGTGCTCGACCGGGCTGATCGGCACGGGTGACGAGGTCTTCCGCGCGAAGGTCCTCGCCGGGACGGAAGCGGCGATCGCCGGTCTCGACCGCGACGGCGGGATCGCGGCATCCGAGGCGATCATGACCACCGACTCCCGGGCCAAGCGCGCCGTCCACGAGGGCGCGGGCTGGGCGATCGGGGGAATGGCGAAGGGTGCGGGCATGCTCGCGCCGGGGCTGGCCACGATGCTCGTGGTGCTCACCACCGACGCGGTGCTGGACGCCGCGCGGGCGGATGCGGCGCTGCGCGCGGCGACCAGACGCAGCTTCGACCGTCTCGACTCGGACGGCTGCATGTCGACCAATGATCAGGTGACCCTGCTCGTGAGCGGAGCGAGCGGCGTCATCCCGAGCCCGGAGGAGTTCACCGCCGCCCTCGCTTCGGTGTGCCTCGACCTCGCGGAGCAGCTGCAGGGGGACGCCGAGGGCGCCGCCCACGACATCACCATCGAGGTGCGCCACGCCGCCTCCGAGGACGACGCGGTCGAGGTCGGACGCTCGGTCGCCCGCAACAACCTCTTCAAGGCCGCGGTCTTCGGCAACGACCCCAACTGGGGCCGCGTGCTCGCCGCGATCGGAACGACCGATGCGACCTTCGACCCCTACGACGTGGACGTCTGGATGAACGGTGTGCGCGTGTGCACCGCGGGCGGGCCCGACCGTCCTCGGGAGGACGTCGACCTCACCCCGCGTGCGACCGACATCGTGATCGACCTCAAGGTCGGCGAGGCGACCGCGACGATCCTCACCAACGACCTCACGCACGACTACGTCCACGAGAACAGCGCCTACTCCTCATGACCGATCTCCAAGACACCGATCCCGCCGAGGCGAGCGCGCGAGCGACGACCCTCATCGAGTCCCTCCCGTGGCTGCGCCGCTTCCGCGACCAGATCGTGGTGGTCAAGTACGGCGGCAACGCCATGGTGAGCGAAGAGCTCCAGGATGCCTTCGCCGCCGACATCGCCTACCTCCGCTACGTCGGTGTCAAGCCCGTCGTCGTGCACGGCGGTGGACCGCAGATCTCCTCGATGCTGGATCGCCTGGCCATCCCGAGCGAGTTCAAGGGCGGCTACCGCGTGACCTCGACCGAGGCGATCAGCGTCGTACGCATGGTCCTGACCGGGCAGATCAACCCGCAGCTGGTCGGGAAGATCAACGCGCACGGTCCCGTGGCCACGGGGCTCTCGGGCGAGGACGCCGGTCTCTTCGGCGGACGGCGTCGCGGCGTCGTGATCGAGGGGGTCGAGCACGACCTCGGTCGTGTCGGCGACGTGGTGGAGGTCGATCCGCGCCCGATCCACGATCAGCTCGATGCCGGTCGCATCCCGGTCGTCTCGAGCATCGCCCCCGACCTCGACCACCCGGGGCACTCCCTGAACGTCAACGCGGATGCCGCGGCATCCGCCCTCGCGGTGGCTCTCGGGGCGGCGAAGCTCGTCGTCCTCACCGATGTCCCCGGGCTCTACGCCGACTGGCCGCGCCGCGATTCGCTGGTCTCGCACCTGACCTCGACCGAGCTGACCGCGATGATGCCGCGGCTGGAGTCGGGCATGATCCCGAAGATGACGGCGTGTCTCGAAGCGGTCGAGGGGGGCGTCGCGACCGCCGCCATCATCGACGGCCGGGTGCCGCACTCGGTGCTGGTGGAGCTGTTCACCAGCAAGGGAATCGGAACAGAGGTGGTGCGCGGATGACGTGGCAGGACGATGCGGGACGGGACCTGGTCCGCAGCTTCGGACCCCGGATGGCGATGTTCGTCCGAGGCGAAGGGGCCTACGTGTGGGACGCGGACGGCCGCCGGCACCTCGACTTCCTCGCGGGCATCGCCGTCAACTCCCTCGGCCACGCCCACCCGGTGTTCGTCGAGGCGCTCACCCGACAGGCGGCGACCCTCGCCCACGTTTCCAACTACTTCGCCACCCCACCCCAGCTCGAGCTCGCGGCACGCCTGAAGCGCCTCGCCGGGACGGGGGATGAGGGGCGCGTGTACTTCGCCAACTCCGGGGCGGAGGCCAACGAGGCGGCCTTCAAGCTCGCCCGCCTGCACGGCGGAGCCGATCGTCCGCGGATCCTGGCGCTGACGGATGCCTTCCACGGACGCACGATGGGAACCCTCGCACTCACCGGGAAGCCGGCGATGCAGGAACCCTTTCTGCCCATGACGCCCGGGGTGGAGTTCCTCCCCTCGACGATCGCCGCCCTCGAGGCCGCGGTAGACGACCGCGTCGCCGCCCTCATGGTCGAGCCGATCAAGGGCGAAGCCGGTGTCGTGGAGCTGCCCGAGGGCTACCTCGCCGCGGCGCGCGAGATCACCGCCCGCCACGGCGCACTGCTCATCGTCGACGAGATCCAGACGGGCGCGGGACGGACGGGTGAGTGGTTCGCGTTCCAGCACGAGGGCATCACCCCGGATGCCGTCACCGTCGCCAAGGGCATCGGGGGAGGCTTCCCGATCGGCGCGCTCATCACCTTCGGCGATGCCAGCGACCTGTTCTATCCGGGCACGCACGGCTCGACCTTCGGCGGGAACGCCCTCGGGACCGCCGTCGCCTCGGCCGTCCTCGCCGAGATCGAACGCGCAGACCTCGTTGCGGCGGCATCCGTTCGAGGCGCGCAGATCCGCGACGGCGTGGAGGCCCTCGGCTCGGAGCTGGTGTCGGGGACCCGCGGGCGCGGGCTGCTGATCGGCATCGCCCTGACCCGGCCGGTGGCCAAGGCGGTCGTCGCCGCGGCCGCCGAGCACGGCCTCGTCATCAACGCGCCGAACGACGACACGATCCGCGTGGTCCCGCCGCTGACGATCGGCGACATCGAGATCGACGAGTTCCTCGCGCTCTTCGCCGCATCCCTGCGCACGGTGCAGGATGCGCTCCTGCTCGACGGCTCCCCGCATCCCGCATCCCCCTCGGAGGTTCCCGCATGACCCGCCATCTGCTCCGCGACGATGATCTGACCCCGGCCGAGCAGGCCGAGATCCTCGAGCTCGCCCTGGAGCTGAAGAAGGATCGCTGGAAGCTCAAGCCCCTCGAAGGACCGCAGACGGTCGCGGTCATCTTCGACAAGTCCTCCACCCGCACGCGGGTCTCCTTCGCGGTCGGCATCGCCGACCTCGGCGGGAGTCCGTTGATCATCTCGACGGCCAACAGCCAGCTCGGCGGCAAGGAGACCCCCTCCGACACCGCGCGGGTGCTGGAGCGCCAGGTCGCCGCGATCGTCTGGCGCACCTACGCCCAGTCGGGTCTCGAGGAGATGGCGCGCGACACGCGGGTCCCGGTCGTGAACGCGCTCAGCGACGACTTCCACCCCTGCCAGCTGCTCGCGGATCTTCTGACGATCACCGAGCACAAGGGTCCGCTCGCCGGGCTCACGCTCGCCTTCTTCGGCGACGGGATGTCGAACATGGCGCACTCGTATGTCCTGGCGGGGGTGACGGCGGGCATGCACGTGCGCGTCGCCTCGCCGGAGGACTACGCGCCCCGCGCCGACGTGATCGCCGATGCGGACCGCCGCGCCACCGAGACCGGCGGGTCCGTGACGCTGTTCACGGATCCGCTCGAGGCGGCCGCCGGGGCGGACGTGATCGTCACCGACACCTGGGTGTCGATGGGCAAAGAAGAGGAGAAGCTCGCCCGCCTGCGCGATCTCGGCCAGTACAAGGTGACGGGGGAGCTGATGCAGCTCGCCCAGGACGACGCGATCTTCATCCACTGCCTTCCCGCCGACCGCGGCTACGAGGTCGACGCGGCCGTCATCGACGGTCCGCAGAGCGTGGTCTGGGATGAAGCCGAGAACCGGCTGCACGCCCAGAAGGCGCTGCTGGTGTGGCTTCTGCGCCAGAGCGCGGCGTGACGGTCGCCGCGAACGTCTCGCGACTCAACACCCGCGGTCGCGTCACCGGGCTCGACCTCGCGCGTGGGCTCGCGGTCGTGGGGATGCTCGCGGCCCACCTCCTGGTCATCTCCGACGCCTTCGTCTTCGCCGAGCCGGACACCTGGGTGTCCGTGGTCAACGGGCGCTCGTCCATCCTGTTCGCGACGCTCGCGGGGGTGTCGATCGGCCTCATGACCGGCGGAGCGGTGCCCCCGCGCGGCACGGACCTCGCCTCGGCCCGCGTGCGCATCGCGATCCGCGCCGGCATCCTCTGGGGCATCGGCATCCTGCTCATCCTCACCGGCGTCCCCGTCTACGTCATCCTCCCCGCCTACGCGATCCTGTTCCTGATGACGCTGCCCGTCCTCACCGGGGGCGCGCGGCGGCTGGTGGTCCTCGCCGCGATCCTGGGCGTGCTGATGCCTCTGCTCCAGGTGCTCCTCGACGAGCTTCCGATCTGGTCCACCCCGCTCGGCGGCGACCTCTCGCTCGCCGTCGGATGGAACTACCCCTTCCCGACCTGGATCGCCTTCGTGCTCGCGGGTCTCGCGGTCGCGCGGGCCGACATCCGCGCGACGGCGGTTCAGCTGCGCGTCCTCGCGGTGGGGGTCGCTCTGGCCCTCATCGGCTACGGAGCAGACGCGGCCACGGGATACGGCGCCGCAGCCGAGCAGGGGGGATGGTGGCCCGCGGTCTGGACCGCACGCCCGCACTCGTCCGGCCTCCTCGAGGTCATCGGGTCCGGCGGGTTCGCCCTCGCCGTCATCGCCGCCGCTGTGCTGCTCTGCCGCATCTCCGCCGTGATGTGGATCGTCCTCCCGCTGCGTGCGGTCGGCGCCATGCCGCTCACCGCCTACACCCTCCAGCTCGTCGTGTGGGCACTCATCGCCGGCGTCGTCCTCGGAGATCCGAGCGACCTGTCCGGGTTCCGGGCGCTGGAGCCGTTCTGGCCTATGACCGTCGGAATCATCGTCCTCTGCACCGCCTGGGCGCTGCTCATCGGACGGGGCCCGCTCGAAGGGCTGCTCGACCGCGCCTCCGGTGGAAGTCGAGCGCGCCGATAGGCTGGTGCGGTGAACGAGACCACGGCCGACGGAACCAACGAGGGCGCGCTCTGGGGTGCCCGCTTCGCCTCCGGACCCTCGCCGGAGCTGGCGGCGCTGAGCCGCTCGACCCACTTCGACTGGGACCTGGCCCTGTACGACATCGCCGGTTCCCGCGCGCATGCCGTGGCCCTGCACGACGCGGGGTATCTCAGCGATGATGAGCTCTCCGAGATGCGCGCGGGCCTGGATCGTCTCGCCGCCCGCATCTCGGACGGATCGCTCCAGCCGGCGGAGGCCGACGAGGATGTCCACGGTGCTCTGGAACAGGCGCTGATCGCCGAGGTCGGTCCCGCGGTCGGGGGCAAGCTCCGGGCCGGCCGCAGCCGGAACGATCAGATCGCCACCCTGGTGCGGATGTTCCTCATCGATCACTCCCGGACCATCGCGCGCGACCTCCTGGGGCTCATCGATGCCCTCGTCGCGCAGGCGGAGGCTCACCCCGACGCCATCCTTCCCGGTCGCACCCACCTTCAGCACGCGCAGCCCGTGTTGCTCGCCCATCACCTCCAAGCCCACGCGTGGCCGCTGGTGCGCGACCTCGAGCGGCTCCGGGACTGGACGGTCCGCGCGCGGGTGTCGCCGTACGGCGGCGGGGCGCTCGCCGGATCTTCGCTCGGGCTCGATCCCGTGCTCGTCGCGACGGAGCTGGGCCTCGGCGATCCGGCCGAGAACTCCATCGACGGCACGTCCGCTCGGGACGTCGTGGCAGAGTTCGCGTTCATCGCGGCGATGATCGGCATCGACCTCTCCCGGTTCGCCGAGGAGATCATCCTCTGGAACACGAGGGAGTTCGGCTTCGTCACGCTGCACGACGGCTACTCGACGGGGTCGAGCATCATGCCGCAGAAGAAGAACCCCGACATCGCCGAACTCGCCCGCGGGAAGTCCGGCCGCCTCATCGGCAATCTCACCGGACTCCTCGCGACCCTCAAGGCGCTGCCTTTGGCCTACAACCGCGATCTGCAGGAGGACAAGGAGCCGGTCTTCGATTCGGTGCGGACCCTCGAGACCGTGTTGCCCGCGTTCACCGGGATGGTCGCGACGCTCACGTTCGACACCGCGCGCATGGTGGAACTCGCCCCGCAGGGCTTCTCCCTCGCGACGGATGTCGCCGAGTGGCTCGTGACGCGGGGTGTGCCTTTCCGTGAGGCCCACGAGATCTCCGGATCACTGGTGCGGGCCTGCGAGGAGCGCGGGATCGGACTGGAGGAGGCATCCGACGACGTCCTGCAGGCCGTGTCCCCCCATCTGCGTCCGGAGGTCCGCTCGGTACTCACCGTGGAGGGCTCCGTGGCGAGCCGCGCCGGCACCGGTGGTACGTCGCCGGCGCGAGTGGCCGAGCAGAGGGCGGCGCTGGTGCGTCGGGCGCAGGAGACGTTCCACGCGCTCGGCCTGTGATCTGAAATCAGTTAATAGCTGATGTTTCTCGAATATCAGCGATAAGCTGATGATATGCCCGTCGTTCTGACCGCCGACATCGTGGGCTCGCGCCGCCTGCCCGACCGCGCCGGTGCGCAGCGCGCGATCGAAGACACGATCGCGCGGGTGTCCGCGGAGATCCCGGATGCGGTGACCGCGCCGATCGCGACCACCACGGGCGATGAGCTGCAGGGCGAGCTGGTGTCGGTCGATGCGGCCCTGGCATTCACATTGCTCGTCCGCCTCGCGCTCCCCGAGGGGATCGACCTGCGCTTCGGGATCGGCGTCGGCGACACGGTGCGTGTGCCGTCCACCGGCGGTGACATCGCCGAGGGGTCGGCTTGGTGGGCGGCCCGTGAAGCGGTCGACGCCGTCGATGCCCGGGCCCGCCGGGCCGTCCCGAGCGCGCGGACGGCGATCGCGGCCGCCTCCTCGGAGCCACCCTCCGTCCACGAGCTGGTCCGGATGGCGTCGGCATACCTGCTCGCTCGTGACGAAGTGGTCACGACGATGTCGGACCGCGCCCGTCGCCTGACGTTCGGGCGATGCGTGGGCAGGACGCAGCGGGAACTGGCGGGGGAGGAGTCGATCACGCAGTCGGCGGTCTCGCAGGCCCTTGCCGCAGCGGGATCCGCGTCCCTCGTGGAGGGCTACCGGCGGCTGCGCGCGGGGTGGTGAGTCACCAGATCGCGAGCCGGATCAGCGCGCCGACGACGCTCGCCCAGAGGAGGCTGGCCAGGGTGCCGATGATGAAGCGTTCGCGTGCCTCGGCCGCCGCGAGCTCGGAGAAGCGGCCGATGCCCTTCACCGCGACGATGACGGCGATCGCCTCGGGATAGCCGGCGATCACGGCGATGACCACCGCGAGCCGCTCCAGATAGCCGATCGTCGTCCCCCCGCGAAGCAGGGCGACGGCGTCCGGCTCGTCCTGCGCGTCGTCGACCCGCGTCGGGGCGACGAGGATGCCGCCGTCCCTGGTCTCGCGGACGCGTCCGCCGGTCGCCAGCTCCAGCACCTGCCGGGTGATCGGGTTGCCGCCCACCACGGCCACGGCCACGGCGAGGAGTGCGAGCATCGCACCCATGAGCGTCGGGACGCCGACGGGGGAGACGGCGACCACCACGGTCGCCGCGACGACGAGCCCGGCACCGACCGCGAGCGGCACCGTCGACGGGCGGCGCAGCGAGACCACGCAGAGGGCGAGAGCCGCCGCGAGGGCGAGGAAGACCAGGATCGACACGGCGGCCATCCACAGCGGCTCGGGCAGGAAGAAGGCCATGGGGGCAGTGTGCCACCGACCGCGGACGGCGCTGGGTCGCCGCGCCCCGCTGATAGCGTGGAAAGCGTGTCTGAAACCGTCGTGAGCGCCCTCGCGCCCGCCAACGACCCGACGTTCGACAACGTCTGGGATGAGCTGGTGTGGCGTGGCCTGGTGCATGTGTCCACAGATCAGGAGGCGCTGCGCGCCCTTCTCCGCGGGGATCCGATCACGTATTACTGCGGTTTCGACCCGACCGCTCCGAGCCTTCACCTCGGGAACCTCGTGCAGCTCCTGGTGATGCGTCGCCTCCAGCTCGCGGGTCACCGTCCCCTCGGACTCGTCGGAGGATCGACCGGTCTGATCGGCGATCCGCGACCGTCGTCGGAGCGCACACTCAACACGCGCGAGACCGTCGAGGAGTGGGTGAGCTCCCTGCGTGCCCAGGTGGAACGGTTCTTGAGCTTCGAGGGCGACAGTGCTGCGCGCATCGTCAACAACCTCGATTGGACGGCCCCGCTGTCGGCCATCGACTTCCTCCGGGAGGTCGGGAAGCACTACCGCGTCGGGACGATGCTCAAGAAGGACGCGGTGGCGGCACGCCTGAACTCCGATGCGGGCATCAGCTACACCGAGTTCAGCTACCAGATCCTGCAGGGGCTGGACTTC
Source organism: Microbacterium sp. NPDC077184 (assembly GCF_040687055.1). Taxonomy (NCBI): domain Bacteria; kingdom Bacillati; phylum Actinomycetota; class Actinomycetes; order Micrococcales; family Microbacteriaceae; genus Microbacterium; species Microbacterium sp. NPDC077184. The sequence goes on from NZ_JBFBMM010000006.1 coordinate 262,233, forward strand.
CTCGAATTGCACCGCGCCTACGGCTGCGTCCTGCAGACGGGCGGCAGTGATCAATGGGGCAACCTGACCAGCGGGACGGATCTGATCCACCGTGTCGAGGGGGTGTCGGTGCACGCGATCGGCACGCCGCTGATCACGAACAGCGACGGCACGAAGTTCGGCAAGAGCGAGGGCAATGCCATCTGGCTGGACGCCGGCATGTGCAGCCCGTACCGGATGTACCAGTTCTGGCTCAACACCGATGACGCGGACGTGATCTCGCGCCTGAAGATCTTCACGTTCCTCACGCGCGAAGAGATCGTCGCCTACGAACGCACGGTCGCGGACGAGCCCTTCCGGAGGGCGGCGCAAAAGCGTCTCGCGCTCGAGGTCACTGCTTTCGTGCACGGAGAGGATGCCGCGCGGTCGGTGATCGCCGCGTCGGAGGCTCTGTTCGGTCGAGGAGATCTGACGGCGCTCGATGCGGACGTGCTCCGCTCGGCGCTCGAGGAACTGCCCCACGCGACGGTGTCGCCCGGGACCACGGTCGTGCAGGCGCTCGTGCAGACCGGACTGGTCTCGAGCGCCGGCGAAGCGCGGCGGGCGATCACCCAGGGCGGAGTCTCGGTCGACGGCGAGAAGGTCACGTCCGAGGATGCGGTGGTCACTGCGTCTCTGGCCGGTGACGCAGCGGTCCTCCGTCGGGGGAAGAAGACCCTCGCCGGCATCTTCGTCCGCGGAAATCCGGGCGACACGCCCGGGATGGACGCGTGATTTGCCGGCCTGCCGGATCCCACGTAAGTTACTACTTGTTCGCCCCACAGGGAAGAGCGAAGGCCGAGAGGCCCGGCCCCCTCAAGCGGTAGAGCATCCCCCTCCTCCAGATCTTGTCACTTCGGTGGCGTGTGTGTAGGATGGGGAGCCGGTCCACCCGGACCGAGTCAGGGACCACTGCTCCATCTCCGAAGCGAAGCGCCGACTCGTCGTGTGAGATCGGAACAAGAGAAGTTGCTTCATGGTGACGACCGAGAGGTCTGATCGTGAACGCATCCGATCCTTGAGAACTCAACAGCGTGCACTTGTCAAATGCCAAATTTTCCTCGTCGGTCTTCGGACTGGTGAGAATTCCTTTGGATCAAAG
>NZ_JBFBMM010000007.1:0-194218 GCF_040687055.1 Microbacterium sp. NPDC077184
TGCTCATCCGTGAACACCCGAAACCGCGAACCCGTCGACCTCACCCCACCAGACTGCCGCGAGCCTCCCCGCGCATATGGGAGACACGCCCTAGAGGATCAGGCTGCGGTGCTCAAGCCCTCATCAATGCACCCACTGGGATCGGCCTGGCGCGTTCACGTGGAGCCGCGTTGGGGGAACGTTCGTGCGAGCGATGTGCGGTACAGCGACGTCCGCAGCTGGGTGACCGAACTGAGCGGTAAGCGCGGAGCAAGCACGGTGATCCGCGCGTATGGAATCCTCGCATCGATCCTCGACGTCGCTGTACGCGATCGGCGCCTTGGCGAGAATCCGATTCGCGGTATCAAACTGCCGAAGAAGACGCCCAAGCGTAGGGTCTATCTGAGCCACCGCCAGGTGGAACTACTCGCGCAGGAAGCGCGCTACCCCGCCCTCATTCTCTTTCTGTCCTATACCGGGCTGCGCTGGGGTGAGGCCACCGGGCTCCGAGTGCGGGATGTCGACCCTCTGCGACGCCGCGTGTATGTGCAGGAGAACGCGGTCATGGTCAACGGCGCGATACGCACGGGCACACCGAAAACTCACGCGAACCGATCCGTCCCTTACCCGGACTTCCTCGAAGGATTCGTGCGAGTCGATCTGCGCGGCAAATCACCCGAGCAGCTGATGTTCGGGGACGGCAACGATCACTTGCGGCTGCCAAACTCACAGGACGGCTGGTTTGCCCGCGCCGTCCGCCGCGCGCAGCGGACAGACCCCGACTTTCCTCGCGTCTCACCGCACGATCTGCGGCACACCGCGGCAAGTCTCGCGATCAGCGCCGGCGCCAACGTCAAGGCTGTGCAGCGAATGCTCGGTCATGCCAGCGCCGCAATGACGCTCGACACCTATGCCGACCTCTTCGATGACGACCTCGACTACGTGGCCGACGCACTCAGTCGAGCTCGCAGCGCGCAGCGAACTGTATTGATCGCCGAGGGTCCGACCACGGATCCCGGCGGCTTCCGAGAGCTTGATCGCGGTCGCACCCTCGACTCGTAGCGCCTTCGCGCCGAGGCCCGGCGCCCTTGGTCGGCCAAGCCCATTAACGCGCGTTCCGACACGGTTTTACTCGTTCTTTACTCACGAGCCCATTTCGGCGAAGACGAAAGCCCCGCGATCCCAGTGTTTACAAGGGACCTCGGGGCTTCGACGGTGGCGGTGACGGTGGGATTTGAACCCACGGTAGGGGGTTACCCTACACAACTTTTCGAGAGTTGCACCTTCGGCCGCTCGGACACGTCACCGCCGACCAGCTTACGACACACCGCCGGATGTCGCGAACTCGGACGCCCCGACCGCTCCGCCGGCGGCGTCCCGGGCCGCCGGCGGAGCGTCTTCGCGGGTGTCATCGCACCCGCGGGGACCCCGTGATCTGCTCTGCCCCCTGCGGAGCCGTCGCGGGGAACACGCGGAACCGGCGTCCCGATACCCGGTTCGGCGTGATGCGCACGAAGTCATGCTTCGGCGTCGGGGAGGAGGAGACGAGATCGAGGATCCCGGAGGCCTCGATCTCGTCGTCACGGTCGAGGCGTGCCGCCTGCCCCCGCACGACGACGCTCCAGCGGCATCCGTCGTCGGAGTCGTCCGTCTCGAACGCCACCTGCGGCCGTGCGGCGAGCGCCGCGAGTTTGGACCCCGGGCCGGAGCGGACGTAGAGACAGCCGTCGTGGACGGTGAAGTCCACCGGGTACAGGTCGGGCGCACCGTCGGCCGCGACGAGCGCCAGGCGTCCCACACCACCGCCCTGAAGCAGTGCCCAGCAGTCGCGTGCGCGCAGGATCTCCACGGCGTGCGCGGCGAGGCGAGCAGGCTGCGGCGCGGCGGCGATGGCCGCGCGGGCGGCGGGAGGGGCGGTGCGGGTGGCGTCCATGGCGTTCTCCTCGCCTCGATCGAACCGCAGAGCCGCACTGTCGAGAAGGGCCGAAGGTCCCCCCGCGCACCCGGGACCTTCGGCCCTCGGCAGGTGGATACACCGCGCGTAGCGTCGCGGACATGCGCACCATCACCCTCGGGTACGACGACGGCCCCGCCGCCCGCACCGCGCTGGACTGGGCCGCCCGTCGAGCCGCGCGCGACCGGTCCGTGCTGCACATCACGACCGTCACGAGCATGATCGGCGCGGACGCGCGGCGCGTCGATCGGATGCTGGAGGACGCGATCCGACGCGTCCACGACATCGCCCCGGGCGTCCACGTGGAACCCCACAGGATCGACGGGTCGATGCCGAAGGCCCTGGCCGAAGACGCGCGCAGCGCCGATCTCGTCGTGGTCGGCATCCGTCACGGCTCCCCGGTGAAGGCGGTCCTGGCGGGCAAACCGCTGCGGTTGATCGCACACGCGCACGGCCCGGTGGCGTTCATCCCCGAGGATTGGACGCCGAACGACGAACCGGTCACGGTGGGGATCGACGACGACGCGTCGTCGCAGACGGCGATCCTCCTCGCCGCGGCGGAAGCGAATGTCGCGGGCGCTCCTCTGCGCGTCGTCCACGCGTGGTCGATGCCGGTACCGACGCTCGAGGGGTCGGTGGCCCTGCTCTCCTCGCCGCTGCAGGTCAAGGATCAGCACCGGCGGATCCTGAAGGATGCCGTACAACGAGCGCGGGCCGCGGCATCCGGCGTCCGGGTCGAGGACGTCCTGGTCTCCTCCGCGCCGACGCCGGCGCTCGCGCACCAGGCGCCGCTGTCGTCGCTCCTCGTCCTCGGCACGCACCGGCGCGGGGTGGTCACCGGCGGTCTCCTGGGTTCCGTCGCGCAGGATCTGCTCGGACGCGTCTCGACGCCGATCCTCATCGCACCGAATCCCCGCTGACGCCCCCGCCCCGCGACAGCGCCCGGACCAGCGCGGCACCCCTGGCTAGACTCGCCCCACGAGGTCCCGACACGACACACGCCGAGACGCCGACGGGAGGCCGGGCATGGACGCCGCCGACGAGAGCTTCTCCCCGCGACGCCTCGGCGACCTCCTCCGCGTGAGCAGCTCGGTCGTCGAGCACCTCGACCTCGAAGAGGTCCTCGGCCGCATCGTCGAAGCGGGGATGTCCCTGGTCGGCGCCCGATACGGCGCGCTGGGGGTGCTCGGCGACGACGGCACGCTCACCCGCTTCGTCCACCGCGGCATCCCGGACGACACCGCACGCCGGATCGGCGATTTCCCGCGGGGCCACGGCATCCTCGGCGCGGTCATTGCCGCCTCCGAGCCTGTGCGTCTCAGCGATCTCGCCGCCGACCCGCGGTCGGTCGGCTTCCCCGCCCACCATCCGCCGATGCACTCCTTCCTCGGCGTCCCGGTGCGCGTGCGGGATGCCGTCTACGGCGACCTGTACCTGGCCGAGGCGGACACCGGGCGATTCACGGATGCCGACGAAAACCTCGTCGTGTCGCTCGCCGCGATCGCGGGAATCGCGATCGAGAACGCCCGCCTGTACGAGCGCGCCACGATCCGTGAGGAGTGGAGCGCCGCCATCGCGGACGTCATGGGCGCCCTCCTCGACGTCCGCGGCGACGACGCGCTGGAGGTGATCGTCGACCGGATCGCCCCGCTCGTGGACGCCGACCTCGTGACCCTCGCCGTACCGACGACGGATGCCGACACCCTCGGCATCGTCGCTGCGCGCGGCGCCGCGGCCGAGGCCCTCCTCGGCCGCGAACACGACGTCGGCGCCACCGCGGCGGGTCTCGCGATGACCTCGCGCCGTGCCGTGAGCGCCCCCACGCAGCCGGCGGATGCGGTCTTCCCCGGCCAAGCCGCGCAGGGCCCGACCGTCGCCGTCCCTCTGCTCGCCGGCGACGAGGTCCTCGGCGTGCTGACCGTGTCGCGCGCCCCCGGGGCCGCGGCGTTCACCGACGCCGACCTCGAGATGGCGTTCGTGTTCGCCGGGCAGGCAGGCGTGGCGATCGAGGTCGTCCGCGGCCGGGACGACCGTCGCCGACTCGAGCAGGCCGACGACCGCGCCCGCATCGCGCGGGACCTCCACGATCACGTCATCCAGCGCCTGTTCGGGGCGGGCCTTTCTCTGCAGGCCCTCGCCCACCAGCATCCGAACGCCGCGGACGACCTGTCGACGCAGATCGACACCCTGGATGCCGCGATCCGCGAGATCCGGACCGTCATCTTCGCGCTCGGCAGCGCCGGCGGCGCCGGACGCGGGGGCGCTCGCGACCGCCTCCTCTCGGTCGCGACCGAAGCGGGGCGCCCCTTGGAGACGAGCCCGCGCGTGAGTTTCCGCGGCCCGGTGGACAGCCTCGTCCCCGCCGCCCTCGTCGACGAGCTCACCGGCGTCCTCCGCGAGGGCCTCACGAACGTCGCCAAGCACGCGGATGCCCGCACCGTCGACGTCACCGTCTCCGCGGACGACGATGGGGTCCACCTCGAGATCCGCGACGACGGACGCGGTATCCCGCCGCACAGCCGCCGGAGCGGACTGGCGAACCTCGCCGAACGCGCCCGCCAGCGCGGCGGCGTATTCGACGTCACGTCGTCGGCGGCGGGCACGACGCTCCGGTGGAGCGCGCCGTTCGGAGGATCGCAGACCGCGCCGGAGAGAGAAGAGAGCACCCGATGACCCGTGTCTTCCTCGTCGACGACCACGAGATCGTGCGCCGCGGCATCGCGCAGCTCGTGGACGCCGAGCCCGACCTCGACGTCGTCGGCGAGGCGGGCGACATCGCCGAGGCCCTCCGCCGCATCGAGGCCACCGCCCCCGACGTGGCCGTGCTCGACGTCCGCCTCCCCGACGGCAGTGGCGTCGACCTCTGCCGCGAGGTGCGGTCGCGGCATCCGCAGATCGCCTGCCTCATGCTCACCGCGTACGACGACGACGAGGCCCTGCGCTCGGCCGCCCTCGCGGGCGCCAGTGGCTACGTGCTGAAGGACATCCGCAGCGCGGCGCTCGTCGACGCGATCCGCGCGAGCGCCGCGGGACGCACCGTGCAGTCGGCGCAGGCGCTGCGCACCGCCGCGCAGGCCGCCGCCGCCCCGGCCGTCGGCAACACCGCCGCATCACCGGATGCCGACCTCACCTACCGCGAGCGCCAGGTGCTCGACCTCATCGCCGACGGCCTCACCAACCGCGAGATCGGCGAGCGGCTCGGGCTGGCGGAGAAGACGGTGAAGAACTACGTCAGTGGGCTGCTGGCGAAGCTCGGGATGGTGCGGCGCACCCAGGCGGCGGTCTACCGCGCGGAGCACCGACGCGGGAGCTGACCGACGCGGGATGACCGGCGCGGGCGGAGCGTCACGGCTGCCGTCGGAACGACCTCCACGGCGCGTCCGCGGCGTCCCGCGCGAACACGATGCGGTCGTGCAGACGCGACTGTCGTCCCTGCCAGAACTCGATCTCCGTCGGCACCACCCGATACCCGCCCCAGTGCGGCGGTCGCGGAACCGTCACGTCCTCGGCGAAGCGAGCGGATGCCGCATCCATCCCCGCCTCGAGCTCCGCGCGCGAGCCCACCGGCTGCGACTGGTCGCTCGCCCACGCCGACAGCTGCGACCCCCGGGGCCGGGAGGCGAAGTACGCGTCGTCGCGGTCGGCGTCGAGGGGGGCCGCCTCGCCGAGCACGATGATCTGACGTTGAAGGGCATACCAGGGGAAGAGGAGCGAGACGCGCGGGTTCTCGGCGAGAGCGCGGCCTTTCCGCGAGGTGCGGTTGGTGAAGAACCAGAGCGCGCCGTCATCATCGACTCCGCGGAGCAGCACCGTGCGGGAGGTCGGCCGGCCTGCGACGTCGACCGTGGAGACGATCATCGCGTTCGGCTCGGGCAGGTCCGCGGCATCCGTCAGCCACCGCCGGAAGAGATCCAACGGGTCGGCGTCACGGGCGTCGTCGCCCAGCGCGTCGAGCGCGTAGTCGAGTCGGTGGGCGAGCGGATCCTCGGCGGTCATCCGGTGCGCTCCCTTCCGGCCGGCACCACCGTCGGGCGCGGGTGGACCCATCGTAGGGCCCGGCTCCGACGCGAGGGCGAGGAGGGACGTTCGTCCCGTCTCGGGCGCCCGTCGGCCCTGCCAGACTGGTGTCATGACTGTCATCGAGAACTCGAAGGTCACCGTCGTCGGAGCCGGCAGCGTCGGTTCGAGCACCGCGTACGCGGCGCTCATCCGGGGATCCGCCCGCCACGTCGCGCTGTACGACATCGCCACCGAGAAGGTGGAGGCCGAGGTCCTCGATCTCGCCCACGGGACCCAGTTCACCGGCACGAGCGACATCACCGGCGGCAGCGACATCTCCGTCGTCGAGGGGTCGCACGTCGTGGTCATCACCGCCGGCGCCAAGCAGCACCCCGGGCAGACGCGCATCGAACTCGCGGGCACGAACGCCGGCATCCTCGGCTCGATGATGCCCCAGCTGCTCGAGGTGGCCCCGAACGCCGTCTACGTCATCGTCACCAACCCCTGCGACGTGCTCACGGTGCTCGCTCAGGAGTCCACCGGGTTGCCGACCGAGCGGATCTTCGCCTCCGGCACGGTGCTCGACACCTCGCGCCTGCGCTGGAAGCTCGCTCAGCGGGCGGGGGTGTCGACCTCCAGCGTCCACGCCTACATCGTCGGCGAGCACGGCGACACCGAGTTCCCGCTGTGGTCCAAGGCCACGATCGGCACCGTCCCGATCCTCGACTGGGTGACCCCGCGCGGCGATCGCATGACGGTGGAAGAGCTGGACAGCATCGCCGTCGACGTCCGCGACGCCGCCTACAAGGTGATCCAGGGCAAGGGCGCCACCAACTACGCCATCGGGCTGTCGAGCGCGCGGATCATCGAGGCGATCCTGAAGGACGAGCACGCCGTCATGCCGGTCTCCCCCGTCCTGCAGGACTTCCACGGGATCGACGGCGTCGCCCTCTCCGTCCCGAGCATCGTCAGCGCCGCCGGCGCGCGCCCGGTCACCGAGACCGCGTTCGCGCCGAACGAGCTCGAGCTCCTGCACCGCAGCGCCGAGGCCCTGAGAGGCGTGGCCGACTCGCTGCGCTGACCCGCGGCATCCGCCCGGTGTCGGGGGCGCCGCCTACGCTGAGGGGATGGCGACCAAGCGCACCCCGACCGCTCCCTACCGGTGCACCGAATGCGGCTGGACGACCGCGAAGTGGGCGGGGCGCTGCGCGGAATGCCAGCAGTGGGGAACGGTCGTCGAGGCCGCCGAGCAGACCGGCATCCTCCGCGCCGTCACCCCGGTCGCACCCGGAGCGGCGCGCGCCGCCCAGCCCATCACGCGGGTCGAGACCTCCGACACCCCACGCCGCACGAGCGGGGTCGGCGAGTTCGACCGGGTCCTCGGCGGCGGCATCGTCCCGGGGGCGGCGATCCTCCTCTCCGGCGAGCCGGGGGTCGGCAAGTCGACGCTTCTGCTCGAGGTCGCCGCGCAGTCCGCGCGTTCCGGGCGGCGGGTGCTCTACGCCAGCGCCGAAGAGTCCACCGCGCAGGTGCGCCTGCGCGCCGAACGGACCGGCGCGCTCCACGACGAGCTGTATCTCGCCAGCGAGACCGACCTCGCGACGATCCTCGGGCACATCGACGACGTGCAGCCGCAGCTGCTCATCGTCGACAGCGTGCAGACGGTCGCATCGGGGCTCTCCGACGGCATGGCCGGCCAGCCGGCGCAGGTGCGCGAGGTCGCCTCCACCCTCATCCGCATCGCGAAAGACCGGGGCCTCCCCGTCATCATCGTCGGTCACGTCACGAAGGACGGGACGATCGCCGGCCCGCGCGTCCTCGAGCACCTCGTCGACGTCGTGTGCCACTTCGAGGGTGACCGGCAGACCTCGCTCCGGTTCGTCCGGGCGCTGAAGAACCGCTTCGGACCCACGGACGAGGTGGGATGCTTCGACATGACCGGAGACGGCATCGCCGAGGTCCCCGACCCCAGCGCCCTGTTCCTCGGCCACGGCCAGCCCGAGCCGGGAACGTGCGTGGCGATCGCCCTGGAGGGGCGGCGTGCGATGCCGGTCGAGGTCCAGGCCCTCACCATCAACACCGGTGCGCCGAACCCGCGCCGCATCGTCAACGGCGTCGATGCGGCGCGGGTGGCGATGGTGCTGGCGGTGCTCGAGAAGAAGGCCGACATCGTCACGTCGAATCAGGACGTCTACGTCTCCACCGTGGGCGGCATCCGCTTCACCGAACCCGCCGCCGACCTCGCCATCGCGATCGCCGTCGCAGGAGCCGTGCTGAACCACGCCACCCCGCGGACCCTCGCCGCGATCGGCGAGCTCAGCCTCGCCGGCGAGGTGCGCCCCGTGTCGCAGTCACCGCAGCGGCGCGGTGAAGCCGCCCGCCTCGGGTACACCGACGTCATCGACAACCGTTCCGGAACCCTGCGCGCCGCTATCGGCGACGTGCGGCGGCGTGTGCGATCCCGCCCCGGGGAGGCGTCGCCGAGCTTCTGAGACCAGGCCTCGGGCCGGGGCTTCAGAACGGCGAGACGACGAACAGCTCGAGGCCGCGGCATCCGTCGGGGAGGTATCCGTCGGCCGATGAGAACCCGCCGCCGAAGAAGACCTCCTCGCCGTCGACGTGGGTATCGTCGCGCCAGACAAGGGCGTCGCCGTCCATCTCGGCGTCGCCGGACGGGAACGTCAGTGCGACGTCCTCACCCGCTCCGTAGGGCGACTCGATGCGCACGCATCCAGCATCCGTGCGAAGCACTCCGCTGATGAGTGCTTCCATGCCGGCGTTCGGGCGGGGATGGATGCCGAGCGGCCCGTCCGAGGGGATCCCCGCGCCAGAACACCCGGCGAGGAGGAACGCACTCGCGGCGACGGCGACGGCGACGGCGAACGCCGCAGCGCGCCGTCGGAGAACCATCGGTGAGCGAATCAGCGCCGTGCGCGGTAGCGACGACGACGCTGGCTGGGCAGCGTACCGAGAGCGATCGGCACCGCGAGACCGGCGGCACAGACAAGAGCGACCATGACGAACTCCACCCCGAGAGAGTAGGCAACACCGGCGCCGTTGTCGAGTCCGCCGCGCGAACATGACGGTCGCGGGCGCGCCTCTGCTCAGGCCTCGAGGGCCGCCAGGAGGTCGGCCGGCGCCGCCTGCAGCGGATGGGGGCCGGCGATGTCGAAGAACACCGTCGTGATGACCTCGCCGTGGGTCGCGAGGAAATCGCGCAGCCACAGCGGCGAGTGCAGGCCGACGTGAGGAGGAAGGGTCGCGGGCTTGTGGGCGGCGTCGCTGAAGAGCAGGAGCGCGATGTCGCCCGTCGCGGGGTCGCGGTAGGTCCAGACCTCACCCGAGTCGCGCGGGTCGTCGCGGGACCCCGGACGCAGGAGAGGAACCACGGTCGGACCGTGGCGGAGGGCGAAGGCGACCGCAGCCATGTCCTGCGTCTGCAGGGCGTCGGTCAGCTGCGTGTTGCGGAACTCGGCCGAGACGTCCTTCGGCTTCTTCTTCTTGGCCATCCCACCAGCGTAGACGGCGCGGAGGCGGGTCCTCCAGGCGTGACGGCCGTCAGATCAGTAGAGCAGGAACTGCGCTGAGTCGGTCGACGGGATGCCGCCGATCTCGACGTCGAGGTGGTACGACGCCCCACCCGCGGGCGCCTGCGCGCGATCGGCGTCGCAGGTGTCCTGGGCCGACCGGGTGCGGTCCCACGCGACAGGCTCGGCGGAGGTGACGGTCTGATCGGCGGCGAGGAGGACCACCATGTTGCTGGGCTCGGCCTGGCAGTCGGTCGACCGCCACCAGACGTCCTCACCGCTGGAGACGGTGAACACCTGCGCGCTCGTCCCGACGTTCAGGATGCAGTCGTCGCCGGTGTTGGTGAGGCGGATCGACAGCTGCGGCTGCTCCCCCGAGCCGTAGGCGTCCCGGTCGGTGACCGCTTCGACCGTGACGTTGCGAGCGGCGCAGGCCGGGGCGACGGGTGTGCCGGACGGCGTCGGCGTGGCCACCGGATCCTCGGGAGCGGCGGTGGAGTCCTGCGCGTTCGATTCGGGCGCGGGGAGCGCGTCGGCGCCGTCGACGGACTCGCTCGCGGCCGGCGGCGTGCTCTCGGATGCGGACCCCTGCCACGGCTGCGCGATGAGGAGCCAGACGACCGCGACCACGGCAAGGAGCGCGAGGAGGACGACCAGGCGCCGCCGGCGGTAGACCGCGGGCGACGGACGCTTCCGAGGCTGCGAACCGCTCATGCCCTCCAGCGTAAGTCGGCGAGGCACGGCATCCCGCGCGGCGCGCGGCCGGCGGTCAGAGGCGCTTCAGCATCCGCGTGTTGCCGAGCGTGTTCGGCTTCACATGGGCGAGGTCGAGGAATTCCGCCACACCCTCGTCGGGGGAACGGACGAGCTGCGAGTACACGTCGGGATCGACCACCTGCTCGCCGATCGGGGCGAACCCGCGGCGCTGGAAGAACTCCACCTCGAACGTCAGGCAGAACAGCCGCGTGATCCCGAGCGTGCGCGCCGCGTCCTCGAGCTTCTCCACGATGACGCGGCCGACGCCGCGATGCAGCCACTCGTCGACGACGATGAGGGTGCGGATCTCACCGAGGTCCTCCCACATCACGTGCAGTGCACCGCATCCGATGAGCGTGCCGTGCTCGTCTTCGGCGACGACGAACTGCTGCACCGCCTCGTAGAGCACCACGAGGTCCTTGCCGAGGAGAATTCGGCGCTGCACGAACGGCTCGAGCATGCGCTGGATGCCGCGGACATCCCGGGTCGTCGCCGGCCGGACCGTGAAGTCGCTCATCCACCCAGCCTACGGTCCGCGTGCGCCGAACGAGGAAGGGGCGGATGCCGCAGCATCCGCCCCTTCCCGTGTCAGCGTGTCAGTCGCTCGTGATGGCGAGATCCGGCGTCACCGCGATGTCGGGGTTCGTTCCGACGCCGATCGCGACGCGGTCGCCGCGCGGGCCGTGCTCGAACGCGAACTCGCCGTTCTCGACGTCGACCTTCACGTGGTCGCCGGGCTCGAGCTCGCCGTGCAGGATCTTCTCGCTCAGACGATCCTCGATCTCGCGCTGCATCGCACGACGCAGCGGGCGGGCGCCGAGGGCGGGGTCGAAGCCGATCTCGATCAGCTTGTCCTTCGCGGCGTCGCTGAGTTCCACCGTCATGTCGCGGTCGAGCAGACGCTCGCCGAGGCGCTTGGTGAACAGACCCACGATCTCGCGCAGCTCGGGCTTGCTCAACTGCGGGAAGACGATGATGTCGTCGACGCGGTTGAGGAACTCGGGCTTGAAGTTGCGCTTGAGCTCCTCGTTGACCTTGCCCTTCATCCGCTCGTAGGTCGTGCCCTGGTCGCCCTCCACCTGGAAGCCGACGGGGCCCCCGGCGATCGCCGACGAACCGAGGTTCGTCGTCATGATGATCACGGTGTTCTTGAAGTCGATGACGCGACCCTGACCGTCGGTCAGACGACCTTCCTCGAGGATCTGCAGCAGCGAGTTGAAGATGTCCGGGTGGGCCTTCTCGATCTCGTCGAACAGGACGACCGAGAACGGCTTGCGGCGCACCTTCTCCGTCAGCTGGCCACCCTCTTCGAACCCGACGAATCCGGGAGGGGCACCGAACAGACGCGAGACGGTGTGCTTCTCGCCGAACTCCGACATGTCGAGGGAGATCAGCGCGCCCTCGTCGTCGAAGAGGAACTCGGCGAGCGCCTTGGCGAGCTCGGTCTTTCCGACGCCCGTGGGGCCGGCGAAGATGAACGAGCCCGAGGGACGCTTCGGGTCCTTGAGACCCGCACGCTGACGACGGATCGTCTTGGACAGTGCCGCGATCGCCTCTTCCTGGCCGATGACGCGCTGGTGCAGCGCCTTCTCCATGAAGACCAGGCGGCTGGACTCCTCCTCGGTGAGCTTGAACACCGGGATGCCGGTCGCCTGGGCGAGCACCTCCGCGATCAGGCCCTCGTCGACCACGGCGTTCGTGGCGACGTCACCGCTGCGCCACTGCTTCTCCAGGCGCAGACGCTCGGCGAGGAGGGACTTCTCCTCGTCGCGGAGAGAGGCGGCCTTCTCGAAGTCCTGCTCCTCGGAGGCGACTTCCTTCTGCTCGCGGACCTTGGCGATCTTCTCGTCGAACTCGCGCAGCTCCGGAGGGCTCGACAGGATGCTGAGGCGCAGGCGCGCCCCGGCCTCGTCGATCAGGTCGATCGCCTTGTCCGGGAGGAACCGGTCGGAGATGTAGCGGTCGGCGAGGTTCGCCGCTGCGACGATCGCACCGTCGGTGATCTGGACCTTGTGGTGCGCCTCGTAGCGGTCGCGCAGGCCCTTCAGGATGTTGATCGCGTGGGGGAGGCTGGGCTCGCCCACCTGGATCGGCTGGAAGCGACGCTCGAGCGCGGCATCCTTCTCGAAGTGCTTGCGGTACTCGTCGAGGGTGGTCGCACCGATCGTCTGGAGCTCACCGCGGGCGAGGAGCGGCTTCAAGATCGACGCAGCGTCGATCGCGCCCTCGGCGGCGCCCGCACCCACGAGGGTGTGGATCTCGTCGATGAAGACGATGATGTCGCCGCGCGTGCGGATCTCCTTCGTGACCTTCTTCAGGCGCTCCTCGAAGTCACCGCGGTAGCGGGACCCGGCGATGAGCGAGCCGAGGTCGAGGGAGTAGAGCTGCTTGTCCTTCAGCGTCTCGGGAACGTCGCCCTTCACGATCGCCTGGGCGAGGCCCTCGACGACGGCGGTCTTTCCCACACCGGGCTCGCCGATGAGGACGGGGTTGTTCTTCGAGCGACGCGAGAGGATCTGCATGACCCGCTCGATCTCCTTCTCGCGCCCGATGACGGGGTCGAGCTTGTTGTCGCGAGCGGCCTGGGTGAGGTTGCGGCCGAACTGGTCGAGGACGGCCGAGCCACCCTGGGGTCCGGATGCGCTCTGCTCGCCGGCGCCGGCCGCGACGCCCGCGGGCTCCTTGCCCTGGTAGCCGGAAAGGAGCTGGATGACCTGCTGGCGCACCTTGTTCAGGTCGGCGCCGAGCTTGACCAGCACCTGGGCGGCCACGCCCTCGCCCTCGCGGATGAGGCCGAGGAGGATGTGCTCGGTGCCGATGTAGTTGTGACCGAGCTGGAGGGCCTCGCGGAGGCTGAGCTCGAGCACCTTCTTGGCACGCGGCGTGAAGGGGATGTGACCGGTGGGCTGCTGCTGGCCCTGACCGATGATGTCCTGCACCTGCTCGCGCACGGCGTCGAGCGAGATGCCGAGGGACTCCAGCGCCTTGGCGGCGACACCCTCGCCTTCGTGGATCAGGCCCAGCAGGATGTGCTCGGTCCCGATGTAGTTGTGGTTGAGCATCTTCGCCTCTTCTTGGGCGAGGACGACCACACGACGGGCACGGTCCGTGAATCTCTCGAACATCGGCTTCACTCCTTCGGGCTCAGAGCCACAGGGGCGCACTTCCGGGCGCTTGTATCGAGGGTAACGAGCAGGCGGATGCCGCATGCCCGTGTTCGCCGTGGGCATACCGACGCGAGCGGATGCGGCATCCGAGGGTTGACTTCGTATCGAAAGTCGATAAGTTAACGATTGTCGTTAATAACGTTCATCGATATGGAGGTGCGAGATGTCCTCATCTGCAACGTCCGGAACGCTGTCCCGAGCCGATCGCGTCGGCGTGGTGGTGCTCGTCGGCGTCGGGCTCGTGCTGGCCGCGATCACCGTGGTGGGCGCGGTGATCCGGCTGGCCGAGACACTCGGCGGCGGGCCGATCCAGGTGTTCGCCGAGTTCGCCGGCACCCCCGCCGAGGCCCCCATCGGCGTGGACGGGGCTCCGGTGACGGTCGCGCTCGACACGGCGATCCTCAGCGTGTCCGACCTGCCCTTCGCCTCGGTGATCTCGCTGGTCGTCCAGCAGCTGATCCTCGTGACGGCGGTGGTCGTCGTCGCCGCCATGCTGGGGCTGCTGGCCCTCGGCATCCTGCGGGGGGTCGTGTTCAGCAAGCGGCACACGATCTACGTCGGGACGGCGTCGACGGCCGCGTTCTTCGGGATCGTGCTCTACCCGTTCTTCGGCAACATGGCCGCCAACGGCGCCTTCGCGGCGCTGTCGGACGGCACGTTCGAGAACGTGATCCTGACGGTCCAGCCCTTGACCTTCATCGTCGCGGCGTTCGTCGCCGCGCTCGCGACCACCGTCTTCTCGGTCGGGGCGCGGCTGCAGCGAGAGACCGAGGGCCTGGTGTGAGCCCCGCCGAAGACGAGGGTCCGAGCGGCATCCACTGCCGGCTCGACGAGCTGCTCGCCGAGCGCGGGATGACCCTCACCCGCCTGTCGGAGCTCGTCGGGGTGTCGGTGGTGAACCTGTCGGTGCTGAAGAACGACCGGGCCCGCGCGGTGCGCTTCTCCACCCTGGCCGCGATCTGCCGCGCCCTCGACTGCGAGGTCGGCGACCTCCTCATCCGCGCCTGACCCCCTCCCCTCCTCTGTCCCCCGGCCCCGTTGAGTGGCGCCTTCGCGTGGGTCCGCGCGCGCGACACCCGCACGAAGGCGCCACTGAACCCCTACTCACGCGCGGCCAGAGCGCGACGCACCCGCGCCACGAGCGTGCTGGGTGTCGAGAAGACGTCCCGTTTCGTCACACGGATGACGCGCCACCCCGCTTCGGCGAGCCGCTCGACACGCGCGATGTCCCGTGCCCATTGGGCAGGGTCCGTGAGGTGATACTCGCCCTCGTACTCGAGCGCGAGCCGATGCGCGGGATAGGCGAGGTCTACCTGCGCCAGCCACCGACCACCGACCACGACGTCGACGTTGACTCCCGGTGCGGGCATCCCCGCCTCGCGGAGGATGAGCCGAAGCCACGTCTCCGGCCGCGATCGAGCCCGCGGATCGATCAGGGGAAACGCGCGGCGGAGGAGAGCGATGCCTGTCCGGCGGCCCGCACCGAGCGCCGCGTCGAGCTGTGCCGGCGTCGCGAGCGCGGGCGGATCATTCGGATGCAGCGGCACACGAGTCACGGCATCACCCAGCGCCACGACATCCTCGATTCGCGGGAGGAAAGACGCCGACTGCGCCCAGAGGGAGGCCGGGGACGCCAGCGAGAATCCATGGCGCGGATGCGCCTGGGCATGGACCAGCTCGGCTCGAAGGCAGCGTCCGCGAACCGCGCGGCCGGCCGGTGCCCGACGTGGCCAATGCACTCCGACATCCAGTCGTTCTGCATCGAGGAGCGAGATCGGAATCGGAAGATCCCAGAGCACGGCAGCCGTGGCGTGGGTGAAGAACTCGTGCTCCGTCATGCGCTGGGCGTAGTGGTGCGCCCGCTCGCGGATGAGCCCCTCGGTACCGGGCGTCTCGACCCGCTCGCGCCGTGCACGAACGCCGCGGAACGGGATCTCGACGTCCTGCGCGCGCAGTCGAGACGCCGACACACCGGCGTCTCTCGCGTCGGCGAGCGAGAAGGCGGAGCCGAGGTGGACGGGAAGCGACGGGCGACGCATCGCGCCAGCCTGCGTCACCCCGCGCGCTCCCCGCGGTTGTCCACAGCTTCTCCACGAACCCGCCGTCGCAGCCGCGCCTGGGGAGGAGGCCGCCACGCCATTCGGTGGCGCCTGCGCGTGGGTGTCGCGTCTCCACACCCGCGCGAAGGTGCCACTGAACCGGGCGCGGGGGCCGGGGGGGTTTAGTTCGAGCCGAGGATGGGGGTGCGCACGTCGGTGAACTCGGGCGAGCCGGTGAGGACGAGCTCGACGCCGTCGTCCGCCTCCACCCCGTCCACGACGAGCACCGCGGCGCGCGGGGCCATGTCCATCGTGCAGACCTGGTCGGCGGGCGGCTCCTCGACGGTCGCGGTGACTTCGGCGGGGCCCGTCGCCACGACCTCCCGGAACACCGGCGGGCAGCTCGACGAACCCCAGGTCAGGACGACGAACTGTCCGTCCGTGTCGGTCCAGCCCGCGCTCGGCGCGTACTGCGTCTCGCCCCCGGGGCCGGCGAGCCCCGTCACCCCGTCGAGCTCGGTCTCGCCGCGGAAAGCCTCGCCGTCGACGACGATGTCGAGGTCTTCGGCGGGGTCGACCCCCTCGGGAACACCCACGAGACTCACGCGCGGCACGAGATCACGCGTGCATGCGGTGTCCTCCGGTTCGACGAGCGTCACCGTCAGCACACCGTCCGCGTACGTGGCGTCCTCGGCCATCGGGATGCACGTCGACGAGCCCTGCGTGACGATGCCGATCGACCGGCCGTCGTCGAGCCACGCGGCGTCGACCTCGACCGCGACCGGCGCCGACGCATCCGGGGTCGGCGCGGGTTCGGCCGTCCCCCCGCCGCCATCCCCGGAGCCCGCGGGCGTCGCGCACCCGGAGAGCGCCAGGACCAGAGCCGCGGCCACCCCGAACCCGGAAAAGACCATGCGCCGTCGCGTCATCTCGTTCGCCTCTCGATCGCGCCGGATGCCGCGGCCGCGGCATCCTCTCGGAGAAAGTGTCGCCCGCCGCCGGATCGTCTCACTGCAGTGCGGAGGTCAGTCGGGCGAGGTTGTCGAGGACGGTCGAGCGCAGCGGCTGCCGCATCCACTCCTCGAGGGTGAGCTCGCGCGAGAGCGAGCGATAGGTCGCTTCGACCTTGCGCATCTCGTCGATGAACTCCTCGCCGCGCACGAGCATGGAGATCTCCATGTTCAGACCGAACGAGCGCATGTCCATGTTGGACGAGCCGATGATCGCGACCTCGTCGTCGATGGTCATGGACTTCGAGTGCAGGATGTACGGCTTCTGGTACATCCAGATCCTCACGCCCGCGCGCAGCAGCGCCTCGTAGTAGCTGCGCTGCGCGTGATAGACCAGGGCCTGGTCGCCCTCCTCCGACACGAAGAGCTCGACGTGGATGCCGCGTTGGCACGCCGTGGTGACGGCGAGGAGCAGCGCCTCATCCGGGACGAAGTACGGGCTGACGATGATGATCTTCTTCTGGGCGGCGTAGAGGAGACCCGCGAAGAGCTTGAGGTTGTTCTGGAATTCGAACCCGGGCCCGGACGGGATGATCTGGCAGTCGAGATCGCCGGGTCCCGCCTCGACGGAGAACAGATCGATCTCGTCGGTGAGGATCTCATCGGTCTCGCTGTACCAGTCGGAGAGGAACACCGCGTTGATCGAGGCAACGACCGGTCCTTCGATGCGCGCCATGAGGTCGACCCAGTGCAGCCCGCGCTTGATGTTCTTCGGCAGGTTGTAGGTGGAGTCGGTGACGTTCTGCGATCCGGTGAAGGCGACGCGACCGTCGACGACCAGGAGCTTCCGGTGGTTGCGGAGGTCGGGCCGCTGATACTTGCCCTTGAGCGGCTGCACCGGGAGCATGAGCTTCCAGTGCGCGCCCATCGCGTCGAGCCGGCGGAGGGTCTGCTTGTAGAACGGCTTGCCCCGGTTGGCCCAGTGGTCCAGCAGCACGCGCACGACGACGCCGCGCGCGGCGACCTCCTCCAGGGCGCGGAAGAAGTTGTCGGTCGCGGAATCGGACTGGAGGATGTAGAACTCCACGTGCACGTATCGGGTGGACTCGCGGATCGCGTCGGCCATCGCGTCGAGGCTCTCCTGGTAGTCCGCGATCAGCGTCGCCCCGTTGTCGCCCGCCAGCGGCATGGCCCCGAGGTTGCGGTTCAGCGTCACCAGTGACGTGAACCAC
Organism: Microbacterium sp. NPDC077184; assembly: GCF_040687055.1. Lineage (NCBI taxonomy): Bacteria > Bacillati > Actinomycetota > Actinomycetes > Micrococcales > Microbacteriaceae > Microbacterium > Microbacterium sp. NPDC077184. The sequence goes on from NZ_JBFBMM010000007.1 coordinate 17,604, forward strand.
TCCGGCGCGCCGGGTCGGAGGGTGCCGAAGTCGAGCGAGGCGCTCGTGTCGTGGATGTACTCGTTGATGTCGCGCTGCTTGCGCCGGCGCTTGCGCGGAAGCCGCGGATTGCCGATGAGGAGGAAGAGGAACACCCCGACCAGGGGGATGAAGTAGATCGCGAGCAGCCACGCCATCGCCGCCGTCGGGCGCCGATTGCGCGGAACGATGATGATCGCGGTGACGCGGATGACGATGTCCACGACGAAGACGACGATGACCCACCAGGTCGCGTCGATGGTGACGTTGATCACCCGTGCCCCCTTCCGCGCCGCGCGCGTGTGCCCAGCGTAGTGGGCGGGGGCTCAGCTTTCAGATGCGGATGCCGGCGCCGGCGCCTCGCGCGGGGGCAACCCGCGCTTGGCGCGTTCCTGCGCCTCGATGCGGGCGTAGCTTCTGCGCTCGTTGCGGTCGGCGCGGATGACGCTGCGCAGCACGAAGAAGAACACTCCCGCGACGACGATGGTCGGCAGGAGCGACCAGGTCACCGCGAGCCAGAAGTTCTCCACCCGACCAGGATACGCGCCCGCTCCTCCCCAGGTACCCGGATCCGGCGGGATCGACCCGCACAGGCACGGATGCTGTGGACAGACCGATCGCTCTCGGCGGCCGCCCGCATCCTCGATCCATGACAACCACCGTGACCGTCGGCGACCCCGCCGGGTTCCTCTCCCTCGTCCCCCACCTGATGGGTTTCGCGCCGTCGCGGAGCCTGGTCGTCGTGCCCTTCACCGGCGGTCGAAGTCTCGGCGTCATGCGCGTGGACCTGCCGGGCGGCGAACACGACGCGGTCGACCGTGTCTCGGCGACGGTCGTCGGAATGGTGTGCCGCGTCGCCGGCGCCGACGGTCTCGTCCCCATCGTCTACACCGACGAGCGATTCGCGGATGCCGCGGGGATGCCGCACCGCGAGCTGCTCGATGCCGTCGCCCGCCGCGCCGACGCGTGCGGTCTGGCCCTGCCCGACGCGCTCGTGGTGGCCGCGGACGGCTGGGGATCCACGACGCTGGAGCCGCTGCCGCCCGAGGGTCTGCCGCTCGAGCGGATCGACGTCGATGCCGCCACACCTCGCAACGCTCCCGCCCTCCATGCGGACGGGGTGAGCGGCGCGGAGCTCCCCGAGGTGTCACCGGCCGAGCGCGCGCGCACCGCACAGGCCCTCACCGGTCTCCATCGCGCGCTCCGGATCCTGTGCGGCGGCGCGGCCACCGGCGACGACGGTCCGGCGACGACCGACGATCCGGACGATGTCGCCTGGGCACGCGTCGACCCGCAGTCGCTCATGGCCGCGTGCGCGCTCGACGACGTCCCGACGCTCTACGAGGACGCCCTCGACTGGGATCCTGCCGCGCTGGACGCCGTCCCCGCCGCGACGCTGCTGTGGTGTCTCGCGCGCCCCTCCCTTCGCGACGTCGCGCTGGTGCAGTGGTGCAGCGACATCGAGGGCGGCGACGAAGCCCTGGAGGCGCAGCGCCGGTGGGAATCGGGCGAGGAGTACCCGCCGCATCTCGCGATGCACCTGTGGGGCGAGGGCGCGCAGCCCCAGCCCCGCCGACTCGTCCGCGCGCTCGAGGTGGTTCGCCGGCTCGCGGCGTGCGCCCCACCGGACGCGCAGCCGGGAGCTCTCGCGGTGTGCGCCTGGCTCGCGTGGGCCCTGGGGCGCTCGACGCATGCTGAGGTGCACGCGCGCCACGCCCTCGACCTCGACCCCGAACACGGTCTCGCCGAGATCGTGCTCTCATTCGTCGCGGCGGGGCATCTGCCCGACTGGGCGTTCCGCGCCGTCGGGCAGCGTTGACCCGGAACCACGGGGCCGCGGAACCCCGGGAGGCCGCGGGTGCTACTTGACCAGCGGGAAGAGGATCGTCTCGCGGATGCCGAGGCCCGTGATCGCCATCAGCAGCCGGTCGATCCCCATGCCCATGCCACCGGTCGGGGGCATGCCGTGCTCGAGCGCGCGGAGGAACTCCTCATCGATGCGCATCGCCTCGAGGTCGCCCCGCGCGGCGAGCTTGGCCTGCTCGACGAACCGCTCGCGCTGGATGACGGGGTCGACGAGCTCGGAGTAGCCCGTGGCCAGCTCGAAGCCGCGGACGTACAGGTCCCACTTCTCGACCACGCCGGGGATCGAGCGATGCTCACGGACGAGCGGGCTGGTGTCGAGCGGGAAGTCCATGACGAACGTCGGCCGCGTGAGCGTCGGCTTGACGAAGTGCTCCCACAGCTCCTCGACGAGCTTGCCGTGGATGGGGTGCGGCGGGAGCTCCACGCCGTGCTCCTCGGCGAGGGCGACGAGGGCGTCGTACGGCGTCTCGGGCGAGAGAGTCCGACCCACGGCCGCCGACAGCGAGTCGTACATCGAGAGGCGATCCCACTGACCGCCGAGGTCGTACTCGGTGCCGTCCGCCCACGTCACGGTGGTGGATCCGGCGACCGCGATCGCGGCGTTCTGGATGAGCTCCTGCGTCAGGTCGGCGATCCCCTGGTAGTCGGTGTACGACTGGTAGGCCTCGAGCATCGCGAACTCCGGGCTGTGGGTGGAGTCGGCGCCTTCGTTGCGGAAGTTGCGGTTGATCTCGAAGACTCGGTCGATACCGCCCACGACGGCGCGCTTCAGGAAGAGCTCCGGCGCGATCCGCAGGTACAGGTCGGTGTCGAACGCGTTGGAGTGCGTGATGAACGGGCGGGCCGAGGCCCCACCGTGCTGCACCTGGAGCATCGGCGTCTCGACCTCGACGAAGTCGTGCGCGGCGAACGTGGAGCGGAGACTGGCGTTGACGGTCGAGCGGGCCACGACCGTCTCCCGCGCACGGTCACGGACGATCAGGTCGAGGAAGCGCGAACGCACGCGGCTCTCCTCGCTCAGCTCGCTGTACATGTTCGGCAGCGGCAGGATCGCCTTCGCCGCGATCTGCCATGCGGTGACCATGATCGACAGCTCGCCGCGGCGGCTGGAGATGACCTCGCCCGTGACCGACACGTGGTCGCCGAGGTCGACGAGCTCCTTCCACGCCTGGAGCGACTCCTCGCCCACCTGCGCGAGGGAGACCATCGCCTGGATGCGGCTGCCGTCGCCCGACTGGAGCGTCGCGAAGCAGAGCTTGCCGGTGTTGCGGCTGAACACGATGCGGCCCGCGACGGACGCGGTCTCGCCGGTCTCGGCGCCCGCCTCGAGGTCGCCGAAACGAGCCCGCAGGGCCGGGATGGTGTCGGTGACCGGGACGGTCACCGGGTACGCGCCGCCCGCGGCATCCGCTCGTTCGCCGATCAGGCGCTCGCGCTTGGCCAGGCGCACCGCCTTCTGCTCGAAGACGTCCTCTTCGGTCGGCTCAGGCGCGGGGGCGGCGTCGGGTGCGGTGTCAGACATATGGGGGCTCCTCGGAAGACCGGGCAAGTCTACCGGCGGACGGTCCGCGGACCCGCGCTGACGGATGCCGCGGCCCGCGCGTTCAGGGCTCGCTCGGCGGCTCGGCATCCCGCGCCGCACGCGAGCCGGCGAGAGCGTGATCGATCGTGGAATGCACGAGGGAGGAGAGGTACAGACCCGGCTCCGGCACTCCGGCACGGGAGAGGAGGCCGGTGGACTGCCGGACGATCTCGCGCGAGAACGTCGTCGCCGTGGCGATCCCCTCGGCGTAGGCCGCGCGGTCCTCCTCGGCGATGACGACGGGTTCGCACCCCATCTCGACCGCGAGGGCCTGCGCGATGGGCAGGACGGGCCCCGGTGCCGTGACGGCGGCGAACGCGCCGTGCAGCTGCCGAAGGTCCATCGAGGTGCCGGTGAAGGCGATCGCGGGGTGGATGGCGAGCGGGATGGCCCCGCGTGCGGCCGCGTCGGACAGGATGCCGGCCCCCGAGGCCGGGTCGGTGTGGAGGACGAGCTGCCCGGGCTGCCAGGCCCCGGTCTCGGCGAGCCCGCGCACGAGCCCGGGAAGCTCGGCGGTCGGCACGGCGAGGACGACCAGCTCGCTGCGCCGCACGACCTCCGGGGCGTCGAGGACCGGCACGTCGGGGAGGATCGCCTCGACGCGTTCGCGGTCGGAGCCCGAGGTGATACCCACGAGCGCATGCCCCGCACCCGCGAGCGCGGCCCCCAGGACGGGCCCGACGCGGCCGGCACCGACGATCCCGACGCCGAGGCGGCCGTCGCGGTTCACGACCCGCGCTCCGGCTCGACCGGGGTCGGCGGGGCGACCGAAGCCTCCGGATCGACCGCGACCGGCGCGACCGGGGCCTCGAGGTACTCCGCCCATCGGTGCGACCGGTCATCGCCCGCCGCGGCGACGGCGGCGTGCGCGATGTCGTCGAAGGCGGCGACGGCGTCGTCGCGATCGATCGCGCCGAGCGAGGCGTAGACCGGGCCCGACACGATGTGCGCCCGGAGCCCGGCCACCCGCAGCGCACGGTCGAGGGGGCCCTGATCGATGCCGATCGACTGCAGGCGCGCCAGCGGCACGATCGCGAGGCGACGCCAGATGAATCCGCGACGGAGGAGCAGCAGGTCGGGCGTAACGCGGAAACCGTTGCGTCGCCATGACAGGGGGCGGAGCGGCCACGCGCGACGCGGGGAGGTCCGGAACCCGTCCGCTGCGGCATCCGTCGCTTCGGCATCGTCCTGACCGCCACGAGCCGGTCGCCGGCCGGGCCCGACCATCCCCTGCGTGGCGATCATGCTCCACTCGTCCGCCGGCACGCCCGGCTGCAGCAGGCGCAGAACGCGCTCGACATCGGCGGCCGTGCCGACCGGAAGCGCGGTGGTGAACTGATCGGCCGAGGTGTCGGCGGCATTGCGTCCGCTCAGGCGATTGATGCGGATCGCCCACCAGCCGAAGGGGCGCCACAGGATCGGCTGGGTGATCTCGACCGCGTGGATCCGCCCCGGCGGCACCGTCTCGGTGATCGTGGTGAGCAGACCGAAGGTGATCCGCACGCCGTCGGGGGTCGGGGCGATCGAGTACCGCAGCGAGCGGATGATCGAACGCACCCAGTACGCCCCGACACCGATGAGACCCGGCACGATCGCGAACAGCAGCCACGGGGTCCCGCGGACCGCGCCGATGGACACGGCGACGACACCGAGGATCACCATCACGGTGGTCGTGCTGACCACGTGCGAGAGGATCAGCCGGGCCACCGGGATGTCCACGACCGATTCCGGCTCCGCGACGGGGGCCTCGTCACCCTCGACGAGTCCGGTCAGCCCTCGCGAGACCGTCTGACCGAGCGCCGCGACCCGCGATCCGGCCGCCTCGCGCCGCGCGCTCTCCTCCGCCAGCCGCTGCCCCGAGGCCAAGCGCAGGATGTCGGCGCGGACCGCCTCGGAGTTCTCGGTCGAGAGGTACTCCAGGCGGACGTTGCCGTCGGCTCCGGCGCCGATCACCTCGAGCTTCGCCATCCCGAGCAGGCGGGCGATCATCGGCCGTGTGAGGTTGACGCCCTGCACGCGATCCAGCGGAGCCCGGCGCTGCGTGCGGAACAGGATGCCGCTGCGCACCTCCACGTCGTCATCGGTGATGCGGAAGGTGTGGAAGCGCCAGGAGAGGTAGAAACCGCCGACGAGGACGGCGAGCACTCCGACGACGATGAGGAGCGCGACGAGGTAGAGGTTGTTGTCGATGACGAAGTCGACCGGGTCGCCCTGCATGTCGACATCCACGCCGTCCTCACCGGACCACGGGAAGAAGATCGCGATCAGCCGGTCGCGGAGGTTCGCCACGACGATGCCGATGACGACGAGGAGGAACAGTCCGCCCCGCAGCAACGGGGTGAGGGGGTGCAGCCGGTGCCACTCGCCGTCGCTGAGCGGGGAGCGCACGAGCGCGGGCGGCGGGGCGCCGGGACCCGCGCTCGGTGCCCCGCCCGGACCGGCGTTCGGATCGGCGTTCGGGTCGGGAGCGCTCATAGGCCGGTGCGCCGGCTCTCGGCGACCTCGACGAGGTGGTCGCGCAGGGTGTCGGCGGTCTGCTGCGGCAGGCCCGGAATCGTGACGCCGGTCGCGGCGGCCGCAGTGACGAACTTCAGCTGCGCGATGCCGAACGCGCGGTCGAGCGGACCGTGCGTGATGTCGACGAGCTGCATGCGACCGTAGGGGACGGCGACGAAACGCTGCCACAGGATGCCCCGGCGGAAGACGAGGTCGTCCTCGCGCAGCCGGTAGCCGATCGCCCGGGCCTGGCGGGGGAGGATCGCGAGGGTCCACACCATGATGAGCGTGAAGATCCCGCCGGGGATGTACGCCCACACCTGCCCGAAGGCGAGCGCGAGGACGAGGGTCGCCGCCACGGCGAGGAGGAGGACGATGCCCGACGAGAGCAGCTGCACCCACACGTAGCGGGGTGAGATCTGGTGCCAGACGCCCTCGGCGAGGACGAGGCGCGACGCCGACCGGGACTCGACGATGCGGTCGAACGTCGCCCGCTCCGCGGTCGTCTGCGGCTCCGCGGTCGTCGCCGACTCCGCGGTCTCAGTGGGTCGGCTCGCCGGGTCCGGCTCCGAGGGGGTCGTGGGGACCGGGGCCTCCGGCTCCGGGCTGTTCGTCATCGTCGTCCTTCCGGATGGTGCACAGGTGCTCGGCCACGAGGGCCGCCGCGATGAGGACCGCGCCGCAGACGGCGGTCGCGATGAGCGTGCCCACCGAGCCTACCGACGGCGTCACGGGAAGCGTCGCGCGAAAGGCCAGGAGCCCCAGCCCGAACCCGCCGATCGCGGCGCCCACGATGCTGGACGCCTTGGCGAGCATGGCGATCCGGAGCGCCCGGAACGGATTCACCGCCGCCCGCCCGCGCCCGCGTGTCGCCTGGCGGATCGGCACGGCGAGCACCACCACGACCGCACCGAGGAGGAGCAGGAGGATCGGGAGCGACACCATCGGGGTGAAGGTCGGCCGCCCGGTCGCGGTCAGCACCTGGTTCAGCACGAACCCCGCGGCACCGCCGAGCACCGCGGCGACGACCAGCACGCCCGCGCCCGTGCGGTTCATCGACGGTTCCGGAGATCGGCCAGGAGGGCGTCGACCCGACCGCGACCGGGGAGGACGGCATCCGGATCCAGAGCGAGCCACGGCTCGAGTACGAAGTCGCGTTCCGCGGCGCGCGGGTGCGGCAGGAGGAGGGCGGGGGCGTCGCTGCGGACGTCGCCGTACGCGATGAGGTCGAGGTCGAGGGTGCGGTCGCCCCACCGCTCGCGGCGGACGCGCCCGTGGCGCGCCTCGATGGCGTGGAGGTACCCGAGAAGCACCGTCGGAGCGAGGCGTGTGCGGACGATCGCGACGGCGTTGAGATAGGCCGGGGCCGCGGCATCCGGCCCGTCCAGCGTGACCGCGACGGACTCGATCGCCGGCGAGACGCGGATCCCGTCGACCAGCGGCAGGCGACGGATGTCGGCCACCGCGGCCTCGAGCGTCGCCACGCGATCGCCGAGGTTGGCGCCGAGCGCCACGACCGCCGTCTCGACGGGGCGATCCGGATGCGGCGGATCCGCCTGGATGCCGTCGGCCAGGCGCCGGCTCATGCCGCGGCCCGGGAGCGCGTGATGGTCACCGAGACGTCGTCGAACTGCAGGGCGATGGGCGCCTGCGGCTTGTGCACCGTGACCTCCACCCGCGCGACGCGGTCGTCGGCGAGCGCGACGTCGGCGATGCGCTGCGCGAGCGTCTCGAGGAGGTCGACCGGGTCGCCCGCGACGACCGCGGCGACGGATGTCGCCAGCTCGCCGTAGTGGACGGTGTCGGCGACGTCGTCGCTCGCGGCGGCGGGGCGCGTGTCGAGGTCGAGCCGGAGATCGACGACGAAGTCCTGTCCGTCGCGCTTCTCGTCGTCGTACACGCCGTGGTACCCGAAGACCCGGAGCCCGCTCAGCGTGATGCGATCGGCGACGTCCATCGGTGATCTCCCTTCCAGCGTTCGGCGATGAGGAGCGCGTCGCGGGTGGCGGCCACGTCGTGGACGCGCACGCCCCACACCCCGACCTGGGCGGCCAGGACGCTCGTGACGGCGGTGGCGAGGTCGCGCCGCTCGATCGAGGCGTCGCCGGGGTCGTCGGCGAGCGACTCGGCGAGGAAGCGCTTGCGGCTGGTCCCCACGAGGACGCGAGGGCCCAGCCCGACGATGCGGGACAGTCCGCGCAGCGTCGCCCAGTTCTGCTCGCCGCGTTTGCCGAATCCGATCCCGGGATCCACCAGCACCCGCGCGGGCGGGATGCCGGCGTGGGTCGCGGCCTCCATCCGGGCGCCGAGTTCGGCGACGACCTCGCCCACGACGTCGTCGTACCGGGCGCGGGCGTACATGTCCGACGAGGGGCCGCGCCAGTGTCCGAGCACGACGTCGGCACCGGATGCCGCGACGGCGGCGAGCATGTCCGGATCGGCGAGCCCGCCCGAGACGTCGTTGACCAGCCGCGCTCCGGCGGCCACGGCGGCGGCCGCCGTCGCGGCGTTGAGCGTGTCGATGCTGACGACCGCACCCTGCCGCGTCAGCTCCGCGATGACCGGCAGCACCCGCTCCTGCTCGACCTCCGGGGTCACCCGCTCGGCGCCGGGTCGGGTGGATTCGCCGCCGACGTCGAGGATCGCCGCGCCCTCGGCGCGCAGACACAGACCGTGCGCGACGGCCGCTTCGGCATCCAGGAAGCGTCCGCCGTCGCTGAACGAATCGGGGGTGACGTTCACCACGCCCATGACGAGCGCGGTCACGCGCGCGCCCCGAGGAGGAGGACGACCTCCGCGCGGGCGGCCGGCTCGGCGAGCGCGCCGCGGGCGGCGATCGTGACGGTCGAGGCGTCGGGCTGACGCTCCCCCCGCATCGTGAGGCATTCATGGGCGGCGTCGAGGACGACGAGGACACCCCGCGCGTCGAGCTTCGCGGCGATGACGTCGGCGATCTGTTCGCCGAGGCGCTCCTGCACCTGCGGGCGGGCGGCGAGGATGTCGACCACCTTCGGGAGGGCGCCGAGCCCGACGACCTGCTCACCGGGCAGGTAGGCGATGTGCGCGTGTCCGCGGAAGGGCAGAAGGTGATGCTCGCAGACCGAGCGGAAGAGGATGTCGCGCAGCATCACCGCGCCCGAAGGCAGCGTCTCGGGCGCAGGGCCGCGCGAGACCGAGATCGTGTGGGCGAGAGGCGCCGCGGGGTCCTCCCCCACGCCGCCGAAGAACTCGGCGTACGCGTCGGCGACCCGCTGCGGCGTGTGCTTGAGCCCGGGACGATCGGGGTCTTCCCCGATCGCCTCCAGCAGGTCCCTCACCAGAGCGGAGACCCGTTCACGATCAACGGCCACGCACCGAGCCTATGCGGTCGCCGGACGCGCCTGACCGGACGGCTGCCGCGTGGCGGCCTTCTCGGGCTCGCCCTCCGGCGCCGCCTCGACGGATGCCGCGACATCGACGGGCACGGCGCGCTTGGGCACCTCGACCGGCGGCTGCTGCGAGACCGGACGGTCGTTGCTGGAGAGCCACTGCGGGCGCGGGGTGAGCTTCTGCACGTCGGTGAAGATCTCGGCGAGCTCGAGGTGGTCGAGCGTCTCCCTCTCCAGGAGCGCCAGGGCGAGGCGGTCCAGGACGTGGCGGTTGGCGTTGATCACGCGGTAGGCCTCGTCGTGCGCCTGCTCGATGAGGGCGCGGACCTGGGCGTCCACGCGCTCGGCGATGCGCTCGGAGAAGTCGCGGCCGTGCCCCATGTCGCGGCCCATGAAGACCTCGCCGGAGGACTGCCCGAGCTTCACGGGTCCGACATCCGTGGTCATGCCGTATTCGGTGACCATCTTGCGGGCGATGCTCGTCGCCTTCTCGATGTCGTTCGACGCCCCGGTGGTGGGGTCGTGGAAGACGATCTCCTCGGCCACACGGCCGCCCATCGCGTACGCCAGCTGATCCTGGAGCTCGTTGCGGGTGACGGAGTACTTGTCATCGAGCGGCAGCACCATCGTGTAGCCGAGCGCCTTGCCGCGCGGAAGGATCGTGACCTTCGTGACCGGGTCGGTGTGGTTCATCGCGGCCGCCGCGAGCGCGTGACCGCCCTCGTGGTACGCGGTGATCAGCTTCTCGCGGTCCTTCATGACGCGGGTGCGACGCTGCGGGCCGGCGAGCACACGGTCGATCGCCTCGTCGAGGGCGCGGTTGTCGATGAGCTGGGCGTTGGAGCGCGCCGTCAGCAGGGCGGCTTCGTTGAGGACGTTCGCGAGGTCGGCACCGGTGAAGCCCGGCGTCTTCCGCGCGACGACCTCGAGGTCGACGCCGTCGGCCAGGGGCTTGCCGCGGCCGTGCACCTCGAGGATCTGCTTGCGGCCCTTGAGGTCAGGAGCGTCGACGCCGATCTGGCGGTCGAAGCGGCCCGGGCGCAGGAGCGCGGGGTCGAGGATGTCGGGGCGGTTCGTCGCCGCGATGACGATGACGTTGGCCTTGGGGTCGAAGCCGTCCATCTCGACGAGCATCTGGTTGAGGGTCTGCTCGCGCTCGTCGTGACCGCCGCCCATGCCGGCACCGCGGTGGCGACCGACGGCGTCGATCTCGTCGATGAAGATGATCGCGGGAGAGCTCTCCTTGGCCTGGTTGAACAGGTCGCGGACGCGGCTCGCGCCGACGCCGACGAACATCTCGACGAAATCCGAACCCGAGATCGAGTAGAACGGCACACCGGCTTCGCCCGCGACCGCGCGGGCGAGGAGCGTCTTTCCGGTTCCGGGAGGGCCGTACAGCAGCACGCCCTTCGGGATGCGGGCACCGACGTTCTGGAACTTCGTCGGGTCCTTGAGGAAGTCCTTGATCTCCTCGAGCTCCTCGATCGCCTCGTCGGAGCCGGCGACGTCGGCGAAGGTGACCTGCGGCATCTCCTTCGTCACGAGCTTCGCGCGGGACTTGCCGAACTGCATCACCCGGCTGCCGCCGCCCTGGGCGGAGGACAGCAGGAACCAGAAGAGCAGACCCAGCAGCAGGATCGGCAGGAGCAGGGAGAGGAAGCCGTCGAACCACGTCGCGCGGGGGACGACGTCGTTGAAGCCGTCGGTCGGCGAGGCCGCGTCGATCGCGCGCACCACCTCGTCGGCGCGGGCGGAGACGTAGTAGAACTGCACCTCGGTCGCGCCGTCGTACGCGCTCGAGAGGGTCATGTCCACGCGCTGGTCGCCGTCTGTGTTGACCACCTCGGTCACGGTGTCGCCGCGGAGGAGCTCGAGACCTTCCTGCGTGGTGATCTGCTTCGCGCCCCCGAGGCTGGAGATGAGGGAGAACCCGACGATCAGCAGGAGTCCGATCACCAGCACGTAGAACAGCGGGTTGCGCGCGATCTTCTTGAAGTCCATAGTCGGGCGTGTGCCCGGTCCCTTCGTCGGCCGACGTCCTTCCGGGGGCACCACGCCCCGGCGACGGTGCGTTCAGGGTATCCCGCGGCGCCTATGCCCGGCCTGAACATTCGCCGGTGGCGAAATCGCCGTCCGTCAGGAGTAGACGTGCGGGGCGAGCACCGCGACGTCGCGGAGATTGCGGTAGCGCTCGTCGTAGTCGAGGCCGTAGCCCACGACGAAATCGTTGGGGATGTCGAAGCCCACGTAGCGGCAGTGGACCTCGACCTTGGCGGCATCCGGCTTCCGGAAAAGGGCGAACACCTCCACCGACGCGGCTCCGCGGGAGGAGAAGTTCTCCAGCAGCCAGCTGAGGGTGAGGCCCGAGTCGATGATGTCCTCGACGATCAGGACGTGCTTGCCCGACAGGTCGGTGTCGAGGTCCTTCCGGATCTGCACCACGCCGCTCGACTTCGTGCCGGCGCCGTAGGACGACACCGCCATCCAGTCCATGGGCACGAGGGTCGGGAGGGCCCGCGAGAAGTCGGCCATCACCATGATCGCGCCCTTGAGGACGCCGACGAGCACGAGGTCCTTGCCCTCGTAGTCGGCCGCGACCGCGGCGGCCACCTCGTCGAGCTTGGCGAGGATCTCCTCCTCGGTCGCCAGAACGTCGGTCAGGTCGTCGGAGATGTCGGCCGCGCGCATCCCCCGAGTCTAAGGAACGGATGCCGGTTCGGCGACGGGGTACGCCGCGCCGAACCGGCTCAGTGGGCGGTGACCTCGATGCGGCCGCCGACGCGGGCGGCGCGGCATCCGGGGAGATCGATGGGACCCTGACCCGTCCAGTGGGTGACCAGGCGCGCGACCTCGAGGGTCTGCGCGCGGGTGAGGCTCTGGTGGAATTCGGCGGCCACGACATGGCGGATGATGCGATGGCGGAGCGCGGCCGGGTTGGCCGCGAGCGCCGCCACCGAGACCGCGATCCCGGCTTCGGCCGGCTCGACGATGTCCTCGATGGTCTCGGCGATCATCTCGTCGAACGCCGCGGCGTCCTCGCGCAGCTGCGCGGCCGTCCGGGCGAGGGCCTCGGCGATCCCCGGGCCGATCTCGGCCTCGAGCGCCGGCAGCATCCGCTCGCGCACGCGCACCCGCGCGAAACGGTCATCGGTGTTGTGGGGGTCGTCCCACCACGTCAGTCCCTGGGCGGTGCAGGCGGCGCGGGTGGTCTCGCGGCGGATGTCGAGGAGCGGGCGGACGAGGGGGACGCCGTCGAGGTCGGAGACCGCCGCCATCCCCTGCAGGCTCGCCGCACCCGACCCGCGCGCGAGCCCCAGCAGTACCGTCTCGGCCTGATCGTCGAGGGTGTGCCCCGTGACGATCACCGCGGGCGCGCGTTCGACGGCCGCGGCGCGAAGCGCCCCGTAGCGCGCCGTCCGGGCCGCGGCCTCCGGGCCGCCCTCCTCGCCGACGTCGACGCGGACGACATGGACGCTGAGCCCGAGGCCGCGGGCCGTCTCGGCAGCGGATGCCGCGACCGCCGCGGAGTCGTCCTGTAGACCGTGATCGACGATGACGGCCAGGGCATCGCGCTCCGCGCGCGGGGCCTCGAAGGCCACCGCGGCGGCGAGCGCGAGGGAATCCGCCCCGCCGGACAGCGCGACGACGATCGTCGCGGTCGGGTCGACGTCGGCGAGAGCCGCGCGCACCGCCCGCCGGATCTCGGCGACGGCGGGGGGAAGGCTCGGTCGTCGCTCGTCCATCCGCTCACGGTAGCGGGCCACGCCGTCGAGAACGCATGACGAGGCCGCCTTCCGGCCGCCGGCCGCGCGCTGAAGCCCCGGGATCTCCCGCATCTTCGACGGATCGGGGCCGACGGTAGGCTGATGCGCGGCATTCACCCCTCTTCGAAGGAGACCAGCATGGGCGCATACGACGCCGTCATCGAGATCCCGCGCGGCAGCCGCGTGAAGTACGAGGTCGACCACGGCACCGGCCGGGTGTTCCTGGACCGCGTCCTGTTCACCCCCATGGGCTACCCCAGCAACTACGGGTTCTTCGAGAACACCCTCGGCGAGGACGGCGACCCGCTCGACGTGCTCGTGCTGCTCGACCGCGACATCTACCCGGGCGTCCTCGCCAAGGTCCGCCCGGTCGGCGTGCTCAAGATGAGCGATGAGGCCGGCGGCGACGACAAGGTGGTCGCGGTCCTGGCGAAGGACCCCCGCTGGAACCACATCCAGGACGTCGACGACATCGACGAGTGGACCCGCAACGAGATCAACCACTTCTTCGAGCACTACAAGGACCTCGAGCCCGGCAAGTGGGTCAAGGTCGACCAGTGGGCGAACGCCGCCGAGGCCGAGCGCCTCGTCGCCGAAGCCTTCGAGCGCTTCGACGAGCACGAGGGTCGCACCAAGACCCAGGGTGAGGGCGAAGCTCCCACGACGCTCTGATCGGCATCCGATCAGGGAAGGGGCGACCGGCGCGAGCCGGCGCCCCTTTTCCGTGCGCCGGCGTCGTCTGTCGGCTGGTCTCCCCTCGCGAGGGGATCAGACCCAGATGCCCCGGGCGGCGAGGAAGTCGATGGGGTTCACGGTGCCGCCGTTGACGTACGCCTCGAAGTGCAGGTGGCAGCCGAACGAGTTGCCGGTGTTGCCCTCTGCGGCGATGAGCTGCCCGGCGCCGACGCGCTGGCCGTAGCCGACGAAGAGCCCGCCCGAGCGGATGTGGGCGTAGCCGGTGCTGATGCCGCCGCCGTGGTCGATCTTGATGTAGTTGCCGTAGCCGCCGTTGTAGCCGGAGTAGACCACGGTGCCCGCCGCGGCGGCGTAGATCCCCGCGCTGCAGCCGGCCGCGAGGTCGACGCCGTAGTGGAAGCCGCTGGAGCAGTAGCCCGATCCGCACTGGACCGACCGAGGTCCGTACCCGGAGGTGCGCCCTCCGGCCGACGGGCGGGCCCAGCCGTTACCGCCGCCTCCTCCGCCACCGCCGGAGTTGCCTCCGCCGCCACCGCCCGAGTTGCCGCCGCCGCCACCGCCACCACCGCCGGAGTTGCCACCGCCGTTGTTGGCCGCCGCCTGCTCGCGCTCACGCTGCTCGCGGGCCAGACGTTCGCGCTCGAGGCGGGCGAGGCGCTCCGCCTCCTCCCGCGCACGGCGCTCGGCTTCTTCGCGGGCCTTGCGCTCGGCCTCTTCGCGGACGCGGACGCCCTCTTCGTACTCGGCAACGGTCTTGCTCGTGGTGTCGCGGAGCGCCGCAAGCTGCGCCTCGAGGCGCACGCGGTTACTCTGCTCGGCCTGGAGCGCCGCCTCCGCGGCCGCGGCCGCCTGTTGCGAGGCGACCATCTTCTCTTCGGCGATGCGCTGCAGACGGTCGCGCTCGGCGCGCTGCTCTTTGGCGAGCTCGAGGAGGTTCTGCGCGGAGTCCCGCGCCGTGATCGCCTCGGCGTACACGGCCTGGTTCCGCTGGATGAGCTTGTCCATCGTGCCGAGGCGCGACAGCAGATCGTCGGCGGATGCCGCAGACCCGGCGAAGAAGAGCTCGAGGGAGGTGTCGTCGCCGCCCTGACGGTACAGCTGCGCGGCGACACGCCCCGCCTTGTTGGCCGCATCGACGGCGGCCGCCGCCTGCGTGTCGGCCTCGGCCTGGAGCTGGTCCGCGCGGTACGCGGCGGCGAAGTACTCCTGCTGCGCGACGTAGAACTCGTCGGCGAGGCGCTCGGCCTCGGCGCGCTTGGCGGTCACGTCATCGGCGAGCGAGCGGATGAGCCCCTCGATGCGGGAGATCTCGCCGCGCTTGGCCGCTTCGTTCGCGCGCGCACGCTTGACGTCGTCCCACGTCGGATAGTCGGCGGCGAAGGCGGCCGGCATCATCGGTCCCGCGAGGGTGCCGAGGGTCGCCGCGCCGATCAGGCCGAGCCCGAGGGCGTTGCGGCGGTTGACCACGGGCCAGAGGCGCGCGCGTTCGGCGGCAGTGGGGGCGCAGCCGCAATCATCTGATGCGTCGTCGGAGTGCACAGCAACCTCCCTCCCGCGTCGCAACATCGATCACACTAGCAACACACGTCACTTTCGCAACGGTTTTTTCCGGCACGACCGACGTCGGGACGCGGCATCCGCGGGCTCAGTGTGCGCCCTCGACCGCTCTCTTTCCGGGTGCACACGCCCTCGATTGGCACATCGGCCGAAGATTACGTATGCTTGGGCGTCGGTAAGCGTGAGCCTCCGGGTTCGCTCGGCCCCATCGTTTAGCGGCCTAGGACGCCGCCCTTTCACGGCGGTAGCACGGGTTCGAATCCCGTTGGGGTCACTCTCCGCACATATAATTGAAAACGTATGGCCCTGTAGCGCAGTTGGTTAGCGTGCCGCCCTGTCACGGCGGAGGTCGCGGGTTCAAGTCCCGTCAGGGTCGCTCCGAGCGACAGGCCCTTTGTGAAAAGAGGGCCTTTCGTCTAGGACGTGGCATCGCGTCGTTCACGATACGGATGCCGCGCGGCTCTGTAGCTCAGTTGGTAGAGCGTTCGACTGAAAATCGAAAGGTCACCGGATCGATGCCGGTCGGAGCCACACGGATGACCGTTACAGTCATCCCAGGAACCCTCGCGTAGCTTCTACATCGCGGGGGTTTCGTCTTTCCCGGGAGGACCCCCCGCCGCCGTCCCCGTCTCGACGCCGGCGGCGCGTCGCGGGTCCCGCCCGGACCGCGAGTAGGCGCGCCACAGGATGCGTGCGTGCCGCTCCTTCGCGCGCTCGACACCTTCCTCGTCGCCGCGCGCGGCGGACCACCACTCCGCGATCCGCTCGCGCAGGGCGCTGAGGACGATGTCCAGCCCCGCGTGGGGCGGCGGTGGAACGACCGCCTTCTCAGCCGGCATCCGTCCCTTCGGAGCGATCGCGTCGTTCGCGTGTCGCACGATGAGGTCGGCCGCGCCGATCGCGTGGGCGTTGATGATCGAGTGCGCGGCTCCCCGAATTTCCCACCGGCGGGCGTCCCGGGCAGCCGCGACCAGGCGCGAGTGGAATCGCCGGGGCGACGTCGGGTCGAACTCGCCGCGGATCAGCAGGACGGATGCGGCGACGAGCGGAAGCCGCTCGATCAAGCGGTACCGCAGGAGATGCGGAAGCACCCGCGCGAAGTACACGACGCCGCAGAGGACGTACGCCGACAGCGCCGTCATCGCCAGATGCAAGGTCTCGCGCGTCGCCGACTGCGCGAAGCGCAGGGCGACGAGCGGCAACGACGCCTCCCGATCGTTGACGACGGGGCTGACGAGGACGGCGTGACGCACCTCGGGCCGACGGATCAGCACCTCGGCGACCACCTGCGTCCCCATCGAGTGACCGATGATCACCGGATCCACCAGACCGTAATGGTCGAGGACCTCCTCCACCCGGTCGGCGAAGAACGCCGCCGTCGGCCGATCGCCGGGCCGCGGCATCCCCGCGAAGCCCGGCAGATCGAGGGCGAACACGTCACCGCTCTCGGCGAGCGTCGGCGCGAGGAACTCGAAGTACGTCGCCGCGACACCGACCCCCGCCACCAGGACGAACGGCCGGCCGCCGACGCCGGACGTCGCCTGCACGCGCGTCACACGCGTGACGCGGCGACCGTCGCCGACGTGCTCGACGTCGACGTCGGGGGCGTCCTCTGTCGCGGGCATGCGTCCAGGATGCCAGGAGCGCCGGCCGCTGGGCGGCGGCGGACCGCCCCGGGCGGAGAGGCTCCGGCGGGTCTCACGCCTGCGAGATCGCCTGCTCCAGTAGCGCCAAGGTCCGTTCGGCCGCCGGAGCGCCGATCTCGCTGAGGTATCCGTGCATCGCGCCGTGCTGTCGCACGACCCGCACGTCGACGCTCGCCCGCGCGAGCTCGGCCGCGAACGCCTCCCCCGACGGACGCAGGCTGTCACGCTCGGCGTTGACGATGAGCGTAGGGGGCAGGCTCGTCAGATCATGGCCACCCGGAAAGGCGTACCCGTGGGGGTCGTCACCGTCGGGCAGGTAGTTGCGGTTGATCACCGAGCGGATCTCCGGCGTGAAGAGCCGGCCCGCGGGGACATCACGCAGGATTCCGGCCGTCTCGTCGTTCGGCTCGAGGATGCCGTCATGCAGCGACGGATAGACCAGCGCGAGGAAACGAGGCGAGGTCGCGCCGCGGTCGCGCCGGGCGCGGTCGCGCAGACGCATCGCCGCGCCCGTCGCGAGGTTCGCGCCTGCGCTCGCGCCGCCGAGGGACACCCGGGCGGGGTCGGCTGCGTAGCGGACGGCGTTCTCCACCGCCCAGTCGAACGCCGCGACGGTCTGCAGCGACGGCACCGGGAAGCGTGCGCGGGGCCCTGCCGCCGCGGCTTCGGCGCGAATCTGCTCGGGCGAGACGTCACTCTCCTCGGGCGGCGGCCCGAACGCGTCGAGGGCGCCCAACGGAGCGAGCGTGTAATCGACCGAGACGACGGTGATGCCCCGCTCGCTCAGCCGCCGACCGACCTGATCGGCCTCGGGCATGTCGAGCGTGCCGAACATGAAGGCGCCGCCGTGGAGCCAGACGAGCATGGCCCCGCCGGGATCGGGCGCCGGGTACACGCGCACTCGGAAGTCGTGCTCCGCCGAGGTCAGCGCAACGTCGTGGGTCTCGATCATCTCGGTCCTCCCGGGGTATCGAGAACACCCTGCCAGACGCGCCTCGCACCGGCCGACCCACAGGTGCTCGCCGACGTCCCGCGCGCGGTGAGAACCGCACGAGTACGCGAGCCCGTCCCGTCGCATGGGCTACCGTCGAGACCATGGACGTCCCGATCCATTCGATCCGGTATTTCTGCGTGCTCGCCGAGGAGCTGCACTTCGGCAAAGCCGCCGAGCGCCTGCGCATCACTCCACCGTCGCTCAGCCAGCAGATCAGCAAGCTGGAGAGCCAGCTCGGCGTGCCGTTGTTCGATCGAAGCCCGCGAAAGGTGTCGATGACACCGCAAGGTCTCGACCTGCTGCCCCTGGCCCGGCGGGTCCGGGACGACCATGATCAGATCCTGGCCTGGGCACGGTCGGTGCGTGGCGCACGGGAGACCCCGGGCATTCGCGTCGGCATGGTCGCGTCGGGCACGGCGGGCCTCTCCACCGCCATCATCTCCTCCGTGCTGCACCGCGCGCCCGACGCTCGCATCGAGATGCGCCGCCTGGGGTTCTTCGACGTGGAGTCCGCGCTCACGAGCGGTCAGGTCGATGTGGTGCTCGCGCCCTGGCCCATGAAGCTTCCACCGCGCATCCGCGTGGAAGCGCTGTGGGAGGAGCCGCGCGTCCTCATCGTCCCGGACACGCATCCGCTGGCGTCCCGCGAGGTGATTTCGATCATGGAGACCGCCGACGAGGTCTTCCTCACTGCCGCCGGCGGTGACCCCGACATCGTGAACTGGTGGGTCGTCGATCCGCGGCCGGACGGCTCCCGGCCCCAGCGTGGGCCGACGGCCGACAGCGTGCAGGGGCTGCTGGACCTCGTCGCCGCCGGCGCCGGCGTCAACATCGGCGGCGAGGGCGGTGTGCTGAACTACCTCCGCGACGGCATCGCGTACGTGCCGCTGGCCGATGTCTCCCCGGCGATGATCGTGCTGTGCACCCTCACGGATGCGACCAACCCGATGGTTCCGGTCTTCCGCGAGACGGCACGGTCGATCTCGCCGTTGGTGGACACGGATCTGCCGCCGCTCGGCGAGAGCTGACCCCGCATCGCGCACGCTCAGATCGGCAGCTTGACCACACCGGTCTCCGCCCGCCACGACTCGCGCATCCGTCGCCACTCGTCACGCCGACGCGCCTGCTCGTCGGGGTCCGGTACGGGTGACGCGGCCATGAGCACGCGCGTGTAGGCGTTCTGCGGGTCGTTCATCACCTGCTCCGCGGATCCCTGCTCCATCACCCTGCCGCGGTACAGGACCACCACGCGTTGGGCGAGGAACTCCACCACGGCCATGTCGTGCGCGATGAAGAGATAGCCGAGGTCCTTCCCCCGGCTGAGCTGCGCGAGAAGGTTGAGCACCTGGGCCTGGGTCGAGAGGTCGAGGGCGCTGACAGCCTCGTCGCACACCACCAGCCGCGGGTCGGTCACGAGCGCACGGGCGATGGCGATGCGCTGGCGCTGACCCCCCGAGAACTGTCGTGGATACCGCTCGCCGGAGGTACGGGGCAGGCCGACAGCTCCGAGGACGTCCTTGACCCGTTCCGTCCGCTCGGCCTTGGCGACTCCGGCCACCCGCAACGGCTCGGCGATGGCGTCGGCGATGGGACGACGCGGATTCAGAGACGAGAACGGGTCCTGGAAGACGGCCCGAAGATCGCCCTGCAGCTCACGACGTTTCGCGGCGCTGGCATGGGTGATGTCGACGCCCTCGAACAGGATCTGACCGCTGGTGACGGGCTGCAGACCGAGGATCGCCTTCCCGATCGTCGTCTTGCCCGACCCCGACTCCCCCACGAGCCCGAGCGTCTCGCCTCGCGCGATCGAGAAGGACACGCCTTCCACGGCCGGGGGCGCCTTCTTGCTGTACTGGACGACGAGATCTCGGACCTCCAGCAGCGGAGTGTCCTGGCTCGCCTGCCCGTTTCGTGTCGAATCCGGCATCGTCATGCGCTCTCTCCTCCGATCGAGACCGGCATGCGCCACTCCTCCTGGCGGCCCTTGACCTCATCACGCCGCACGCAGCGGACGAGCCCTTCGCCCTCCGCTCGCGGATCGAGCGGCACGGTGCCGAGGCAGTCGTCGGTGGCGAAGCGGCAGCGTTCCGCGAATCGGCAGCCGCTCGGCCATTCGGCAGGAGCGGGGACCTGCCCGGGGATGGACGCGAGGGTGTCCGCGTGCGCGAGCTGCACAGCGGCATGCGGGTCCGCGGCGAGCAGCGCCATCGTGTACGGGTGCTCGGGGCGGACGAGGACATCCCGGACGCCACCGGTCTCGACGAGTTCGCCGGCGTACATGACGGACACCTCGTCGCAGATGTCGGCGACCACTCCGAGGTCGTGCGTGACGATGACGATGGCCATGTCGCGCTCGGCGACCAGCGCACGCAGCAGCGCGAGGATTTCGGCCTGCACCGTGACGTCGAGGGCCGTGGTCGGCTCGTCCGCGATGAGCAGCTTCGGGGTCCCCGCCAGCGCGAGTCCGATCGCGACGCGCTGCGCCATACCGCCCGAGATCTGATGCGGGTAGCTCTTGAGCACGCGCGGAGGGTCGACGATGCCCACATCGGTGAGCAGCTGGAGCGCGATCTCCTTCGCCTCCGAGCGCGAGACGCGGCGGAGGCGCTTGATGGCCTCGGTGAGCTGCGTTCCGACGGTGAACATCGGGTCTAGAGCACGGGTCGGCTCCTGCGAGATGAACGCGATCTCATGACCGCGCACCTTCTTCATCGTCGCCTCCTTCGCCGTCGACAGGTCGACGCCGTTCCAGCTGATCGTGCCCGACCGCACCGTCAGGCCGGGGGTCAGCAACCCGAGCATCGCGTGCGAGGTGACCGACTTTCCGCAGCCGGACTCACCCACCAGGCCCATGACCGTGCCCGGACGTACGCGGAAGGACACGCCGGTGACCAGATCGGGGCCGCCGTCGACCGCGATGACGAGGTCCTGGACGACGAGCCCCTCGCCGTCGCCGCCTGCCGCGGACGTGCTCCGATCGTCCGCTCCCTCGGGCCCCGGCGCACTCGTCGCCTTCTTCCGACGCCGCAGGGCGATGAGGGGCGGCGGCATCGCCTTGCCGCCGGAGGCGACGTCGGCGAGCGTGTTCGCCGCGATGATCGTCAGCGCCAGGACGACGCCCGGCGGGATCATCATCCACGGCTGCTGGAAGATGAACCGCGAGGCGGTATTGATCATGCCGCCCCAGGTGGGCTCAGGCGGCTGCGGACCCAGGCCGATGAACGCGAGCCCCGCCTGGATGCTGATCGCGGCACCGAAGAGCAGCACGAACTGCACGATGACGGTGGTGGACATGTTCGGAAGGACGTGGCGAAGGCTCGCCCGCATCGGCTTCACGCCGTCCACGGCTGCCGCCTCGACATACAGCTGCTTGTGCAACGACATCGCCTGCCCGATGAACACCCGGTAGAGGGCGCCGAAGAGCAGGAGGCCGAAGATCGCCATGATGATCGGCATGTTCGTGCCGACCGCGGCGATCGCGGCGAGGATGATGATCATGCCGGGGAGTGCCCAGATGATCTCGCTCGCGCGACCGACGAACGACTCCGCCCGCGCGTAGCGAGCGGCCCACAGAGTGAGCGGCACGGTCACGAGAACCGCGACGACCGGCGCGATGAGGGCGATGAGCAGCGTCGGAGCCGCGGCGGTGACGATACGGGAGAGCAGGTCGCGGCCGAGCTCGTCGGTGCCGAGCAGGTGCTCGGCGGACGGGCCCTGCAGCACCGCGGCCAGGTCTTGCTCGAGCGGTCCGTATCGCAACCACAGCGGCCCCG
Organism: Microbacterium sp. NPDC077184; assembly: GCF_040687055.1. Lineage (NCBI taxonomy): Bacteria > Bacillati > Actinomycetota > Actinomycetes > Micrococcales > Microbacteriaceae > Microbacterium > Microbacterium sp. NPDC077184. Next base: position 39,364 of record NZ_JBFBMM010000007.1, read on the forward strand.
TCAGCGAGGCGACGACGAGCCCGACGAGGAAGACGATCGAGAGGATCGCGGCCGGCGAGCGCAGGATGCGGGAGTTGAGCTTGGGCGCCCGGCGCGGTTGCAGGATGGCGGTGGTGGGAACGGTCATGAGGCACGCAGCTTCGGATCGAGGGCGCGGTTGACGAGCTCCAGCGCGAGGTTGACGATGACGACGACAAGCGTGGCGATCAACACCAGAGCCTGGACGAAGGGCAGATCCGACGAGCCGACGGCGGCCTGCATGGCTTGGCCGATACCGGGCAGCGCGAAGAGGACCTCGATCACGACCGAGCCGGAGAAGAGGATGATGAACTGGATCGCGATGCTCGCCACGATGGGCAGGCTCGCGCTGCGCAGCGCGTGCACATAGATGATGCGATTCATCGGCGTGCCTGTGGCCCGCAACGTGCGCATGTGCTCCTGGGTGAGGGCCTCGGCCATCGACGCCCGGGTCTGGCGCGCGATTCCGGCGGCGGCGGTCAACGCGATCGTGAGGACGGGCAGGACGAGGCTGCGCGCCCACGCTTCGGGATTCACGTCGAAGGGCACGAAGCCCGTGGCGGGCAGGAGCCTCAGCTGCACCGCGAAGACGAAGACGAGAAGGACGCCGACCCAGAAGGCCGGGAGCGAGATCATGATGCCGGCGGTCGCCGTCACCCCGCGGTCGACCATCCCGCCCCGCACCGCGGCGACGACCCCCATGACGATACCGAGAACGGAGCAGAACAACGTTCCCAGCAGCGCCAGCGCCGCCGTGACGGGCAACCGCTTGGCGATGTCGGCCGCGATGTCGCGGCCATCGATCAGGGAGACGCCGAGATTGCCCTGGAGAACCTGCCAGACCCAGTTGGAGAACTGCACGATCCACGGGTCGTACCAGCCGATCTCCTGGTTGTACGCCTCGATCTGCTCGGCGGTTCCCCCCACGCCCAGAACGACGCCGCCGGGGGTCGAGCCGGACAGGTGGACCAGGGCGAACGCGAGGAAGGATGCGATCAGCAGCGTGAGGATCGCGAAGCCGATCCGTCTGAGGATGAACAGGGTCATGACGCCGCCCGGGGCGTGGCGCCATGGCGGTCGCGGGTGCGGGGCGCAAACCAGGACATCTGATCTCCAATGATCATGTGCGGTGTGAAAGGCGACTGTCCGGGGCGCCGACAGCGCCGACGCCCCGGACCCGTTCGCCTCGCCTTACGAAGCCGGCTGGACGTCGCCGAGGATCGGGTACGGCTCCGCACCCGGGAAGGTCGGTTCTGCGATCTTCTCCTGCGCGAACGCCCAGGGCACGAACTCCTCGTAGAGCGGTCCCAGCCATCCGGCCTCGACGATGGCGCGGTTCAGGTTCTGCAGCGCCTCGGCCCGCTCTTCGTCCGTCTGGGCCGCACCGTATTCGGTGGCCGCCGCCTGGATCTCGGGAGCCTCGCCGCCGTGCTGGTTCGCGAAACCGAACAGCACGCCGTTGACCACGCCGAGCGGGTTGCTCCAGTTCGCCTGGAAGGGTCCGCCCATGTAGTTGGTGCGCGTGGCGGCGAACCGCTGTTCGTCCGAGGCCGCCGTCGTCAGCACCACGTCGACGCCGATCGCCGCCCAGTAGGGCTGGAGGGCCTCGAGGTCGCGCTGGCTTCGCGGGGAGATGATGAACTCGAACTCGAACCCGTCGGGGTAGCCGGCCTCGGCCAGCAGCTCCATCGCTCCCTCGGGGTCGTAGGCGTACTCCTCCTCGAGCTCGGGAAGGTATCCGGGACTGTCCTTCGGCATGACGTTGGCGGTCGGCTCCTGACCGGGGTGGACCGCGTTGACGTAGGCCTCACGGTCGATCGCGATCGACAGCGCCTTGAACACGCGCGGGTCGGCGAACGCGGGGTTGACCGCCCCGGTCTTGTCGAAGCGGATCAGGTTGTAGATGTTGCCGCCGTTCTCCACGAGACCGGTGCCGCTGCCCTCGATCTGCTCGGTCGTGTCGGCACCGACGATCGCCAGGTCGACCTCGCCGGAGATCGCGGCGTTCGTGCGGGCCTGCGGGTCGAGGATGGGGCGGAACTCGTACGCGTCGAACGGGTACTCGTCGCCGCGGTCGGTGCCTTCCTTCTTGACCTGCAGGTAGGTGTTGCCCTTGACGGTGGCTCCCTCGTCGATGGTGAGGGGACCCGAGCCGTCGGGAGTGGTGTCCAGGCTCGCGCGGTCGGCGAGGCCGGCCGGGCCGATCAACGCGCCGCCGGGGAAGGTGAGGTTGCCCTGGAACCCGGGTTGGGGTGCGCCGAACACCAGCGTGACGGTGTCGTCGTCTACGACGACGACCTCGCTGATCTCGGCCTCGCCGCCGATGACGAGCTCGCGGTAGGCGCCCAGTTCGGGGTTGTCGCGCTGGTCGAGGTTCTGCTTGACCAGATCGGCGCTCAGCGCCGTTCCATCGTCGAAGACGATCGAGGTATCGAGGTCCATCGTCATCTCGGTGAAGTCTTCGTTGAACTCGAAGGAAGTCGCCGCGCCGGGCGTGGGAAGGCCTTCCTCGTCGAGGGTGAACAGGCTGTCGTACATCCCCTCGAAGAAGAACCGCTGGCCGGTGCTGTACCGCAGCGGGTCGTAGCCGTTGGGAGCCATGTCCGCCTCGAGGGCGATGACGACCTTCGACGTGTCGGCGTCGCCGCCCTCTTCGTCGACGGAGCCGCCGCTTCCGGAGCAGGCGCTGAGTCCGAGCGCGGTGACAGCCGCCACGGCGAGGGCTATCCCCCCTCGGCGGGGTGCGGTGTTGAGAGCCATTCAGATCTCCAATGATCGAGTGCTGTGGTCCTGCACGCTGTTGTGCAGCGCGGGTCTGCGGCGACCCTAGAGCCCTATTGTCTCTAATGAAAGTTGGTTTTGCTATTCGGAAGTTGTACGCATGCCGTTAGGCATTCCCTCACGTGCGTTTCGTCGCGATCGCGTCGACCCGCATCGCCGGGGCTACGGGTCACCCTGACGAGGCGAATCGCGTGGTGAGCTCTCCCACGCCTTGGATCGTCGAGGTGAGCGTTTCTCCCGGCCGGAGGAATCGCGGTGGCGTGCGGCGATTGCCGATTCCGGACGGCGTGCCGCTGAAGATGAGGTCACCCGGGAGCAGGGTCGCGACGGCGGACAGCCGGACGATGAGCTCGGGGATGTCGTAGATCATCCTCGAGGTTCGGGAGTCCTGCATGATCTCGCCGTCGATCGCGCACGAGATGGCCAGGTCGGCGGGGTCGTCGAGCTCATCGGGCGTGACGACCCAGGGGCCGGTCGGAGAGAAGCCGGGGTGCGACTTCGCCAGGCTGAACTGCGGCATCGTCCCCGCCAGCTGAGCGACGCGCTCGGAGAGATCTTGACCGACGGTGAACCCGGCGACATGCCGCCAGGCGTCGTCGCGGGTGATGCCGTGTCCGCCGCGTCCGATGACCACGACGAGCTCGACCTCCCAGTCGATGTTCCCGTCCGGCAGCGCGACGGTCGTGTCGGGCCCGGTGAGGCTCGAGACGAACTTCGTGAACGTCACCGGCAGGCTGTCGGGCGGGTAGCCGGCCTCGTCGGCGTGCTCGCGGTAGTTCACCCCGATCGCGAAGATCTGCGGGGGGCGCGGCACCGGCGCGCCCAGCTGCGCGCGATCGAGGGGAGCGCCGCTCACGTCGGCGGAGCGAGCCCACCGCGCGAACGCATCCCAATCCTCGTAGGCCGACATGGGGTCCGGCCCGAACCGCCCTTCGGAGGCCTCCGCGACATCGAGGGCCGTCTCGTCTCCAACGACGAGGACGAGACGGCCGTTCAGATTGGCGACCCTCACCAGTCGACCCGCTGCGGGGCGGGCTCGCCGTAGCGGTCCTCCCACGAGATCACCCGGTTGCGGAGGACTCCGAGCCCCTCGATCTCCGCCTCGACGACGTCGCCGGGGTTGAGGTAGAAGTCGAACGGGTTCTTCTGCACCGCCGCGACTCCCGAGATGGTGCCCGTGGTGAGGAGGTCGCCGGCGGAGAAGATCTGCGGCGAGTGATAGGCGACGAGGTGCGGCCACTGGATGCGGGTCTGGTTGGTGTTGCCCTGCTGGCGCACCTCACCGTTCACCCGGAGCTGCATCGCGAGGTTGTGCATATCGGGGATCTCGTCCTTCGTGACGATCCACGGGCCGATGGGGCAGAAGGTGTCGATGCCCTTCGAGAACGAGAACACACCCGACTCCATCTCCTTGCGCTGGATGTCGCGCGCGGTGATGTCATTGAAGATCGTGAAGCCGGCGATGTGCTCCTCCGCCTCCTCGGGGCTGAAGAACTTGCCCGCCTTCCCGATGACGATCGCCATCTCGAGCTCGTAGTCGAGCTCCTTCGTCAGCCCCTCCGGGTAGACGATGTCGTCGTCCGGACCGATGATCGCGTCGAGGTTCTGGAAGAACACGATGCCCTTGTGCACCGGGTGCGACCAATCCACCGCCTCGAGCTCGTTGTGGTGGTCGATGAAGTTGCCCGCGGTGTGGAAGAACTTCTTCGGACGGATGGGCGCCTCGAGCTTCACGTCGGCGTAGTTCAGACGCTCGCCGGTCTCCCGCACGTCGCCGCCGCGCTCGAAATACTCGCGCGTGGAGGGAACGTCGAGCTCGATGACGGTGCCCTCTTCGAGCTCCAGACGACCGACACGGCCGCCGTCGAAGGTGATGAGTTTCATGGTGTGTCTCCTCAGTAGATTCGGATGCCGACGCTCATGCGCCGACCATGTTGAAGCCGCCGTCGGCGAGCATGTAACTGCCCGTGAGGTGCGCGGCTTCGTCGGTTGCGAGCCACAGGCAGGTGCCTGCGACGAACTCGGGCGGGGGGATGTGCCCCATCGGCGTCTGCGAGATGAGCACCTCTCGGCGACCGCTCTTCCAGTCTTCGCGCTGGAGCAGTCGCTCGGTCTCCATGAAACCGGGTGCGAACGTGTTGACACGCACCTTCGGCGCGAGGACCTTGGCGTAGGACTTCGTGATGCCCAGGATCGCGTACTTCGCCGCCGCGTACTGCGGCGCGCGGGGCGAGCCGCGCACGATGACGGTGGAGCCGACGTTGACGATGTTGCCACCGCCCGGCTGCTCCAGCATGCGCTCGCCGAACTCATGGGTCATCAGCAGCGTGCCCTTGACGTCGATGTCGACCACGGCATCCAGGGCCTCCTGGGTGAGCTCACGCCACGACATCTGCTCGCTCGAGACGTCGCCGACGTTGTTGACGAGCACATCGAGCGTGCCGAACGCCTCCCACACCTCGTCGGCCATCCGTCTGATCTCGTCCCACGAGCCGATGTCACCCTGGACGAGGATGCCGTCACTGCCCGCCTCGCGGATTCGCTCGAGCGTCTTCTCCGCGCCGGCGCGCGACGAACGGTAGTGGACCGCGACCTTCGCTCCCTCCTGCGCGGCACGCACGGCGATCTCAGCACCGAATCCGGTGCCGGCGCCGGTGACGAGCACGGTCTTCCCCTCGAAGCGGGGGTAGATCTGTGTCATGACGACCTCTCTCTTCGTTGTGGTCTGTCGGAGGCGGCCGCTCACACGAGCGTGCGGCCACCGTCGATGTACTGGATGTGTCCGGTGATGAACCCCGCGTGCGCGGAGGAGAGGAACAGCGCCGGCCCCGTCAGCTCGTCGGGCGTGCCCAGTCTGCCCGCCGGCACCTGACTCTCGAGCTCGGCGCGTTTGCCGGGCTTGGCGAGATGCGCGGCGGTGAGCGGCGTTTCGATGTACCCCGGCGCGAGCGCGTTGACGGTGACGCCGTAGGGCGCCCATTCGCGCGCCATCACGCGGATCAGCTGGTTGATGCCCCCCTTGGAGGCCGCGTACGGGCCGTGCGAGTGGTGCGCGAGCAGACCCGAGACGCTCGACAGCGCCAGCACACGCCCGTATCCCTGCGCCACCATGTGGCGACCGGCGGCCTGCGCGAGGCCGAACACCGAGGTGAGGTTCACGCGGAGGATGTGGTCCCACTCCTCCTCGGTGAACTCCAGGATGGGACGCCGGTCGTTGATGCCCACGGCGTGCAGCATCACATCGAGTCCGCCGAGTGACACGACGGCGCGACCGACGACGTCCGCTCCGGCACCCCGCGCCGTCAGGTCCGCCTCGAGGAGGACAAACTCGACGTCGGGATGGGCTGCCGCGAGTGCCGCGAGTGCGGCGGGGTCGCGATCCACGACCGCCACCCGAGCACCTTCTCCGGCGTATGCGGCGGCGCAGGCGCCCCCGATGCCGCCCGCACCGGCGACGAGGACGCGCGCCCCGCCGAGCCCCAGCCACGACGGCGGTGCGGCCACGCTGTGATCAGCAACCTGCGACATCCGGTCTCCTTCGACCCTCGCGGAACTTTCGTTCTTCAAAATCTGCTTTTGCTGGTTGTAAACTACGAGCGACCGGCGCCGTTGTCAAACGGTGCTCGCTTCATGGCCGGCCCGCAGCGCGGTTCGGCGGAAAGGAGAGTCGTGTCCGCTCGACTCGCTCCGATGACCCCTGCCGAGCTCGACGGCCCGCAGCGCGCCCTGTACGACGCGATCGCGGGGGGTGCGCGCGCCACGGGCCCTCAGCACTTCGCCCTCACGCGCGACGACGGGTCGCTTCGCGGCCCGTTCAATGCGCTCCTCCTCTCACCCGGACTCGGGGAGGCGGTGCAGCAAGTGGGCGCCGCCATCCGCTATTCGGGCAGCCTCGACGCCCGCAGTCGGGAGATGGCGATCCTGCTGGTCGCCGCACGATGGGACAGCGCGTTCGAGCGCGAGGCGCACGAGGCGGTGGGGCGGGCGGCCGGGCTGAGCGACGACGAGATCGCCGCGCTCCGACGCGAGGACACGCGCGCGTTCGACGGCGCGGAGCGTGTCGTGGCCGAGACCGCGCGCGAGCTCGCCCACGGCGACCTGAGCGACGACACCTGGACGCGGGCGGTCACGATGCTCGGGCGCGAGCAGGTGTTCGAGCTGACGGTGCTCGTGGGGTACTACGCGATGCTCGCTCTGCAGTTGCGCGCATTCCGCGTCGCGCCGTGATCCCCGTTTGCACCGCACGAGCGCACGAGTTAGGTTTCACCGCATGAAAGCAGATCCGCCCGAGGAAAAGTCGGCGAACCGTTATCGCATCGAGGCGCTGGCGAAGGGCCTCGATGTGCTGCGTCTGTTCGACGAGAGCGTGACCTCGCTGAAGCTGCGCGAGATCTGTGACCGCACCGGTCTCCCGATGCCCACCGCGTTCCGCGTCGTGGCCACCCTCGAGCAGGAGGGATTCGTGGAGCGGCTCACCGACGGCGCGATCCGCCCGGGCGTCTCCGTGCTCACCCTGGGCTCGGCCGCGTTGCGCGGCTCGAGCATCGTGCAGATCAGCGAGCGACCTCTGCGGCAGCTGGCGGAGGCGACCGGCGAGACCGTCAACCTCGGCGTCCTCCGCGGTGCCGAGGTGCTCTACCTGGCACGCATCCGCAATACCGACATCGTGACCGCCAACATCCAGGTCGGCTCGACCCTGCCGGCGCCCCTCACGTCGATGGGCAAGCTGCTGCTCGCCTATCTCGACGAGGACGACGTCCGCGAGCGCCTCGCGCGATTCGATTTCGCGAGAGCGGGAGGGCCCAACGCGGCGCGCTCCGTCGATGACCTCCTGCCGCGCCTGACCGAAACCCGCGCGCAGGGCTTCGCCCTGCAGGACGAGGAGGTCGCGGCGGGTCTGCGGTCGGTCGCCGTGCCGGTGTTCGGCCGCGAATCGCAGCCCGCCGCGGCGATCAACATCGCCGCGGCGACCACGCGCCACACCGTCGACGACCTGCGCACCCGGCTGCTGCCGCGACTACAGGCGACTGCTGAGGAGATCACGCTCCGGCTGCGCGCGGCGTGAGTCCGGACGCGCTCACGACGACGTGGACGGAACGTCACCCGCCCGTCGTTCCCGCGCGACGGACGAGGTCGACGAGTCGCTCGAGATCGCCGAGGACGTCGATCGACGGGTCGAGCAGCGAGTGCATGCGCAGTCCGTCCCACGAGGCGTTGAGGAAGCGTGCGATCGACAGTCGGCGAGCCGGGTCGGGATCGAGATCGCTCAGTCCTGCCGACAGGGCGGACGCGATGCGCGATGTCCGCTCGGCGAAGTACGCGTGAGCAGGATGATCCGGAGCCAGAGACTCCGCCATGAGCACGGATGCCAGCCGCACCCATTCCGGGTCATCGAGGTTCTCGTCGGCGATCTCCCGCAGGGTCGCGAACACCGCCTCGGATCCGTCCTCGGCGGCGCGCTCGACCCGGGTCACGCCGGGAACGAGGTGGCGGTCCATCACCGCGAACAGCAGCTGCTCCTTGTTCGGGAAGTGATAGAGAAGTCCCGGGTGCGTCAACGAGGCCGCCGCCGCCACAAGCGCCATGGTGGTGCCCCGGTAGCCATGGTCCGCGAACACCGTGGTGGCGGCGCGGAGGATGGCCTCCTTGCTGCTTCGACCCTTGATGTTCGATCCCACCCGGTGCGCCGGCACGGCATCCTCCCGTCAGCGATCCTCTCCACTGCAGTCATCGGCGATCGTGCGTGAGGCGCGCGTGCGCCCCGGATCCGTTCGCAGTATACGGCGGCGGCACGAGCGGACATCGATCACGCGAAGGACACCGCCACGGGCAGCGAGGCGAGCCCGCGCACCGCGTTGTTGAGGTGGGGGAACGGCACGCCCGTGTCGAAGGAGTCCACCCGATCGGCAAGAGAGGACAGCAGCGACACCGCCTCGATGCGCGCCAGTCCCTGCCCTGCGCAGCCGTGGCGGCCGTGCCCGAATCCGAGGTGCCCGGAGGTGTCGCGCCGTATGTCGAAGGTGTCCGGGTCCGACCACTGACGCGGATCGCGATTGGCCGACCCGAACAGGGTGAGCACACGCGCCCCCTCCGGAATCCGCACTCCGTCGATCTCGGTCGCCGCCACCGCACCCCGGGTGAACACCTGGACGGGCGACTCGAACCGCAGCACCTCCTCGAACGCGGCCGGAATGAGCTCCCGATTCGCGCGGATCATCTGCCACTGCTCCGGATGCCGCCCGAACAGCCAGATCGCGTGCCCGATGGCGTTGATGGTGGTGTCCATGCCCGCGAAGAGATAGGTGATGAGCAGACGCCACCCCTCGGGCTCCGTGACGATGCCGGCGTCGATGGCTTCGTAGATCGTGGCGCCGAAGCTCCCCGGCGCGAGGTTCTCACGCTTGCCGATCATGCTGACGTACGCGTAGCTCTCGTCGTGGACGCCGAGGGATGCCCGTGCACGCGCATTGTCCGGACCGAAGAGATTGAAGTTGCGGTCCGCGCGATCCAGGAAGTGCTCGCGCCCCTCCTCGGGCACGCCCACGAGGTCGGCGACGACGGTGACGGGGAAGACCTTGGCGAAGTCGGTGACCGCGTCGAAGGATCCCCGCGCCACGATCCCGTCGACGAAGCGATCCGCGCGCTCGGCTATGTCCGCTCTCAGGGATCGCAGCGCGCGCGGCGCGAGGCGGCCGGACAGGACCGAGCGGAGCCGCGAATGCTCCTCCCCGTCCGAGGCGATGACCGCCCCCTCGTAGAGCTTGTTGAACGCCGGGTTCACAGAGATGCTCGCACGAGACGAGAAGACCGTGTCGGTGGCCAACACGTGGTGGACGTCCTTGTAGCGCGGAATGGCGTACGCGTCGCACGTCTCCATGTACACGGCGGCTGCCGTCTCGCGGAGCTCTCGGTGCGCGGCGTACGGGTCGGCGAGGACGTCGTCCGAGAAGAGATCGATCGATGAGGTGGGTGCGTTCACGGGTATCTCCTTAGTCAGAGGTGGTCTCGGGTGCGGTGACCATCGACCTCAGTCGGGGGACACTGATCTTTCCGTCGATCGCGACAGCGCTGCGGACGATGCCGCCGGCCTCCCAGACGAAGAGCCCCGAACCCTCTGGCCCCGCGTCGACGACCCGGGTGGGAGGACCCGTCGGAACCTCGCCCGCGAGCTTGACGAGGTGGCCGAAGCACTCCGTCCACAGGTATCGCGTCGCGGCGGGACGATCCGGTTCGCGCCCCACGAGGGTGTGTGCGGCGATCCGTCCCTGATCCATCGCGGCGTACCAGTGCGGATCGCGAACGTCCCTGCCCTCGGGCGTCCGGCGGAATCCGGCGTCGCCGGCGACCACGATCCCGTCGGCGACGGCACCGACGGAATCGGCGAGCACACCTCGCCGCGGGACGCCGAGGGGCGTCCACTCGACGTTGGGCACGTCGCCGATCGCCGTCACGAGCACATCGCCCGTGAGCACGTCACCCCCGACGACGACGACGTTTCGAGTTCCCTCGGCGAGCCTCGCCCGCGCGGTGGTGCGGACCACGTCGACGCCGGCATCGAGCGCCCACTGCTCGATGCGCGAGGAGATGAAGTCGCCGAGGACTCGAAGACCGAGCGGATCCATCGTCACCACCGTCACCGCGCAGCCCAGCTCGCGGCATCCCGAGGCGAGCTCGATCCCGAGGAGTCCTCCGCCGACGATCAACACCTTGCTGCCTGCGACGAGTCGCGCGCGGAGCGCGTGGACGTCGTGGAGGTCGCGGACGAGCAGCTCGTCGTCTCGCTCGGCGCCGCCCAGCCGTATCGCCCGGCTTCCGGTGGCGATGACGAGCCCGTCGTAGCCGAGGACGTCATCATCGTCCAGGGTCACGGTGGCGGCATCCGGATCGTGGTCGACGACGCGTCGACCGCGCAGCCAACGGACCCCGTCCCCGTCGTCCAGGGGCATCACCACGTCCTCGCCGCGCATGGCCGCCTTGGAGAGGCTCGGGCGAGAGTACGCGTGAGGGTCCGGCTCGACGATGGTGATCCGGCCATCGAAGCCGAGGGTGCGCAGCGTCCTGGCCGCCGTCGTGCCGGCGATCGAGCCTCCGGCGATGATGATGTCGCGCATGGCGCGCTCAGGCCAGCTTCAGCGCAGCCACCGGGCATACGCGAACGGCGTCGCGCGCTGCCGGCAGGTGGTCGGCGATGTCGTCGACCAGGAGTTCCGGCTCGTCGTCGTCGTTCAGGCGCAGGATGGCAGGCGCTGCTTCCTGGCACAGTCCGTGCCCTTCGCAGCGGGTGAGGTCGATGTGAAGCTTCATTGCATTTTCTTTCATCGAGTTAAGTAAAAGTGGGACGAATGTATATCGACCCGAAGCGTCCGCGCAACAGGCACGACGCGCTCCAGCGTTAGGACAAACCTCATGTGCGTTGCCGGATTGACCCTCACACTCCGGTACGCCCGCCCGACACCATCGAGGGACCACGCTTTACGAGGAGGTAAAGACAATGACCGACACCACGTCGATCCCCGAGACCCGCCTGGATCTTCCCGGACGCCCCACGCCGTATGTCCTGCGCAAGGGGGAAGGGGAGAAGTCCCTGCTGTTCGACAACGCGTTCACGATGCTGCTGTCGGCCGATGAGACGGAAGGTCAGTACAGCGCCGCCATCCTGCAGGGCGGCAAGGGCGACCGCATCCCCGCGCACCTGCACCAGCGGACTCATGAGTTCTTCTACGTGATCGAGGGTGCGATCACCGTCTGGACGGACGACCAGGAGGAGCACCACGCGAAGACCCTCATCGAACCGGGAGACTTCGCCTTCATCCCCGCGAACATCGTCCACGCCTACCGCGTGGAGTCCGCCACGAAGGTCTTCGGCGCCGGTACGGGCGACTTCTTCCGCTTCTTCCGCGCCGCAGGCGCGCCGACCGGCGAGACGGGCCTGCCCCATGAGGTGTACGTCCCCCCGATGGAGCAGCTCATCGGGGCCGGCCAGCAGTACGACGTGCACTTCATGCCGGAGTTCCAGTTCCGCGACTGATGACTTCGAGCGAAGCGACACCACGGTCCCCCGCAGTCACCCGCGAGCGCGACCTCATCTTCGACGAGGTCATCGGCTACCGGCCGCTCGCTCTCGACCTCTGGGTTCCCGAATCCGACGCGCCGGTCCCCGTCCTCGTGCATGTGCACGGGGGCGGGTTTCGCCGGGGCCATCGACGCGAGTTCAGCCCCATCCACACCGTCGACCAGACCTTCGGACGCATGACCGCGGCCGGGCTGGCCGTGGCCTCCATCGACTACCGCTTCAGCGGTGAGGCGGTGTTCCCCGCACAGCTCGACGACGTGCGCGCTGCGCTCGCGTGGGTCCAGCGGCACGGCCCGGAGCACGGCCTCGACCCTTCGCGCATCGTGCTGTGGGGCGGATCCGCGGGGGGCACACTGGCGGCGCTCGTGGGTCTCGAGGAGGACTCCCCCGTCCGTGGAGTGATCGACTGGTACGGCGTCGCGGACGTCGCCTCGATGGCCGATCACGACGACGCCCACGACGCCCCGGGCACCTCGCGGCTGGACCAGTGGCTGGGAGCCTATGTGCGCACGATCCCCGAGCGCGCCGCAGAGGCGAGCCCCGTCACCCACGTGCATCCGGACGCGCCGCCGTTCCACATCGCGCACGGTATCGCCGACACGATGATTCCGCCCAGGCAGAGCGAGGTGCTCGCCGAGGCCCTGCGGCGGGCGGGAGTCGACGTGGAGCTCACACTGGTTCCTGACGCGGGACACTTCTGGCAGGGACTCGACGCCGACCAGATCGCGCCCGTCTTCGCCGCCGCAGCCGACTTCGCCCTCCGCGTGACGCGCACACCTGAGACCTGAGAAAGAGCATCATGAGCAGCACCGACCCCACAGCCCCCGACCTGATCGGCGCCGAGCGAACCGACCCTCGCGGCTACGACGGCTTCGCCGGAACCGTGGGACCGCGTTCGTCGCAGTCCACGCCCTGGTATCCGGCACCGAAGCGAGCGCCCGAGAAGGCGCCCAACGTGATCGTGATCCTCATCGATGACATGGGCTTCAGCGATGTCGCACCGTTCGGCAGCGAGATCGCCACCCCCGCGCTCACGGCTCTCGCCGAAGAGGGGTACCGCCTCACGAACTTCCACGTCGCGCCGGTGTGCTCACCCACGCGCGCAGCCCTCATGACCGGGTGCAACCCCCATCGCGCGGGCGTGGGGTCGGTGGCGAACATGAACCCCGGCTACCCCGGCATCCGCGGCGCCCTGCCCCAGGACATGCCGACTCTCGCCGAGACGTTCCGTGACAACGGGTACGCGACGCTCATGGTCGGCAAGTGGCATCTCACGCCCGAGTCGAGCATGCACGACGGCGCTGACAAGTCGACCTGGCCGATCCAGCGCGGATTCGACCGGTATTTCGGCTCGCTCGAGGGCTTCACGACCATGTACCACCCGCACCGGATCCTTCGCGACAACTCCCCCGTCATCGAGGAGTTCGCCGACGACGACTACCTCACCGACCGGCTCACCGACGAGGCGATCGCCATGATCCACGGCGTGCGCAGCGGCAGCGCCGACCGGCCGTTCTTCCTCTACTTCGCCCACAACGCCGTCCACGGGCCGGTGCAGGCGAAGCCCGATGACATGCAGCGGCATCGCGGGGTATACGACGCCGGGTGGGATCGGCTGAGGACAGAGCGATTCGCCCGCCAGAAGGAACTCGGGTTGTTCGAACCGGATGCCGAGATCTCGCCGTCCGGACCGCAGAACACACAGGGCGTCCCGCCGTGGGAGAGCCTCGACGCCGACACGCGGGAGCTGTACGCGCGTCACATGGAGGTGTACGCGGGCGCCGTGTCGGGCATCGACACCTCCGTCGCTCGGCTGGTCGCGCATCTGAAGGAGATCGGCGAGTACGAGAACACCCTCATCGTCTTCGCCAGCGACAACGGCGGCACAGCAGAGGGCGGCGTCACCGGCACGCGCAGCTACTTCAGCCAGTTCCACTTCGAGGTGGGCCTGCCCGAGGACTGGGTGACCGATGTGCCGCGTCCGCTCGACGAAATGGGCGGACCTCGGGTGTTCGGCCACTACCCGGCGGGGTGGGCGCACGTGTCGAACACCCCATTCCGTCTCTACAAGGGGTCGGTGCACGAGGGCGGCATCCGCAGTCCCCTCATCGTCAGCTGGCCCGCGGGGCTGCCCCGTCACGACGGAGATGCGGGCATCCGACCCGACTTCGCGTTCGTCGCCGACATCGCCCCGACGCTGGAAGAGCTGTGCGGCGTCACGAGGCCGACCAGCATCCGCGGTGTCCCCGCTGCCGACGTCGACGGCGCGAGCTTCGCCGACGTGCTGCGCTCCGGGGCGGTCGCGCCGCGCCCGGAGGGTCAGCACGTGACCTTCATGGGGGGACGCTCCTACTTCGAGGGGCGGTTCAAGCTCGTGGGGATGGGATGGGAGAAGGACGGCGGGAACGGCCCGGCGTTCTGGCGGCTGTACGACATCGTCGCCGACCCCGCCGAGGTGCACGACCTCTCGGCCGAGAATCCCGACGTCGTCGCCGACCTCGCCGAGAAGTGGCGGCAGGCCGCCTGGCACAACACCGTCTTCCCCCTCCCCGACGAACCCACGTTCACCGCGAAGGTCCCCTCCACCGACCTCGAACTCGAACGCCCCCTGCAGCTGCGGCCGGGCGCCCCGACGGTGGAGCGCATTCGCTCCTACCGGCTGATCGCCGTGCGCTCCTTCCTGATCGACGCTCGATTCGACGACGGCGACCTGGGCACGGGCGTCGTCGTCTCTCACGGCGACCAGGGGGGCGGGTACATCCTCTACGCGGAGGACGGTGAGCTTCGCCTTTCGTACAACGCCTTCGGTGAGATGCACCGCGTCGTCGTGCCGACCTCGGGCGCACCGGCATCCGTCGCACTCTCCTTCGACGCGATCGACGGATTCGCGTGGCGGATCAGCGCAGATGTCGACGGCACGTCGACGACGCTGCTCGACCGCGTTCCCATGCTGATCGGCATGGCACCCTTCACCGGGATCAGCGTCGGATACGACGGCGGCGGCCCCGTCGACTGGGACCTCCACGAGCGGCACGGGTGGTTCCGCTACGAGGGCGGACTGCGTTCCGTGCGATACGAACCCGGCCCGAAGGCGCCGTACAACCACGAGATCATCGTCGCGGTCGACGATGTGAGCGCGCGGCTCATCGACTGACCCATCTCACCATCCCGAACGAGGGGTTCCATGCCTGCAGCATCCTTCCCATCCGACTTCCTCTGGGGCGTCGCCACCGCCGGTCACCAGAACGAGGGCGACAACGTCGACAGCGACACGTGGTTCCTCGAGAACGTGACCCCCACCGTCTTCCGCGAGCCTTCGGGCAAGGCGGCGAACGGCTGGGAGCTGTGGGAGTCCGACCTCGACCTCGTCGCCGCCATGAACCTCACCGCCTACCGGTTCTCGGTCGAGTGGGCGCGGATCGAGCCGGTCGAGGGCGAGTTCTCCGACGAAGCGCTGGCGCACTACGAGGCGATCGTCGACGGATGCCGCGCACGCGGCCTCGCCCCGATCGTGACGTTGAACCACTTCACCTCCCCGCATTGGTTCGCCGCGAAGGGTGCGTGGCTCCACCCCGAGGCCCCGAAGCTGTTCGCCCGCTATTGCGGCGTCGTGACGGAGCGCTTCGGTGACCGCATCGAGTTCGCCGTGACCTTCAACGAACCGAACCTGCCCGAGATGCTCACCTGGGGCGACCTTCCCTCCTTCATCGCCGATCTGGAGCGCGCGACGCTCGACGCCGCGTCCGCCGCCGCCGGGGTCGAGCGCTACCGGGCCGCGAACGTGATGCTGCCGGAGGATTTCGCCGGGATGCGCGAGGGCATGACGGCTGCGCACCGGGCGGCGACATCCGCGATCAAGGCGCGGCGCCCCGATCTGAAGGTGGGACTGTCCCTGGCGATGTGCGACGACGTCACGGCGCCGGGAGGGGAGGAGCTCGTCGCCCGGAAGCGCGGCGAAGCCTACGACCACTGGCTCGGACTCGCCCGCGACGACGACTTCGTCGGCGTGCAGAATTACGTACGGCTCGTCTACGGTCCGGAGGGGATGCTGCCGCCGCCGGAGGGCGCCGTCGTCAACGGGATGGGGAGCGCCGTCGAACCGGATTCGCTTCGTGGCGCCGTGACGTACGCGCACGAGGTCAGCGGGGTCCCCGTCCTCGTCACCGAGCACGGGATCATGACCGCGGAGGACGGCATCCGCGCCGATTTCATCCCTCCCTCCCTGGACGGGCTCGCCGCTGCCATCGCCGACGGCATCCCGGTGATCGGCTACTGCCACTGGACGTTGATGGACAACTTCGAGTGGATCTTCGGGTACGGTCCGAAGCTCGGCCTGCACGAGGTCGACCGCGAGACGTTCGAGAGGACGCCGAAGCCGAGTGCGGGTGTCTACGCGACGTACGTGCGCGATCACGCCCGATGAGTGCGCCCATGACCGACCGGCCGAACATCGTCTGGATCATGTCCGAGGACTTCCCCCCTCTCACGACCGCCTACGGCGACCCGCTCGCCGCGACGCCGCACCTGGATGCCCTCGCGCGCGACGGCGTGGTGTTCGAGGCGGCATCCTGCACCTCCCCGGTGTGCGCGCCGTCGCGGTTCAGCGTCATCACGGGCGTCTACCCGTGGGCGGCGGGTCCCGCGCAGAACATGGAGGCCCACGCGATCACGGCGGAGCTGCCGGCGTTCTCGCAGCTCCTGCGGGACGCGGGCTACTACTGCACGAACAACGAAAAGACCCACTACAACAGCGACATCGAGCCGGATGCCGTGTGGGATGAGTCCTCCCCTGAGGCGCACTGGCGCAACCGTCCCCCCGGGACCCCGTTCTTCGCCGCCTTCATGCCCCAGGCCACCCACGAGTCCGCGCTGTTCCATCAGCCGGTGACCGCGGTGTCACCCGCGGACGTGCGGGTACCGGCCTACCTGCCGGATGTCCCCGACGTGCGGGCGGACCTCGCCCGCTATTACACGGCTGCGGCGCAGCTCGACGCGCAGGTCGGCGTGATCCTGTCCGAGCTCGAGGAGGACGGCCTGGCGGAGGACACGATCGTCCTGTGGACGTCGGACCACGGTGGCGTCGCCGCACGCAGCAAACGCTTCTGCTACGAGGCGGGCCTGCGCATCCCCCTGGTCGCGAAGGTTCCCGAGCGATGGAGCCACCTGTCTCGCTGGGCTCCGGGAACGCACGTGGAGACCCCGGTCGGCCAGATCGATCTCACCCCGGCCGTCCTTGCGATCGCCGGCGCCGAGGTGCCCGCGCACATGCAGGGCACCGCGCTCCTCGGCGCGGACGCCCCCGAGCCTCCCGGGGTGACCTTCGGGGGTCGCGACCGGATGGACGAGCGATACGACATGATGCGCTCGGCCCGCCGCGGTCGATACCGCTACATCCGCAACTACGACCCCGACCTCCCCTGGGGTCAGCACTACTCCTTCGCGTGGCTGGCCGCGAACTGGCGGGCCTTCGAAGCCGAGCACATCGCCGGTCGGCTCGATCCCCGGCAGGAGGCGTTCTGGGGGGAGAAGCCCGCCGAGGAACTGTACGACGTCGTCGCGGACATCGACCAGGTGCGCAACCTCGCGGACGATCCCGCCCACGCCGGCGTTCTCGGCGAGCTTCGCGCACTCGTGGACGCGCACCAGCTCGACGTCGTCGACAACGGCTTCATCCCCGAGGGGGTCGACCGCGAGGGATGGAGCGCGAGCCGGCAGCCCGGAGCGTACCCGCTCGAACGGATCATGAAGCTGGCGTGGGACGGCATCCAGCGCGACCCGGCGAACCTGCCCCTCTTCGTCGCTGCGCTGGACGACGAGGACGAGATCGTGCGATTCCACGCCGCGCGCGGTCTGCGCATGCTGCGCGACGCGGCAGCCCCCGCCCTCCCCCACCTGCGGTCGGCCTACACCGACGCATCCGCCGCCGTCCGGGTCGCCGCTGCCGAAGCGGCCTCGTGCGCGGGAGCGTCGGATGCCGTATCCGTCCTCGTCGCACACCTTGATGCCGCGCAGCCGTCCTCGGTGCAGCTGCGCGCCCTCAACGCGCTGACGCTCACCGCCCCCACCGGTCAGCCCGAGGTGGCGGCGGCGGTCGCGGCGCTCCACGACGACGACGACCACTACGTGCGCGGAGCCGCGCGCTACCTCGCCCATCTCCTCGCCGGCGACTATCGACCGGACACGCCGGGGATCTTCGATCGAGCCCGGTTCCGCGCCGCGAGGGCCGCAAAGGCCCCGGGGGCCTCGGGGGCGACGGGTGCGCCGGGGGCGCCCTCACCGGGTGGACGGGAGAAGGCCGGCACCGCCTGAGTCGCTCCCGCTCCCGGCATCCGCTCCCTGACGCAGCGAACCGGTGCACCGGCGGAGACGATCCGCACGATCGGGGAGGATGGTCGAGGACACACGCCCGCACCCGGAGGAGCCCCCATGCCGACCACGCTCGTCGTCACCGCCACGTCCTGGACCACCCCCGTCGTGCGGCGCGTGCACTTCCGCTCCGACGACCTGTCGGCATTCGCGGGCAGTCGGTTCACGGACCGCTACGTCAAGCTCGTCTTCCCCCGCCCCGGCGTGGTGCTGCCCGAAGGGGTCGACGTCCGCGCCATGCGGGGCGTGGTGCCCCCGGAGGACATGCCGATCGTCCGCACCTACACGGCGCTGTCTCCGGATGCCGAGGCCGGAACGCTCGCGATCGACTTCGTCGTCCACGGCGACGAGGGCACCGCCGGGCCCTGGGCCGCGCGCGCGGAGCCCGGCGACACGCTCGTCGTGAACGGACCCGGAGGTGCGTACGCGCCCTCGCCCGAGGCGGACTGGCACCTGCTCGTCGGCGATGAATCGGCCCTGCCGGCGATCACCGCCGCGCTCGAGGCGCTTCCCGGCGATGCGGTGGCCCGCGTCATCCTCCAGCTCGAGGAGCCCGGGCACGAGCCCGAGCTGCCGCTCCCCGCCGATGCGGAGGTCGTCCACCTGTACCGGACGGCGCCCGCGACGGATGCCGATCCCCTGCTCGCCGCCGTCCAGGCGCTGCGCTGGCCGGACGGCCGCGTCCACGCGTTCGTGCACGGCGAAGCGGCGGAGGTCATGCACGGCATCCGTCCGTACCTGTATGAAGAACGCGGGCTGACCCGAGGCCAGGTCTCGATCTCGGGATACTGGCGCCGCGGGCGGACCGAGGAAGGCTTCCGCGAGTGGAAGCAGCAGCTCGCCGCCGCGGAGGCGCCGAGCGCCTGAACCCGCAACCTCCGGCGACGCCGCGCGTCAGGTGAACCCGCGCGTCAGGCGAAGCCGCGCGTCAGCTGCGGGGGCGTGGCCGAGAGATCGGCATCCAGGTCCCGCGCCGCGCGCAGGGCGAAATGCGGGTTCCGGAGCATCTCACGACCCGAGAGGACGACATCCGCCTGTCCGGTGACGAGGACCTGTTCGGCCTGCGCCGCGCTGTCGATCATCCCGACCGCGGCCGTCGGCACTCCCGTCTCCGCTCGGATGCGGGCGGCGAAGGGCACCTGATATCCGGGACCGACGGGGATGCGCGCGTCGGCGACGTTGCCGCCGCTGGAGATGTCGACGAGGTCGGCGCCGTGCGCGGCGACGAGGCGCACGGCTTCCACCGTCTCGTCGATCGTCCAGCCGCCGTCGGTCCAGTCGGTCGCCGAGAACCGGACGACGAGGATGAGGTCGTCCCCGATCGCCGCGCGGACCGCGTCGACGACCTCCAGCAGGAGGCGCACGCGATTGTCGAACGAGCCGCCGTAGGCATCGGTGCGCTGGTTCGACAGCGGCGAGAGGAACTCGTGCAGAAGGTATCCGTGCGCGGCGTGGACCTCGACGAGGTCGAACCCGGCATCCTTGGCGCGGGTGGCCGCCGCGGCGAAGTCTTCGACGACCGCACGGATGCCGCTCTCGTCCAGCGCGCGAGGTTGGGCGAGCCCGGGGAAGGCGATCGCGCTGGGGGCCACGGTCTCCCATCCGCCGTCCGCGAGGGCGACCGAGCCGCGGGTGTCGTCCCACGCCCGGTGCGTCGAGGCCTTGCGGCCCGCGTGGGCGAGCTGGACGCCGGCGGACGCGCCGCACGCGTGCAGGGCGGCGACGATGCGGGCGAAAGCGTCGCGCTGCGCGTCGTTCCACAGGCCGAGGTCCTGCGGGCTGATCCGCCCCTCGGGGCTGACGGCCGTGGCCTCGGTCAGCACCGCGCCCGCCCCGCCGTGGGCGAAGGAACCGAGGTGGACCAGGTGCCAGTCCGTCGGCATCCCGTCGCGATCCTCTGCCGAGTACTGGCACATCGGCGCGACCCACAGGCGGTTGCGGACCGTGCGGCCACGCAGCGTGAGGGGGGTGAACAGGTGACGGTTCCGCATGGCGCTCCTCCGGCGGCCCGTTCGGGGTCGGGCACCCGCTCGATCGTAATCGCCGCGGATGCCGGTCAGGCCGTCGAGGGCGGAGGTGGTGTCGAGGAGACCCGGGGCTGCGGATCGGCGGATGCGTCGGCTGCCGTCGAGGGGGCCGCCGTCGCCGCCGAGGGGGCGTCGGGTGCGGGGGTGGGCGCCGTCGCTCCGTCGCGGAGCTCGGACTTCAGGATCCGCGCGGACTGCCCGGCACTCTTCGCGAGGGCCGGGAGCTTCCCGGCACCGAACAGCAGCAGGATCACGACGAGGATGAGGACGGCGTGCCACCCGGTGAGGTTGTTCAGCATGTGTGTCTTCCCGGACTCGGGCGCGGCCCGCCCGGGCCACCGCCGGAGGTGAGACCCACCGGCATCCCGAATCGCGCACGCGCGCAGAGGAAGCGTACGCCCGCGCCGCCCCGCCGCCGCCCTCCCGCGGCTTTGCGTTTGCCGCGAACCCGCCCTCCCCGGGCCGAACTCCTCCGATCCGGGCCCGCAACGCCCGAAACCCGGGCCCGGGGCCCATCCCCGCCCGAAACGGAGGAGTTCGGTACGCGCCCCGCCGCCACCCGCCCCCGAAACCCGGCGCACCGGGCACCACACCCCGGACCGGCCCGGACCGGCCCTCCCCGGGCCGAACTCCTCCGACCCGGGCCCGCAACGCCCCGAAACCCAGCCCCCGGGCCCGTCCCCGCCCGAAACGGAGGAGTTCGGCACGCGCGCGGCGCGGGGTCAGTCCTCGAGGGCGACGTCGACCTGGAGGTCGTCGGCGAGGCGCTCGATGCGGGCGGCGACGTCGGCGACGTCGACCCCGGCCGGGACGCGCGCGACAATTGTCGCCTCGAACAGCCGCCCGCCGGCCATGGCGGCGTCGCGGGTCTCGGTCGCCATGCGCTCGATGCTGACGCCCTGCGCCCCGAGCGCGGAGGAGATCTCGTGCACGATTCCGGTGCGGTCGTTCCCCAGCACGGTGAGGGAGATCCGCCGCCCCGTCTCGTCCCGCCCCGAGGAGACGTCCCCCGCGTGCACCGCGACGGACAGCAGCCCTTCGAGCACGGACAACGCCTCGCGCAGCTCGTCCGCCCGCGTCGCGGGCACCGAGACCTCGATGATCCCGGCGAACGCCCCCGAGAGCTCGGCGAGCGCGCTGGTCTCCCAGTTGCCCCCGTGCGCACCCACGATCTCGGCGACGGTCGCCACGAGACCCGCCCGATCGTCGCCGACCACGGTGAGCACGAGGGTTGTCATACGATCAGCGTAGCCACGAGGGGGGTCCGGACACAGGCCGGCGGCAGCGGAGGGGAACCGCATGGAGAGCACCAGAACCGGAGCGCGCCGGCGCCGCGTCTCCGCCCGGGTCCGGCGCCGCCGGGCGCTGGTCGCCGCGATCGGCGCGGTCGTCCTGATCGGCGGCGTGACATGGGGCGTCATCGCCCTCACCTCCCCGCGCGCGGACGATCCGACCGTGGCCGCCGCGACCGTGGCCGCCACCTCCACCCCGGCACCGTCCCCCACCCCGACGCCGACCCCCCTCACCCCGGAGGAGGAGCTCCTCGCCACCACCGACGACCCGGCCGCCTGTGCGGTGTCGTTCGCGGGCGAGGAGATCGCGGCTGCACCGATGCTCCAGACCGCCGGCACCCTGTACGCCGCCCTCCCCATCCCCGATCGTGAGGGCTACGCGTTCGCCGGCTGGTACTCCACCGCGGAGGATGCCGCCTCCCGCGTCGTCCCCGCCCGCGTCAACGGATCCGAGCTCGTCGCGTGCGAGGACCGCCGCGTGACCCTCCACGGCGCGTGGATGACGACGGAGGAGAACGTCGCCGCGGCCACGCGCGTGCCGATCCTCATGTACCACCAGTTCACCGAGCGCCCCGAGGGCGAAGACCACTGGCTGCGCGGGAACTACGCCTACATCGGCGACTTCGACGCCCACATGAACCACATCGCCACGACCGGCTTCTACCTGCCGACGTGGGATGAGCTCTCGGCCTTCATCGACGGCCGCCTGTGGCTTCCCGAGCGGTCGGTCATCGTCACCGACGACGACGCCGACCAGACCTGGTTCGACCTGGCGGTGCCCGTCGTCGACCGCTACGGCGTCCTCGCCACATCGTTCATGGTGACCGCGTACCGGCAGGACCCCGCCCCGTCGCCGTACGTGCTCCGCCGCTCGCACACGCACGACATGCACCAGGCGGGCGACGACGGACAGGGGCGCATCGTGAACTGGGGGATCCCCGAGATCATCGCCGACATGCAGGCGTCCGCCGATGTCCTCGGCGTCAAGGAGGTCGTCGCGTACCCGTTCGGCCACTACAACGACACGGCCAAGGAGGCGCTCCGCCAGGGCGGCTGGGAGATGGCGCGCACGATCGAGCCCGGCACGGTCGGCATCGGCACCGACAAGCTCGCCCTCCCGGTGGTCCGCATCGACTACGGCATGGGGCTGGACTCGCTCGTCTCACTCATCGGCTGACCGCGCGGAACCCCCGCTGACCCCGACAACGCCCTCGAACGCGGTCAGAGCTCGCCGGGGCTCATCGCCTGCTCGTCGACCTGCTCGACGAAGCGGCGTGCACGCGAGGGCGCGGCATCCTTCCGCGGTGCGTAGACGACGAGCGAGTGGAAGACGAAGCGCACGATGAACGCGACGGCGAGGGTGATCGCGGTGGCGAGCACCGCCGAGATGTGCCAGGTCTCGACCATGAGCGCCATGATCGGGATCCGCACGAGCGCCTCGGCGTTGTTGAACCCGAAGGACTTCGCGAACCGCGACCACACACCGGATGCCGAGTGCTTCATGTCGTGGAAGACGAAGCGCTCCATCAGCAGGAAGTTGCCGATGATGGTCACCTCGGCGCCGACGACCGCGGCGATGACGTAATCGACGCCGAGCTGCGTCAGCGCCCACACGATCCCGAGATTCGCCACTGCGCCGATCCCGCCGATGACGGCGAAGAGCGACATCTTGCCGAACCGCAGCGCGGTGAGCTGCGCGAGGAAGTGCAGGCCCTGCCGGAACGACGCCTTGGACTCGCCCGCGTGTCGCCCCGCGAAGTCGAAGGGCACCTCCGCGATGCGCAGGGGCCGGCGGGCGAGGATCTCGAGGAGGATCTTGAAGCCGCGGGGCTTGAGGGTCTCGGCGTCCACCGCGCGGCGGTCGAGGATGAAGAACCCGGTCATCGGGTCGGTCACCTCGTGCAGCCGCACCGGGAACATCGCCTTGGTCACCGAGGTCGACACCTTCGACACGAGCACGCGCGTGCGGTCGGCGAGGCCCTTCGACGTGCCGCCGCCCGCGTACCGCGACGCGATCACGACGTCGACGTCGCCGGCGGCGAACCGGTCGCGCAGCTCGGGGATCTTCTCCGGCGGATGCTGCAGGTCGCCGTCGATGACGAGGCACGTGTCCCAGGTCGCGGCCGTCATCCCGGCGATGACGGCGCCGCCGAGCCCTCCGGTGGGCGCCTCGCGGTGGATCAGGCGTACCGGCAGAGCAGATGTCCGGGCGATCTCGGCGATGACGGCGGGGGTGTCGTCGGTGCTGTCGTCGACGAAGACGATCTCGGTGTCGGACGTGTCGACGACCGCCGTCACACGGCGGACGAGCTCCGCGATGTTCGGCGCCTCGTTGAACGTCGGGACGATGATCGAGAGCGGCATCGCCCCTATGTTCGCACGGCGCGAACCGCCCCCGACACCGCGCCGGTCGGGCGAGAATGGAGGGATGAGCCCGAAGACCATCACCATGTTCGGCGCGGATTGGTGCCGCGACTGCATCCGCACGAAGAAGCAGCTCGACGAGCTGGGTGTCGAGTACACCTACGTCGACCTCGTCGCCGATCCGGCATCCGCCGACGTCGCGCGCGACATCTCCGGCCGCACGAACATCCCCGTCGTGCTGTACCCGGACTCCTCGCACCACGTCGAGCCGTCGAACGCCGACGTCGAGGCCAAGCTGCGCGAGCTCTCCCTCATCTGAACGACGCCGGCTCCTGTGACGGATGCCGCGGCCGGTCGTAGTCTGGCCGGATGGGCGTCCAGGACAACACGCGGAGGATCGAGGAGACGGTCGTCACCGACTTCTCCGACCGGATGAGCTACGGCGGCTATCTCCGCCTGGAAGCCCTGCTTTCGGCGCAGGAGCCCCTCAGCGACCCGGAGCACCACGACGAGCTGCTGTTCATCATCCAGCACCAGACCACCGAGCTGTGGTTGAAGCTGGTGCTGCACGAGCTCGGCGAGGCGGCTCGCCTGCTCCGCGCCGACGACCTTCCCCCGGCGCTGAAGTGCATCGCCCGGGTGAAGCACATCCAGAAGACCCTCACCGAGCAGTGGTCGGTGCTGGCGACCCTCACCCCCGCGGAGTACGTGCAGTTCCGCGACGTGCTCGGCAACTCCAGCGGCTTCCAGTCGGCCCAGTACCGCGCGATCGAATTCACCCTCGGCAACAAGAACGCCGCGATGGTGCGGGTCTTCGACGCCGACCCCGCGGCCCGCGCGCTCGTGCAGGGTGCCCTGGAGGCTCCGAGCCTCTACGACGAGTTCCTCCGCATGCTCGCGCGCACCGGCTACGAGATTCCGGATGCCGTGCTCACGCGCGACGTGACCCGCGCGTGGACGTTCTCTAAGGAGCTCGTCCCCGTCTTCACCGCGATCTACGCCGACCCGTCGGCGCACTGGGCGGCGTACGAGACCTGCGAGGAGCTCGTGGACCTCGAGGACAACTTCCAGCTGTGGCGGTTCCGTCACCTCAAGACCGTCGAGCGCATCATCGGCTTCAAGACCGGCACCGGCGGCTCGAGCGGCGCCCCGTTCCTGCAGCGGGCATTGGAGCTCACGTTCTTCCCCGAGCTCTTCGCCGTCCGCACGTCGCTGTAGACGCGCGCCCACCCGCCGGAAACCCGGAACGGGCCGGACCTCGAGGTCCGACCCGCTCCGGGGGGGGTGTTTCCGAGCGTCAGCCGCGCACCTCCACGAGGGAGAAGTCGTCCTTCGCGGCGCTGCGGTTCAGCAGCAGCAGTCCGGTCTGGGTCGACTCCCCCGCGGCGGGGTTGGCGGTGACGTCGAGCTTCACGCGATCGCGAGGACCGACCTCGGTCGCGGTCGGGACGAGGTACTTCTCGCCTCCGACGGTGAACCGCTGTCCTTCGATGGAGTCGGTGACGGCTCCGGTGAAGTAGTTGTCGATCGCGAGCACCGTGTACGAGAACGTCTGTCCCGCCTCGAGCCCCAGCGCCGCCAGCGGCGCCGTGAGGATCTGGGTGGACGAGTCGAACCCGCCGTCGGTGTAGTAGAACGCCGACGCCGCGTTGGTCGCGAGGTCGAGCACGTAGACGACCGACTGCCCGGTGAGGCCGAACCCTCCGGCCTCGGCGTTGTAGATGACGTAGTCGTCCGTGCCGTCCTCGTCGACGTCGACGTACACGTCGAACTCGGCGGGGTAAGTCAGCACCGTCCGGCGGTCGTAGGTCGCCACGGCGAACTGGACGACGTCGTCGACGGTGCGCACTCCGGTCGCAGCGAGGTCGATCCGGGCCGCGTTGCTCCCCGGCGTGCCCGGGTCGCCCTCGGCCGGCTTCGGCTGACGCTCGCTCGTGCCGGTCAGGGCGAACAGCTCGACGCCGCCCGTGCCGACGCGCGAGTCGTTCTTGAGCGTGAGCTCCGCCTCGCCGCGCCGGTCGAGCTTGACGCTCTTGGGCGCGGTGACCTCGGCGGCCTTCCTCGGAAGCACCGTCCAGCCGACGTGCAGCTCCTCGTCGCCCGAGGTCGCGGTGATCCAGCCGTCGAACTCGGGGCCGTTGAGGGCCGAGCCGTCGCCGATCGCGCCGGCCGAGTCGAAGGGCCAGTCCTGCAGCCGCGAGCCGTCGATCGTGACGCGGACCGAGACCTTCTTGCTGTTGCCCGCCGCAACCGTGACGGTGCGGGGGCTGATCTGCAGGTCGACGGCACGGCTGGCCGCGTCGCTCTCGTCGCGGAACGCCGCTGCCATGTCGTAGCGCTTGCGCTCATCCGACGTGTTGGTCAGGGTCAGGTCGACCGTGAAGCGCTCCGACCGCGTGATCGACGGGATGCCGAGTCCGACGTTGCCGCCGGTGCCGGCCGTCGCCAGCACGCCGACCGCATCCGCCGCGGGGAGTGCGCGGACCTCGCCCGCGCCGACCCGGGAGATCGGGGTGGCGATGAAGCCGTCGGCGGTGGGTGTGCGGTTGGTGGAGTCCGCTCCGTTCAGCAGGCGCGCCTTGATCTCTGCCGGGGTGGCGTCCGGGTGCTTCTGCAGCACGAGGGCGGCGACACCCGAGACGACCGGGGCGGCTCCCGAGGTCCCGCCGAAGTTGGTCACCTCGGTGCCGGTCTGCGTCTCGGCCGACAGCCACGCGCCGGGGGCGCCGATGTCGGGCTTGGCGCGGAGGCCGGTGACGGTGAGACCGCGGCTGGAGGTTCCGACCATGGTGTTCGTCAGCGGGATCGCGGATGCCGGGTCGATCGTGATCGTGACCTCGCCGGCGCCGAGGGCGGCGACGAGGGCCTGACCGGCGGCCTGGCTGATGGTGAAGGTCGGGACGACGACCGGCTCGGCGCTGCCGAAGCTGAAGCTCGGCGGGTCGCCGGGGGCGTTGTTGAAGATGACCACGGCGACGGCTCCCGCGGCCTGGGCGAACACGGCCTTGTCGGAGACGTTGCAGACACCGCGCTGGATGAGCGCGATCGATCCCTCGGGGAAGCTCGCGAAGGCCTCGGGCGAGCAGCCGACGCCGCCCTCGTCCCCGGGTCGCGCCAGCGGCGCGGAGATGACGCCCTCCGGCACCGGCGACCAGGCCTGGTGCACGGCGTTGCTGATCGCGTCGCCGCTCGAGGGGTCGAGGACCCACTGCAGGTCATCGGGGAGCGCGGTCTGGGCGACGCTGATGACTCCGGGCGCCGACGAGGGCGAACCGACGATGAAGGGGCGGTCGGCGGAGTTGCCCGCCGACGCCACGACGACGATGCCGGCGCGGACGAGGTTGTCGGCGGCGAGGGACGAGTCGTCCTGGTCCTGCCCGTAGGAGGAGCCGAGCGAGAGGTTCACGATGTCGACGGCGTCGGAGATGTCACCGTCGCCGTTCGGGTCGAGCGACCAGTCGAGACCCTGGAGGATGGCGACGCCGTTGCAGGACGTCGACACCGCCGAGCAGACCTTGACGCCGTAGAGCTCGGCTCCGGGGGCGATGCCCTGGTGCGCGCCGTCGGCGGAGCGACCGGCGATGATGTCGGCGACGTGGGTGCCGTGTCCGCCCTCGGGGCCGCTGTCGATGGGGTTGCTGTCGGGGATCACGTCGCCGTTCGGCCACACGTCGCCGACGAAGTCGTAGCCGCCCTTGACCTTGGGGGCGTCGGGGCCGAAGAACTCCGCGCAGACGCCGGTGACATCGGCATCCGCTCCGGCGAAGCACTCCTCGACCACCTCGGGCGTGCCCGGGCCGCCGAGGTTACGGTGGGTGAAGTCGATGCCCGAGTCGAGGACCGCCACGCGCACACCCGCCCCGTCGATGCCGGCCTCGTGGAGGGGCCGCGCCTGGACGTAGTCGATGGCCTGCGAGAGGCTCCCCGACGCGGTGTCCTGCGGAAGCTCGTGCTTCTCATAGCGGTTGAGGGGGTTCACCGAGACGACGCCGTCGATCGCGGCGAGGGTCTCCAGCTGCGCGGCGTCGACCGAGACGACCACGACGTTGGCGGCGAGCTGGGTGCGCCCGATCTCGGAGGCGCCGAGGTTCGCGGCCTCGGCGAGGAAGCCGTCCTGCTGGGTGGC
This sequence comes from Microbacterium sp. NPDC077184, assembly GCF_040687055.1. Lineage (NCBI taxonomy): Bacteria > Bacillati > Actinomycetota > Actinomycetes > Micrococcales > Microbacteriaceae > Microbacterium > Microbacterium sp. NPDC077184. Next base: position 67,411 of record NZ_JBFBMM010000007.1, read on the forward strand.
GACGACGTCGCGGGTCTCCTGCTGCACGGGCTCTGCCGGCACATCCCCCTCGGCGAGCGCGCCGTCGGCGACGACCTCGGCGATCGCGGGCTGATCCAGGCGGACCGTGACCTCGACCTGGCCGCTCGCGCGCTGCAGGCTGTCGGCGACGCCGCGGGGAAGCGGCGTCTCGAACGTGTCCGAGATCGATCCGTCCGGGACGGGCGCGGGCCCGCCCTCCACGGCCCACGCGGCGGGCATCGCGCCCAGGGCGAGGATCGGGACGGCGGTCGCGATGACCACCCCCGTGAAGAACCTGCGTCGTCTGTGACCCATGACACTCCTTTTTTCTGCGGAAAGCCATTTCCGCGGAAGGATTCGCCGCTTCCGTGTGCCGATCCGGCCTGATGCGTCGGCGGCGCCGCACCGGGTGGGCGCGGCGCGATAACCGTAGGCAGAGGGTCCGACAACCACAAAGGTTCCTGAGAGCTTTCTCATACACTGACGCGATGGCCCCCGCCGGCGCTCTCCTCCCGCCCTTCCTCGACCACCACGTGCACGGACACCTCGTCGACACGTCCGCTCTGGTCGCCGGCGGGATCGCGGGCTGGGTGGACCTCGGCGGCGACCCGGCGCACCTCGCCGCCGGGCGCGCGGCGATGCCCCACCCGGCCTACGCCGGCGCCTTCCTCACGGCGGTCGGCGGATATCCCACCGGGCGCGCGTGGGCACCCGGCCCGGTCGTGCGGCAGATGACGGATGCCGCGGACGCGGCCGACGCGGTCGCGGAACAGGCAGCGTCCGGCGCCTCGCTCATCAAGGTCGCCCTGAACGCCCGCGCAGGCCCGGTTCCGGACGACGAGATCCTCCGCGCCGTCGTGACCGCAGCCCGCACCGACGGGCTCCCGGTCGTCGCGCACGTGGAGGGCGAGGGGATGACGCGCCGCGCGCTCGATGCGGGCGTCGACGCCCTCGCGCACACCCCGTTCGACGATCACCTCGACGACGAGCTCCTCGCGCGCGCGGCCGCGCAGACCGTGTGGATCTCGACGCTCGCGATCCACGAGACCGGATCCCCGGCGGCGGCGACGGCGATCGCTCACCTCGCACGGTTCCATCGCGCCGGTGGCCGGGTCCTCTACGGCACCGACCTCGGCAACGGCGACCTGCCGCTCGGGGTGAACGCGACCGAGATCGAGCGCCTCCTCGGGGCCGGCATCCGCGGGGAGGCGCTCGTCCGCGCGCTCAGCGATCCGTGGCCGCTCCCCCACGCGCCCGCCGGAGTGGGTACGGTCGTTCCGGATGCCGTCACCGCCGGCATCCGCGAGACCGATGCCGCCGTCGCCGCCCGCTTCGCCCGGGCGCGCGTGGTGAGGATGTGAGGACCCCGTGACCAGGACCGCGACCCCGCCCGCGACCGCACCGGACGACCTGGACCGCCTGGCCGCGCGCCTGGACGCCGACGACCCGCTGGCGGGGTTCCGCGACCGGTTCGTCGGGAGCGAGACGTCGCTGGTGTACTTCGACGGCAACTCCCTCGGTCGCCCGACGCGCGCGACGCTCGAGCGGTGGGAGCGGTTCGGTCTCGAGGAATGGGGCGGACGCCTCATCCGCGGCTGGGACGATTCGTGGATGGAGCTGCCCTTCACGATCGGCGACGAGATCGGCCGCACCGCCATCGGCGCGGCATCCGGGCAGACGGTGATCGGCGACTCCACGACGGTGCTGCTGTACAAGCTGATCCGGGCCGCGTTCGACCACCAGCACGCGCTCGACCCGCGCCGCGTGGAGATCGTCGTCGACCGCGACAACTTCCCCACCGACCGCTACCTCGTCGAGGGGATCGCCGCCGAGCGGGGCGGACGCATCCGGTGGATCGACGTCGACACCGCCGCCGGCGTCGAGGCCGACCAGCTGCGCGCCGCGGTCGGTCCGGAGACGGCGGTCGTGGTGCTCTCGCACGTCGCCTACCGCTCCGGCCACCTCGCCGACGTCGAGACCCTCACGCGCCTGAGCCACGACGCCGGCGCGCTCGTGCTCTGGGATCTCTGCCACTCGGCGGGTTCCGTCCCGGTGGAGTGCGACGCGTGGCGGGTCGACATCGCGGTCGGCTGCACCTACAAGTACCTCAACGGCGGTCCGGGATCGCCCGCGTTCGCCTACGTCGCCCACCGGCACCAGGCGGCACTGGCGCAGCCGATCCAGGGGTGGATGGGCGCGGCCGACGTCTTCGCGATGGGCCCCCGCTACCGCCCGGCCGACGGCATGCGCCGGTTCCTGTCGGGCACCCCGCCGATCGTGGGGATGCTGGCGATGCAGGACACCCTCGCGATGATCGCCGAGGCGGGGATCGACGAGATCCGCGCGAAGTCCATCGCGCTGACGGAGTTCGCGGTCGAGGCGACCGAGGAGCTCCTCGCGCCCCTCGGCGTCGGGATCGCCTCGCCGCGCTCCTCCGCGCACCGCGGCGGCCACGTGACGCTCTCGCACCCCCGCATGCGCGAGGTCACCCGCCGCCTGTGGGAGCGCGATGTCATCCCGGACTACCGCGACCCCGGCGGACTCCGGATCGGGCTCTCGCCCCTGTCGACGAGCTTCACCGAGACCCTCGACGGCATGCGCGAGATCGCGCGGGCGGTCGGCGAGGTCGGCTGAGCGCGGCATCCGGTCCCCTCCCTCCTGAGACGACGTCTCACCGCGCGGGTACACTGACGGCACGCACGAAGGAGCGCGTCTTGCCGCAGGCCTCCCACCTCGCCGCCCCGTCCGCAACGGCTGCGGGGTCCGGACTCACCGACACCGAGCGGGCCGCCGTCGATGCCGCCCTCGACGGCCTCCGGCACGGGGCCTGCACCTGGCGTCATCTGACGCTCACCCAGCGCGCGCGGCTGTTCGACCGGCTGCACGACACGATCGCCGCGGGAGCCGAGGAGTGGGCGGATGCCGCGTCCCGGGCGAAGGGCCTGGACCCGGGGCATCCGTCCCGCGGCGAGGAGTGGCTCTCGGGTCCGTACGCCGCGCTCGTGGCGACGGCCGCGTACGCCCGGACGCTGCGGACGCTCGCCCGCGGCGCCTCCCCCCTCGACGACGTCGCGCTCACGGTCGCACCGGGCGGGCGCATCCGGGCGCATGTGTTCCCGGGCGATCTCTCGGATCGGCTCGTGCTGTCGGGGTACACCGGCGAGGTGTGGTTCACGCCGGGCACGACCGCGGCCGACGCCCGCCGGCGGGCAGGCCTCGCCCAACGCGACCCGCAGGCGCCCGGCGGCGTGGGACTCGTCCTCGGCGCGGGCAACATCACCTCGATCCCCGTGCAGGACGTCTTCACCGAGCTCCTCGCGCACAACCGCGTCGTGCTGCTGAAGCTCAATCCCCTGCAGGATGCCCTCCTCCCGATCCTCCGCCAGGTCCTCGCGCCGCTGATCGCCGGCGGGTACCTGCGGATCGTCCGCGGCGGCGGCGCGGTCGGCGCCCACCTGACCGCCCACTCCGGCATCGACCACGTGCACATCACGGGAGCGGCCGAGACCTTCGACGCGATCGTCTGGGGTCCTCCCTCGGGCGCGGCCACCCGGCGACGGCGCGAGGGGCGCCCGAAGCTGAAGGTCCCCATCTCCGCCGAGCTGGGCGGGGTCTCGCCGATCATCGTCGTCCCCGGCCAGTGGAGCGCCGCCGACCTCCGCTTCCACGCCGAGCACATCGCGACGATGCGCCTGCACAACGCCGGCCACAACTGCATCGCGGGCCAGCTGGTGATCCTCAGCGCCGACTGGCCGCAGCGGAACGCGTTCCTGACCGAACTCCGCCGTGCCCTCGCCACCGCCCCCGCGCGACCGGTCTGGTACCCGAGCGGCGCCACGAGCGTGGCCGCGGCCGCGGCATCCTTCCCGCACGCCCTCCGCGTCGGGGGCGAGCGCCTGCTCGTCGAGCTCCGGCCGGACGACGACGCGACGCCGATGGAGCAGACGGAGTACTTCGCCCCGGTCCTCGGCGTGCAGACCCTCACCGGAGACGGGCAGGAGTTCCTCGACCGCGCGGTCGCCTACGCGAACGACCGTCTCGCCGGGTCGCTCGGGGCGAACCTCCTGATCGATCCCGAGACGGAGCGGGCGCTGGGGAGCGGGTTCGAGGAGGCCGTCGCCGCGCTCCGCTACGGCGCGATCGCGATCAACACGTGGACCGGGTTCGTCTTCCTCACCCCGACGCTCACGTGGAACGCGTTCCCCGGCGGCACGCTCGCCGACATCGGCAGCGGCACCGGGGTCGTGCACAACGCCCTCCTCCTCGACGACGTCGAGCGCTCGATCGGACGGGCCCCGTTCCGGCCGTTTCCGCGGTCGCTGCCCGCCCTCCTCCCCGGCCGGGCGGGCATCTTCTCCGTCCTGCCGAAGCCGCCGTGGTTCGTCGGCGCGCGCACCGGGGCATCCGTCAGCGCCGGCTTCACCCGGTTCCGGGCGCGCGGAGGGCTCCGCTCGATCCGCGCCGTCGGCGGACTCGTGCCGACGTTCCTCCGGACGCTGCGCGCATGAGCGACACGGGCCGGGGCGACTTCGTCGCCGATGTGGTCGTCGTCGGCGCGGGCTCTGCCGGTGCGGCCCTCGCCGCGCGCCTCACCGAGGATCCGCGGCGCACGGTGCTCCTCCTCGAGGCCGGCCCCGTCGACCGGGCGCCGGAACTGCACGTGCCCGCCGCGTTCTCTCGCCTGTTCCGCGGCCCCTACGACTGGTCGTACGACACCACGCCGCAGGAGCACCTCGCCGGACGCCGCGTGTAGTGGCCGCGGGGCCGCACGCTCGGCGGCTCATCGTCGCTCAACGCGATGATGTGGGTGCGCGGGTTCGCCGCCGACTACGACGAGTGGGCGGATGCCGCGGGCCCCGCGTGGTCGTGGGAACGCCTGGCGCCCCTCTTCGGTCGCGTGGAGCGGACCGACGATCCGGCGGACCCGACGCAGGGCGCCGAGGGACCGCAGCACATCGAGCACCAGCGCGACCCCCGACCGCAGACGGCGGCGTTCCTCGCCGCCGCGGTCGAAGCGGGGCATCCGGTGACGCCGGCGAACCTCCCCGCAGGCCAAGGGTTCAGCCGGACGATGGTCACCCAGCACCGCGGCGCCCGGGCCTCGACCGCCGACACGTACCTCCGCCCCGCGCGCGGCCGTCCGAACCTCCGCATCGTGACCGACGCGCTCGTGACGCGCGTGCTGTTCGACGACGGCGACACCGGCGGCGGTCCCCGCGCGACGGGCGTGTACGTCCGGATCGACGGCGTCACCCGTCACGTGACCGCACGCGACGAGGTCGTGCTCGCCGGCGGCGCGATCAACACGCCGCAGTTGCTGCTCCTGAGCGGCATCGGTCCCGCCGACGCGCTCGCCGGGCTCGGCATCCGTTCCGTGGTGGACGCCCCGGAGGTCGGACGCAACCTCCAGGACCACCTCGTCGCGGGGCTCGCGCCGGCCGCGCACGGCGGGACGCTGCACACCGCCACCCGCGCACGGCACCTCGCGCCGTACCTCGCGCGGCGGAGCGGGATGCTGACCTCGAACGTCGCCGAGGCGTACGGGTTCGTCCGGACCCCCGTCGCCGACGACGCCGGGATGGCCGCGGACCTGCCCGACATCGAGATCATCTTCGCGCCCGTCCCCTACGTCGGCGAGGGGCTCGTGCCGACACCCGGGGAGGGGCTGACGGTCGGAGCGATCCTGCTGCGCCCGCGGAGTCGCGGAGAGATCCGACTCGCCTCGACCGACCCGACCGCGGCGCCGGTCATCGACCCGCGGTATCTCAGCGATCCCGACGGCGTCGACGAGCGCACGATGCTCGCGGGTCTCGCCGAGTGCGAGCGCCTGCTGCGGATGCCGTCCCTCCGCGCCGTCACGACCGGCGGATGGATCCAGCCCGACGGCGGCGAGGCGATGACCGCGGCTGAGCGCGCCGAAGCGTCGCTCCGCCACCATTCGCACACGCTCTACCACCCGGTGGGCACGGCGCGGATGGGGACGGATGCGGCATCCGTCGTGGATCCCGAGCTCCGGGTGCGCGGCGTGCAGGGGCTGCGCGTCGCCGACGCCTCGGTGATGCCCGTCGTCATCCGCGGCCACACCCACGCTCCGAGCATCGTCATCGGCGAGCGCGCCGCGGACCTCCTCGCGTCGACCACCCGCTGAACGCGGACTGCGCCGGGAGGCACCGCCGAAACGGTGTCTCCCGGCGCAGGATGCGTGGGTCGGGGAAAGCGCGGGTGCCCGGCTCAGCGCCCGGTGCGACGGCCCCGGCCGTTGTCGCGGACGACGGAGCCGACCATGAGCTTCCCGCCCTGCGCGCCGCCACCGGAGGCCCGGCGTCCGGTCGAGCGGGGGTTGCCGGCGGGCGCCGCGGACCGCTCGGCGGGAGCGTGCGCGGTGCGCGTGGCCCCCGAGGTCTGCGCGCGGTCAGGGCCGCCGGCGCCCTGGGGGCGACGGCGACCGCGGGAAGCCCCACCGGATGCCGCACCGGCACCGGACTCCCCGCGCGCCGCGCGCTTGCGCTGCGCGTTCGCGCCCTGGCTGCGCCCGCCACCCTGGGGGGCGGCGACGACCGGCTCGGGCTTGACGTACGCGGCGACCTCGCCGACGAGCTCGGCGACGACGGCATCCGTCGCGGTGACCTGCACCGGGGCGACGCTGATCTCGGCCTTGCGCAGGAGCTGGGTGACGTCGCGACGCTGCTCGGGCAGGACGACGGTCACGACCGCGCCCTCGGCGCCGGCGCGGGCGGTGCGGCCCGAACGGTGCAGGTACGCCTTGTGCTCGGTGGGCGGGTCGACGTGGACGACGAGTTCGACGTCATCGACGTGCACGCCGCGGGCGGCGACGTCGGTGGCCACGAGCACGCGGGCGGCACCCGACGAGAACGCGGCGAGGTTGCGGTCGCGCGCCGGCTGCGACAGGTTTCCGTGCAGGTCGACCGCCGGGATGCCCTGCGAGGTGAGCTGCTTCGCGAGCTTCTTCGCGTGGTGCTTCGTGCGGGAAAAGAGGATGCGGCGACCCGTGCCGGAGGCGAGGGTCTTCACGAGGTCCTTCTTCGCGTCGGCGTCGGCGACGGTGAAGACGTGGTGCGTCATCGCCGCGACCGGGGAGTGCGCCTCGTCGACCGAGTGCAGCACCTGGTTGCGGAGGAACCGCGCGACGAGCTTGTCGACGCCGTTGTCCAGCGTCGCGCTGAACAGCAGGCGCTGTCCCTGCGCGGGGGTGGCGGCGAGGATGCGGGTGACGACCGGCAGGAAGCCGAGGTCGGCCATGTGGTCGGCCTCGTCGATGACGGTGATCTCCACGGCGTCCAGGTGCGCGTAGCCCTGGCGCATGAGGTCCTCGAGGCGACCGGGGCAGGCGACGACGATGTCGACGCCGGCGGCGAGGGCCTGCACCTGACGGTTCTGGTTCACACCGCCGAAGATCGTCGTGGTCACCAGGCCCGTGGCCGCGGCGAGCGGGGCCAGGACGGCGTCGATCTGGGTGGCGAGCTCGCGCGTGGGGGCGAGGACGAGGCCCAGGGGGCGGCGTCCGCGACGCGCGGGGCCGGTGCGGCGCTCGGCGATGCGGGCGACGAGGGGCAGCGAGAAGGCGAGGGTCTTGCCCGAGCCCGTCTTGCCGCGGCCGAGGACGTCGCGGCCGGCGAGGGTGTCGGGAAGGGTGTCGGCCTGGATCGGGAAGGCCGTGCTCTTGCCGTCCGCCGCGAGGGCGTCGACGAGGGGCTGGGGCACGCCGAGCGCGCCGAAAGTCATTTCGGTCATGGGGGATGTCTCCGGCGCGCACAGGCGCCTGGGGTCGGTGGCCGGGATCGGATTTCGATTCCGGGTCGCCGCGTGAATGTCATCGGCCGACGGCATCCGTTACGGGAGAGCGGATGCGGGCGAGAGAAGCGTTCTAACGACGCAAGAAGCGCGAGAAACGCGCTGCAAGGTCTCCGACACTACCAGCACACGGCTGAACGTCGGCGGCGAGCGCCTCCGGGAGGGCGCCGATCAGTGGTGGAAGACCTCGGTGTGCAGCGACGGCATGGGGGCCTGGAGGGCGTCGAGGTAGGCGACCTCGGTGCGGATGTCGGCGAGGAGCTTGTCGGCCATGTCGTGGCTGAGATCGCGGCGGACCACGATCCGCTGGACGATGATGTGCTCGAGGTTCGCGGGCAGCGGGTAGGCCGGGACCTGCCACCCGCGCATGCGGAGGCGGTCGCTGAGGTCGTACAGCGTCCAGTTGTCGGTGTAGTCCGCCTTCATCGTCCACGCGAACACGGGGATATCGGTGCCGCGGCTGATCAGCTCGAACGGCGCCATCGCGCCGATGCCGTCCGACAGGTGCACCGCGACATCCTGGGATCCCTGCTGGATCTCGGTGTAACCGGCGTAGCCGAGCCGCAGGAACATGTAGTACTGCAGGAGGACCTGCGCGCCGGGGCGCGAGAAGTTGAGGGCGAAGGTGGGCATGTCGCCGCCGAGGTACGACACCCGCAGGACGAGATCCTCGGGGAGCCACTGCGCCTCACGCCACACCACCCAGCCGACGCCCGGGTAGACGCCGCCGTACTTGTGGCCCGAGGTGGAGATCGAGTGCACGCGCTCGAGGCGGAAGTCCCACTCGAGGTCGGGCTGGAGGAACGGCGCGACCATCGCACCGGAGGCCCCGTCGACGTGGAGCGGGATGTCGAGCCCGGTGTCGCGCTGTATCTGATCGAGCACCGCGGCGATCTGCTTCACCGGCTCGTACGCCCCGGTGTAGGTGACCCCGAGGATTGCGACGACGCCGATGGTGTTCTCGTCGACGTAATCCGCGAGTCCGGTCCCATCGAAGACCGGGTGCTCCTCGCTGATCGGGACGAGGCGCATCTCGACGTCCCAGTAGTTGCAGAACTTCTCCCACACCACCTGCACCGCGCTCGACATGACGAGGTTCGGCTTCTCGGTGGACTTCCCCGCCGCGCGCCGGGCGTGCTGCCACCGACGCTTGAAGGCGAGGCCGCCGAGCATGCACGCCTCGCTCGAGCCGATCGTGGAGGTGCCGATCGCGTCGTCGGCGGACGGGGCGTTCCACAGGTCCGCGAGGATCCGCCAGCACTTGTCCTCGACCGCCGCGGTCGAGGGGTACTCGTCCTTGTCGATCATGTTCTTGTCGTACGACTCGGCGTAGAGCTTGTTGGCGTAGTCGTCCATCCACGTGCCGACGAAGGTCGCCAGGTTCAGCCGCGCGTTGCCGTCGAGGAGGGCCTCGTCGTGCACGAGCTGGTAGGCCGTCTGCGGCAGCAGGGGCTCCGCGCCGAGCCGATTGTGGCCGATGGCACTGGACCCGGTCTGCCGGTCGAAAAGGGGCGTGAGTTCGCTGTCCATGGGTGACCTCCGAGGCCCACTCTGGCGTGCCGGGCCGCGAAAGACCAACCCAGCGCCCGACCTCACCCCTCCGAGGTGACCGCTTCCTGCGCGAACCGGTCGGTCGCGGCCCGCAGTGCCGCGGCGATGCCGGGTTCGGATGCCGCGTGCCCGGCATCCGGAACCACGACGAAGTCGGCCTCGGGCCACGCCCGGTGCAGGTCCCACGCGGTCATCATCGGGGTGCAGACGTCGTAGCGTCCCTGCACGATGACGGCCGGGATATCACGGAGGGCCCGGGCGTTCTCGATGAGCTGTCCCTCCCGGAACCAGCCCTCGTGCACGAAGTAATGATTCTCGATCCGCGCGAAGGCGACCGCGGCGTCCGGGTCCGTCATCGCCGCGACCAGTTCCGGGTCGGGCCGCAGGGTCAGGGTCGACGCCTCCCACCGGGTCCAGGCGAGGCCTGCGGGGCGGTGGACCGCGGGGTCGGGGTCGAACAGCCGCCGGTGGTACGCCTCGATCATGCGCGAGCGCTCCAGCACCGGGATCGGCGCGATGAAGTCCGCCCAGAGGTCGGGGAAGACCGCCCCGGCGCCGCCCTCGTAGAACCATTCGAGCTCGTGGCGGCGGAGCGTGAAGATCCCGCGGAGCACGATCTCGGTGACGGCCTCGGGATGCGTCTGCGCGTAGGCGAGCGCGAGGGCGCTGCCCCACGATCCGCCGAAGACCTGCCACCGGTCGATGCCGAGGTTCCGGCGCAGCAGGTCGATGTCGGCCACGAGGTGCCACGTGGTGTTGTGGCGGAGGTCGGCATCCGGCGCGCTCGCGTGCGGCGTCGACCGCCCGCAGCCGCGCTGGTCGAGGAGGATGATGCGATACCGCTCGGGGTCGAAGAAGCGGCGGTGCCAGGGCGAAGTCCCCCCGCCGGGGCCGCCGTGGAGGAACACCACGGGCTTGCCGTCGGGGTTCCCGCTCTGCTCGTAGAAGACGCGGTTGCCGTCGCCGACAAGCAGCTCTCCGGTGTCGTACGGCTCGATCGGCGGATACAGGATGCCGTCGAGATGGGCCGTCACAGCTGACTCCCGTCCACCGCGAAGGTGTCGCACGCCGCGGGGCCCTCGCGGTAGCCGGTCTGGAACCAGCCCTGCCGCTGTTCGCTGGAGCCGTGGGTCCAGGTCTCCGGGGAGACGCGTCCGGTCGAGACCTCCTGGATGTGGTCGTCGCCGACGGTCGCCGCGGCGTTCAGGGCGTCTTGGATCTGCGCCTCGGTCGGCGCCTGGAGGAACGGCGTGCCGTTCTCGTCGACCTGCTCGCTCATCGCACCGACCCACGCACCGGCGAGGCAGTCGGCCTGGAGTTCGAGACGGACGCCGTTGCTGTCCGGACCGCTGTCGCCGGGCGGGTATTGCTCGAAGACACCGGTGATGTACTGCACGTGGTGGGCGTACTCGTGCGCGAGGACGTAGAGCTGCGCGAGAGGGCCGCCGGTGGCGTCGAAGCGTTCGCGCAGGAGCGAGAAGAACGTCGGGTCGATGTAGACGGTCTCGTCCGCGGGACAGTAGAAGGGGCCGGTCTGGTTCGACGCGGTGCCGCACGGCGTCGACGTCGACCCGTCGACGATGATCGGGGTCGGCGGGCGGTAGCCGCGGAGCTCGCCCTCCCAGTACTGATCGACGGCGAGGGTCGCCGCGGCGAGCCGGCAGTCGTCGCGGGCATTGGCGTCGGCGCCCGTGTCGCACTCGGCGATCTCGCTCTCGCCGGCCGAGCTCTGTCCCGTGTCGGTGGGGAGGAATCCGGAGAAGTCGCCGCCGGTGAAGAGGTTGAGCAGGAGCACGGCGATCACTCCGAGACCGGCCACGCCGCCGCCCGCGATCGCGACGCCCCGTCCCCGCCGTTTGGCGGAATGACCGCCCACGCGGGCGTTGTCGTTGAACGTCATGGGTTGACGGTACAGCCCCCCGGGTCCGCGCACGCGGACCCACCCGTGCGCACCCGGGTGAGTAGGCTCGCACCATGGTGCGCGATGCGACGACGATCACCCTCACCGGCGCCGGAGGGCAGATCGGCTACGCCCTGCTGTTCCGCATCGCCGCGGGTGAGATGCTCGGCACCGACCGCCGGGTGCGTCTGCGCCTGCTCGAGATCCCTCAGGGCCTCCGCGCGGCCGAGGGTGCGGCGCTCGAGTTGCAGGACGGCGCCTTCCCGCTCCTTCAGGACGTCGAGGTCACCGACGACGCGCGGGTCGGTTTCGACGGCGCCGACATCGCCCTCCTCGTCGGTGCCCGCCCCCGCGGACCGGGCATGGAGCGCGCCGACCTCCTCGCTGCGAACGCCGGCATCTTCGGGCCGCAGGGTCGAGCGATCGCCGAGGCCGCCGCCCCCGGCATCCGTGCGGTGGTGGTCGGGAACCCCGCCAACACCAACGCCCTCCTCGCCGCCGCGGCGGCCTCGCCGGATATCCCGGCCGAGCGCTTCTCCGCGCTCACGCGACTCGACCACAACCGCGCGGTGGCGCAGATCGCCGCCGTCCTCGAGGTCTCCCCCGCCGCGGTCGACGGACTGGTCGTCTGGGGGAATCACTCCGCGACCCAGTTCCCGGACGTCGCCCACGCGCGCGTGCGGATGCCGGACGGCGAGCGCCCGGTCCTCGACGCCCTCGCCGAGCGATTCGGCGGCGGGGACGCGGCGCAGACGTGGCTGGATGAGACCTTCCTCCCGCGCGTCGCCCGCCGGGGCGCGGAGATCATCGAGGTCCGCGGCTCGTCGTCCGTGGCCTCCGCGGCGCACGCCGTGATCCAGCACGTCCGCGATGAGCAGCTCGGCACCGACGGCCGCCGGACCTCGGCGGCGATCGTCTCGCGCGGCGAGTACGGCATCCCGGAAGGCCTGGTCTGCTCGATGCCGGTCGCGTCTCCCGGTGTATCCGGGTCGGACGGCGGCTATCGCGCGGTGGAGGGTCTCGCCCTCGACGACCGCGGACGATCACTGCTGCAGACCTCTGTCGACGAGCTGGCCGCCGAGCGCGCCGCGGTCCGCGACCTCGGGGGGCGGTAGATGGGGCCCACCGAGATCGTCCTGGCGGCGATCCTCGGCGTCCTCGTCATCACCCTCGCCACGGCCCTCGCGCCCCGGCTCGGCATCGCGGGCCCCCTTGCGCTCGTGATCATCGGGATCGGAGTGAGCCTCCTCCCGTTCGTCCCGCCGATCGAGGTCGACCCGGAGCTGATCCTCGTCGGCGTCCTCCCACCCCTGCTCTATTCGGCGGCGGTGTCGATGCCCGCGATCGAGTTCCGTCGGGATTTCCGGCCCATCGCCGGCCTCTCGGTCCTGCTCGTGGTCGTCAGCGCCGTGGTCCTCGCCCTGTTCTTCCAGGCCGTGATCCCGAGTCTGGACTTCTTCCTGGCCCTCGCCCTCGGGGCGATCCTCAGCCCCACGGATGCCGTGGCGACCTCGATCGTGAAGCGCCTGGGCATCTCGCGCCGCGTCGTGACGCTCCTCGAGGGCGAGAGTCTCCTCAACGACGCGACGTCCCTCGTGCTCCTGCGCACGGCGGTGGCGGCCGCGGCTATCGGGGCGAGCGCCACGGCGACGACGGAGGCTCCGGACTTCGTCGGATCCTTCCTGTGGGGCGTCCTCGTCGCCCTCGTCGTCGGGGCGATCATCGGATGGCTGAATCTGCGGCTGCGGGGAGCCGTGTCGCACTCGGCCGCGGGCACGGCCATCGGGTTCGTCGTCCCGTTCGCCGCCTACCTCCCGACGGAGGAGCTGGGGGGTTCGGGTCTCGTCGCCGCGGTCGTCGCCGGCATCGTCACCGGGCAGGGATCGGCACGATGGTTCACCCCGGAGCAGCGCCTGTCGAACGAGCTGAACTGGCGGACGATCGAGCTCGTGCTCGAGGGCGCGGTGTTCCTCCTCATGGGGCTGGAGCTGAAGGAGATCCTGCTCGACCTCCGCGAGTCGCCGCAGGGCATCGGCCAGGGGGTCGGCCTCGCCGCGGTCGCGCTCGTGATCATCCTCGCCGTCCGGAGCGTCTACGTCGCGTTCCTCCTCTGGCTCCAGGGCCGGCGCGCGCGTCGCCGCGGTCGACGCCGCGAACGCCTCGACGATGCCCAGCAGCGCCTGGACGCCGCCGCCGAGCGACCACCACGGCTCAGCCGCACCAACCCCGAGGTCCGGCAGTCCCGGATCGCGGCGGCCCGCGCGCGCGTGTCGCGCATGATGGCGGACCTGGACTACTACCAGGCGACGCCCCTCGGCTGGAAGCACGGCACGGTCATCGTGTGGGCGGGGATGCGCGGCGTCGTCACGCTCGCCGCCGCCCAGACCCTTCCCCGCGATAGCCCCGACCGCGCGCTGCTCGTCTTCGTCGCCTTCGCCGTGGCGGTCGGAAGCCTCATGCTGCAGGGCTTCACCCTCCGGGCGCTGGTGCGGATGCTGCGGCTGGATGATTCCGCCCAGGATGCGATCACACGCGAGGAGCAGACCCGGATCGACGACGCGCTGCGTCGGGCCGCCGCATCCGCTCTCGAGGAGCCGGGACTGCGCCGCCGCGACGGTTCTCCGTTCCCGGAGCACCTCGTCGAACGCGTCGGTCGCCGCCTCACCGAACCGCCGGACGACGACACCACCACCCTCGCCCGCGATCTGCTCGAGCTTCGGATGGCGCTGATCGACGCGATGCGCGCGCGACTGGAGGAGCTGTCGCACGGCGGCGAGTACAGCACCGCCGCGCTCCGCCACGCCCTCGCAGAACTCGACGCCGACGAGCTCAGCCTGCAGCTGCGGCTCGACGGCGAATGAGACCCGCGCCGAGGTGCGATCTGCGCGAATCCGGGAGAGAATGGGCGTTCACGTGAAAGGGCTCCCATGAGTGAGATCGGTGAGGCTCCGTCGACGGAGACGGATGCCGCGGTGGACGTCGCCGTGGATGCCTCCGTGGATGTCTCGGTGCACCGGCAGCGCGCGGCGGACGACGCCGTGACCTCGGACACGAGTCCGCTGCACCTCCCGCACCCCGCGGCCGAGTGCCCGAAGTGCTTCACCGAGCTGCAGAAGGATCGTCACTGGTGGCGCGCACGCCCGGCGGGTTCGCGCCTCGTCGGACTCGTCATCTCGCGCGACGACATGCCCTCGGTGGTCGCCCAGCGCGATGCGCTGACACGGTTCGGCGTCCCGATCGAGGGGTTCCGGCATCCGTCACCGGAGATCCTGGAGAGCTGGGAGGAGCGTCTCGTGCGCCTGTTCGGCACGCTGCAGCGCGGTGACGTGCTGGTCGTGGCGAACGTGCACGCCCTCGGCCGCGACATCGACGAAGAGACCCGGACCGTCGCCGAGCTCCACCGGCGGGGGGTCGTGGTCAAGGTCCTCGAGCCCGGCGGCCGGCACCTCTACGACACCGGGCGCTGACCGGCCTCCCTCACGCGCCGACGTACGCGGCGAGGTGCTCGCCCGTGAGGGTCGAGCGCGCCGCGACGAGGTCGGCGGGGGCCCCCTCGAACACGATGCGACCACCGTCGTGGCCGGCACCCGGGCCGAGATCGATGATCCAGTCGGCGTGCACCATCACCGCCTGGTGGTGCTCGATGACGACGACGCTGTTGCCGTCGTCGACGAGGCGGTCGAGCAGCCCCAGCATCGCCTCGACGTCGGCGAGGTGGAGGCCCGTGGTCGGTTCGTCGAGGACGTAGACGACGCCCTTCTTCGCCATCGAGATCGCCAGCTTCAGGCGCTGCCGCTCGCCGCCCGAGAGCGTCGTCAACGCCTGGCCGAGCGTGATGTACCCGAGTCCGACGTCGATCATGCGGGCGAGGGTGGTGTGGACCGTCCCCGTGGGGAAGAAGTCCGCGGCCTCGGTCGCCGACATCGCCAGCACCTCGGCGATGTCCTTCCCGTTGAGCCGATATGCCAGGACGGTGTCGCTGAACCCGCTGCCGTCGCAGACCTCGCAGAGGGTCTCCACGGTCTGGGTGAAGCCGAGGGTGGTGATGATCACGCCGAGGCCGCGGCACGCGATGCACGCCCCCTCCGAATTGGCGCTGAAGAGCCCGGGCTTGACGCCGTTCGCCTTGGCGAAGGCGGAGCGCACGGCGTCCATGAGCCCGGTGTACGTCGCGGGGCTGGAGCGCCGGTTGCCCTTGATCGGGGCCTGGTCGACGACGACCACCCCATCGCGGTCGGGCAGGCTGCCGTGGATGAGCGAGGACTTCCCCGACCCCGCGACCCCGGTGACGACGGTGAGGATGCCGAGGGGCACGTCGACGTCGACGCCCCGCAGGTTGTGCCGCGTCGCCCCCCGGATCTCTATCGCGCCGGAGGGCGTTCGGACGGTGTCCTTCACCCGGGCACGGTCGTCGAGATGGCGCCCGGTGACCGTCCCCGAGGCGCGGAGCCCGGCCACATCGCCGACGTACTGGATCTCGCCGCCCGCGCGCCCGGCGCCCGGGCCCAGGTCGACGATGTGGTCGGCGATCTCGATGACCTCGGGCTTGTGCTCGACGACCAGCACCGTGTTGCCCTTGTCACGCAGCTGCTCCAGGAGACGATTCATGCGGGCGATGTCGTGCGGGTGCAGGCCCGCGGTGGGCTCGTCGAAGACGTAGGTGACGTCGGTGAGGGCCGACCCCAGGTGCCGGATCATCTTGGTCCGCTGGGACTCGCCGCCCGACAGCGTCCCCGCCGAGCGGTCGAGGGAGAGGTAGCCGAGACCGATGTCGATGAACGACGCGATGGTGCGCCGGAGGGTCGCCAGGAGCGGGGCCACGGCGGGGTCGTCGATCGTGTCGAGCCACGCCGCGAGGTCGGTGATCTGCAGGGCGGCGGCATCGGCGATGCTGACGCCACCGATCTTCGAGGAGCGCGCGCCGTCGTTGAGGCGGGTGCCGCCGCAGTCGGGGCACGGCTGGAACTTCACGGCGCGGTCGACGAACGCGCGGATGTGCGGCTGCAGCGCCTCGCGGTCCTTCTGCAGCATGCTCTTGGTGATCTTCGGGACGATGCCCTCGTAGGTCATCGACATGTTCTGCACCTTGACCTTCACCGGCTCCTTGTAGAAGAAGTCGTGGTGCTCGGTCTCGGTGAAGTCCTTCACGGGCTTGTGGGGATCGATGAAGCCGGACTCGGTGAAGATGCGCACGAGCCAGCCGTCGACGCTGTAGCCGGGGATTGTGATCGCACCGTCGGCGAGCGACTTGTCGCGGTCGACCAGCTCGTCGAGGTCGATGTCGCTGACCTCGCCGAGGCCTTCGCAGCGCGGGCACATCCCGCCGGTGATCTCGAACGACCGGCGTTCCTTGACGGTCGTCCCGCCCTTCTCGCGCGTCATCGCGCCGGCGCCGGAGACCGAGGGGATGTTGAACGAGAAGGCCTGGGGCGATCCGACGTGCGGCTGCCCGAGGCGGCTGAACAGCATGCGGAGCATCGCGTGGGCATCGGTCGCGGTGCCCACGGTCGATCGGGCGTTCGCTCCCATGCGCTCCTGGTCGACGATGATCGCGGGGCTGACGTTCTCGAGACCGTCGACCTCGGGCCTGTTCAGCTGCGCCATGAACTGCTGGACGAAGGTGGGGTAGGTCTCGTTGATGAGGCGCTGGGACTCGCTCGCGATGGTGCCGAAGACGAGCGAGGACTTCCCCGAGCCGCTGACTCCGGTGAACACCGTCAGGCGGCGTTTGGGGATCTCGACGTCGACGTTCTTCAGGTTGTTCTCTCGCGCCCCGATGACGCGGATCACATCGTGCGCGTCGGCGATGTGCGGCCCGGTGTCGTCACTCATCGTGCGTCCCTCCGTCGATCGTCGACCGGCCGGCCGCGGCGCCTAGGGGATGGCGAAGACGACCTCCGCGCCCGAGGGTACCGCCGCGGTGACGATCCGGGTATCGAAGGTCGCGAGCCGCGCCTCGTGCGAGGCAGCCAGGTGCAGCAGGTACGTGTCGGTGACCTGCGAGCTCGCCAGGAGACGCTCGGTGTACACCGACGCGTCGAGCAGACTCACCGAGTCGGGGAGGAACTCGTGATCCGGCTGCGCGGCGAGGCTCGCGAGGCTCGCGATGACCGTCGGTGCGGGCTGGGTGTTCGGATACTTCGGGTGACTGACGACGCGGACCACGCCGTTCTGCACCGTCGGGCTCGTGCACCAGGGCGCGTCTCGCGTCGCGAACCAGGCGTGCGCGCGCTCGTGGTGGACGTGCAGGGGATCGATCAGGGCGATGACGACGTTCACGTCGAGGAGATGGCGTGTCACGCGAGGTCGTCCCGCAGGGCGTTGACGTCATCGAGGTCGGCACTCGCGGACCCCGCCTGGGTGGGCAAGAGGACCACGCCGTTCCTCGTCCCGAATCGGCGTCGCTCGGTGAGGGTCGCGCGGGCAAGCTGCGAGATGGCCTCACCCAGGGTGATGCCGCGGACATCGGCGAACTGTTTGGCGGCGGCGAGGACGTCGTCGTCGATCGTGAGGGTCGTACGCATGCATCAAGCATCAGGCATCACGCATCAGTCGTCAACGGCTCGCCAGCACGCGGCGACGTGGTCGTCGACCATGCCCGCCGACTGCATGAGGGCGTACATGGTCGTGGGGCCCACGAAGCGGAAGCCGCGTCTGCGAAGGGCCTTGCTCATCGCCTCGGACTCCGCCGTCACCGCCGGCACGTCCGCCAGGGTCGCCGGGCGCGCTCCGGATGCCGGGGCGAACGACCATAGCAGGGCCTCGAACTCCCCCCGTTCCATCTGCGCGACCAGGCCCGCGTTGGAGATCGTGGCGAGGATCTTCGCGCGGTTGCGGACGATGCCGGCATCCGTCATCAGGCGCTCGACGTCCGCCTCGTCGAACGCCGCGACGACCTCGGGTTCGAATCCGGCGAACACCTCGCGGAACCGTGGACGCTTGCGGAGGATCGTGATCCAGGACAGGCCCGCCTGGAACCCCTCGAGGCTCACCTTCTCGAACAGCGCGCGGTCACCGCGGAGCTCATGCCCCCACTCCTCATCGTGATACCGCGCGTACTCGGCATCCGCGCCCACCCACGCACACCGGCTGCGTCCGTCGTCGCCGACCACGACATCCCCGATCATCGCGCCAGCATAGGAGCAGCCGCCGACACGCGCACGCGGATGATGCCACGTCGCGGGGCGGTGTCAACCCCGCGCGCGCCGGCACCCACCCTGCCTACCGTGAGGGCATGACAGATCTCAGCGGAAAGCGCGTCGCCTTCCTCGCGACGGACGGATTCGAAGACAGCGAGCTCACCTCCCCCTGGGAGGCGGTCACGGCCGCCGGGGCCACCGCGGTCATGGTCGCCCCCGCCGCCGGCTCCATCACCGGCAAGAACGGCCACTCCCAGAGCGTCGACCTCGTGTCGTCGGATGCGGATGCCGCCGATTTCGACGCCCTCGTCCTTCCCGGCGGCGTCGTCAACGCCGACGATCTGCGGATGGACCCGGCATCCGTCGCGTTCTCCCGCGCATTCTTCGCCCAGCACAAGCCCGTGGGCGCCATCTGCCACGCGGCGTGGACGCTCATCGAGGCCGAGGTGGTCTCGGGCCGCACACTCACGAGCTTCGCGAGCCTCAAGACCGATCTGCGCAACGCCGGGGCGACCTGGGTCGACGAGGAGGTCGTCGTCGACGCCGGGTTCGTCACCAGCCGCACGCCGGATGACCTCCCCGCCTTCAACGCGAAGGTGATCGAGGAGATCGCGGAGGGCGCCCACGCCGAGCAGACCGCCTGACGCGTCACTTCCTCTCACCGGAACAGGAGATCCGGCGAGTTCAGGTTCGATTCCCTGGAATCGTCCTGTTCTCGCCGGATCTCCTGTTTTCCGTCTGGGTGCGACCTACTTCTTCTGCAGCGCCTTCTCGGACGTGGGCGCGTCGCCCGCGGCCTTCAACCGTGCGTAGTGCTCGCGCGCCTCATCCTGGCGCTCCTGCTCGGCGCCCGACGCGATGGGTGCGCGGACGTGCTCCGGCGCGAGGCCGTAGGCGTCGACGAGATCCTGCGCGTGCGGACGGAGTCGGGTGCACAGACGACCGATGTAGCGCGAGACGGATGCCGCGCGCTGGGCTGAGAGGCGCCCGTTGATGAGGTACCACGCGAGGTGCTTCTCGATGAGGTGGAGTCCGAACAGGTCGCGCAGCCAGGTGAGCACCTGACGGGTCCCCTCGTCCTGGATCGCCTTCACCCCGTCGGAGAACGCCTCCCACTGGAGCAGCTCGCCGTGCGCGCGGGCCGCCTCGATGAGTTCGGCCTGGTGCTGGTTGAACAGGTCGGCCGCCTCGGACGGCGCCAGCTTGGATGCGGGGCGGAGCGCCGTGGCGAGGTCGGCGACCATCTGCTCGACGCGGCCGGCGAGCAGCTCGTGCTGCTGCTCGGCGCGGAGACCGAGCTCGACCGAGCGAGCGGTGGATCCGAAGTCGGCGACGGACTGTCCGAGCTGGCGGAGGCCCGCGCCGTGGAACACCTTCCCGGCGGTCTGGCCGACAGCGAACTTCGCCAGCGCAGCGGCATCCGCTCCCTTGAACTGGCGGGCGTAGTCGGCGAGCAGGCGCTTGCCCACGAGCTGCAGCAGCACGTTGTTGTCGCCCTCGAAGGTGACGTAGACGTCGAGGTCGTGGTGCAGGCCCACGAGGCGGTTCTCGGCGAGGAAGCCCTGGCCGCCGCACGCCTCCCGCGCTTCCTGGATCGTGTTCAAGGCGTTCCACGTGGACAGCGGCTTCAGCGCGGCGGCGAGCGTCTCGAGGTTCTCCCGCTCGTCGGGGGTGTCGTTGCGGCCCGAGAAGACACCGTCGAACGTCGTCAGCAACTCGTCGTGCGCGAAGAACTGAGCGTAGTTCTGCGCGATGAGCGGGAGAAGACGGCGCTGGTGCTTGCCGTAGTCGAGCAGGGTGACCTCGTCGGTGCCGCTGCCCGAATCGAACTGACGACGCTCGTTGCCGTACGTCACGGCGATCTTCAGCGCGAGGGCGGATGCCGTCGTCGCGGCGCCGTCGAGCGAGACGCGGCCCTGCACCAGCGCGCCGAGCATCGTGAAGAAGCGGCGACCGGGGCTGGCGATGTCGGAGGAGTAGCTGCCGTCCGCGGCGACGTCACCGTAGCGGTTGAGGAGGTTCTCGCGCGGAATCCGGACATGGTCGAAGTGAAGACGCCCGTTGTCGATGCCGTTCAGACCACCCTTGACGCCGTCGTCCTCACCGCCGATGCCGGGGAGGAAGGCGCCCTCGTCATCGCGCAGGGGCACGAAGAAGCAGTGCACGCCGTAGTTGACGCCGCCCGTGATCAGCTGGGCGAAGACGGTGGCCGCCTTGCCATGGAGGGCGGCGTTGCCGAGGTAGTCCTTCCACGCCCCGCGGAACGGGGTGTTGATGACGAACTCTTCGGTGTCGGGGTCGTAGGTGGCGGTGGTGCCGATGGCGGCGACGTCCGATCCGTGGCCGGTCTCGGTCATCGCGAAGGCGCCCGGGAGTTCGAGCGAGATGACCGCGGGGAGCCAGCGGTCCCAGTGGGTCTTCGTGCCGAGCTGGTAGATCGCCGAGCCGAAGAGACCCCACTGCACGCCGGATTTGATCTGCAGGCTCGGGTCGGCGAGGACCAGCTCTTCGAATCCGGCGATGTTGGCGCCGTTGTTGTCGTGTCCGCCGTACTCGGCCGGGAACGCGCGACGCGATCCGTCGATGTCGACGAGCATGTGCAGCTGGGTGAGGACCCGCTCGCGGTGCTCCTCCTTCGTCTGGCCGGTGACCTGCCAGAAGGCGGAGTCCTTGATCGCCTCGCGCGTCTCGCGGCGGGTGTCGGCCCACGTGCCGAGGAGCATGTTCTCCACGGCGGCGATGTCGATGCGGGCCTCGGCGGCCTCGGCGGCGGAATGAGGTGCCCGGGGAGCGCCGCCGGCGGGAGTGCGGCGGTTGGTGGCGGGCCTGGATGTGCGGACGGCGGCGTCAGCCATGTGCATCACCTTTCAAGGGATGGACAGAAGCAAGGTTGGCTCAACGGTAGGTCTCCCACAAGGGTGGGCAAACTCCGTTGGACCTAACCGACAAGGATGCCGGGGCTTCGCGCCGGGAGCGGTTGTGTCTGATCAACAGGCGGTCTCCGCGGCGGGCGGGCGACCTGCTCCGTCCGTCGCCTACGCGGCCTGTTCGGCCACGACCTCCAGGACCGCGTCGCCGTACGCCTCGCGCTTCTTCGCGCCGATGCCGGGAACCCCGTCGAGATCGGCGAGCGAGGACGGCCGCCGCTGCGCGAGCGCGCGGAGGGTGGCGTCGCCGAACACGATGTACGCGGGAACCCCGAGCTCGCGCGCGACCCCCGCCCGCCAAGCCCGGAGCGCCTCGAAGAGCGGCACGTCGCCCGCCGCCACCCCGTCGGGCGCTGCGGCGCGGCGCACGCGCGGCGCCGACGTGCGACCGATGGTGTCGCGACGGAGGGGCACGGGAGTCTCACCGCGGAGCACACCGGCGGCGCTCTCACCCAAGGCGAGAGTGCCGTACTCGCCGCGGGCGACCAGGATCCCGCGGGCGAGGAGCTGACGGATGACGCTCCGCCAATCCTGGTCCGACAGGTCGGCACCGAGCCCATAGGTGGACAGGGCATCGTGCCCCTGCTGACGGATGCGGTCGGTCGAGGCACCGCGGAGGATGTCGATCAGGTGGCCCGCGCCGAACGCCTGGTTGCGCTCGCGCTGAAGGCGCACGATGGTCGACAGCAGCTTCTGCGCGGGGACGAGTCCGTCCCACGTGTCGGGGGCCTCGATGCACGTGTCGCAGTTGCCGCACGGGGTGGAGGCTTCTCCGAAGTAGCCGAGGAGGTTCTGGCGGCGGCATCCGACCGTCTCGCAGAGGGCCAGCATGGCGTCCAGGTGCTGGCCGAGTCGCAGCTTGTACGTGCGGTCGCCGGGCGACTGGTCGATCATGCGCCGCTGCTGCACGACGTCGCCGAGACCGTAGGCCATCCACGCGACGGCGGGCTGGCCGTCGCGACCGGCGCGACCGGTCTCCTGGTAGTAGCCCTCCACGGACTTCGGCAGGTCGATGTGGGCGACGAAGCGGACGTCGGGCTTGTCGATGCCCATCCCGAACGCGATGGTGGCGACCATTACAACGCCGTCCTCGCGGAGGAAGCGGGACTGGTTGGCCGCACGCGTCTCCGCGGGAAGGCCTGCGTGGTACGGCAGGGCGTCGATGCCCTGAGCGCTGAGGTACTCGGCGGTCTGCTCGACCGACTTCCGGCTCAGCGCGTAGACGATGCCTGCGGCCCCCTCGGGCTGCGAACGGATGAACGCGGTCAGCTGACGCCGCGGGTCGGACTTCGCCTCGATGCGGTACTGGATGTTGGGGCGGTCGAAGCTCGAGACGAAGTGGCGGGCGCCCGGGAGCTGGAGCCGCTCGGAGATCTCGCGATGGGTCGCCGGCGTCGCGGTGGCCGTCAGCGCGATCCGCGGGACGTCCGGGAAGCGCTCGGCGAGATCGCCGAGGCCGAGGTAGTCGGGGCGGAAATCGTGCCCCCACTGCGAGACGCAGTGGGCCTCGTCGATGGCGATCACGCTGAGCCGGCCCTGCCCGAGGAGGCGGCGGGCGGAGTCGGTGTTCAGCCGCTCGGGGGCGACGTAGAGGAGGTCGAGCCCGCCGCTCACATACGCCTGTTCGACGCGACGCCGCTCGGCGGCATCCTGCGTGGAGTTGAGGTACGCCGCCCGCACACCGTTGGCCACGAGCGCGTCGACCTGATCGTGCATGAGGGCGATGAGGGGGCTGACCACGAGGCCGGTGCCGGGCCGGACGAGGGCGGGCACCTGGTAGCAGACGCTCTTGCCGCCGCCGGTCGGCATGAGGACGACCGCGTCACCGCCACCGGTCACCTGGTCGATGATCGCGGCCTGATCGCCGCGGAACGCGTCGTACCCGTAGACCTCGCGGAGGACGTCGGCGGGCGCGGTGCCGGTGAAGTCGCGGACCGGGGGCGCGCCAGGACCGGGCGGCGCGGCTGCGGGCGGGGCACCCGACCCTCCGTACGGCTCGGGCGGCGGCATCCAGCCGTCGTCCTCGGGCGGCGCCCACGCGTCCGGCGGGATGTCGTCGAACGGCGGGGCGTCGTCGAACGGCGGGGCGTCGTCGAACGGCAGTCCCGAGTCGGCGGGTTCGACAGGACGCGGCATTCCTCCAGCGTAACCGCCGGCCCCGACACGACGCGGGGTGCAGGATCGATCCTGTGGAGAACGGATGTTCGATGTGGATGTCGGAGGCGTGTGCAATCTTCGAACATTGCGACAGAGAGCGCGGGACGAAGGGAAGACCGATGTTCGACATCACCGACGCAGAACTCGCCTGGCTCGACCAGGAAGACGCGCACGTCGCCGACATGATCCGGCAGTACGGCGTGTACATCACCTATGTGGGAGGGGCGTGCTCCATGCCGGGGTGCGCGTGCGCCGAAGCCGGCGAGGGCCCCGCGTTCGGATACACCGCCGGCTTGTTCGGCATCGGACACCCCGAACTCGCGATCACGGGGGTGTCCATGAACGCGGCCGGTCAGGTGCTCAACGAGGTGGCGGCGGCCGTGCTCGACGGCGCGCACCTCCTGCCGGGGACGACGCTGGATGTGGCGGCGATGCCCAGACGGATCTCGGTGCAACGGGTTCCCAACCCCGCCGAGATCGCGTTCACCGCCAACCGGCACTACCATCGCCCGGATCACGCCTCCGTGCCGCTGCTGCAGCTCGTCTACGCCGACGAGAAGGGCCGGTTCCCGTGGGACGACGGGTACTCCCTCACGCCCGACGCTCAGCCTCTCCCGGGGCAGTGGCGCGCGTGACGACCTTCGGAGGCGTCGGCGCCGCGACGCTCAGAGGCGGACGACCTCGTTCACGCGGAGCACGGCGGTGCCCTCCTCGACGGATGCCGCGAGGTCCACCTCGCCGCGGATACGCCAGTCGTGGTCGCCCGCGGGATCGTCGAGGGTCTGCTCGACGATCCATCGGCCGGCGGCGGCATCCGTCTCGTCGATGCGGACGAGCGACGGCGAGCGCGCGGGGCCCCCGGTGAGGATCTCTTCGTGCTCGTCGAAGTAGGCGTCGAGCGCGGCGGGCCAGTCGACGTCGGGATCGAGCGCGACGAGCGCATCGTCGTCCTGCAGCGCCGCCAGCTGCACGCGGCGGAAGAGCTCGTTGCGGACGAGGACCGTGAACGCGCGACGGTTGGTGAGCACCGACGGGGGTGCGGGCGGGACCACGGGCGCGTCGTCGCCCCCAGCGGTCGGGTGGGTCAGCGACTCCCACTCGTCGACGAGGCTCGAATCGACCTGACGGACGAGCTCTCCGAGCCACTCGATGACGTCCATGAGGTCGTCGGTGCGGGCCTCGGCGGGGACCGTCTGTCGGATCGCGCGATAGGCGTCCGACAGGTACCGGAGGACCAGACCTTCGCTGCGACCGAGTTGGTAGAAGGCGACGAACTCTCCGAACGACATCGCCCGCTCGAACATGTCACGCACCACCGACTTGGGCGACAGCTCGAAGTCGCGGACCCACGGCTGGCTCGACGCGAAGACCTCGAACGACTGCGCGAGCAGGTCGGCGAGCGGCTTCGGGTAGGTGACCTCCTCGAGGAGCGCCATGCGCTCGTCGTACTCGATGCCGTCGCGCTTCATCGCCGCGACCGCTTCCCCGCGCGCGCGGTACTCCTGCTGCGACAGGATCGCCCGCGGGTCGTCGAGCGTCGCCTCGATGACGCTGACGACGTCGAGGGCGTAGTGGCCTGAGCCCGTACCGTCCTCCTGCGGTGCTCCGCTGTCGCGATCGAGCAGGTCGATCGCCGCGAGCGCGAACGGTGACAGCGGCTGGTTGAGCGCGAAGTTCGGCTGGAGGTCGACCGTAAGGCGCACCACGGGCTCGGGGCCCGTGCGGTCGACCTCGACGATGCCGGCCGCGCGGAGCGTCCGGAAGATCGCGAGGGCCCGCCGGGCGAGCTCGTACCGGCGCGCGAGGGGTTCGTGGTTGTCGAACACGAGCGCGCGCACGTTGCCGAAGACGTCCCCGCCACGACCGATGACATTGATGAGCATCGCGGCGGTCATCTGCATGTGCGGCGTCAGCGGCTCGGGCGTGGCCGCGACCAGGCGCTCGAACGACCCCAGCCCCCAGTTCACGACCCCCGTCGGCGCCTTCTTGCGGACGATCTTCTTCCGCTTCGCGGCGTCGTCGCCGGCCTTCCGGAGCGCGGCCTCGTTCTCGATCTCCCACTCCGGCGCCATCACGATGACGTTTCCGTAGGGGTCGTACCCGGCGCGGCCCGCACGGCCGGCGACCTGATGGAACTCGCGCGCCGACAGCTGCCGCATCCGCGTGCCGTCGTACTTCGACAGCGCGGTGATGACGACCGTGCGGATGGGGACGTTGATCCCCACCCCGAGGGTGTCGGTGCCGCAGATGACCCGGAGGAGTCCGCGCTGCGCGAGCGTCTCGACGAGGCGTCGGTACCGCGGGAGCATGCCCGCGTGATGGATGCCGATTCCCGCGCGGACCAGGCGCGACAGTGTCTTGCCGAACGCGGTGGTGAAGCGGAATCCGCCGATCGCCTCCGCGATGGCGTCACGCTGCTCGCGCGTGGCGACCTTCGCCGACGACAGGGCCTGCGCGCGCTCGACCGCCTGCGCCTGGGAGAAGTGGACGATGTACACCGGCGTCTCGCTCTGATCCATCAGGCGCTGGACGACCTCGTGGACCGGCATCCGCTCGTAGTCGTGATGCAGCGGCACCGGGCGCTCGACGCCGGTGACCTCGGCGACCGGGCGTCCGATGCGCTCCCGCAGATCATCCGCGATGGCGGTGACGTCGCCGAGCGTCGCCGACATCAGGAGGAACTGCGTGCCGGTGAGGGTCAGCAGCGGCACCTGCCACGCCCACCCGCGCTCGGGATCGCCGTAGTAGTGGAACTCGTCCATGACGACCTGGTCGATCGCGGCATCCGTCCCCTGTCGGAGGGCGAGGTTCGCGAGGATCTCGGCCGTGCAGCAGACGATCGCCGCGTCGGGGTTCACGGAGGAATCCCCCGTGACCATGCCGACCTTGTCGGCGCCGAAGATCTCCACGAGCGCGAAGAACTTCTCGCTCACGAGGGCCTTGATCGGCGCCGTGTAGTAGGTGCGGCCCCCGCGGGCGAGCGAGGCCGCGTGGGCGGCGACGGCGACGAGCGACTTGCCGGTGCCGGTCGGGGTCGACAGGATCACGTGGGCGCCCGAGACCAGCTCGATGACGGCCTCGTCCTGCGCGGGGTAGAGGGTGAAGCCCCGGTCGGTGGCCCATTCGACGAAGACGTCGTACACGGCGTCCGGATCGCCGGCGGCCGACGCGAGGGTCTCGGTCAGGGTCGCGGGCATTCCCCCACTCTGCCAGTCGCTGGCGGAATCGGATGCTGCGCGCCTACGTTGAGGAGCACGACGAGAGGACCACCGTGACCGACAACGACAACACGACCGTCACCCGCAACGACGAGGCCGGGCGCTACGAGATCCACGTCGGCGGCGAGCTCGCCGGCTTCAGCGAGTTCAGCACCGATCCGAAGGGCCGCCTCCGCTTCACCCACACCCAGACCGACCCCGCCTTCCGCGGGCAGGGGCTCGGCGGCACCCTCGTCGCCGGGGCGATGGCCGATGTCGCGCGCAGCGGCGAAACGGTCCGGCCGTACTGCCCGTTCGTCGCGAAGTACCTGAGCGAGAACGACGTCGACGGGCTCACGGTGGACTGGCCGACGCCCCGCCCCGCCGCGTCCGAGGGCTGAGGCACGCGATGACCCGGCTCGACACCGACGATGCCGTCGCGACGGAGACCGCCTCGGAGTGCGACGGCCCGAGAGCCCTACTGCTCGAAGCCCGCGAGGTGCCCCTCGGCGGCGTGCGGGCGATGTCGGTCCGCCGCGCGCTGCCGCAGCGCGATCTGCCGCTCGTCGGGGCCTGGTGCTTCCTCGATCGGTTCGGGCCGCAGGTCACGCGGATGCGCGTCGAACCGCACCCGCATATCGGGCTGCAGACGGTGACCTGGCCGTTCGTCGGCGACGTCCGTCATCGCGACTCGGTGGGCAGCGACGTGCTCGTGCGACGCGGAGCGCTCAACCTCATGACGAGCGGCGCCGGCATCACGCACTCGGAGTACTCCCTCGGCGAGGAGGCCACGCCGCTGGACGCCCTGCAGCTGTGGGTCGCGCTCCCGGAATCGCGCCGTCACGGCGCTCCTGCGTTCGAGCAGCACAGCGACCTTCCCGAGCTGGCTCTGGAGGCGGCGGCGGGCGAGCCGGGCGCGGCGACCGTCGTCCTCGGTACCCTCGGCGGCGTCTCCTCCCCCGCCACGACCTACACCCCGATCGTCGGCGCCGAGATCGCCGTGCCGCCCGCATCGCGCGTCCGCGTCCCCCTCGATCCCGCGTGGGAGCACGCGCTGATGGGTGTCGAAGGGGATCTGCGGGTCGCGACGCACGTCGAGGGCGCCGACGACCCGGTCGACCTGGATGGCGAGCATCTCCTGTATCTCGGACTCACCCGCGATCACATCGAGATCGAGAGCACCGATGGAGCACGGGTGTTCCTCCTCGGCGGTGAGCCGTTCGAGGACGACATCGTCATGTGGTGGAACTTCGTCGGCCGCAGCCACGATGAGATCGTCGCGGCGCGCGAGGCGTGGGAGGCCGGCGCCGACCGGTTCGGCGCGGTCGTCGACCACGGCGACGAACGCATCCCCGCCCCGCCCATGCCGGCGGTCCGCCTCACGCGCCGCAAGCGCCGCGTCTGACCCCGGCCGCGGCGCCGAGTTTCTCCCGGCCGCCCGCGATCCGCGCCCTCGTCCACCGGCGATACGCTGAGGGACGTGGCCCGAACCTCCGTCCTCTCCACGCGCGTGCTGCTCACGAGCGCCGCGATCGGCGTGGCGACAGGCCTCCTCGGCGGCATCGCCGGATGGGTGACCCCGGTGGTGCTCCTGGCCGTGCCGATCCTGTACGGCATCGTGCTCGGCTCCCACGTGCTGCCGGGCATCATCGCGCAGGAGGTCATCCGACTCCCGTGGGTGGCGCTCCTCTCGCACGTCTTCGCCGCGCTCGTCGCGAGCGCGATGGCGCCGCAATGGGCGCTGCGCTTCATCGGCACCGCGCTGCTGTTCGGAGGGATCCAGGAGCTCGTGGCCGCCCTCACCCGCTACCGGGTGTGGGATGCGTGGCGGTTCTTCATCTCGGCGATCATCATCGGCATCCTCGTCGCCGTCGTCGTCGCCTTCGCCGCCGACCTCGCGTCGCTCCCGACCTGGGCACAGGTGATCTACCTCGTCGTCTCGGTGCTCGGCCCCGTCGCCTGGACCGCGCTCGGCCTCGGCATCGGCGTCGCGCTCCGCCGCGCCGGCGTCGCCCGCCGCTGACCCGGAGCAACACAGGCCCGCCGCGATAGGTTAGGTGAGACTCACCTACCGAGGCCCGCCGTGACTGCACACCCTCTTCCCGCGCCCGGTTCCGGCTCATCTCCCGGGCCCGGTCCGTTTGCGCGCCTGCGCGACGTCGCGATCACGCACGAGGGCGAGGATGCCGCGACGCCGGCCCGGGTGTCGTTCGACGTCGCGCCCGGCGAGGTGGTGCTCGTCCTCGGGCCCAGCGGGTCGGGGAAATCGACCCTCGCGCTCGCCTTCAACGGCCTCATCCCGCACGCCGTTCCGGCGACCCTCGACGGATCCGTCGTCATCGCGGGCCTCGACACCGCCGCCAGCTCCGTGGCGCGCCTCTCCCGTCACGTCGGGATGGTGTTCCAGGATCCCGACGCGCAGCTGGTGACGGGCACGCTCCTCGACGAGGTCGCGTTCGGGCCGGAGAATCTGCGCCTGCCGGTCGGCGACGTCCTCGCTCGCTCAGAGGCGTCCCTGCGACGCGTCGGCCTCTGGGAGCGGCGCTCCGAGAACCCCGACCGCCTGTCCGGCGGCGGGCGCCAGCGTCTCGCCATCGCGTGCGCCCTCGCCATGGGGTCGCGGCTGATGGTGCTCGACGAACCGACGGCGAACCTCGACCCGCGCGGCATCGACGAGGTCTACGAGGCGCTGGCCGAGGTCGCGGGCGATCCCGAACGGGCGATCGTGCTCATCGAGCACAACCTCGACGCCGCGGTCGCCCTCGTCACCCGCGTCGTGGTGCTCGGGGCCGACGGCGTCGTGCTCGTCGACGGGCCGACCGACGCGGTCCTCCGCGGCGATGCCGAGCGTCTGGCCGCGCTGGGCGTCTGGCTCCCGACGTCGACGCTCGCCGCGCTGCGGCTGCGGGGCGCGGGCTACGCGTTCGACCCCCTGCCGCTCACCCCGGATGAGCTCCGCGCCGCCCTCGAGGCGCA
This sequence comes from Microbacterium sp. NPDC077184, assembly GCF_040687055.1. Lineage (NCBI taxonomy): Bacteria > Bacillati > Actinomycetota > Actinomycetes > Micrococcales > Microbacteriaceae > Microbacterium > Microbacterium sp. NPDC077184. Next base: position 97,070 of record NZ_JBFBMM010000007.1, read on the forward strand.
GCCGGCGCCGGATGCCGCGCCCGCCGTCGTCGTCGATTCCTCGGCGCCCGCCCCCTCACCCGCGGCCGTCGGCGCGGCCATCGAGGCACGCGACCTGACGCTCCGACGGGGGAAGACACCGGTCCTCCACGACGTGACCGTCGACATCCCCCGCGGCGCGTTCGTCGCCGTCGTCGGCGCCAACGGAGCCGGCAAGACCACGCTGGTCCAGGCGATGGCGGGAGTCCTCACGTCACCGAAGGGAACCGTGCGCGTGGGCGGCGACGACATCGCCCGGCTCGACGAGCGGACGCGCGCCGAACGTGTCGGCTTCGTCTTCCAGAATCCCGAGCACCAGTTCATCACCGCATCCGTCTTCGAAGAGATCGCGCACGGTCTGCGCCGCACCGCCGTCTCGGAGGACGAGGTGCGGGAACGCGCGATGGCGCTTCTCGAGCGCTTCGGCCTCGCCGAACGCGCGCACGTCCATCCGTTCCTGCTCTCGGGCGGACAGAAGCGGCGCCTGTCCGTCGGCACCGCGCTCGTCGCGGGCGCGGGGGTCCTGGCGCTGGATGAGCCGACCTTCGGTCAGGACCGCGCGCGCGCCGAGGAGCTCCTGTCTCTCCTCCGCGACCTGCACGACGACGGCACGACCGTCATCGTCGTCACGCACGACATGCAGCTCGTCGCCGACCACGCCGAGCGCGTCGTGGTCATGGCGGACGGCCGGATCCTCGCGGACGCCCCGACGGCGGAGGTGTTCGCCGACCAAGACCTCATCGACCAGGCGGGACTGCGCATGCCGCCGCTCGCGCGCGCACTGCACGGGGTGGCGGGGCACCCGCACCTGGCGTCGGCGACCCGCGTCTCCGACCTCCCCGGCACCCCGCTCGGCGCCCGCGCCGGCGTCCGATTCCGCACGGACGGGATCCCGTCGTGAGCTTCCCCGCCACCGCCCCCACCGCGGTCGTCGATCCGTATCGCGAGATCACGGATGCCGCACCCTGGCGGTTCCTGTACCGGCTGAACCCGCTCGCGAAAGTCGCCGCGGTCCTTCCCGCGATCGTCCTGCTGGTGTTCGTCCGCGACCTGCGGACGCCGCTCGTCTTCCTCGCCCTCGGGTACCTCGTCCTCCTCGTCGGGGTCCGGATGTCGGTGCGCCTCGCGCTCATCCTCGGGCTCGCCGTACCGGCGGTGGCGCTGGCGATCGGCCTGGGCTTCTCGCTGTGGACGGATGCAGCCCTGGTCGACGACACCGCGCCGGTCCTGCAGATCGGGGCATGGACCCTCTACGCGGGAGCGCTGGAGATCGGCTTCGCGACGGGGCTGAGACTGGCGGCGATCCTGGCCCTGTCGCTCATCCCGGGCCTGTCGACGACCGGGCCGGATCTCGTGCGGGCGAGCATCCAGCAGCTGCGGGTTCCGTATCGGATCGGGTACACGGCATTGGCCGCGTTCCGGTTCGTCCCCCGCTTCGGGCACGAGCTCGAGGTCATCCGCCAAGCCCACCGGGTTCGCGGCGCGAACCGCGGGCGCGGACCGATCGCCGCCGTCCGCCGCTGGACGAGCTACGTCGTCCCGCTCCTCGCCGGGGCGATCCGGCACGCCGAGCGGGTCGCTCTGGCGATGGATGCCCGCGCCTTCGGCGCCTACGCGGGCCGCACGGAACGACACCTGGTGCCGTTTCGTGCGCGCGATGTCGTCTTCGCGATCCTCTTCTGGGCGGCATCCGCCGCGGTGTTCACCACGACCTTCCCGTGGGCCATCGCCTGACGCGGAGCCCGCCGAACGGATCGCTCAGCGCTTGCCGGCGAGCTGACGCCCGACGATCTCGCGCATGATCTCGTTCGTGCCGCCGTAGATGCGGTGGACGCGGGCGTCGAGGAAGGCCCGCGCGATCGGGTACTCCATGATGTAGCCGTAACCGCCGTGGAGCTGAACGCACGCGTCGAGCACATCCCACTCGCGCTCGGTCGTCCAGAACTTGACCTTCGCCGCTTCCTCGGCCGAGAGCTTGCCGTCGCGATACGCCAGGAGCGCGCGGTCGATGTACGCCCACAGCGCGTCGACGGTAGTGGCGATGTCGGCGAGGGCGAAGCGGGAGTTCTGGAAGTCGATGATGCGCTGGCCGAACGCCTCGCGCTCTTTCGTGTAGGTCAGCGTCCAATCGAGCCCCGCCTGCGCGGCGGCCGCGGCGGCGACACCGATCGAGAGGCGCTCCAGCGGCAGGTTCATCATGAGCTGCACGAACCCCTGACCCTCGCGCCCGCCGATGAGGTTCGCGTCGGGAACGAAGACGTCACTGAAGCTGAGCTCGGCGGTGTCGTGCCCCTGGAAGCCCATCTTGTGGAGCTTCTTGCCGTGGTCGAAGCCCTCCGACGCGGTCTCGATGACGAAGAGGCTGAATGCGTCGGGGCGGTCGCCCTCGCCGGTCTTGACGAAGGTGACGACGATGTCGGCGGTGGCGCCCGAGGAGATGAAGGTCTTCGCGCCGTTGACGATGTAGCCGCCGTCGACCTTCTTCGCGGTCGTCTTGATGCCGCGCAGGTCACTGCCGGCGCCCGGCTCGGTCATCGCGAGCGCGCCGATGATCTCGCCCGTCGCCATGCGCGGAAGCCAGGTCTGCTTCTGCTCGTCGGTGCCCATATGCACGAGGTACGGAACGGCGAGGTCGTCCTGGATGCCGAAAGCCCCCGCGAGGCTTCCCGCACCCGCGGCGATGATCTCCTCGTTCACGACCGCACGGAAGCGGTAATCCTGCAGCATGCCCGCGCCACCGAACTCCTCGGGGACCGAAAGCCCGATGAGACCGGACTCGCCCGCCGCGCGCATCGTGGCGCGATCGACCTCACCGTCGGCATCCCACCGGGCGATGTCGGCGAGCGTGACGTAGCGCTTGACGAACTCCTTCACGACGTCGCGGAACGCCTCGTGATCCTCGTCGTAGATGTCGCGCTCCATGGCGTGGTCCTCTCGTCCTCGAGCAAACGGATGCCGTGAAATCGCATCCCGGATGCCAGGGTACTCAGTTCCACCGACATCCGTGACCGCGAATCAGCCGATGTAGTCCGGAGCGGGCTGCAGACCGAAGAACTCCTCCAGTGATTCCCACCCGGCCTCGTGATACTCCTGAGCGAGGGACGGACCGACGTAGCGCAGGTGCCAGGCCTCGGGAACATAGCCCGTCACGTCCGTCATCCCCTCGCCGTAGCGGACAATCCAGCCGTATCGCCAGGCGTTGTCATGCACCCAACGCCCCTGAGAGCTGCCGGCGAGGTCGTCGAGCGTGCCGCAGCCACCGTCGCACGGTACGACGTCGGCGGCGAAGCCGGACTGGTGCTCGCTGAATCCCGCACGGGCGCTCACCAGATCGGCACCCTCCACCCCGCGGCCGGCGACGTGGCTGCGGTAGGTGTCGGCCTGCGTCTCGAACGAGCGGAAACCGCTTGCGAGGGCGATCTCGCCCACCCCGGCGTCACGCGCGTCGGCGGCCATGGTCGCCAGCGCCGCCGCTGACTTCTCGTGCAGCGCACCGCCGCTGAGCGAACGCACCCCGTCGGGCATCGCGAGGGCCGTCGGCCGGAACGACATCGGCGCGTAGGGGCGGACCTTGTTCACGACCATCCATGTGCGTGCCGGATCGTCGAGGCTCACGCACGGCGCCCGGTCCTCCGTCACCGCAACGCGGAACGGCTCGGCGCCGCCGAACGCGGCGATGACCGCCTCGTCCTCTCCGGCATTCAGCGCAGAGACGACCTCAGGCAGGGCGCACGGATCCACCGCGGCAGCGAGCGCCGTCTGCTCGGGAACGGGCAACGCCGCGATCGGCCCGGCGAACGCGGGCACCTCCACCGCCGAGAGCGCGGCGGATTCCGCGCCCTCCGCCGCCGCGCCGTCCGGCGTCGCCGGAGCCGGAGCCGTCAGGCTGGTCAGCGTCGCCGACGCCCCCATGAGGAGGGCCGCGACCGCCAGCACGGCCGCGCCCACGCCGATCCGCGCACCGCGCGGCGCACCTGCGTGACGCGCGGCGGGTTCGGGGGATCCGGCCTGGAGCACGTCGGCCATTGTGCCCTGCCCACGGGGTCTCGCACGACCCGGGACCCGATCTCATCGCCACCGTTCTAATACGGATCACACCCCCTTGACTTAACATCGAACTTTTGTTCCCCTGAGACTATGCGATGGCAGGGACAGCGATTGGGCGAGACGGATGCCGGGGCCCTCCCCGGCATGGAGCATCTGGGCGGGTTCGTGCAAACCGTCACGACACCCGAGTTCAACGGCGTGGTCTTCCACGAGGTTCTCGCCAAGAGCGCCCTGAACCACGTGCCGACGGCATCCGGGGTCCCGTTCGATTGGACCGTCAACCCGTATCGCGGGTGCAGCCACGCGTGCACCTACTGCTTCGCGCGGGGCACGCACGAGTACCTGGAGCTTGATGCCGGCCACGACTTCGACAGTCAGATCATCGTGAAGGTCAACGTCGCCGACGTTCTGCGGCGCGAGCTCGCGCGCCCGACGTGGCTGCACGATCCGGTGATGCTCGGGACGAACACGGATCCCTACCAGCGGGCGGAGGGACGGTACCGCCTGATGCCGGGGATCGTCTCCGCCCTGACCGACGCGGGCACGCCCTTCTCGATCCTGACGAAGGGGACGCTGCTCCGCCGCGATCTCCCGCTCCTCGTCGATGCCGCACGCGAGGTCCCCGTGACCATCGCCCTGTCGATCGCCGTCTTCGACGACGCCCTGCAACGGGCGATCGAACCCGGGACGCCGTCCACCGCCGCGCGGCTCGACACGGTGCGCGCGGCCGCCGAGGCAGGCTTCCGGGTGACGGTCTTCCTGATGCCGATCCTGCCGCACCTGACCGACTCGGTCCCGGCGCTCGACGACGCGCTCCGCCGCATCGCCGACGCCGGCGCCACACGGGTGGTCTTCGGCGCCCTGCACCTTCGTCCGGGCGCGAAGGAGTGGTTCCTACGGTGGCTCGAGCGCGAGCATCCCGAGCTGGTGTCGTCGTACCGCGGTCTTTACCCGGGCGCGGCGGCGTACGCATCCAAGGCGTATCGCACCTGGCTCGCCAAACGAGTTCGACCGCTCTTACGCCGACATGGCCTCGGCGGGCAGGCGGAGGACGACAGCCCTCGCGGCGAAGGGATGCCGGGGCTCGCGCAACGGCGGTCGACCGCCGCGACGGTGGTCACCACCGCGCGGGGCCGCGCCGCGGCATCCGCCCCGGCCATGCTCTTCTGACTCAGGCGTCGACGTTCGATGCCTGACGGCCGGAGAGCTCCTCCAGCAGATCGTCACCCGGGCGCGCGTCCTCGAACGGCGCCTCGATCTCAGCACGGTCCAGGAGTTCACTCATGCGACGACGGCGCTGACGGGTGATCAGCGTCACGACCGTACCTGCGCGACCGGCACGTCCGGTGCGGCCCGACCGGTGGAGGTAGGTCTTGTACTCGTCCGGCGCGTCGGCCTGCACGACGAGATCGATGTCGTCGACGTGGATGCCGCGGGCGGCGACGTCCGTGGCGACGAGCACCTGGACACGGCCGGAGGTCAAGCGCTCGAGGTTCCGGGTGCGCTTGGCCTGGTTCAGATCACCGTGCAGCGCGAGGGCGCGGATCCCGGCATCGTCGAACTGCTCGGCGAGCGTCTCGGCGTAGGCGCGGGTCCGGGCGAAGACGAGCGTCTTGCCCTCCCGCTCGACCAGGGACGCGAGGATGTCGGCCTTGTCGCGGTGGTCGATCACGAGGACGCGGTGGTCGATCGTTCCGGAATCCTGGTCTTCACCGGCGACCTCGTAGACGGCGGGCTCCACGAGGAACTCATCGACCAGCGCGGCGACCTCGCGGTCGAGCGTGGCGGAGAACAGCAGCTTCTGCGAGCCGTCGGCCGTGTGGCGAAGGATGCGCTGGACAGGCTCGAGGAATCCGAGCTCGCACATGTGGTCGGCCTCGTCCAGGACCGCGATCTCGATGTCGGACAGGTCGAGCTTGCCCTGCTCGACGAGGTCCTCGATGCGGCCGGGGGTGCCGATGATGATGTCGACACCCTTCTTCAGCGCGCCGACCTGACGCCCCTGGGGCACGCCGCCGTAGATCTGCGTGGTGAAGAGGCCGACACTGCGCGCGATGGGCTGGATCGTACGGTCGATCTGCAGCGCCAGCTCACGGGTCGGCGCGAGGATCAGGGCACGCGGGTTGCGGCCGAACGCCCGACGCTTGCCGGCCTGCGAACGGAGGATGCTCTCGACGAGCGGCGCCCCGAACGCGATGGTCTTTCCGGAGCCGGTGCGACCGCGGGCGAGCACATCGGTGCCGGCGAGGATCGGCCCGATCGTGGCGGCCTGGATCGGAAAGGGCGACGCCGCGCCGAGGTCCGCGAGAACCCGCACGATGTTGTCGCCGAGACCGAGGTCGGAGAAGGTCGCCCCCTCGACGACGGTGGCCTGGACGGCCTGCGCCTGGAGGCGATCGTGGACGACGTCGACGCGGTCGTCCTGAGCGCGCGTGCGCACCGGGCGGGTCGACTGGTCGCGTCGAGGACGGTCCTTGTCGAACGAACGACGCGGACGATCGTTGTCGAAGGAACGACGCGGACGGTCACTGTCGAACGAACGACGCGGGCGATCGCCCTCGAACGACTTCCGAGGACGGTCGTCATCGAACGAGCGACGCGGACGGTCATCACGCGTCGACGGGCGTGCGTCGCCGAAAGTGCGGCGGTCGTCGCGCGGCACCCGGTCCATCCGGTCCGTGCGGCTACGCTCGGGGCGAGCTTCGGCCGGACGGCGTCCGGCGCGATCCGCGCTCTCATGCGTGCGGATGCGGCGCGCTTCGTCGCGGCCGACCTTCTCCTGCCCGCTCCACCGACGCTTGGGGGCGGCGTCCTCGGTCTCGGGGCGGTATCCGCGGTGTCCGGGGCTGCGGCTGCCGGCGGGAGCGCCGGAACGGCCGGGAGCGGAAGACTCGCTGCGGCGCTTGCGATCCTGGTAGGACCCCTGCGAACGCTCGCCGTAGCGGGGCTCGAAGTTCTTGGCGGGGCGGCCGCCGGCGGGCTTCTTGTTCTTGGGCATGGGTGTTCCTTCGGTTCTCGCACGAGAACAGCGCCGCACCCGACGACATCTCCGTCGGACCGCGGTCAAACCCGGGCGCTCGTGGGCCGGGGGCCATTCATGTGATGGTTCATGCGCGTCGATCGACGCTCACCATCGGCCCCAGGGACTCACAGAACTCGGAGCGCGAAGCGCGCTTGTCCAGAGCCGACCGGTCGAGCGTAGTCCACGCGCCTGAGAGGCCCATCCACGGACCGGACACGTCGACGGAGGCGAAGATTCTCGCAGCTCGCAACCTCGATGACACATACGCGCGCCAGAATGAACCCATGCCCGCGGACGCACGCACTCGTAGCGCTCACGGCGGTGCGCCGTCAAGACGGCGACGCACCATTTGGGAGAATGCCTCAGCGGCGCGGTACTCTATACCACTTGAAGAGTGCCGTATGACGGAGGCGAGCTGGGTTGCCTCCGGAATCGCGCTTTGCGGGCGTGCCGATAGGGGGACGCGGCACTCCTCGAGTCCCCCGACCGTTGACGCACGGTGAGCAAAGTGAACACGACCCGAACCGAAGTCCCGCCCGCGACACACCTTCCTGCGAGTGTGCCCGCGCGCGCCCGCCGTCGACCCATCGCGTCCTCGGCACCCGCCACCACCAGCGTCCCCGTCGCCCCGATCAACCTGTCGCAGCGCATCTCCACGCTCGCCATCGCCGTCCTCGTCGCCGGTGTCGCGCTGGCGATCCTCACGACGCGCGACCACCTGTGGTGGCACCTGCACTTCTCCCAGCTCGGCACCTTCGGCGACTTCTCCAGCTACTCGTTCAACGGGGCGGTCATCATCGCCGGAGCCCTCTTGGTGCTCTACGCGGTCTTCCTCGCCGCCGACCTCTCCCACGTCATGACCATCCGCGCATCCCGCGGTCTTCGCTGGGCGATCGCGTCGGCAGGGCTCCACATGACCGTCGTCGGCCTCATCCCGATCCCCGTCAGTATGGACATGCACGACCGCGCCGCCGCCGGCCTCGCGCTGTCGTTCCTCGCGATGTTCGCGTTCGCGCTCGGCCTTCGGAAGGTGAGCCTCCGGTTCCGCCTCGGAACCGCGATCGGCGTGCTGATCATCGCGACGGGAATGGTCCTGCTGATCCTTCAGATCATCACCCTCGCCGCGTACGAGGCGATGGCCTTCGGCATCGTCGGCGTGTGGCTCCCGGCGTTGAACCGCGTCGTCCGCGGATGGACGCCCCACGCGAGCGCGAGCACGGTCCCCCACGCAACGCCGCGTGCCGTCCCGACGGACGCGTCCGACGAACCGTCACGACCGGTACGTCACCGCCCGGTCCGGCACCGCGTGCGTCGCCAGCCGAGCCGCGCGTACGCGATGAGCACGCCCCGCAGGATCGCCGCCACCCGGTCGACCCGCCCTCCGATTCATGTCCGCGCAAACACGAGCGGAGCGCCTCGGCGCACCCGCGCTCGGGCGGCGGGAATGACGACCGCCGGCCGCGAACACAGCCACAGACCCACGGCGTCGCGCCGGATCTGACGCGACGCCCCCGCGGTCTCGCCGCGACGCTCCGGCCGGTCAGTCCTGCCGCTGCCCGTCCGGGTTCTCGTCCGACTCCGGGCTTTCATCCGACTCCGGGTTCTCGTCCGACTCCGGGTTCTCGTCCGACTCCCCGCGCTCGTCGGCAACGGACTCCGGACCTTCCGGGCTTTCCGGGGTGTACGCACCTCCGGTGAGCGCATCCTCGGCAGCGGCATCCGCAGCACCCGCCGGGGGCTCGGCATCCATCACCGACGTCTCGAGATCAGGCGACTCCTCGATCACCGGGTCGACCGCCGCGACCGCCGACAGCGAGCCAGGGCCCTCGTCGACCGGGGACTCGAGCGCTCCACCGCTTTCGGCATCCTCGGCAGCGGCCTCGGCGGCTCCCGCCGGGGGCTCGGCATCCGTGGACGGCACCTCGACATCCGGCGCTTCCTCGATGACCGGAACGGCGACGGTGGCCAGCGCCGTCGCGGTACCCGCCACCACCGGGACACCCGCGGTGTCGGCGACCCCGCGCTCGCGCGCGCGCAGCTCGCGGCGACTCATCGGGGCGACCGGTGCCTCGCTCGCATCCGCGGCGTCACTTCCGGCGTCCGTGGAGGAATCCGCACCGCCCGCGCGCCGCGCCAGGCGACGCTCCTTGGCGCCCTCGACGAGGTTGTAGAGCGCCGGCAGCACGAGAAGCGTCAGCAGCGTGGAGGAGATGAGACCACCGATCACGACGATCGCGAGCGGCTGCGAGATGAATCCGCCGCTGCCGGTGATCCCGAGACCGAGCGGGGTCAGGGCGAGGATCGTCGCGAGCGCGGTCATGAGGATCGGGCGGAGTCGACGCACCGCACCGGCGACCGTCGCCTCGTACGCCGACAGCCCCTTCTCCCGGTACTGGTTCACGAGGTCGATGAGGACGATCGCGTTCGTCACCACGATGCCGATGAGCATCAGGACACCGATGAGCGACGCGACGCCGAGCGGGATGCCGGTGATGACCTGCAGGATGATCGCGCCGGTCGCCGCGAACGGCACCGAGATCAGCAGCAGGAGCGGCTGGCGGAGCGACTTGAACGTCGCGACCATGACCACGTAGACGATGAGGATCGCCGCGAGGAGCGCGAGGCCGAGCTGCGCGAACGCGTCGTTCTGGTCGGACACCACGCCCCCGAGCGTCGCGTCCGCCGCCGCCGGCAGGTCGGCGCCCTCAAGAGCCTCGGTCACCGACTGCGTCGCCTGGGCGAGGTTGTCGGTCGCCGGAGTCACCGTCACGGTCGAGGTGCGGACGCCGCTCTCGGTGGTGATGGAGGTCGGCCCCTGGCTCTCCTCCACCGTCGCGACGTCGGACAGCGGAAGCGGTCCCTGCGCGGTGAAGACCTCGAGGTCGCGGAGCTCCTCGATCGTCGTGGGCGGGTCGACGACCGCGAGGTAGACCGTGAGCCCGGTGTCGTCGACCTCGACGCTGCCGATGTTCTGCGGCTGCATCGTGTTGGAGACCAGAGCGCCGACGGCCACTTCGGAGAGTCCGAGCTCGGCGGCGCGATCCCGATCGACGGCGACCGAGATGAACGGAAGGGATGCCGAGAGGTTGCTCGTGACCTGGCTGACGTCGTCGAGCCCGTCCAGGCTCGCGACGACGGCGTCGGTCGCCTCCTGCAGGGTGGTCGCGTCGGGAGCGGTGACGTCGATCTCGATATCGGTCGAGCCGAACCCGCCGTTGCCGCCCGCGATCGTCACGTCGCCGACGTCGTCGAGCCCGTCGATCGCGCGCTGGACCTCCTCACGAAGCGCCACCTGGTCGACGCCCGTCTCGGTGGTGATCGAGTAGGTGATGCCGCTGCCGCCCCCGGTGAAGGCGTCGCGCAGTGCGTTGCCGCTGGAGCCGATGGACACCTGCACGGTCTCGATGCCGTCGATGCCGACGATGGCCGCCTCGACGGGCTCGGCCGCCGCCGCCTCGGCCTCCAGGCTCGGGGCCTCGCCGATGGACTGGGTCATGGTGAACGTGTTCTGCCCGGAGTCTCCGAGGAAGTTGGTCTTCATCAGCGGCGCGAGGGCGACCGTGCCGGCCAGCACCAGGATCGCGATGCCGAGGGTGGCGAACGAGTGCCGGAGCGTCCAGCGCAGGACCGGGGCGTACCCCTTCTGCAGACGATCCATCGGCGCCGCGGGGTTCTCGGGGTCGATCTCGCGACCCTGCGCGTCGAGGAGCGGCTTCCCTGGCTTCAGGAACCAGTACGCCAGCACCGGCACGATGGTGAGCGCCACGACGAGGGAGGCCAGCAGCGCGAGCGTCGCCGTCAGGGCGAACGGCCGGAAGAGCTCGCCCGTGACGTCGCCGACGAAGGCGATGGGGAGGAACACCGCCACCGTGGTGATCGTCGACGACGTGATCGCCGAGGCGACCTCGCGCACCGCGCGGATGATGCTCGGGAGCTTCGGGGCGTTGCCGACGTAGTGGCGACGGATGTTCTCGATGACCACGATCGAGTCGTCCACGACGCGACCGATCGAGATCGTGATCGCGCCCAGGGTGAGGATGTTCAGCGAGTACCCGAACGCCTGCAGGCCGATGAAGGTCACGAGGAGGCTCGTGGGGATCGAGATGGCCGTCACCAGGGTCGCGCGCACCGACAGCAGGAAGACGAGGATCACCAGGACGGCGAAGAGCAGACCGAATCCTCCCTCGACCGCGAGGGTCTCGATCGACTTCTCGATGTACGGCGCCTGGTCGAAGATGACGGAGAGCTCCACGCCCGACAGCTGATCCTCGAGCCCGGGGAGCGCCGCGACGACGGCCTGCGACACCTCGACGGTGTTCGCGGCGGGAAGCTTGGTGATGGCGATGGTCAGCGCCGGGTCGCCGTTCACGCGCGAGATGGTGGTGACCGGGTCCCGCTCCTGCACGACGTCGGCGACGTCGGCGATCGTCTGCGGTCCGGCGGCGAACTGCGCCTCGTCGCCCGGCACCAGCGGGAGCTCCGCGACCTCGTCAACGGAGGTGATCTTCGATCCGGTCTGCACCGTCAGGGTCTGGGAGTCCTCGGTGATCTCACCGCCGGGGAAGAGCACGCCGTTTTGCTCGAGAGCATCAGTGATGGCCTGCTGCGTGAAGCCGGCGGCGGCGAGGGCCTCGGCATCCGGCGTGATCGTGATGCGCTGGCCGACACCGCCCACGACCTCGGCGCCGTTGACGCCGTCGATGTCCTCGAGCTCGGGGATGACCGTCGAATCGAGGGTGGACTGGATGGTCTCCTCGTCGTCGTAGCCGGTGACGGCGAGCTGGATGACGGGGAAGTCGTCGATGCTCGCGGAGATGACGTTCGGTTCGACGCCGTCCGGCAGCCCGCCCGGGATGCGGTTGATCGCCTGGGTGATCTTCTGCTCGGCCGTGCCGAGATCGGTGCCGTAGGTGAACGACGCCTGGACGATCGAGGCGTTGGTCGTGCTCGTCGCCGTCGTGGACTCGAGGCCCGGGACCGCCTGGATCGCCGATTCGATCGGCGTCGAGACGTCGTTGCTCACGACCTCGGGCGAGGCGCCCGGGTAGGTCGACACGACGATGAGGGCGGGGAATTCGATCGAGGGGATGAGCTCCTGCTTGAGGGAGTTCAGCGCGATGCCACCGAAGATGGCGACGACGATCGTGACCAGGGCGATGAGCGCCCGGTTCTTCAGGCTGAGGACGGCGAGGTTCGACACGGGAGCCTTCGGGTGCGTGTGCGGGTGGTGCAGGGCATTCGATACGCGGGTGTATCGAGGGTTCAGTATCCCACGGCGATTCCGGCCCCGAGGGCGATTCCGCCCAGGGCGAGCGCGACCGAGAGCACCAGCGTTCCGAGCAGGTTCCCCGCGGCGACGGCGAACTCCCGGCGCTCGGCCGCGAGTACCGACTCGACCGCCACCGTGCTGAAGGTCGTGTAGCCGCCGAGGAGGCCGACGCCGAGCACGAGGAGAAGATCGGAGGGCACGATCGCAGCGCCGAGGCCCGTGAGGAGCCCCAGGAGGAACGACCCCGTCGCGTTGACGACGAGGATCCCGACGGGGAACACCGTGCGCGTGCGCGCCGTGATCAGCCGGTCGAGGACGTAGCGTGCGCCCGCGCCGAGTCCTCCCGCGAGGGCGGCGAGGAGGATGAGCCCTGCGTTCACCGCGCATCCTCCGGATCCTCGAGCTCGCCCGGCACGTCGGCGACGCGACGCCCGATGACGAGGCCGACGAACGCGGCGAGGACTCCCCCGAGGACGGATGCCGCCACCAGCGACGCCGCGAGCCCGAAAACCGCGGGCTCCGCGCCGACGAAGCCGGCGGAGGCGACGGCGAACGCGCTGTAGGTGGTGAACCCGCCCATCACGCCGGTGCCGAGGAACGCGCGGGCCCGGGGATGCCGGTCGTCGAGCCAGCCCACGACGATGCCGAGGAGGAGGGACCCGGCGATGTTGATCGCAAGAGTCGCCCAGGGCAGGCCGCGCGCATCGACCGGCAGGAGGAGCATCTCGCGTGCCAGCACGCCGACCGCGCCGCCCGCGACGACGAGGCCGAGGGTGCGCACGCTGACGACGGAGCTCACGCGCCCACGTTATCCGCGAGCGGTCATCGACCCGGACGTAGCAGAGCGCGGATCGCCGACTCCGGCGACACCGAGAGGTCGAGGAGGTGCCCGTCCTTGTACCGCGACCACACCCGCGGGTCGATGTAGGAGCTCCGCGCGACCGCGGGCGTGTTCCCGAGGGCGGTCGCGGTCGCCTTCACCGCGAGCACCTCGGCACGCTTGCGCTCGCGGGCGGTGGAGACCTCGCCGATCCGCGCGAGCGCGTCGGCCGCGAGGATCGTGCCGCGGAGAGTCCGGAAGTCCTTCGCCGTGAACGATCCGCCGGTGAGGGTCCGTACGTAGGCGTTCACCTCGGTCGGCGTCACCGGCACCCGCCGCCGCCCGCGCTCCCACGCGAGCAGTCGGGATGACGGGCGACCCGCCGCCATCAGCGCCACGGCGAGCGCGAGGTCGGGGTCGTCGATCTCGATATTCTGGCGCTGGCCGCTCTTGCCGGGGAAGCGCAGCGCGACGAGTGTCGCCTCGACCGCGGCATCCCGCCGCAGCAGCGTCGTGAGCCCGCGACTCCCGTGCTTGGTGAAGTAGCGCGTCGACCCGATGCGGATCGCCCCCTGATCGAGAAGGCGGAAGGATGCCGCGAGCACGCGCTCGCGGTCGAGCGCCTCGCGACGGAGCGACGCGGTGACCCGCGCCCGCGCCCGTGGCAGCGCCTCGGCGAGTGCGAGCGCGCGCGCGTACTTGCCTCTGTCGCGGCCGCTGCTCCAGTCCGGGTGGTAGATGTACTGACGCCGCCCGGCGTCGTCGGTGCCGACGACCTGGATGTGCCCCCGCGCCTCGCAGCAGATCCAGACGTCCTGCCAGGCAGGCGGGATCACCAGCGTCTGGATCCGCGCGCGGTCTTGCGCGGGAACGGCCTTTCCTGTGACATCGACGAACCGGAACCCCTCACCGGCCTTCCGTCGGCTGTACCCGGGATCGTCGAACGGACGCACCCGGACGAGCTTCGGCATCCGCGCGCCGCTCAGTGGTCGCGGAGCATGTCGACGAGCTCCGCCTTCTTCTTGTCGGAGTAGCCCGTGAGGCCGAGCTCCTTCGCGCGGGCGCGGAGGTCCTTCACCGTCCAGTCCTCGTACGAGCCGGAGGCGCCACCCCGCTCGCCGACGGTGTCGCGCCCGTCGCGGGCGGCGGCGTTCGAGATGCGGGCGGCCTTCTCCTTCGAGGCACCGTCCTTACGGAGCTCTTCGTAGAGCTCCGGGTCCTTCAGACTGTTCGATCCGCGGTTCTTCGGCATCTGTCCGCTCCTTTCCAGAACAGATCGGGGTCTCGTGATGATCCACACCGTAAGTCGGCTCGTGCGCATGGGCAGGGCCTTGACAAGGGCGCCCGTTCGAGGTGAGCCCGCGAATTATGACTCGATATCACCGGGCTGGATCCGCCGTCAAGCCCCTCCCGGCGCACTCACGGCGATGCCAGAGTCTTCTCAGTGCCCACGAGGCACGCCGGTACGCATCCCGCGTGCCTCCGCCGGAGAAGGAGAACTTCCATGAACCTCGCACTCATCGTCATCATCGTGGTCGCGATCGTCCTTGCCATCGTCGGCGGGCTGAACAGCGCCCTCCAGTGGCTGCTGTGGGTCGCCCTCATCGTGGGCATCATCGCGCTGATCGTCTTCCTGTTCCGAGTCATCCGCGGCGGAGCCCGCACCTGACCTCGGTCTCGAAACCGACGAAGGCCGTCCCCCTCGGGGGGCGGCCTTCGTCGTCGGTGCCAGCGAGTCTTGACCGACGCGATATATCGTGTTTTACTCCTCACACGCGATATATCGCGAAAGACGCCGCTCCGATCGGACCGCGGCTCGAGACATGGGAGAGAACATGACCCTGGAGAAGTGGCTCATCCACCCGGGCGAGACGCGCGTGATCGACATCGACGATGTGCGCACCCTCAAAGTCGGCCTCGTCGGCGGCCAGATCGACGTGATCGGACACGACGAGCCCGGCGTCCGCATCGAGGTGCACAACGTCACCGTCAAGGACCTGCGCATCGAAGCGACCGGCGACGCCGTCGAGATCGACCACCCGCAGCTGCGCTGGGACAACTTCCTCGAGGTGTTCCGCAACTTCGGCGCCGGTGGACCGAAGGCCGAGATCAGCGTCGCCGTTCCCCGATCGATCGCCCTCACCCTCGGTGTGGTCTCCGCCAGCGCCCTCGTCGCCGGCCTCCGGGAGGACGCACGTCTGAACACCGTGTCCGGCGACATCATCGTCGACGGGCTCACGGGCGATCTCTCCGTCAACGCGGTCTCCGGTGACGTGCAGGTGCGCGAGCTGGTCGGCGCCCTCACCGCCAACAGCGTCTCGGGCGACGTCGCGGCCACGGGCATCCTGCGCTCCGCCACGATCGACACCGTATCGGGCGCCATGCTCGTCGACACGAGCGGGCCCGTGCAGCGCGTCAGCCTCAACACCGTCAGCGGCGAGTCGACCGTCCGCATGGACGAGGGGTACCCCGCCAACTACGTGGCGCGCAGCGTCAGCGGACGCGTGCAGATCGACGGCATCGTCCACTCCGGTCAGGGTTCGCTTCCGACCACGAGCTACGCGGGATCCGTGGGTGAGCTCAGCGGCTCGTTCGCCGACGTGCGGGCGAACTCCGTCGCGGGCGCGATCACCGTTCTGCGGCGTCCCCCCGTGACGGATCCCGTCGCGCACGACATGCCGCAGGACGTCGACGGCGGAGCCGATGACGGAGGCCGGTCGTGAGCCCCGTGTTCTCGCACGGCGACCTGCGGCTCTACCTCCTGAACCTCCTCGACGAGGGCCCGCGGCACGGGTACGACATCATGCAGGCCCTGGCCGATCGCACCGGCGGCACATACACCCCGAGCGCGGGGACGATCTATCCGCGCCTGGCGAAGCTCGAGGAGGAGGGCCTGGTGACCAAGAGCGTCGACGGCCGCAAGACCGTCTACGCGATCACGGATGCCGGCCGCGCGGAGGTCGCCTCCCGCGCGCACGAGCTCGAGGGTATTCAGGCGGGCCTCGCCGACTCGGTCCGACTGATCGCCGACGAGGTGCGCGGGAGCGTCCGCGAGGCGATGCGGAGCCTGCGCGCCGACCTCGCCGCCGCCGGTCGGGATCAGCAGACGCAGAAAGCGCCGAGCGCCCGCGACGACGACCCGCGCTCCCGCAGCCGGGAACAGGTGAGCCGGGCGGATGCCGCGGTGAACGAGTTCCGGGCGCGGGTGCGCAGCGACCTCCGGGCGCACGTGGCGCGCGGCGGAGACCTCGCCGCCGACGTCGTCGACGATCTCGCGGCTCAGCTCGACCGCATCGCGCGCGACATCTCGCGAACGCTGCGGGGCTGAGCGTCCTCAGGCAGGCCAGAGATCCTCGTCGTCCCGCAGCGGCTCACCGAGCGGGACGACGAGGATCGGTCGCTGCTGCCGGTGCGCGAGCCGGGCGGCGACCGAGCCGGTGAAGAACTCGCGGATCGATTCGCCGAGACCGCGGCGCCGCGTGCCGACGACGAGCATCCGCGCCTGGATCCGGTCCGCGAACTGGCGCATCGCCATCGCCGGGTCTCCGACGAGCTCGTGCGCCGACCAGCGGATGCCGGCTCCGGCGAGGATGTCGGCCGCGGCGGCCTCGATCCGCATCAGGTCGTCGCCGTCGCCGGTGATGTTCAGGTCGATGGGGGCGGAATGGACGTAGCCGTCGGGGTCTTCGTAGGTCACGAAGCGGGTCACGTCGACGTGCACCACGGCAAGCGGCGCCCCGTGCAGACGGGCGTATCTCGCCGCTTCCTTGAGCACCCGCGAAGGCTGATCGGGGATCACCCCGACGACCACCGCTCCGCGCAGCGCCTCGACATCCCGGGCCTCGTCCCGATCGACGGATGCCTCATCACTCATGCGTCATCGCCCCATTCCGGTATGGTGTGCCCAGCCGCGGGTGACCCCGGGGCTCCGTGATATCCTGAACGCTACTCTTACCGGTCCAATCCGGATTCGTGAATACCCGGGTCAGCGGCTCTTCAGCCCGCGCCCGCGACTCAGATCGTGAGGGGGTCTCGCATGGGGCGTGGCCGTCAGAAGGCGAAGCACACAAAGATCGCCCGTGAACTGAAGTACGACACCTACAGCGTGAACTACGCTGCGTTGGAGCGTGAACTCGGTCACCCGTCGGACGACGACGCGTACGTCGACAAGTGGGCCGATCAGTACGAAGACGAAGACGAAGACGAGCTCGAGAAAGCCTGATCTTCGCCAGAAGCCGCCGTCACCACCGGTGAGGGCGGCTTTTCTCGTGCCCACGTGACGTCCGGACGGCGGGTGCCGGTGTCAAGTGGTTGCCGACACCCCGCTCGAACCTGTTCGATGGAGTCTCGGGCGAGGGGAGAGCTGTGCAGGATCCTGACTTCACCATCGGCATCGAGGAGGAGTACCTCCTCGTGGACCGCGAGACGCGCGCTCTGGCGGAGGCCCCCGAGGGGTTCCTCGACGGGCTGGTCGCCGAGCTCGGCGACCAGGTGAGCCCCGAGTACAAGCAGTGTCAGGTCGAGATCGGCACGCGGGTGTCGGCGACCATCGGGGAAGCCCGAGACGATCTGCGACGCCTCCGCTCCGCGGTCTCGACCCACGCTGAGAAGCACGGGCTCTCGCCGATCGCGGCGGCCTGCCATCCGTTCGCGGATTGGAAGCACGCGCACCACACCGACAAGGAACGCTATCGAGGCCTGGAGCGCGACCTCGCCGGGGTCGCACGGCGACTGCTGATCTGCGGCAACCACGTGCACGTCGGGATCGGCGACAACGCGCTGCGCGCCGACCTGATGAATCAGATGGCGTACTTCCTGCCGCATCTGCTTGCGCTGTCGGCATCCTCGCCTTTCTGGCAGGGGCAGGACACCGGCCTCGCGTCGTATCGGCTCTCGGTCTTCGACAACCTGCCGCGCACCGGCTTGCCGCCCGAGTACGTCAGCTGGGTCGAGTACCAGCGATCGGTGGCGGTGCTCACCGATCTCGGTGTGATCGAGGACCCGACGAAGATCTGGTGGGACATCCGCCCCTCGCACCGGTACCCGACGCTCGAGACGCGGATCATGGACGTCTCTCCGCGGATGGAGGACGCGCTCGCGCTGGCGGCGGTGAATCAGTCCCTGTTGCGGATGCTGTGGCGGCTGCGCACGAGGAATCAGCGTTGGCGGGTCTACGACCGCTTCCTCGTCGGTGAGAATCGCTGGCGTGCGCAGCGCTACGGCGTGACCGAGGGGCTCATCGACTTCGGCGCGGGGGAGATCGTCCCGTTCTCGGAGCTCGCGACGCAGCTGATCGAGCTCGTCGAGGAGGATGCCGAGGCCCTCGGCTGCACCGAGGAGGTGCGTCGCATTCAGCAGATCGCCGACACCGGCACGTCGTCCACTCGGCAGCGCGCGGTCGCGGCGGGAGTGGAAACGGCGGGCTCCGACCCGGGCGGAGCGATGGCCGCGGTCGTCGACAGCCTCATCACCGAATTCCACGAAGACCTGTAGTGGCCGACTCGTCGCCCAGCGCCACGCACACGCTCAGCTTCCGACTCGGTGACGAGGAGGTCGTGATTCGGCGGATCTACGAAGTGGTCAGCATCGTCAACGACATCCTGGTGGCCGGCTGGTTCATCGCCGGCAGCATCCTCTTCTTTCGCGAGGCCACGACCACCGTCGGCACCTGGTTCTTCCTGATCGGCAGCATCCAGCTCATGATCCGCCCCGCCATCCGGCTCACGCGGCACGTCCATCTGAAGCGTCTCGGCAGCTCCGCCCCGGGCGGTTCGCCAGGAGAATTCTGAGCTCTGGCGGGACCGGTCCCGCGCGTTCCCCCTCGCGCCGACACGTCCGAAGTGGTGGACTGAGCCCACCACTTCACCGAGGAGGGCTCATGTCCGCGCGCTTCGTGTACTGGATGAATGTCTCGCTCGACTTGTTCATCGAGCACACGCACGATGAACAGGGCGGCGGGGATTGGATGAGCATCAGCGACGAGCTGCACGAGGACTTCAACGCGCGTGCCGAGGCCCTCACGATGATGGTGCAGGGCCGGCGAGTCTTCGAGACGATGGAGAGCTTCTGGCCCGCCGCACGCGATAACGCCGAGTTCCCTCAGGTGTACCGCGACTACGGGCGCATCTGGACCGAGAAGCCGAAGATCCTCGTCTCCCGCGGACGCATCGAAGCGCCGCACAACACGACGGTGTTCGGCAGGGACGACGCCGTCGCACGCCTCGGCGAATTGCGCGAGAGCGGGAGCGGCGACATCGGCGTCGGCGGCGCGGCGATCGCCACCCAGCTCCTCACCGCCGGCCTGCTCGACGAGGTGCTGATCTTCACGCATCCCGTCATCCTCGGCTCCGGGCGACCGCTCTTCGACGCCGTCACGGTGCCGGTTCGCCTGGACCTGTTGGAGCAGGCGGCCTGCTCCGGCGGCGTGACCATGCACCGCTACGCGGTCGTCGACTGAGCGGGTCCCGCCGTCCGAGCACCGTCAGGGGCAATACATCAAAGGTTTCGGACCCGAGCGGTCGAAGGTGTGCCCGCTGACGGGATGACCGCACAGGGGGCAGGCGCGCTCCGCCCGAACTTCCGCGGAGGGCGGCGGCGTGGTCTCGTACGGACCGACGGATGCCGGACCGGCGACCTGGATGAGCCGGGCGTTCACGTAGGCGTACCAGCCGCCGGCGGCCTTCACCCGCTCACGAAGGGGAGGCTGCTCGCCCTCCTGCTTCTCGTCTTTCCGCATATCGTTAGCGTACTAAACATCTACGGGCTATAGGATCGATCCATGAATCCCGCCCCCGCCGGCGCCGGTACCGACGACCTGCTGCGGTTGGAGAACCAGCTGTGCTTCGCCATCGTCACCGCCGCGCGCAACGTCGTCGCGATCTACCGGCCGATCCTCGAGCCGCTCGGCCTCACGCACCCGCAGTACCTGGTGATGCTGGCCCTCTGGGAGCAGTCGCCACGGTCGCTGGGAGACCTCGCCCTGGAACTGGCGATGGAACCGGCGACACTGTCACCGCTGGTGAAGCGGCTCGAAGCCCAGGGACTCGTCACCCGCACGCGCCGACCCGCCGACGAACGCGTGCTGGACATCTCGCTCACCTCCGAGGGGCGCGAGCTCCGCCGCCAGGCCGTGCGGGTTCCCGCCCAGGTACTCGAAGCCGTCGGGATGGATGCCGCAGACCTCGCCCCGCTGCGGGACGGACTGAGTGCGTTCGCCGGTCGCCGGCGGACCGGCGGCTGACCTGCCGATCCGCGACCTCCGCGGCTACCGCTCGGCGGAGGCGATTCCGAGCCATGTGTGTCGGTTCCCCCACCAGCACCAGCCGAGCTTCGGCGCACCGCGGCGGTCATTCCCGTCCCGACCGGTTCCCGACGCGTTCCACAGGGCGGGGGTTCGTGCGTCGTATGCGACACCGTCGCCGGCGCGCGCGAGCGGCTTCGCTTTCCTCGAACCGATCGTCATGAAGCAGTGGTTGGCTTCCACGATCTCCGGGTGGGTGATGGCCCAGCTCAGGCCCTCGTGAAGCGTGAGGCCGCGTCGCCCCGCCGCCGTGATCCGAGGAAGCGCCTCTTCCGGTGAAACGTTCCGCAGGTCATCTCCTCGCTCGACGTCGCGCACGAGGTACAGCGGGTTGTCGGGGAGGTCGAACCCCGAGGGCAGGAAGTCGTCGACATCCGTCATGTCCTCCACGACGAAGCCGGGCTTTCCCTCCCGGGTCATCAGTGGGGCGAGTCCGGATGCCGGGAACCACGCCGGATGGAGCCCGACGAGCGCCGTCTCGCCCCGCGCCGGCGCCGTTCGCAGGGCCGCGGCCGTCGCCGTGACCGCCGCGCGGTCGCTGTACGCCACGTCGAACAGTCCGAGGGACTCCAGAATGTCGAGCTGTTCGATCACCGTCTTCGTCACGTGCGCCATGATCCCCCTCGATCGCCGGAATGCGACCCGTCTCGCAACGCGCGCGTCGCACGCGCTATTTCCTTGCTAGGATGTTGTCACCACATCCCCCACGCCTCTCAACGATGCGCACTTGGGGGATTTTTTCTGCCCGGCGAGGAGGATGACTCAATGGCTCGCCCGCCCCGACCACGTGGATCGCTGCGGTACGAGAAACCGCCGCTGGGCGTCGAACAATTGGTCGATCGCCTTTCCGACCGTGGCCTCGAGATACCCGACCGCGACCGAGCCGCCAGATACCTGCGACACATCGGCTACTACCGGCTCTCGCCCTACACGATCCCGTTCCAGCACGGTGGAGCGGAGCACCAGATGCGGCAAGGGACCAGCTTCGACGACGTCCTCGACCTCTACGTGTTCGACCGATCGCTGAGGTTGCTGGTGATGGACGCACTCGAGCGCGTCGAAGTCGCGGTTCGTGCGGCCCTCACCGATCACATGTCCACGATCTACAACGATTCTCACTGGTACACGGACCCGGCTCACTTCCGAAATCACGGCGCCCACGCTGACTTCGAGAGAATGGTGCGGAAGACGGGCGAGGATCGCCTCCGCGGGACGCCAGACGCAGGCGATGACTCGCTCGTGCACCGGTCGGCGCTTGAGCACTACCTCACGACGTACGGCTCACCGGAACTGCCGCCCTCGTGGCTCATGGTCGAGACCCTGACCATCGGCCAGCTCACAAGCGTCTATCGCAATCTCCGACAGCGGTCGGACCGCACTGCCATCGCTGCGAGCATCGGCATGACCGCACCCGTCCTCGAGTCATGGATGCAGACCTACGTTCGCGTGCGAAACATCTGCGCCCATCATGGGCGGCTGTGGAACGTGGGGCTGGGCGTGTATCCGGCGATCCCGACGTCAGCAGCGATCTCGTGGCTGAATCCCGGCGCGCTCACCGAGCGGTCGCGGAAACGTCTGTACCCGGTCCTTGCGTCACTTCAGTCCGTACTCGACTCCATCTCGCCCCACAGCAGTTGGGCGCGTCGTCTGCACGAGCTCCTCATCACCCGCCCTCGCATGAATCTCGCCGGGATGGGGGTTCCCCCTGACTGGGAGTCAGATCCGTTCTGGAGTCGCCACCTCCAGTGAGGAATTGCGGGTTCACGATTAGCGTGGGCTGATGGCCATTCCGCTGCGGATCGTCGCCCTCCTGTTCCCTAACGTCACTCAGCTGGACCTGATGGGTCCGGTGCAGGTGTTCTCACGCCTGCCCGACGCGACCGTCGACCTGGTCTGGCATCGTCTCGAGCCGATCTCGACCGACGCAGGATTCTGCGTCCTGCCGACGACGACGTTCACCGATGCTCCCCAAGCAGACGTCTTGATGGTTCCCGGCGGCCAGGGTGCCTTCGATCTGCTGGACGACGCGCCCGCTATCGACTTCATCCGCCGACAGGCCCTCGGCGCACGGTACGTCACGAGCGTGTGCACGGGATCCTTCCCGCTGGGAGCCGCCGGCCTCATCGCAGGGAAGCGAGCGACGACGCACTGGGCATCTCACTCGATGCTGAGCGAGTTCGGCGCCATTCCCGAACAGCGTCGCGTCGTGCAGGACGGAAACGTCATCACTGCGGGCGGCGTGACGAGTGGCATCGACTTCGCACTATCCGTCGCCGCAGAACTCTGCGGGGCGGATACGGCACGGGCGGTGCAGCTCGCGCTGGAGTACGACCCTCACCCGCCATTCGACGCCGGCACGCCGACGAGACCCGAAGCGGATCCGGACCAGGTCGCGCGAACCATCGAAAGATCTCGCGCTGAGCGCGGACCGGTCGTCGCGCGCGCGGCCGCAAGACTCCGGACGATGGCGCCCCATTTCCGCGTCGTCGTCGACGGGCAGGTGTTCGACGTCACGCACGACGGTGGATCGAACCACCTCGCTTGGGTCAACACCCCGAACCCGGGGTACGGGTTCTCGGTCGGCCTCAACGGCGCCACACACACGAGAGACGAGGCCCGGATTCAGATCCAGGGGTTCCTGGCTTCGATCGACCCGGCCACCGGATACGTCGAGGAGTGACCCAGGTCCGGACTCCTGCGATCCCTCGACCCAGGCGAGGTACTCCTGGTAGACCACGTAGTCCTCCCCGAGATCCTCCGCGACCTCGGGGATCATCCGCCCGTGGGCGACGAGCTCGTGACGGGAGGGCATGTTGATTCCGTAGACGTGCGGGTACCGTACGAGAGGCGCCGCCGAGGCGACGTGACGGTGGAAGAGGGTCGGGATTCGCTCTGACGGCGTACGCATTCCGCAAGGATCGATACCCGGCGGGGTGCCTCGGGATGACACTTTCTGCGTGCCGAAGAGTCCACGCCTCGACAGTCCATTTCGCCGCGACGCATCAGGACAGATCGCACCCCATCGTGACTTCCGCTCGCAGCGGCGGGGGCACCGTGATCTTCGCCGTGGTCGTCCTCTTCTCGATCGGACTCCCACTCGAACTCGCGCTTCTCGCGCTGGCCGGCGTGTTCGTGATCGGCTGGGTGCTGATCTCCTCCCGGACGATCGCTCTTCGACGCCGGTCCGCCTCGGCGTGGGCTTGCGCGTCCGGACAGTGACCAGCGCCCCCGGATCCACGCGAGAACGGCAAGGTCGCGATGACCCCGGGATCCGATCCGAGGCCGCGGTAGCGACCCGGGTCAGGACTCCTGCGAGCCCTCGACCCAGGCGAGGTACTCGTCGCTGACGGTGCCGGTGATGTAGCGGCCGTCGAAGCAGCTCATGTCGAGGTCCTCGACGTCGGGCGAGCCCTCGAGGATGGCCGCCTTCAGGTCTTCGACCTCCTGGTAGACCATGTAGTCCGCGCCGAGCTCCTCGGCGATCTCGGGGATCGTGCGGCCGTGGGCGACGAGCTCGTGCCGGGAGGGCATGTTGATGCCGTACACGTGCGGGTAGCGCACGGGCGGCGCCGCCGAGGCGAACGTGACGGTGGCGGCACCGGCATCCCTCGCCATCTGGATGATCTCCTTCGACGTCGTGCCGCGCACGATCGAGTCGTCGATGAGGAGCACGTTCTTGCCCTTGAACTCGCTCGACATCGCGTTGAGCTTCTGACGCACGCTCTTCTTGCGCACGGCCTGCCCGGGCATGATGAACGTCCGGCCGACGTAGCGGTTCTTGTAGAAGCCCTCGCGGTACTCGATGCCGAGCTTCCGGGCGACCTGCATCGCGGCCGGACGCGCCGAGTCGGGGATCGGCATGACCACGTCGATCACTCCGGGAGGCGTGTACTTCGCGATCGTGTCGGCCAGGCGCTCCCCCATCCGCAGGCGCGCCTCGTAGACCGAGATGCCGTTCATGATCGAGTCGGGACGGGCGAGGTAGACGTACTCGAACGAGCACGGAACGAGCTTCGGGTCGGTCGCGCACTGCCGGGTGTGCAGGTTGCCCTCGAGGTCGATGAAGACGGCTTCGCCCGGCTCGACGTCGCGGACGACCTCGAACTCCCCGTTCTCCAGCACCAGCGACTCGCTGGTGACGACCCACTCGTACGAGCCGTCGGCGTTGCGCCGCGTGCCGAGGATCAGCGGACGGATGCCGAACGGATCACGGAACGCCAGCAGACCGTATCCCGCGATGAGCGCGATCGCCGCGTACGACCCCTCGGCGCGCTCGTGGACCCGCGTGACGGCCTGGAAGACCTGCTCCGGATCGAGGTCCGGACCCGAGATCACGGTCTGCAGCTCGTTCGCGAGGACGTTCACGAGCAGCTCGGTGTCGGAGCTGGTGTTGAGGTGCCGCCGGTCCTTGCGGAACAGCTCCTCGGTCAGCTCACGCGTGTTGGTGAGGTTGCCGTTGTGCACCAGAACGATGCCGTACGGGGCGTTGACGTAGAAGGGCTGCGCCTCTTCTTCGCTGGATGCCGTGCCCTTGGTCGCGTAGCGGACGTGGCCGAGGCCGAGGTTGCCGAGGAGGGCCCGCATGTCGCGGGTGCGGAAGCCCTCACGCACCTGACCCTTCGCCTTGTGGACGTGGAACACGCCGCTCGGCTCGGCCGTGGCGATCCCGGTGGAATCCTGGCCGCGATGCTGAAGGAGGAGCAGGGAGTCGTAGATCTCCTGGTTGACGGACCCGCGGCCCACCATCCCGACAATTCCGCACATGGGTGTTGCTTCGCTCCGATGGTTGGGTCAGCGGGTGGCGCCGGCGGCGCCGTCCGAATACGTTCCGACGAGGCGCACCGCTCCGCCGTCGACGCCCTTGGCGCCCTGCTCGAAGTCGCCGTCGGGGAGGGCCCCGTCGCGGACGACACCGACCTGCCAGGCATCGAGTCCGGAGGTGGCCAGCTGCGCGATCGCGGCATCCGCCCGATCCGCGTCGACGACGGCGAGGAAGCCGATGCCGAGGTTCCAGGTGCCTTCCGTCGCGGCGAGGTCGAGCCCGCCGAGGTCGGCGAGCACGCGGAAGACCGGCGACGGCGACCAGGTCGACCGATCGACGTCGACCCACGAGCCGCGGGGCAGCACGCGGGCGAGGTTGGCGGCGATGCCGCCTCCGGTGACGTGGCTGAGGGAGTGCACCGCGTCGCCGGTCTCCTCGAGGAGGCGCAGGAGCGGTGAGGTGTACAGACGGGTGGGCTCGAGGAGCGCCTCGCCCCACGTCATGCCGAAGTCGGCGGCGTTGTCGCCGTACTGGACGCCGGCGCCGGCGACGATGTGCCGCACGAGCGAGTAGCCGTTGGCGTGCAGACCGCTGGAGGAGATGGCGAGGACCGCATCGCCGGTGCGCACGCGCTCGGCGCCGAGGACCTTGTCGGCCTCGACGACGCCGGTCGCCGCGCCCGCGACGTCGTAGTCGTTCACCCCGAGGAGGCCCGGGTGCTCGGCCGTCTCGCCGCCGACGAGCGCGGTGCCGGTCTCGGCGCAGCCCTCGGCGATACCGCGGACGATGTCGGCGATGCGCTCCGGGAAGACCTTGCCGCACGCGATGTAGTCGGTCATGAAGAGGGGAGCGGCCCCCACCACGACGATGTCGTCGACGACCATGCCCACGAGGTCGCGCCCGATCGTGTCGTGCTTGTCGATCGCCTGGGCGATCGCGACCTTCGTGCCGACACCGTCCGTGCTGGTGGCCAGCAACGGCTTGGTGTAGCCGCGGAGCGCCGTCGCGTCGAACAGGCCGGCGAAGCCGCCGACGCCGCCGAGGACCTCGGGTCCGTGCGTCTGACGCACCGCGGACTTCATCAGTTCCACGGCGAGATCGCCCGCTGCCGTATCGACTCCGGCTCGGGCGTAAGGGTTTTCGGGGGTGTCTCGAGAGGGTGAGGCCACGGGCTACAGCCTAGCGGCGGCGCGGGACCCCTGCCGTCCCGCTACCGTCCGGGAGAGGGAGGCGGGCAATACACTGGTGCGCATGGGCGCGGCCGGGGCTCCGGAGTGGCTGATCCGCGAAGATGCCGGTCAGCCGGTGCTCCTCGCCCTCTACCTGCGTCAGGTGCTCGGCATCCGCTCTCCGGACGAGCTCCCGCATCTGCGCGGCATCCCTCCGCGGCCGGTGGAACGCGACGATGCGGCGCAGTCGATCCTCGAGCGTCAGTGGCGTGAGTACTGGGCCATGACGGTCGAGCCGCAGGCGCACCCCTCCCCCGTACCCCTGGATCTCGTCGACGAGTTCGACACCCTCCTCGCGCTGCCCGTCGAGGGCTTCGACGAGCTGCGCGCGGAGCTCAGCGGGCACGGATCCGAAGCCCTCGCGTTCGCGCAGTCGGCGCACGCGCGCTACCGGCGCGACGGCCACGTCGGCAGCGGAAGCGCGTACCGCGCCTACGCGAGCGCGATCGCCGAGTACGAGCGGCAGATCGGTCGCCGGGCGCACTCGTTCGAGCTGAACGTGCAGGTCCTGCCGCTCGCGCAGCGCGGGGTGTGGTGGATCGGGTCGCTCACGGTCGCGGTGACCGACTCGCTGCGCGGGGATGTCGTCGCGTTCGACGCGGCGATCCACCCGATCATCGCCGAGCTGGCCTGATCGGAGCGATCCGTCAGGCGCGATGGTCGTCAGGCGCGGTCGTCGTCGGGGGCGATCTGGATCGCGTCGTGCTCGACGGCGACCTGCCGTGCGCGGCGGCTGGAGGCGCGGTCGAAGAGCAGCGCGACGACGCCGGCGAGGGCGACGCCGATCGGGATGCAGATGAGGGCGATGAAGCCGAAGACCTGGCCCTGCGAGTACTCGAAGCCGGTGTTGCGGCTCACGGCCTCCGTGCCGTCGAACGCGAAGGTGAGGATGAGGGCGACGAGGATGCCGAGACCGGCGCCGGCGATGAGGAAGACCGAGATCTTCGGCGCGCGGCGGAGCTGAAGCGTCTCGGACCGCGCACGGTAGGGCTCGGGCACGGAATCGCGCGGGTGCGTCGGGTCGTCGGCCATGCCTCCATTATCCCTTCGGGGCGTCGGGGGCCGGGCCGCCGGCGGGAGGAGTGCCCGGGCGCGCGGGCCGAGGCGCACGTGGGGGACGCGGCGGGGGCGGCGCGAGGTCGGCGGCGTCGCGCGCCCAGCGCGGCGGGTCGTCGCCGACGGGCGAGGTGAGGTCGTCGTGCAGGGTGGTGGCGTGCTCGGCGATCACGGGAGAGGTGCGAAGGCCGACGAAACGGTCCAGCACGATCGCCAGGACGCTCATGACCAGCAGGCCGACGCCGATGCAGAGGGCCGCCAGGACGCCGAAGACGCGCAGGTACCCCGACGGGCCGTTCGACAGCGGTCCCCCGGGCGGGGCGGTGAACCCCGCGACGACCGTGAGGATGATCGCCATCGCGAGGCCCCCGAAGAGACCGATGAACAGGAACCGTCCGACCCGCGGCGCGCGCCTCACACCGAGCGAGACCCACTCCTCGTCGACGACGTGCTCGTGCCGGGAGCGGTCGTCATCGTCTGCTGCGCCTGTGCGCGCGCGTGCCATGAGTTCATTGTGGCACCGGGCGGGCCGGCGCGGGCCGGGCGCGCGGCATCCGTTCCGGCGGTGTTCACGGATGCCGCGCAGTCGGTCTCAGGCCGAGCGGCGGCGGGCGACGATGACCCACACCCCTGCCCCGGCGAGCGCGGCGAGCACCACGAACCCGCCGACCGCCCACGGCCAGACCGCGGGAGCCGCGTCGGAGGCCGCCGTCGTCGCGCTCTGCGCTTCCGGGCCCGCGGGGGTCGGCTCCGTCTCGTCCTCGACGACCGCCGCCGCGTCGCCCGCGGCGAGGTCGCAGTCGGCCGAGATGGGGAGGACGGCCGACACCGGGTCGAGCTGCTCACCGGCGGGGTACGTGCCGAAGGCGGTGGCCCCGGCATCCGTCAGCGTCGCGGGCAGCGCATCGAGGAGGAGCCCGTCGTCGGTGACCTCGAGGTCGGGGAGCGCGAACTCCGCCAGGCGCACGCCGGCCTGCGCGACGGGCGCCCCGTCCTGCGTGGTGCCGGAGACGTCGAACACGACGTATCCGCGATCGCCGGCCAGCTCGATGCGGGCATCGGTCAGGGTGGTGTCGAGAGCGCCGTCGTGACCGGTGAAGCGGATGCTGCCACCGAAGCCCACCAGGCCCGCGCGAGTCTCGGCGTCGACGGACCCGGTGCCGCCGGTCCAGGTGAAGTCCGGGTAGTCGTAGGCCACTCCGTCGAGCTCCCAGCCGCCCGCGGCGATGCCTTCGATGTAGGTGCGGAAGCTCTCCTTGAAGCCCCACGCGAGGGTCGCGGCGTCGACGACGCACGCGCCGAGCGCCGCGGTGCGGGCGAGGGTGGAGGCGATCCCGCGCTCGGTCGGGAGGACGCGGGCCTGCGGCTCGGGAGCCGCGGCGACCACGGTTCCCGTCGAGCCCGCGGGCGCGGGGGCGGGGACGCCCACGGTGAAGGTGACCGGGTCGAGCGTCGTGGAGAAGCCCTGCAGCACGCGCGCGACACCGTCGGCGGTGATCGTCGCGGGGACGCCGGAGTAGGTGACGGTGCCGCTCCCGGTCGAGCGGGTTCCGGCCGTGAGGTTCAGTGTCGCGAAGCGCACCTGAGACCCGCCGGAGGTCACGTAGAGGTCGGCCGAGGTCGACGATGTGATCCGCACCTGCGGAGCGGCGATCGTGACGTCCAGCACGCCGGAATGCCCGAGGACGCGCACCGCTCCGCTGTAGGACACCGTTCCGGTGCCGCTCGCGGTCGAGTAGGTGCTGCCCGCTGCCTGACCGAACTGGAAGGCGCCGTTCGCGCGGGTGGCTCCCCCGGTCGCCGCGACGCTGCCGCCCGCGATGGGTCCGGTCACGTAGCTGACGAAGCTCGAGGAGATCCCCCAGCGCAGCGACCCGGCGCCGACCGGCGACTCGGGACCCGTGGGGGTGAGGACGGGAGGCGTCGTGGGGGTGGGCTTCGGGGTTGGGGTGGGGGTCGGCTCGGGTGTCGGCTCGGGCTCGGGCTCGGGGTCGACACCGACCGAGATCGGAACGAAGAGCTCCTGCGCGGAGTTCGCCACGCCACCGGCACCGTAGGTGTAGACGCCGGTGCGTCCACCGGCGGGCCCGTCGACGATCTCCGACACGGTCAGGCGCGCCTCGAAGGTGCCGTCGTCGGCGAGGGGCACCCACTGGGCGCGCACGGCGCCCTGGTACATCGGCGGAACCTGGTTCAGCACGTCGTCGGCGAGGATCCAGCCCTGCGCGCCGACCTTGCGATTCGTCGAGGGAGCACCGGCCGAGGGCTGCCACGCCGGCGCGAAGGATCCGAACACGATGTACGACCCCTGCGGGAGGGTCGCGGGGATCGGGACGCCGCGCCCGCCGACGTTCGCGGCCGGGTCGAAGCCGGATCCGCGCACGACGACCTCCTCACCGGGGGCGACGAGGGACGCGCCGACCGGGGTCGTCCCGTCGGCGCGGAACACCTCGATCTCGGGTTCGAACACCGGGGCCGGCTCGACGAAGGTCAGGGGCGTGGAGGTCTCGAACGCCGCATAGGTCGCGCCGCTGCCGGGGTAGGTGTAGATCCCGTAGTTGCCGGCGCGGAGGTCATTCGCCTCGGATGCCGAGACCGTCAGCTCGATCTCGAACGACCCGTCGGCGGCGATGACGAAGCCGCCGTTCGCGGCGTTGACCGATCCGCCGAACTGGGCCTCGTTCACGCCCCACTTTTGGCCGATGACCGTGCGCGCCGACGACGGTGCGCCGGCGGAGGGACGCCAGTCATCGAGGAACTTCCCGAAGACCACGTACGCACCCGCGAACACACCGGCCAGCGGCGGCCGTGCGCCGTTCGTCGCGGGCGGGTCGGCGACGAAGCCCGACCCGGTGACGGTGACGGTCTGACCGTCGCGATCGAGTCCCTCGGTGACGGAGACGGTCACCATCGGGGCAGGCGCGGGAGTCGGGGTCGGCTCTTCGGTCGGCTCCGGCGCGGGGGTCGGGGTCGGCTCGGGCGTGGGCTCGTCGGTGGGTTCGGAGGTCGGTGCCGGGGTCGGGTCCGGCTCCGGCTCCGGCTCGGGTGCGGGCGGGAAGACCGCATCCCAGTCGGCGGTCGAGATGGCGACATCCGCGCGGGCGTAGATGGTGGTGGCGTTCGCGGGCGAATGGATCTGCCAGATCAGCACCTCGTACGTCTTCGTCCGGTCGAGACCGGCGGCCGCGGCGGTGAGCGCGAAGGTCGTGGCGCCGTCGGCGACGACCGGGAACGGCATCGCGAACGCGGCGTAGCCGCCGGCCCCGGTGAGATTCGCCTCGGTGCCCTTCTCGATGAGGGCGGCGTACGCGGAGGTGGCCGCGCCCAGCCCGCTCGCCTGCACCTGCACGGTGATCCCGTCGGCGGAGGCGGCGGTCACGGACGGGGCCACGACTGCGCCGTCGACGAGCGCGCGAGCCGTCGGCGCGGTGCGCGCACCGGCGAGGACGAGGAGCGCGGAGAGCAGGACGGCGAGCGCGATCTTGGCGCGCGCGGCGAGCGGGGGAACGGTTTCGGGTAGCACGAGGGTCTCCGGAGACGTCGGGCGCGAGGCGCCGCATTCGGTCGAACGGGTTTGATTACTTAGGGTTGCCTTACCTAAGCTGAGTGCACCGTACGGCAGATTCTCCGCCGCCGTCAACTCCGAGTGAAGGCCCACCCTCATGCCCCGCGTCCGCTCTCTCGCCCTGCTCCTGGCGCTCGCGCTCACCGTCTCCGGGTGTGCCGCGGCGGGGGCGTCCGCCGAACCGGGAGCCGCCTCCGGCGCGGGTTCGGCCGCCGGATCATCGGTCGATCCGTCGTGCCCGGCATCCGAGATCGCCCTGGCTGATCTCGCGCCGGAGAGCGACCCGCGCGCGGCGACCGGGCCCTCCACCGCCTGCCTCCCCTCACGTGGGGTCGAGCCCGTCGACGGCGGCGATCCCGTGCTTCCCGTCACGGTGACGGATGCCGAGGACCGCCGGGTCACGGTCACCGACGTCGATCGCATCCTGGCCGTCGACATCTCCGGCACGATCGCCGCCACCGTGTTCGGGCTCGGGCTTGGGGACCGGGTCGTCGGGCGCGACGCGTCGACGGAGTTCCCCGGCACCGAGAAGCTGCCCGTCGTCACCGACAGTGGGCACACCCTCAACGCCGAGGCGATCCTCGAGCTCGCCCCGACCGTCCTGCTCACCGACACCTCGATCGGGCCCAAGGAGGTGCGCCAGCAGCTGCGCGACGCGGGCATCGCCGTCGTGGTCATCAGCGGCGAGCACCGCCTCGACACCGCCGACGACCTCGTGCACGAGATCGCGGCCGCCCTCGGCGTCCCGGACCGCGGCGACGCCCTCGCCGCGCGGGTCCTCGCCGACCTCGCTGCCGCCGTCGCCGAGATCTCCGCGGTCGCGCCGGACGCGGCATCCGATCGCCCGCGGATGCTGTTCCTCTACGTCCGCGGCAACGCGAACATCTACTACATCTTCGGCCGCGACTCGGGCGCCGACTCGCTCATCGAAGCCGTCGGCGGCATCGACGTCGCCGGCGAGATCGGGTGGGAGGGCATGAAGCCGATGAACGCCGAGGCGCTCGTGGCCGCCCAGCCCGACGTCCTGGTCATGATGACGGACGGACTCGCGTCGGTCGGCGGCGTCGACGGGCTGCTCGAGCGCATCCCCGCCCTCCTCCAGACCCCGGCGGGTGAGCAGCGGCGCGTGATCGACATGGCGGATGCCGACATCCTGAGCTTCGGTCCGCGCTCCGCCGAGATCGTGCGCGCCCTCGCCCGGGCCCTGTACGCCCCGGCCGCATGACCGCCGAGGTCGTCACCCGCGTTCCGACGCGCGCACGGGGTACCCGGATCACCCTGACCGCCGCCGCGCTCGGCGCTACCCTCGTCGCGGTCTCGATCGTCTCCCTCGGACTCGGGCAGTACGCGCTCTCCCCGACCGAGGTCCTCGGCATCCTGCTCCGAGCCGTCGGGATCGACACCGGGTGGGCGCCGGACGCGCCGACGGCCGCGGGCGTCGTGCTCGACATCCGCCTTCCGCGCATCGTGCTCGGCATCCTCGTCGGCGCGGCGCTTGCGGTGTCGGGGGTGCTCATGCAGGCGATCTTCGGCAACCCCCTCGCGGATGCCGCGGTGGTGGGCGTCTCGTCCGGCGCCGCCCTCGGGGCCGCGGCGAGCCTGACGTACGGACTCACGGTCTTCGGGCTGTGGACGACCCCCGGCTTCGCCTTCGTCGGCGGGCTCGTCGCCGTGTTCTCGGTCTACCTCGTCAGCCGCTCCGGCGGGCGCACGGAGGTGGTGACGCTGCTGCTCACGGGCATCGCCGTCAACGCGATCGCCGGGGCCGGGCTCGCCTTCCTCACGTTCGCCGGGACCACGTCCACGCGCGAGCAGATCGTGTTCTGGCAACTCGGCAGCCTCAACGGGGCGCTGTGGCAGAACATCGCCCTCGTCGCTCCGCTCGTGGCGGTCGGGATCGCGGCATCCGTTCTTGTGGCGAAGCGCCTCGACCTCTTCGCTCTCGGGGAGCGCACCGCGCGGCACCTGGGACTGCACGTCGAGGCACTCCGGATCTCGGTGATCGTGCTCGTCGCGCTCCTCGTGTGCGCGGCGGTCGCGTTCGCGGGCATCATCGCCTTCGTGGGGTTGGTGATCCCGCACCTGATGCGGATGGCGATCGGTCCCGCGCACCTGCCGCTCATGATCACCAGCGCCCTCGGCGGCGCGACCCTGATCGCCGTCGCCGACCTCGTCGCCCGGACCGCGGTGCCCCTCGCCGACCTCCCGATCGGGATGATCACCTCCCTCGTCGGCGGCCCCTTCTTCCTCTGGCTGCTCGTACGCACGCGCCGCCGGGCGGGCGGCTGGGGATGAGCGGGCTGCGGGACGCCGTCCTCGAGGCGCGGGACGTCACGGTCGTCCCCGACGGCGGACGGCGGGAGATCCTCTCGGGCGCTTCGCTCGGCATCCGAGCCGGCGAGGTCCACGCGCTCGTCGGGCCGAACGGGGCCGGGAAGTCGACGCTGTTCGGCGTGATCGCCGGCGACGTCGTGCCATCGGCCGGATCGGTGCACCTGGACGGGGTCTTGCTCGCGGAGTTCCGTCCGCGCGATCTCGCCCGCCGCCGCGCGGTGCTGCTGCAGCAGAACGCGGTGAGCTTCCCGTTCACGGTCGCGCAGGTCGTCGCGATGGGCCGGGCCCCGTGGGCGCGCACCCCGCTCGCGGACGACGACGAGGCGGCGATCGCCGCGGCCCTGGAGGACACCGACATCGTCGACCTCGCCGACCGCACGGTGCCGTCGCTGTCGGGGGGCGAGCGGGCCCGCGCGGCGCTCGCGCGCGTGCTCGCCCAGCGGACCGACATCCTGCTGCTCGACGAGCCGACCGCGGCGCTCGACCTCAGGCATCAGGAGGACGTCCTGGCCCTCGCGGTGCGTCGCGCGCGGGAGGGTGCGGCGGTCGCCGTGGTGCTGCACGACCTCAACTCCGCGATGGCGCACGCCGATCGCGTCACGCTGCTCTCGCGCGGGCGGGTCGTCGCGGCCGGCATCCCTGCGGAGGTCCTCACCGCGGAGCGCATCGAAGAGGTCTACGGGCAGGCGGTGGACGTCTTCCCGCACCCCGCCACCGGGGTCCCGGTGGTGACCCCGCGGCGACGCGCCTCTGACCGACCCGCACCGTGGTGACTCGGTCAGGGCCGGAGCGGCAGGAGGGCGGAGAGGTCGGCGCGGACGCCGGACGCCGCGATGCGTCCGGACGCCGCGGCGTCCGCCCAGGATTCCGCGCCCGTGGCGAGGGCGACCCAGGTGTCGGCATCCGTCTCCACGACGTTCGGCGGCGTGCCGCGGGTGTGCCGCGGTCCCTCGAGCACCTGCACCGCGCCGAACGGCGGCACGCGCACCTCGACGCTGTTGCCGGGCGCCTTCTCGGCGAGCAGCTGCAGGAGATAGCGCACCGCGGTCGCGCGCGTGGGCCGGTCGGTCGACCCCGAGGCGAGGGCGGCGAGCGCGGCACGTCCGTCGTCGGTGGTGATCTTCCGTGGAGCCATCCCCTCACCGTACTCGCGCCCGACGACCCCCTCGCTAGGCTGGCGGGGTGAGAATCCTGGTCCTCGGTTCGGGCGCGCGCGAGCACGCCATCGTCCTCGCGCTGCGGGGGGAGGACGTCGCGCACGAGATCTTCGCCGCTCCGGGCAACGCGGGCATCGCCCGGGATGCCGAGATCGTCGCGCTCGACGCGAACGATCCGGTCGCGGTGACGGCCTTCGCGAACGAGCGTCACGTCGACATCGTCGTCATCGGCCCCGAGGCCCCCCTCGTCGCGGGCGTCGCCGACGCGCTGCGGGAGCGCGGGATCCCCGTGTTCGGTCCCGGGCGCGCCGCGGCGCAGCTCGAGGGGTCGAAGACCTTCGCCAAGCGCATCATGGATGCCGCGGGCGTGCCCACCGGCCGTGCCGTGCGCGCCGCCACCCTCGCCGAGGTCGAGAATGCCCTCGACGAGCTGGGGGCGCCGCACGTGGTGAAGGCCGACGGACTCGCCGCCGGCAAGGGCGTCATCGTCACCTCCGACCGTGAGGCCGCCCTCGCCCACGCCGCCGAGTACCTCCCGTCCGGCGCCGTGCTCGTGGAGGAGTTCCTCTCCGGCCCCGAGGTCTCGCTCTTCTTCCTCAGCGACGGCGACCGGGTCCTCCCCCTCAGCCCCGCGCAGGACTTCAAGCGTCTCGGCGACGGTGACACGGGCCCGAACACCGGGGGCATGGGCGCCTACTCGCCGCTCCCCTGGCTCGCCGAGCGCTTCGGCAGCGAAGAGGCGTTCGTCGACCTCGTCACGCGCGATGTCGCCGAGCCTGTCATCCGTCAGCTGGATGCCGAGGGCACGCCCTTCATCGGGCTGCTCTACGCGGGCCTCATCCTCACCGACGCGGGCGTGAAGGTCATCGAGTTCAACGCCCGTTTCGGAGACCCCGAGACCCAGGTCGTCCTCCCCCGCCTCGTCGATCCGCTGTCGCAGCTGCTCCTCTCCGCGGCATCCGGCCACCTCGAGGACGAGCGCCGTCCCGTCTTCTCCGACCGCGCCGCCGTCACGGTCGTCCTGGCGAGCGAGGGCTACCCTGCCACGCCGCAGACGGGTCGCGAGATCACCGGAGCGGATGCCGCGGCATCCGTCGACGGTGTGCACCTCGCCCACGCGGCCACGGCTGACGACGACGGCGCGCTCGTCGCGACCGGGGGCCGCGTGCTCAACGTCGTCGCCGTCGGCGACACCTTCCGCGAGGCGCGCCGGCGCGCGTATCAGGCGATCGACGCGATCGGTCTCGACGGCGGACAGCACCGCACCGACATCGCGGCGGCGGTCGACGAGGGCTGACGCCTCACGGCTGCACGACCCGAAGCCACGCCTGCTCGACATCGTCCGTGTCGGTGAACGAGAGCTGGACG
Organism: Microbacterium sp. NPDC077184; assembly: GCF_040687055.1. Classification (NCBI taxonomy): domain Bacteria; kingdom Bacillati; phylum Actinomycetota; class Actinomycetes; order Micrococcales; family Microbacteriaceae; genus Microbacterium; species Microbacterium sp. NPDC077184. The sequence goes on from NZ_JBFBMM010000007.1 coordinate 133,017, forward strand.
GGTCCGGCATACGGGAGCGAGTAGTCGAACGAGCTCCTCATCGGCGCGCCGCAGTCGAGCGTTCCCTCGATGAGCGTGCGGCCCGCGTCGGCGGGATCCGCCGACCTCACCTCGTACGTGCTCCGCCCGCCGACGCAGTGCCCCTCCACGAAGAACGGACGGTCGACGACCAGCACTCCCGGCCCCGCGACGGACGAGTTCGACGGCGGTGACGATGTCCGATCCGACACGGCCGACGCCACCTCCCCCTCCACCGGCTCGGATGGAATCGCGAAGGTCGAGGAGGGGCTCGCAGTCGCCGTCGCCGTCGCCGTCGCTGAAGACGGTGTGGCGGAGGGCGGCTGGGTACCTCCGGTGTCGGCCGACGTGCAGCCGACGAGACCGAGCGCGCTCAGCGTAACGGCGACGGCTACGTGGGTGGGGGTCCGGCATCCTCTGCGGGCATCCATACCTCGACGCTAGGGCGGGGTCCGCGACGCACGACAGGGGGTCGAGATCGCGTGCGTCCCCCCGTACCCTCCGCCTCCGGACCGGATCCGGGTCGAGCCGGCAGGTCGGCTCACGCTCCGGTCAGCGCCCGATCGCGACGGCGATCACGACGCCGAGGGCGAGGAGGCCCGCGGCGACGACGAAGCCTGCGAGCGCGGCAGGCAGCGCCCCGCCGGGAAGAGCCGCACGGTCGCCCTGAGCGACCAGCACCCGAGCCGTGGCGCGGTAGCGCCGATCGGCGCGCCACCACAGCCACCCGGCGAACATCAGCCCCAGCACGGCGGGGATGAGCCACGCGAGGGACCCGAGAGCCTCCGGCAGGACGCGGAGGGCGATGAGCGATCCGACGCCGATCGCCAGCGCCGTCCGACGCCAGGCCAGCGCGGTGCGCTCGGGTTGCAGGCCCGGGTCGAACAGGGGCGCGCTCATCGCCACAGGATGCCGAGGAGCACGAGGAGCCCGACCACGACGACCACGACGGCAAGCGCGGCGCTGGTGTGCGCGCCGGGCAACGGCCGCCCGGTGCGGAGGGCTCGCTCGGTGCGCATCCACTCGACCCACGCCCAGATCGGGAGCGCGAGACCGGCGACGACGAGCACGAGGGAGGCGGCGAGCCGGAAGACGACCTGGAGGTCCAGCCCCAGCGCCTCGAGGGCGACGCCGCCGGCGATGAGGGCGAGGGCGGTGCGGGTCCAGGCGAGGAAGGTCCGCTCGTTGGCCAGGGTGAATCGCGCGTCGGGCTCGGAGCCGACCCGGAAGACCGAGCGGGGGAATCGGGTGCGGGTCACGGAAGACACGCTAGCGCGGGCGGCATGCCCGCAATGGGAGGATGGGCGGGTGAGTGAAACCCTCGACCTCCCCGGCTGGCGTCACGTGTACTCGGGGAAGGTCCGCGACCTCTACGTCCCCGAAGACGCCGCCCCCGACGCGACCACCGCCGAGCGGATGCTGGTCGTCGCGAGCGACCGGGTGAGCGCCTTCGACCACGTCCTCTCCCCCGGGATCCCCGAGAAGGGTGTTCTGCTGACGACGCTGAGCCTGTGGTGGTTCGATCGCCTCGCCGGCGGTGACGGCGGCCGCGACATCCCGAACCACCTCGCGGCGAGCCGGGTGCTCACCACCCCGTCGACGACGGAGGCCGACGCCGTGCGCGACCTCATCCCGCCCGCCGTCGCCGGCCGGTCGATGATCGTGAAGGGCCTCGACATGCAACCGGTCGAGTGCGTCGTCCGCGGCTACCTGACCGGGTCTGGCTGGGCGGAGTACCGCGCGAACGGCACCGTGTGCGGGATCCCCCTCCCCGAAGGCCTCTCCAACGGCGACCGCCTCCCGGAGCCGATCTACACCCCTGCGTACAAGGCCCCGCTCGGCGAGCACGACGAGAACATCTCGTACGAGCAGACCGTCGAGCTCGTCGGCGCCGATCTCGCCGCCCAGCTGCGCGACCTGTCGCTGGAGATCTACGACCGCGCCGCCCGCACCGCCGAGGAGCGCGGGCTGATCCTCGCCGACACGAAGTTCGAGTTCGGCCTGGACGACGCAGGCGTCCTGACGCTCGCCGACGAGGTGCTCACGAGCGACTCGTCGCGGTACTGGGACGCCGAAGCGTGGAAGACCGGCCACAGCGCCGCCGAACGGATGGCGAGCTTCGACAAGCAGATCGTCCGCGATTGGCTCGCCGCCACCTGGGACCGCACCGGCGAGCCGCCGGCGCTCCCCCTCGAGATCGTCGAGCGCACCGCCGACCGCTACCGGGAGCTCCTCCAACGCCTAACCGGCTGGTGAGGACGCGCTCGGCGACGACGGGCCCGGCGACGGTCGTCAGACCGAGTCGCGGGAGATGAGCTCGGTCTCGAGGATCGTCACGTGCGGCGCCTCGCGCCCGGCGAGGAGGTCGAGGAGGATCGAGGCCATCCGCTCCCCCTGCGCGAACGACGGCTGGCGCATCGTCGTCAGCGCCGGCGACACGGAGGTGGCGACCGGCGAGTCGTCGAATCCGACGATCGAGATGTCCTCCGGAACACGGATGCCGGCGGCGGTGAGCACGTTCATCGCGCCCCGCGCCATCAGGTCACTGGCGATGAAGATCGCGTCGGGGAGCTCGCCGCCGCGCTCGAGCATGCGACGCATCGCCGCGGTGCCCCCGTCGGAGGTGAAACGGCCGTCCTCGATCGGTCCTTCCAGGAGCCCTGCTTCCTGGAGCGCCTGGCGGTACCCGCGGAGACGGTCGACACCGGCGGGCATGTTGAGCGGCCCGGTGATGGTCGCGATGCGACGCCGCCCGTGGGCGATCAGGTGCGCCACAGCATCCCGTCCCCCGCGGACGTTGTCGACGTCGACGTAGTAGTCGCGCTCGCGCTCGCGCACGGGGCGGCCACCGTAGACGACGGGGACGACGGCCGCGATGCGGTCGATGAACGTGTCACTGGTGTGGTGCGAGACGACGATCGCGCCGTCGACGGCACCGCTGCGGACGTAGCTGGTGGTCTTGTCGCCCGGGTCGTCGTTGGCGATGAAGAGGTTCAGCACGTAGTCCGAGCGGCTGAGTCGGGCATTGATGCCCGATACGATCGCGGCGAAGAACGGGTCGCCGAAGAACCGCGTCGTGTCTTCGGGGACGATCAGCGCGATCGCGTGCGTCTGACGGCTCGCGAGCGAACGCGCCGCACGGTTCGGCACGTAGTTCAGATCGGCGATCGCACGGTTGACGGCATCGAGCGCTTCCGGGCTCACCGCCGTGGAGCCGTTCACCACGCGCGAGACCGTCGATCGGGAGACTCCGGCCGCCGCCGCGACCTCTTCGATCGTGACAGAGCCTCGAACGGTGTCTGCGCTCATGTGGAACCTCCCTCGTGCGATCGCCAGTCTGTCAGGATGCCGGGACCGCGTGCGGCGCGAGTGCCCGCGCCGCGATGATACGGCTGTACTCCCGCCCACTGTCCTTCACGGTGCGCACCTGCGTGTCGTAGTCGACCCGGACGATGCCGAAGCGCTTCTCGTAGCCCCACGCCCACTCGAAGTTGTCGAGCAGCGACCAGTAGAAGTAGCCGCGGACGTCGACGCCGGCATCCTGCGCATCCAGGATCGCCGCGAGATGGTCGCGGACGAACTCGACACGCTCGGCGTCGTGGACGCGCGGCTCCCCCGCCTCGACGACGAGCTCGTCGTCATACGCGGCGCCGTTCTCGGTGACGTAGAGCGTCACGTCGGCGGGCTGGGCGTACTCGCGCCACACGCGCGTGAGCAGGCGGGTCAGGCCCTCGGGCTGGACTTCCCAGTTCATGGGCGTGCGCGGCAGGCCCCGCTCGTGCCAGAAGATGCCGTCGGATGCCGGGAAGGGCGACCGGCCGGGACGATCGGTCGGCGCCTCGCCGACGGGCGGCGGGACGACCGGCGCGTGACCGCTGACGAGCTCGCCGTGATAGTAGTTCACCCCGAGCGTGTCGATGGGCGTGGAGATGGCCTCCAGGTCTCCGGGGAGGATCGCGGCCTGCAGCACGTCGGCGGCCGCGGCATCCACCCGGCGGAAGTCCGCCACGATGTCGGACGGGTACGCCCCGCGGAAGATCGGGTCGAGGAACCACCGGTTGAACTGTCCGTCGATGCGGCGCGCGGCGTCGATGTCGGCGGGGTCGTTCGCGTCGGCCGGGTCGGCGACGGTGAGGTTCAGCGTGATGCCGAGGTTCAGCGAGGCGTCGCGGGCACGGAGCTCGCGCACCGTCTGCCCGTGCCCGAGCAGCAGATGGTGGGCGGCCAGCATGCCCTCGGCGTCGCTGTAGTGCCCGGGCGCGTGGATGCCGGCGGCGTAGCTGAGGAACGACGAGCACCACGGCTCGTTCAGCGTCGTCCACACGTTCACGCGGTCGCCGAGGGCGTCGTGCATGTCGAGCGCGTATTCGGTGAAGCGGTCCGCTGTCTCGCGCACGGTCCAGCCCCCGCGCTCCTGGAGCGCCTGCGGGAGGTCCCAGTGGTAGAGCGTCAGCCACGGGAGGATGTCGGCCTCGAGCAGTTCGTCGACGAGACGGCTGTAGAAGTCGACGCCCTTCGGGTTCAGGTCCCCCCCGTCAGGACGCACGCGCGACCACGAGGTCGAGAAGCGGTACGTCTGCAGCCCCATGCGCTTCATCAGCGCCACGTCATCGCGGTACAGGTGGTAGTGATCGCACGCGACGTCGCCGTTGTCGGCGTGGATGACCGCGCCGGGCTCACGGCTGAACGCGTCCCAGATCGACGCTCGACGCCCGTCCTCGAAGGCGGCGCCCTCGATCTGGAAGGCGGCGGTGGCGGCACCGAAAAGGAAGTTCGCGGGGAAGGCGCGCTCGGAGTTCTCGCTCATGCGGGCGGCATCCTCTCTGGGTATGGGGGGGACGGACGAGGGGGGGTGCGGAGGACGGATGCCGGGGCTCAGCCCTTGACGGCGCCCGCCATGATGCCGCTCACCAGCTGCTTGCCGGCGAAGATGAACAGCAGCAGCAGCGGGATCGTGGCGAGGATGACGCCCGCGAGGACGATGGAGTAGTCGACGAAGTAGTTCGACTGCAGCAGCGACAGCGCGACCGGCAGGGTCGGGTTCTGGCGGTCCAGCACGATGAAGGGCCAGAAGAAGTTGTTCCAGGAGCCCACGAACGTGAACAGGAACAGCATGGCCGCGGCGGGGCGGGCGGCGGTGACGCCGACGGTCCAGAAGGTGCGGATCATGGATGCCCCGTCCATGCGGGCCGCCTCGATGAGTTCGTCGGGCACCGCCTGTCGGAGGTACTGCGTCATCCAGAACACCCCGAACGCGCTGGTGAGCGCGGGGATGATGATCGCCCCGATCTGCCCGGTCCAGCCGAGCTCGGAGAACAGGATGTACAGCGGCACGACGCCGAGCTGCTGCGGCACCGCCATCGTCGCCACGACGAAGACCAGCAGAGCAGGGCCTCCGAGGAACTTCAGCTTCGCGAACGCCCAGCCCGCGAGGGTGGAGGTGATGACGACCGCGGCGGCGATCAGGAACGAGCTGTAGATGGAGTTCCACAGCGCCGTCCAGAAGTTCACGGCGGGGTTGTTGACGACGGAGGCTGCGTTGTCGAAGAAGTTGCCGGCCGGGATCCACGGGAACGGTCCGCGCAGGGTCGAGGAGTCACCGGAGCCGATGATGAACGACCAGTACAGCGGGAAGATCGCGGAGAGGAAGATCACGATCAGCGTCGCGTAGGCCCAGAATCCGGGGCGCGATCCGCGGATGCGGGTCGTGCGGGCGCCGCGCTTGCGCGCCTTGCGGTTGGGGATGTTCTCCTCGACGACGGCGAGGGGAGTGGGGTATCCGATGCTCATCGCTTCGCCTCCACGTCCTTCTTGGCGGCACGGGCGAGTTCTTTCGCCTGCCGTTTGCTGATCTCGGATCTGAGGCCTTCGTCACGGACGAGACTTCGCGTGATGATCAGGTTGATCAACCCGATCCCGAGGATGATGATGAACAGGATCCAGGCCATCGCCGCAGCGCGACCGAAGTTCCACTGGCCCCAGCCGATCTCGTAGAGGTAGAGGGTGATCGTCAGCCACTGCTGGGCGGCACCGCCTCGGCCGAACTGGTCGAACACGCGCGGCTCGTCGAAGATCTGCAGTCCGCCGATCGTCGACGTGATGATGACGAAGATCAGCGTGGGCTTCAGCGACGGCAGGGTGATGCTGAAGAACTGGCGGACGGGGCCGGCGCCGTCGACGGTGGCGGCCTCGTAGTAGTCGCGATTCACGGCCTGCATGGCGGCCAGCAGGATGAGGGCGTTGTAGCCGGTCCAGCGGTAGTTGACCATCGTGGCGATGGCGACGTGGCTCCAGAAGGGCTCGACGTGCCAGGGGATCGCGGGGAGACCGAACGCCTGGATCCAGGCGTTGGCGAGACCCGACTGGTCCGCGAAGATCGCGTTGAAGATGAGGCCGACGGCGACCGGCGCGACCACGAAGGGCACCAGCACGCTCATGCGCCAGAAGGTCTTGGCGCGGAGGTTGCGGTCGAGGACCGAGGCGATGAAGACCGCGAGGATGATCTGCGGGATCGTCGACAGCAGGAAGATCGAGAAGGTGTTGCGCAGCGCGGTCCAGAACTGGGGCTGCGTGAGGATCCAGATGTACTGGTCGAAGCCGACGAAGGTGCCGGAGCCTCGGATGAGGTCCCAGTCCATGAACGAGATGATCGCCGTGTACACGATGGGGAAGAGTCCGACCACCGCGAAGGTGATGAAGAACGGCGAGATGTAGAGGTAGGGCGAGACCTTGAGGTCCCACTTGCTCAGCCGCTGCGAGAAAGACAGCACGCGGGGCTGGCGTGGGGATGGCGTCGGAGCGCCGGCGCGCGTCTTCGGGCGCGGTTCGGTGACAGTCACGATCGTCCTTCGAGAGTGGATGGCCCGATGCGGGCGGGCAGGGGCGCTGCCCGCCCGCATCGGAGAGGGTTCAGATCAGAAGCCCGAGACCTGGGTGACCCAGGTCTCCCAGCTGGTCTCCTGGTCCTCGAGACCGTCGAAGACACGGGTCACCGCATCCTGAAGGGCGTTGTGGTACTGGAAGTACTGCGGTCCCTTGAACGGCGTCACGGTGATCGCGTCCGCCCGGTCGGTGAGGATCTGACCGGTCGGGGCGTCGTTGAAGTACGCGTTGGTCGAGTCGAGCAGGACCGGGCTCTCGAGCGCCTCGCTCTGGCTCGGGAACGTGCCGGCGGCCTCGAAGGCCTTCAGCTGCTGCTCGGGAGCGGTCAGCCAGTCGGCGAGCTGCTGCGCGGCCTCGACGTTGGCACCGTTGGCGGGGACGACGAGGTACGAGCCGCCCCAGTTGCCGCCGCCGCCCGGGAAGGCGTTGGCGATGTTCCAGCCCTCGGTCTCGGGAGCGTTGCCCTCGATGATGCCGAGCATCCAGCCGGGGCAGAGCATCGTGGCGAACTCGCCACCGGCGAGGGAGGCGAACCAGTCGTCGCTCCACTGTCCGGCGTAGGCCGAGACCGGCACCGCGCGCTCGACGACCGTGTCGTACGACTCGCGGACGTCGGGGTTCTCGGTGGCGATGATCGCGCCGTCAGGCTCTTCGTAGGTGTACTCGATCTGGTTCATGATGCCCTGGAGCACCGCGTTGGCCGAGTCGACGAAGGGCTGGCCGGTGGCCTCGGTGTAGTCGTCCGCCACGTCGAAGAAGGCGTCCCAGGTCGGGAAGAGCGCCTCGACCGACTCGCGGTCGGTGGGCAGGCCCGCCGCCTCGTACAGGTCTTCGCGGTAGCAGATGCCCTGGGGGCCGATGTCGGTGCCGTAGGCGACGAGGTTGCCCTCGGCATCCGTCGCGGCGGCTTCCTTGAAGTCGATCCAACGGCCCTTGAGGTCGTCGGGCACCGGGGTGAGCAGGTCGGAGTACTGCATCATCTCGGCGAACCAGTCGATCTCGACAGCTTCGACATCGGCGAGGCCGGTGTTGCCGAGCTTCTGGAAGAAGTTCGCGCGGGCATCGTCGGAGGTGGCCGCCTTGTTGTGGACGACCTCGATGCCGGTCTCTGCGGTGAACTCCGCGAGCAGCTCGTCGGTGTACCCGAAGTCGTTGAAGGTGGCGAGGGTCAGGGTGTCGCTGCCCGCGTCGCCGCCCGCGTCGCCGCCTCCGGTGTCGCCGCCGCTCGTGCAGCCGGCGAGGACGATGGCGGTCGCCGAGAACGCGGCGATCGCGGCAGCGCTTCTGCGCATGGCTCGTGAGTTCACTGTCACTCCTTTGTGTGTTCAGGTCAATTGGTGTTGCAGGGTCTTCGGCCTCAGAATGGTGCGAGAGACCTCGGGTGCCGTGGGAGCGTTCCCACCGAACGTGATCACACGCTATGAGATCGCTCCCACGATGTCAAGAGAGCGCTCCCACGTTTTTGGTCACGGTGCGATCACAGCGTGGTCACGATCATGATCCGACTAGGCTCGTCGCACGATCGCGGTCGGGAGGGCCGCGGCCGTAGACTGGGCGCACCCCTGCCCGCGACATCCGGAGCCTTAATCATGCCCACCATCGTCGTCGACGTCATGCCCAAGGCCGAACTTCTGGACCCGCAGGGGAAGGCCGTCTCGGGCGCACTGTCGCGGCTCGGCAAGGACGCCTTCACCGACGTCCGCATCGGCAAGCGCTTCGAACTGACCGTCGAGGGCGAGGTCACCGACGAGATCCTCGCCGAGGCGCGGCGCATCGCCGACGACATCCTCTCCAACTCCGTCATCGAGGACGTGGTCGGCATCGAGGTCGTCGAATGACCGCGCGCATCGGCGTCATCACCTTCCCCGGCTCCCTCGACGACCGCGACGCGCAGCGCGCGATCCGCATCGCCGGCGCCGAGCCCGTCGCCCTGTGGCACGGATCGCACGACCTCGAGGGCGTCGACGCCCTCGTCCTCCCCGGGGGTTTCAGCTACGGCGACTACCTCCGCGCCGGGGCCATCGCCGCCCTCGCACCGATCATGGCCGAGGTGAAGGATGCCGCCGCGAAGGGGATGCCGATCCTCGGCATCTGCAACGGCTTCCAGATGCTCGTCGAGGCGCACCTCCTCCCCGGCGGCCTCATCCGCAACGCGCACCAGCAGTTCATCCGCCGCGACCAGCGTCTGCTGGTGGAGAACGCCGACACCGCGTGGACCTCGGACTTCACCGACGGTCAGGAGATCGTCATCCCGCTGAAGAACGCCGACGGCGGCTACATCGCGTCCGAGGACGAACTGGACCGCCTGGAGGGCGAAGGACGCGTCGCGTTCCGCTACCTCGGCGTGAACCCGAACGGGTCGCTCCGCGACATCGCAGGGATCGCCAACGACCGCGGCAACGTCGTCGGCCTCATGCCGCACCCCGAACACGCCGTCGAGGCGGGCTTCGGCCCGAACACCCCGGCGGCCATGCGCTCGGGCGTGGACGGCCTGCCGTTCTTCACCTCCGCGATCTCCGCCCTCGCCGCCGCGGCGGTCTGAGCCGGGCGGTCGCGACCTGCATCGCGGGGGACGGCCGCGGGTAGCGTGGGGCAGGTGACTTCCCGCCGCATCGTCGTGACCGTGCCCTCCGACCGCCTCGCCGCCGACCTGGGCGAGCTGCCCGACGACGTCGAGCTGCTGGTGTGGCCGATGGACGGGCCCGCCCCGCGCGAGGCGCTCGACATGGTCGTGCCCCCGTACATGTCGATGAAGACCGTACTGTCACGTCTCGAGGGCGTGGAGACGGGGCTCATCCAGAGCCAGTCGATCGGCTACGAGGGGGTCGAAGACCTCCTGCCCGCAGGCCACGTCTTCGCCAATGCCGCGAGCGTCCATGAGACCTCCACCGCCGAGCTCGCGGTCGGGCTCGCCATCGCCGCGCAGCGTCGTATCGACCGCTTCGCCGTCGACACCGCCGCGGGGCGCTGGGAGTCGGTCTTCACCGACAGCCTCGCCGACCGACGCGTGCTGCTTCTCGGCTGGGGCGGCGTCGGAAAGGCCGTCGCCGCGCGGCTCGCCGGGTTCGAGGTCGACCTCACCGTCGTCGCGTCGCGCGCCCGCGTCGAGGACGGGATGCCGGTGCACGGTGTGGACGAGCTGCCGGCGCTCCTCGGCGACGCCGAGATCGTCATCCTCACCCTCCCCGGTGGGGACAGCACCTACCGGCTCGTCGACGACGCCTTCCTCTCCGCTCTCCCCGACGGTGCGCTCATCGTCAACGTCGGGCGCGGATCGCTCGTCGACACCGATGCCCTCGTCGCTCACGTGGAGCGCGGTCGCGTGCGCGCGGCCCTCGACGTCACCGATCCCGAGCCGCTGCCGGAGGGGCATCCGCTCTGGTCGCTCGCGGGTGTGCTCGTCACCCCGCACGTCGGAGGCGCCTCGTCGGCGATGACTCCGCGGATCGCGCGCCTGGTGCGGAAGCAGATCGACCGGCTCCGCGCCGGCGAGGAGCCGCTCAACGTGGTGCTGCGCGGCTGAGCCGCCTTTGCCGGGGTCGCGTTGCGTCAGGAGCGGTGGTCGATGTCGGCGCCGTCCCATAGGTCGCCGCATTCGATCTCGATCGCCGCGTGCGCGCGGAGGTACGGGCCTGCGCCGCGGTCGCCGTGCGCGGTGCGGGCGAGCTCCTGCCAGTGCGCGCGGCCGAGCACGACCGGATGCCCGGGGCGGCCGGCGCAGACGGCGCGGGCGAGCGTCTGCGGGCCGGTGGCGACGGATGCCGTGACGACGCGTCGGACGGCGGCGATCGGGAGGTCGGGGGTGTCGACCGGGACGATGACGGCGCGGTCCGCCGGGCGATCCGTCGGTCGTTCGCCGAGCGCGCGCAGGGCCGCGCGGAGGGAGGCGGAGAGCCCTTCCGCCCAGTCCGCGGCGACGACGACGGTCGCCGTTTCGGGAACAAGAGGCCGCGCCTCGTCGGCGCGTGCGCCGAGGACGACGACGACCTCCCGGCATCCGCTCTCCGTGAGAGTCGCGACGGCGCGTGCGACCCACGGCTCGCCGTCGGGCGTCCGGGCGAGGGCTTTGGGCCCGCCGAAGCGCGTCCCCGCGCCCGCCGCGAGCACCACCCCCACCTGATCCACCCCTCGACGCTACCCCTCGCCCGCCGCCCTTCCCATTGGCCGCGAGACTGCATCCTCCGGTCGAGACTGCGTGCGCGGCGTGCAGTCTCGACCGGAGGATGCAGTCTCGGCGTCTGGGGAAGGGGGGCGGGACGTCAGGCGAGGTAGGTGGCGGCCCAGATGCGGATCGCGTCGCGGATCGTCGCGGCGTTCGCCTCTCCGCCGTAGACCGCGGCGAAGCGCTCGTCGGCGACGTACATCTCCGCCAAGCCGGTGTACGCCGCGCGGTTCGGAACCTTCCCACCCCACTGCTCGGTCACCCAGCCGTGGTGGGCGGCGATCAGCTCCGGGAATCGGGGGCTGTCAGGCGCCTCCCCGTCATCGGCGGCCGCGCGCAGAGCGGCGTTGATGTCGAGGCTCCGTTTGTCGTCCTCGGCGCGCTCCTCCTCGCTCATCTCGGCGCGGCGCTTCGCGGAGCGTTCCCACGCCGCGTCACCCCAACGGGTGCGCACCTCCTCCTCGTAGCGGCTGTCGTCGACTCCGGAGAACACGTCTTCGATGGGCATGATTCGTCCTTTCCTCACCGCGTCCCGCACGCGGCGGACATCGGCGATCTGTTCCATGATTCGTTCTCGCCGCGCCTCGAGGAGAGCGAGGTGGCCCTCGATCGCGTCGGGGAGGGTCGTCTGGTCATCGAGCGCACGCCGGATCGTCGGCAATGGGAGGTCCAGCGCACGAAGCGACAGGATCCGGTACAGCCGCGCGACCTCGGCATCGCCGTAGAAGCGATACCCGTTGCTCGCGACGCGCGACGGATGCAGCAGCCCGACGTGCTCGTAGTGCCGCAGCGCTCGGCTGGTGAGGCCGGTCGCCTTAGCGAGGTCCTTGATCGCCCACTCCGTCACGGTCTCCTCCTCAGCGCGCGTTCGATGCCTTCACTCTGCCGGTTGACGCTGCGGCAGAGTCAAGTCGTCGTGTACGCGTGCGCCGGGGGAATGGCTGGAACACGTCCGTAACACGACGGCGGTAGCGTCGGCATCCGCGCGTCCTATCAACCATGGCCGCCGGTCGGGACTCCCCCGGCGGGCAGGGCGGGGACTGCGACGATTCCGTCGTCTCAGACCCACAGGAGAAGCCATGGCCACCGTCGACAAATCCACCGCCGGCGTCAACACCCGCCAGTACCACGTCGCCCTCGCACCCGGAGAGGTCTCGTCCGTCGCACTGCTGCCGGGCGACCCGTTCCGAGTTCCGCTCGTCGCGGAGTTCCTCACCGACGTGAAGGAGGTCGCCCACAACCGCGAGCACCGCACGATGACCGGCTGGTACAAGGGCCGTCACATCACCGCGACCTCCACGGGAATGGGATGCCCCTCCACGGCGATCGCGGTCGAAGAGCTCGCGCGCGTGGGCGTGACCTCGTTCATCCGGGTCGGCAGCTCGGCCGCGGTGCAGCCAGGCATCGTCCCCGGCGATCTGCTGGTCAGCGAGGGCAGCTTCCGCAACGACGGCACCACCGACGCCTACCTCCCGAAGGGCTTCCCCGCCGTCCCCGACCTCGAGCTGACGACGGCACTCGCGCGTCACTCGGAACGGATCGCGACGGATGCCGGAACCACCTCGCACCGCGGCATCGGCGTGAGCGACGACGCGTTCTACGCAGAGACCCCGGAGTGGATCGAGCAGCTCAACCGCATGGGCATCCTGAACGTCGAGATGGAGGCCTCGGCCCTGTTCATCGTGGCGCGCCTGCGGGGCCTGCGCGCCGCGATGGTATGCGCATGCTCGAGCAACCTCATCGACGGCGCTTCGCTCTATTCGGGCGTCAAGTCGGCGCTGTCCGACGGCTGGATGCGGTCGATCGAGGCGGCGCTGGAGACCGCGGTCGAACTGGAGCTCTGAGCGCGAGCTGCCCCGTTGCGGTGACCTGAACAGGGACGATCAGGCCGCAGGCTCGACCTTGGCGAGCAACGTGGTTTCGGCGAGCTCCGCCAACCGGCGCGTGGCCGGCGACAGATACTCCCCCGCCCGCCATACGAGCGCGACGGTGTCGTACATGGGCTCCGCGAACGGCGTGACGTGGACGCCCTCGGGGAACGACGAGCCCTCGGCGATCGTGCGGCAGACCATCGTGTCGGCCGCACCGGTGGCGACGAGATTGAGCGCGGTCTCGACGTGCTCGACCTCGATGGCGGGGTCGAGCACGAGTCCGCGCAAGCGCGCACGCTCGAGCAGCTGGCGACGCGTCGGGTCGTCCCATCCGGCGTACGCGTCGTAGAGCACGAGTTTCGCACGCGCCACTTCCTCGATCGTCACCGGTCCGTCATCCGGATGCCGGTGCATGGAGGCGTAGACGACTTCGTCACGGAACAGCGGCTTGACCTCGAGACCCTCGTCGATCACGGGGAGGACGACGAGACCCGCCTCGATCTCGCCGGCAGCCACCGACTCGGCCACGAGTGACGAGTTGAGGCCGACCAGGCGCACCCTGACTCGGGGGTGGCGCTCGTGGAATCGCTGCACGAGGTCGGAGAGGTCGTAGTAGGCAGCGTTGCGCAGCACGCCGAATGTGCAGGTGCCCCCCTCCAGCGACGCGAGGGCGCGGATCGCATCGACACCGTTGGTGATGGCGGTGACCGCTTGAACGGCATGCTCGCGGAGCTCCAACGCAGCCGCCGTCGGGACCAGACGCCGACCGCCCCTCGTGAAAAGCTTCAGTCCAAGTTCTCGTTCCAGCCTCGCCACCAGCTCGGAGATCGAGGCCTGCGTCGAGTCCAGCTCCTTCGCCGCAGCGGTGAAGCTGCCTCGTTCGAGCGCTGCGAGAAACGCTTTCAGCTGCGTGAGGGTCATGGCATGCCCGCTTTCATCTGGATTTCTGCGTAGTATAGGGAAACCTTGTGATTTGCACCGTACTCAACGGGCTTGTGGGGGAGCATGACGCGTCCCTACTGTTTCTCGCATGCGCTTTTCCCCTCGACTGCTCGCTCAGCTGAACGGCTCTTTCCTCCACCTCAAGACCCCGGGTATCGATGCGCCCGCGGCCCAGCGAGAGCCGGAAGTCATCCGGACCGTCACGGAGATGCTTCGCACCATCGAGAAGGGTGGGATGGATGCCGTACGCGACTACGCCCGGTCGCTCGACGGTTACGACGGGGGCGACATCGAACTCTCGAGCGCCGAGATCGCGCGCAGCGGCGACCGGCTTGACCCCGACCTGCGGTCCGCGATCGAACTGGGATCCACCCGCACCCGGGCATTCGCCGACACGCAGCGGGCGAAGCTGATCGACTTCTCCACCGAACTCGAACCCGGGCTCACCACCGGTGTTCGCTACGTGCCGGTCTCCCGAGTCGGGGCGTACCTACCCGCGGGTCGCTTTCCGCTGACGGCATCCGCGTTCATGACGGTCGGTGTCGCGAAGGCCGCCGGGGTTCCCTCCGTGATCGCGTGCACGCCGCCGCAGCCCGGCGGGCGCGCCAACGACGCCGTCGTCTACGCGGCGCACGTCTCGGGGGTGGACCACGTCTTCGTGCTCGGCGGCGTGCAGGCTCTCGCCGCGATGGCGTTCGGTCTCCTCGAGGACTTCCCCGTCGACATGCTCGTCGGCGCGGGCAACGCCTACGTGGCCGAGGCCAAGCGTCAGCTGTTCGGAACCGCGGCGATCGACCTCCTCGCGGGGCCCTCCGAGGTTGCCGTCATCTCCGACGACACAGCAGACCCTGAGATCGTCGCGGCCGATTTGCTCGGCCAGGCGGAGCACGGCCCCAACTCGCCGGCGGCGCTCGTGACGACATCCGAACACCACGGCGCAGCGGTGCAGGCGGCCGTCGAGCGCCAGCTGCAGGTGCTGGCGACGGGGTCGATCGCCGGTCCGGCGTGGCGCGACTACGGCTCGATCACAGTCGCCGAGAACCGCGAGACCGCCGTCGCGCTCATGGACGACCTCGCGCCCGAGCACCTGGAGGTGATCACGGCCGATGATGAGTGGTACCACGAAAACCTGCGCAACTACGGTTCGATCTTCCTGGGCGAGTGGAGCACTGTCGCGTACTCCGACAAGGGCATGGCCGGAACCAACCATGTGCTCCCGACAGCCGGCGGCGCCAAGCACAGCGCCGGCCTCTCCGTATCGAGGTTCCTCAAACCGCTCACATGGCAGCGCATCTCGCGCGAAGCGACGCCGAGTCTTGCACACGCTGTGCAGGTGATCTCGGACTCGGAGGGCATGGCCGCACACAGCGCAACGGCGACGATGCGCCTGGCGACATATCGGGAGCCGGCACGCACGACGTGACGGAAGTACGCGGCCGCCGCCGCGTCAGGACGGAGGACAGACCATGGAGCACCCCGACGGCAGCAAGACCACGTCGCATCAGGTCCGCGCGGTCGCACTCAGCCCGACCATCCACTTCGGCGATACCGAGGGCAACCTGGCCCGCGTCGCAGACGCGATCGGCTCCGGTGCCGACGACGCTCCCCGACTTGTCGTCGCGCCTGAGCTCACCACGAGCGGCTACGTCTTCGCCGATCGCGCAGAGGCCTGGGGACTCGCGATGACACGAAGCGATGCACGGTTGGCCGCCTTGTCCCGCGCGATCGGTCCCAGAACCGTCGCCGTCGTGGGGTTCTGTGAACGTGACGGTGATGACCTCTTCAACAGCGCAGCAGTGATCACCCAGGCGGGAATCCAGGCGGTGTACGCGAAGTCGCACCTGTGGGGCGCCGAATCGGCCATCTTCCGCCCGGGGCCCTCGGCGGGCATCGTCGTCGAGACCGAGATCGGACGAATCGGCATGGCGATCTGCTACGACAACGAGTTCCCCGAAGTACCACGAAGACTCGCGCTCCGGGGTGCAGAAATGCTCGCGCTGCCGGTGAACTGGCCGCTCGTTCCTCGCCCGCGCGGAGAACGCCCACCTGAGACAGTGCAAGCGATGGCGGCCGCACGATCGTCGCGGCTGCCCACCGTCGTCGCCGACCGTCACGGAACGGAGCGCGGCGTCAGCTGGACCGGCGGTACCGCCGTGATCGACGGCGACGGCTGGGTCGTCGCCGAGGCCACCGACGGCCACGCTGAGGCCGTCCTCGACATCACGCCCGGCCACAAAGGGCTCGGCCCGTGGAACGACCTGTTCCGGGATCGCAGACCCGACATCTACTGAGCCATTCGCCCCACACCCGAGAAGGATCATGATGAACGACCCGCAACCCGAAATCAGACAGACGCAAGTGGCTCTGCCCACGACCTCGGGCATCGAGGTGAAGTCGATCGACTGGGTGCCGCTGTCCGAAAGGACCGGCAAGCCCACGAGCCTGTTCTCCCTATGGTTCATGTCGAACGCGAACCTCACGACGCTCGCGACCGGCATGGTCGGCGTGGCGATGGGCGCGAACCTTCTGGTCTCCCTCGTCGCGATCATCGCAGGCGTGTGCGTCGGAACGGTGTTCACCGCGTTCCACTCGGCGCAGGGCCCTCAGCTAGGCCTCCCTCAGATGATCCAGTCGCGGGCGCAGTTCGGCTATCGCGGCGTCGCTCTGGTGTGCCTGATCGTCATCGCCAGCATCGTGGGATTCAACATCTTCAATCAGCTGCTCGCCGGCGACGTGCTGACGATGACGACCGGAATCGACGCCGGCGCCGGGTGGTACATCCTCATCACGGCTCTCGCCTTGACCCTGGCGATCGTCGGCTATCACTGGATCCACCGCGTTCAGAAGTGGCTGACGTGGCTCTTCCTCGCCACCTTCGGAGTGTTCACGGTCGTCGCCGTCGTCGCCCTTCCGCTGCCCGCAGGGACGCTTGCGGTCGGGGACGTCAACTGGCCGGCCTTCCTCGTCCAGTTCGCCGCCGCCGCTGCGTACGCCCTCGGCTGGGCGCCCTACGTCTCCGACTACTCCCGCTACCTCCCGCCCCAGACGAGCCCGCGCAAGGCGCTTTTCTACACGTCCTCAGGAGTCATCGTCGGTGCCGGCTGGCTCATGGCGCTCGGGGCGTTCGTCGCTTCCCTCTTCAGCGACGCGGATCCTGTAGGGGCCATCGCTGCGACTGCCGACGCCCTGCTTCCCGGCCTCGGACTCGTCTTGCTGTGGAGCGCCCTTCCCGCGCTGATCACCGTCATCACGATCAACATCTACGCGGCCAGCATCGAATTGATCACCGTCGCTGACTCGTTCGCGAAGGTGCGGCCCACGCGCACGACGCGCGTCGTCGCGTGCACGATCGTCGGACTCGCGGGGCTCCTGGGAGCGGTGTTCTCGACCGGCGAATTCCTCGACTCGTTCGGCAGCTTCCTCGTCGTCCTGCTGTATGTGCTCGTCCCGTGGACGGCAGTGAATCTCGTCGACTACTACCTCGTACGTCGTGGCACGTATGCGATCGCCGAGATGTTCCGTCCGAACGGGATCTACGGTGCGTGGGGATGGAGGGGCATCGCGTCCTACCTCATCGGGATCCTCGCGATGGTGCCGTTCGTCGTCACAACCTGGTTCGTCGGACCGATTGCACAAGCGATCGGTGGCATCGACATCGCACTCTTCGTCGGGCTCGGGGCGTCGGCGCTCGCCTACGTCCTCCTCGCACGGGGTCTCGACCTGTCACGGGAACGCGATCTCGCCGCAGAGGAGGGGGCCGAGTTCGGCGTCCGTTCCGTGAGCTTCGGTCAGGCGGGACGTTGAGCCGTCGGGCCCTCGCCTCCGAGGCGAGGGCCCGTCAAACTGCTCTCTAGTGGCACTTTTCCACATAGATGAGATCTTCGTCTTTAATGTCGGAGGCTATCGCTAGTCTTCGAACATGGATACGAGCCGGTTGATCGAGTTCAGCGACGAAGACCTCGCCGAACTCGACGAGGTCGCGCACTACGCGGAGGCCATGACCCTGGCCCTCGGCGCCATGGAAGTCGGCAACGTCCGTAACCAGGCCCGTGCCGGGGCGATCGCGGAGCGGGTGTCGCGGCGTCAGTCGGCGTCGGTGCGGTCGCAGGAGATGGTCTACCGTTCCGTCGCCGCGGAACTTGCCGGGGTGACGTTCACCACGGACCGGTCGATGCAGGCGCAGATCAGCCAGGCGGTGGAATGGGTGGAGTGCTACCCCGTGACGTTGGCGGCGTGGGAGGCGGGGCGGATCACCCGCGGGCACGCCACCGCCGTGCTCCGGTGCGGGACCGTGCTGCCCCGGGATGCGCGGGCGGAGTTCGACGCCCAGGCCGCGGAGATGTGTGTGGGCCAGAGCGTCGGTCGGGTGAAGGATCGCCTCGATCACTTGGCGCAGGAGCTGCACCCCCGCACCCTGGCCGAACGGCACGTCGAGGCCCGGAAGGAACGACGGGTCGGGCGACAGTCGGTCGGGGATGCGATGTCTGCTCTCATCGCCGTCGTCCCCGAGATCCTTGCCGCAGCGATCGATGACCGGCTCAACGAACAAGCCTCCACGATCATCGACGCCGACCCCGACGGACGCACCCGCGACCAGATCCGGGCGGACATCCTCTGCGACATGCTCCTCACCGGCTCACCCCTGGCAGACCCCACCATCGACGGGGACGGCAACGGGACTTTGGGGATGATCCGCGCGAAAGTGCAGGTCGTCGTTCCCGCGTTGACTCTCCTCGGTCGGGATGACGACCCGGCGAACGACACCACCACTGCTGACCTCGTCGGCTCCGCTCCGATCGACCCGGCCACCGCCCGGGCTCTGGCTGGCGCCGTCCCCACGTGGGAACGCCTCGTCGTGCACCCCGTGACGGGGCAGGTGCTGTGCACCGACTCATACCGGCGCACCGCCTCCATGGCGCGATTCTTGAAGGCACGCGACCGGCACTGCCGGTTCCCGGGGTGCCGACGGCCCGCGATCCGCTGCGAGGTGGATCACACCTTCGACTACGCCCTCGGCGGCCCCACCGACGTCCGGAACCTCTGTCATCTCTGCCAGAGACACCATTCGATGAAGCAATTCACCTCCTGGGGCGTCCGACAACTCGGGGGCGGGGTTCTGGAATGGACCTCACCGACCGGGAGGGTCTACATCGACCATCCGCCGGCGCCACTGGTGAGATTCATGCCGTCCGGAGGTGGGGCACCACCGCCGGATGAGGGTGGCGGCGCACCGCCGCCCGACCCCGCACCCTTCTAAGTGGAGCGATCGCACCTGATCGACCAATCAACATCCGACCGGATGGCGCGAGCGTCTGCCCTGTTCACAGGAGCGTGGCCGTGACCGCCCAGGCGACGAGAGCGAGCGTCAGGGCGGACCCCGGAAGGTTCCACGTCTGCACCCACCCGGGAGGGCGGTCGCCGGCGCGCTCCATCATCGTGCGCAGCACTCCTCCGCCGCGCTTCTCATCGACATCGTGACCGGGCGCGAGCGTTTCCATCCGAACGGTGTTGACACCTCGGGTGACGCCCTTCCCCGCGCGAAGTGTGTCCATCGCGCCGCCCGGCGACACCAGCATCACCACCGGACGGATCGACCGTGAGCCGTGGCGAAATCGCGGAACACCGCTGCCCGATACCGTCACGGCACTCGAGGCGGTGAACCGCACGATCCGCAGCGGGTTACGAACGACGAACTCGCCATCGCGGTACGTCACCTCGGGGTAGGCCCACAGCACCCACACGACCCACAGCAGCAGCGCTGCGGGCGCAAGCACCACGTCCGCCCCCATTCGAGCGGGCAACAGAGGCGTCAGAACCGCGAAAACCCCGAACGCCACGGGCGCAAGAACCCAGACCGCTCGCGCCCCCGGCAGGTGCATCTCCCAGCGCATCCGCTCCATCCCTCCTCGCCGATAGCCGGAAAGCCCCGCCACTATTCCGGAGCGCTCCGGCGCGGCCGACCAGACCACCAGACGTACACGGCCGCGAGCACGAACGACCCAGCAAGGATCACGATCCACCACGGGAAGGTCGGGATATCCGGAAACTCACCGGCGCCGTCGAGGTCGCCCTGCGGTGTCGGAATGATGCGCTCCCCCGTGACGAGGATGCGATGACTGTTTACCCCGAGGGGCGTGCAGGTGACGAGCGTGACCAGATCCTCGCCGAGGACAGGAACGAGGGACTCGGTGTCCTCGGGCTCGACCACCTGCGTGTCGATCACGCGATACGAGATGACCTCGCCGAACACCTCGATGGTGAAGGTGTCCTCCACCTCTACCTGGTCGAGGTTCGTGAACAGCTCCGCCGTCGCAAGACCGCGGTGAGCGGTGAGAACCGAGTGCGTCGTCGCCCCGCCCACCGGCAGCGCCGTGCCCTCCAGGTGCCCGACGCCCTCGTAGAGGACCTGTTCGCTGGTCCCGTGATAGACCGGCAGATCGACGCGGATGGACGGGATCTTCAGACGCGCCATGATGCCGGTCGCGTCCGACCGAAGCTGTTCCGCGTACTCGCTCGACTGATCCGGAACGTTCGCGAGCGGCAGCCGCTCGTTCGACGCGATCTCGGCGCCCCCGTCGACGAGACCGGCGTTGTACTCGCGAGCCGCGTCGAGCTGCGCTTCGAGGCTGTCCGCCCCGAGATCGCGTACCTGATCGGAGTAGGTGCCGATCTCCTGGGACTGCACGTACTGCGCGAACCAGGCCGCGACCGTCGGATACATCAGCAGCCCCACGCCAAGGAGCGCTCCGAGCGCGAAGAAGAGAGCAAGACGGGGCAGCCGCCACCTCGCCCGTCGACGATCTCGTCGCAGCGGAAGCACGGAAGGGGTCGACGACACGGGAGAATCCCGCATCGTCGACCCCTTCTTCACTGTGCGACGGTAACTCAGACGGCAGCGGTCTCGGCACGCGCCGCCCGCGCGTTGCGACGCGCGACGAACAGCGCCGAACCGAGCATCACCGAGAGGAGCGCTGCGCCACCCGCGGCGAACCAGACACCCCCGTCACCACCGGTGATCGGCAGCACGAACGCCGGCACCTGGTTGTGCGCGAACTCGACGTAGTTGCGCACGGGCGCCACGGTCGAGGTCGGGCCCGGAACGACCGCGGTCAGCACGCGATCCGGCGACGGCAGCTGGAACCCTGCCGGCGGGGTGATCTCACGGACCCAGTAGTTGCCGGGAGTGACGATCGGGATGACGACGTTGCCGTCGGGCCCGGTGGTCCAGGTCGTCTCACCGTCGACCGAGATCGGGTTCGCGCCGTTGATCGCGTCCTGCTCGGTCAGGAAGACCTGGTACACGGCACCCGCCAGCGGCGTCCGCGCGCCATCGCTGGTGGCGTAGGCGTTGATGGTCAGCTGACCGATCGGCGTGCTGCCCGCGACCGTCTCGGTCGCGCCGTTGACGTTGGCCGTCGCGTTGTTGACGATGACACCCGAACCGGGGATCTCCGTCGCCCGCGTGAGCACCTCGAAGGTGACGGTTCCGCCCTGCAGGGACGTGAGCCGGACGAGACCGGCGGGGGTGAAGGAGACCGTGACCGTGCCGTCCAGCTCGGTGATCGTGTAATCGGTGCCCTCGGCGAAGGCCTGGCGGACGCCGGCGGCGTTCGTCACGTACACATCGGACGGCGTCACGCCCTGGGGCGTGGTCGTCGGGGTCAGGTACGTCAGCTCACTCGGCAGCTGGTCCGAGATGCTGAACGTCTCGATCGAGTCACCCGCGGCCAGCGTCGGGATCGACGAGGCGAGAGCCCACCGGATGAGGTCGGGGTTGCGGCGCTCGACCGAACCGGCCGGCGCGGGGATGCGGGTCTTCGTCAGCTGCGTCACCGCGTTCTTGGGGTAGACGTGCACGTCGTAGATCCACTGGTTCGCGGGTGAACCGGCAGCTCCGGTCGGGAGCGGAAGGGTGACGAGGAACGGCGCGGCCGGGTTGGTCGCTCCCGGAGGCAGCTGCGTCTCGGAGACGAGGTAGAGGCCGATGGGCAGGCCGTCGGGATACGTCCCGGGGTCGGCGGAGAAGGTCGCGATCCCGGAGCTGTCACTCACGGACGACGTGAAGCTCACCGTGTTGGGGCGCTGAGCCGCCTGCGCCGGCGTCAGCTGGGCGGCCGTCGTCCAGCCCTCGGGGGTCGACAGGTCGACACCCGCCACGAGCGTGGCCGTGAACTGCGCTCCCGGCAGCGGGTCCGCGGGCGGGGTGGCCAGCTCCTGGCCCGTGGAGAACGGGTTGAGCGGGGTCGAGGGCCCGAGTGCGTGCTTGTGGATCGTCAGCGAGCGGTCGACGGTGGTGTCGATGTTTCCGGGGAGCGTCTCAGCGGACGCCGGAGCGACAGCTCCGACGGCCGCGATGACCCCGAGCGCGAGCACGCTGACAGCAGCGGCTGCTTTTCTGCGGATGGACATGGATTTCCTTTCAGGGAGTGACACTGCGATGAGGAGGAGTGGAGCTAGGAGGAATGGTCGAAGGGGCGGAGGACGAACGCCGAACCGGAGCGGCCGCGTCGGGTGCTCCGCCTGGCGTTGAGCAGAACACCGGCGAGCATCACGGCCAGGAGGAGGCCTCCCGCGATCACGAATGCATCCGCGCCGAGACCGCCGGTCAATGGCAGCGTGGGGCCCATGACGGACGCATTGACGAAGCGATAGACGACGCTTCCGCCGGCGGGCGGCGCCGTGATCGTCCGGTCGGCAACGGGAACCCACTCCGCACCCTCGAGCCGCTCGAGCCGCAGCGTCTGGTATGCCAGTCGCGTACCGGGCACCGTGGGCGCCTCGGAGAGGGTGTACTCGTGGCCGGGACGCACCTCGAACGTGCTCGCCGGGTTGCCGGCGGCGTCGTACGTCGCCCCGACGCGATTCTGCACCGGAAGAGTCGCGCCGGGCAGGATCGCCGGCGTCGCCGTGATCGTCCACGTCGATGCCTGGAATCCCGGGCTCGGCGTGATGACGTCCTTCAGCAGCGTCATTCTCGCCGTGGCGTTCGTCACCGTGCAGGTCACTGCAGCTCCGGTACGCACGGTCACATCCCCCTCGGGGGTGACCGCGACCTCGGCGCCCGTGGATTCGGCGCACCGCCACGTGCCGACCTGGACGTACGTCGCCGACCCGCCCGATTCGCTGAGACGGTAAGGACGCCCCGGAGTGACCGGCACATTCGTCGTCGCCGCGACGCCGGTTGCTCCGGCGGGCCCCGCCAGCGCGCCCTGGGGCGCCTGCGCCGAGAGCCGCCAGCCCGTCGGTGCCGCGGTTCCGAACGAGACGGACTTCACCAGAGTGAGGGTCGTGATGGGCTGGTTCACCAGGGTGCAGGCCACCGTGGCGGAGGGGGCGATCCCCGGGAGGGACGCCGACACGAGACCGCCGGCCGCGGTGAAGGATGCCGGGACCGTCGCCCCGTTGACGGTGCACGCTCCGCTCACGAACGTGAACCCCGTCTGCTGCACCTCGGAGACGACCAGCGTCGCGCGGGAGGACGCGGAACCGAAGAGCACGGTCCAGACGGCGTTGCCCGACGCGTCGCTGTTCTGACGCGGAGCTTCGCTCGGCAGCACGGAGAAGGTACCGGTCGTCGCGGTGCCCGCGACACCAAGACTCCACCCGCGCGCCGCTGCGCTCTGACCCGTCGCCGGATCCAGGACGCGTTTGGTGATCGTGACGGTCGCGACAGGGCTCGGAGAGTTGAAGAAGGTGCACACGACGTTGGCGCCGAGACGATCGGGCATCGTGAAGCTCGCCGAAGTGGCCGTCGTGTCGACGATGCGCACCCCGTCCGTCCAGCATTCCAACCGAACGGTGTAGGCGCCGATCACGGACGCAGAACCCGCCGCCATCGCTTCCGACACGGTCAACGGCGTGTTGACACGCGCGGGGAAGGGACCCACCTGGGCGGCCTGTCGACCCGTCGCCGATCCGGTGGTCGTCGCCGTACCGACCGTGCCGCTGTCGCCGGAGAGCGTAAGAGTGAACTGGTCGGCGGCGGCGGCGCGCCCCACCACGTTCTTCAGCACGGTGACGGTGCCCGGCGAGGTGCAGGTGGCCAAGTCCGTGGAGGCGAAGTCCACGCGCGGGGAACCGGCGATCCGGGTCCATGTGGTGGGGTCGAACTCGTAGGTGCTGGTGTTGCTGGACACGTACGCCGTGCCGCGCGGCGAGAAGGCGAGCCCGTTGGCGTTACCGAAGGCCGGGGAGGCGTCGAGGCCCGTCAGGGCGCGCGGCGTGGAGGTGCTGACGGCAAGGGTTCCGCCGTTCGCGGTCGCGAGGGTCTGCGCGGACACCGTGAAGATCGCGACGCTGCTGGAGTTGTTGACTGTCGCCGCACCGAGGACGTAGAGATTCCCCCGGGAGTCGAAGGCGATGTCTCCGTTGCCGTTCGGCGCCGCACCGGCGTTGAACGACCCGACGTAGGCGAAGCGACTCGCAGCAGGGTTGGATTCCGTGAAGCTCCACAGGTGGAACGACCCGGCATTGAACTTGCCGAACAGGTAGCGGCCCGTAGAGAGGTCGACCGCGCCGGCCACGAGACTGCCCGGGACGGCGGCGCCGCCGGCGCCGACCGTGGTGTACGTGGAGCTCGGAATCGTCTCGAACCCGCCGGCGGAGGACCATTTGAGGATCGACAGCACGTTGGCGGCATCCCCCGAACGGTTCAGAGCGTAGGCGAACGCTCCCCCGGCCCCCACGCCGAGGGAGTTCGCCCCCGTGACGTTCGACCACGACCCGACCGTCGCCTGCCCCCCGCCGACGGCGTCGCCCTGGATCAGGGCTCCGTTCGTCGTCACGCCGTAGAACAATCCGCTGTCGCACGCGAGCTGCGGCTGCTGGAGGGTGTTGCGGAACGTGCAGACGATCTCCGCGCCCTCGTCCTCCGGAATGGTGATCGAACCCGACCGCGACGCACCCGCCGCGACGACCGTGCCGTCCAGCGCGCACTCGTAGGAGCTGGCGTAGCCGAGGGCAGGCCCGGAGGCCGGTGTCTCATTGATCGTGTAGGTCTGACCGGCGGTGACGATCAGTCGCGAGACCTGTGCGGGCTGCACGCCGGTCGCCGATCCGGTCGTGGTGGCGGACGCGAGCACCGTCGAGCCGCTCCGCACCGAGAGGGTGAACTGATCCGTCGAGGACGCCCGAGCCGGGAGATCCTTGCGCACGGTGAGTCGGCTGGCGGGGGTCGACGTGAGCGAGGCCGCCTGGGGCGGGTTCAGAACGGTGACGACGTCGTCCGGGGTGTTGGTGAAGGAGCCCTCCGCCGTCGCGACGACGTCGACCGTCACCGTGCAGGAGGCCGTTCCCGAGCCCAGGTCCCCTCCCGCGACGGCGACGGTCCCCGCCCCCGCACTCGCGGTGACGGTGAAGGCGGTCCCTGCGACCTGCGTGCAGCTCCCACCCACGGCGGGAGTCGGAGCGACGACGACGCCCGTCGGAAGGGTGTTCGTGAACGACCAGTCGGTCTTCGCGATGAGATCGTCCGTGTTGGTCACGGTGTAGGTGAGCGTCGACGGCGTGCCCTCGGGGACGCTGTCGGGGCTGAAGGACCAGTCCAGCGTGGGGGTGACATCCAGCACACGCAGGTTGTCGATGCCGAATCCGCTGCCGGTACCGGTGACGGTGTTGGTCAGGCGGATGCGCGCGGCCTCGATCTGCGTCGGTGACAGCAGGGCGGCGGACGAGCCCGTGAAGGTGGCCGCGCGGGCGGACGCACTGAGAACGGGATCCGTCCCGCCGCCGGAACGCTCCAGTGCCGGCGTCGACGTGTAGAACACCGGCCCCGTCGTCGTGCAAGGGTTCACGGCTGTCGGGAACGCGCTCAGAAGCGTCGTCGATCCGGCGAACAGACTGAGGGACAGCGCGGGGTTGTTCGCTCCGCACGGAGCGCCCGCCGCGTCGAAGCGGAGTGTGTAGTAGCGACCGCCGTCGGCCGAGATCCCGAGGGGTGATCCGCTCTCCAGCACCGTCGTCTGTCCGGTCGTCACCGCAGTGTAGGGGCGCGCGACGAGAGCGTGATTCGCACGCGTCTGCGCGCTCGAACTGGTCGTCGGCGCCGTGGAGGCGGTACCCCCGACCGCGCCGGCGTTCAGCTGGCCCAGCACATCGGCGAGGCGCCGGACTTCGCGGGCGGACACGGTGCTCGCACCCTGGCTGGGGCAGAACTGCACATTCGGGTAAGCCGCCGTGTAGTTCACGAGAACGCCCGTGCAGTTCGCTCCCGACCGCCATCCGACGGACGCGGTGTAGCGCCCGCCCGCATACGTCGCGATCCCCGAGGCCGCCGTCGTGCCGAGTCCCTGCTCGAAGGTTTCGGTCCACACCTCGACCGGGTCGGCGGGGATGCCGGCGGCGAAGATCGACACGGCCGATCGGCTCTCGGGATCGGGGAGCGAGACCTCGTCCGGGGCCGCGTTCACGCTCTTCGTCCGTGGCGCAACCGGCGCGGTGGACTCGGGAGCCGACGGCGCCGACGACACCGTCGGGGATGTCGTCGGACTCTCGGCCGGCGCGGGGGTCTCGGCGGCCTCCCCGGGCGCGGGCGTCTCGGTCGGCGACGGCGCCGATGGTTCACCCGCGGTGGGTGAGGGCACCGGCGATTCGGTCGGACCCGGTGACGGAGCCTCCTGCGGTGAGGATACGGCGCCTGCTCCGACGACCGTGCCTGCTTCCGCCGCGGTCGCGATCCCCGTGCCGAAGCCGCTCAACAACCCGAGGACCAGAGCGACGAGGGCGATCGAGGCGATCCACGAACGGCGCCACCCGGACCGGGGGCGAGCAGGGGGGAGTTTTTGCGCAATCATGTGAGTCCAGGACAGGGACGAACCAAAGGCTCTCTCCCTAGGCGGGCGCCATGTGCGCACGTTCTCAGCATGTACACATGTGATCGTTTCGGCTCAAAGTAAATGAATCCAAAGTCCAAAAGCAACCCCGAGTCGAAAGTGGCAGACCCTGTCGGAAGCCCGCGCGCTTAACACCCGCGAAATCCGGGCCTGATTCACTCGGGGAGTCCCCGATCCGGCATCCGTGGAAGGAAGGCGCATGGACATCACCTCCGTCACCTCCTACCGCTTCGCGCGCACCCGGGACGACCTCGCCCTCGCCCCCGGCGAGCGCATCCTCGCAGGCGGGACGTGGCTCATGAGCGAGCCCCAACCCGACGTCACGGGATTCGTCGACATCACCCGCATGGACTGGCCCGACCTCGAAGTGCACCCCGGTGGCCTGCGCATCGCCGCGACCTGCACCATCCGCCGATTCGTCGACTTCTCCCGCGAATCGCTCGAGCGCCGCGACCCGACCTGGCCCGCCCTCGCCGCGGTGACGGATGCCGCGCACGCGCTCCTGATGTCGTTCAAGGTGTGGAACACCGCCACCGTCGGCGGCAACGTCTGCCAGTCGTTCACCGCCGCCGCGATGGTCTCCCTCCTCACCGCCCTCGACGCCGACGCGATCATCTGGACCCCCGACGGCGGGGAACGCCGGCAGCCCGTCGCGGACTTCGTCACCGGCCAGATGACGAACACCCTCGCACCCGGGGAAGTCCTCCGCGCCATCGACGTCCCGGCATCCGCCCTGGAAGCGACGGTGTCGTTCCACAAGATGGCCCTCGCCGAACTCGGCCGATCCGGCATCGTCGTCGTCGGCCGCCGCGACACCGACGGCGCCACGACCGTCGCCGTGACGGCATCCACCCTCACGCCGCACGTCTTCGCGTACGACACCCTCCCCGACCCGGTGCTGCTCGCCACCGACGTCCGGAGCCCCGCCGACTTCTTCACCGACGCCCTCGGCGACGCCGACTGGCGGCGCGAGATCACCGCCGTCCTCGCCGAACGCGTCCGCCGCGACCTGAAGGAACGCCGATGAGACTCACCGTCGACGGCCGCGAATGGGAGGGCGACGCCGCACCCGGCCAGTGCCTCCGCACCCTCCTCCGCTCCACCGGGACCATCTCGGTCAAGAAGGGCTGCGACGCCGGGGACTGCGGCGCGTGCGCGGTCATCCTCGACGGCGAACCCGTGCACTCCTGCATCATCCCCGCGGCGCGCGTCGACGGATCCGTCGTCACCACCGCCGCCGGCCTCGCCCCCGCTGATGAGCTGCATCCGGTGCAAGAGGAGCTCGTGGCCCGCTTCGGCTTCCAGTGCGGTTTCTGCACCCCCGGTATGGCCGTCACCGCCTCCACCCTGACGCCCGACGATCTCCCCGACCTCGACCGCCGCATGAAGGGGAGCCTCTGCCGCTGCACGGGCTACCGCCCCATCCGCGACGCGATCGAGGCCTCCGTCGGGGGCTGCGCGTCGACGCTCGGCGCCGTTCGCGAGACCGGGAGTGCCGTCCCCGAGACCGGGAGCGCGACCGGGGGGATCGGCACCTCGGTCATCCCGGAGGCGGCCCGCCGCATCGTCCAGGGCCTCGAGCCCTTCACCCTCGACACCGGCACCCACGACGCCGGCGGCCACGACAGCGGCCTCGCCCAGCCACCCGTCGACACCCTCGTCCTCCGCGTCGTCGGATCCCCGCACGCCCACGCCCGCATCGTCTCGATCGACACCCGCGCGGCCCTCGCCGTTCCGGGCGTCGTCGCCGTCCTCACCCACGAGGACGCCCCCGCCACGCGCTTCTCCACAGGCCGCCACGAGCACCGCGAAGACGACCCCGACGACACCCGCGTCCTCGACGACGTCGTCCGCCACATCGGACAGCGCGTCGCCGCGGTCGTCGCCGAGACCGCCGCGGCGGCGGATGCCGCGGCCCGCCTCGTCCGCATCGAGTACGACGTACTCCCGGCGGTGTTCGATCCCGAACAGGCGCGCACCCCCGGTGCCCCGCTCCTCCACCCCGACCGCACCACCGAGGACCGCGTCTTCGAGGCCGGTCGCAACGTCATCGCGTCCATGCACGACACCACCGGGGACGTCGATGCCGCTCTGGCCGCGAGCTCCGCCGTCGTCTCCGGCGAGTGGCAGAACTCCCGTGTCATCCACGCGCAGCTGGAGACCCACGCGAGCGTCGGCTGGCTCGACGACGACGGACGGGTCGTGATCCGCTCCTCCACCCAGGTGCCCTTCCTCACGCGGGACGAACTCGCCCACGTCTTCGACATGCCGCGGGAGCGCGTGCGCGTGTTCGCCGCGCGCGTCGGCGGCGGTTTCGGCGGCAAGCAGGAGATCTTCACCGAAGACCTCGTGATGCTCGCCGTCCTCCGCGCCGGCCGGCCCGTGACCTACGAGTTCTCGCGCACCGAGCAGTTCACGCGCTCCGCGCTCCGGCATCCGATGCGCGTGCGGGTCACCCTCGGCGCGGACGCCGACGGCACGCTCACCGCGATGAGCCTCGACGTCCTGAGCGACACCGGCGCCTACGGCAACCACGCGATCGGCGTCATGTTCCACGGCGTCGCCGAGTCGACGACCGTGTACCGCGTTCCGCACCGCCGCATCGACGCCGAAGTGGTGTACACGAACAACGTCCCCTCCGGCGCGTTCCGCGGCTACGGGCTCGGCCAGGTGATGCTCGGCGTCGAATCGGCGATGGACATGCTCGCCGAACGCCTCGACATCGACCCGTTCGAGCTCCGCCGCCGCAACGTCATCCGCGCCGACGACCGCCTCCACCCCGACGACGATCCCTACGAAGAAGACCTGGTCATCGGAAGTTACGGACTCGACCAGTGCCTCGACCTCGCGCAGAACGCCCTGCGGCGCGGTGACGGCGCCACCGCCCCCGACGGCTGGCTCGTCGGGGAGGGCATGGCGCTGGCGATGATCGCGACGATGGCCCCGCGCGGGCACGTCTCCCGCGCCCGCGTCTCGCTCCGCCCCGACGGCGACTACGTCCTGCGCGTCGGCACCGCCGAGTTCGGCAACGGCACGACGACCGTCCTCCGCCAGATCGCGGCATCCGTCCTCCACGCCCCGTTCTCGCGGCTGCGTCTGTGGAACGCCGACACGGATGCCGTCGAGCACGACACCGGCGCCTTCGCCTCGACCGGCATCACCGTCGCCGGAAAGGCCCTCACGGCCGCCTGCCACGCCCTCGCCGAACGGATGCGCACCCTCGCCGCGGAGATCGCGGGCGTCGAGGTCGCCGACGCGACCCTCACCGACGCGGGCGTCTCGACCCCGGCGGGCGTCGTGTCGTTCGCCGACGTCGTCGCCCGCGCCGGAGACGACGAGCGCGACGAGAACGGCCTGTTCGCGCTCGGCGGCGAGGACGGCGACCTCCGGTCGGTCGCGTTCAACGTCCACGCGGTGCGCGTCGCGGTCGAGCCGGAGACCGGTTCGGTGCGGATCCTCCAGTCCGTGCAGTCAGCGGATGCCGGCACCGTCATCAACCCCGCCCAGCTCCGCGGTCAGATCGAGGGCGGTGTCGCGCAGGGCGTGGGCAGCGCGCTCTACGAAGAGGTCCTCGTCGAGGACGGGCGCGTGCAGAACCCGATGTTCCGGCTGTACCGCGTGCCGCAGTTCGCCGACGTCCCCGAGACCGAGATCCTCCTCGCCGACACCTCCGACCGGGTCGGTCCGTTCGGGGCGAAGTCGATGAGCGAGTCGCCCTACAACCCCGTCGCCCCCGCGATCGGCAACGCCATCTCGCGCGCGCTCGGCGCCCGGGTCTTCCACCAGCCCTTCACCCGGCAGCGCGTCTGGCGCGCCGCGCAGGGCGCCCCGACCCCCACCCCCTCGGAGTAGCCATGTCGCTTGCCACCACCTTCACCATGAGCCTTCCCGACTGGCTCGTCGCCGAGATCGACGATCTGCCCGAGACCCTCCC
Organism: Microbacterium sp. NPDC077184; assembly: GCF_040687055.1. Taxonomy (NCBI): domain Bacteria; kingdom Bacillati; phylum Actinomycetota; class Actinomycetes; order Micrococcales; family Microbacteriaceae; genus Microbacterium; species Microbacterium sp. NPDC077184. The sequence goes on from NZ_JBFBMM010000007.1 coordinate 163,656, forward strand.
GACCCTCGAGGACCGGATGGCGCTGGTCAACCGTCTCGCCGACCGGAACTGGCGCGAAGGCAACGGCGGACCGTTCGCCGCGATCGTCGTCGACGAGGCGACCGGTGCCCTCGTCTCCGTCGGGGTCAACGTCGTGCTCTCCACCGGGGTCACCTCCGGCCACGCCGAGGTGATGGCGCTCGGGCTCGCTCAGGCCGCCCTCGGCCGCTGGGACCTCGGCGCCGGCGCCGAGCTGTCGCTCGTGGTCAACTGGCGCCCCTGCGTGCAGTGCTACGGCGCGACGATGTGGAGCGGCATCCGTCATCTGGTCGTCGCCGGATCCGGACCCGAGCTCGAAGAGCTGAGCGGCTTCGACGAGGGCCCCATGGTCGCCGACTGGGCCGACCAGTTCGCCGCGCGCGGGATCCGCGTGACGGAGGACATCCTCCGCGACGACGCGCTCGAGGTGTATCGCGCGTACGGCGCAAGCGACGCCGTGGTCTACAACGCCCGCGGCGAGAGCTGAGGCCCGGGGCCCGTGTCGTCGGTCCCGTCGAACCGAGAGCTCACCACGCCTGCTTGACCACGAGCAGCCGGAAGGGCGCGCCGTCCGCCGACCACCACCGGTGCGACGTCCCCCCGGGTGAGGAGACCGACGCCCCGGGCTCGAGATCGTGCACGTGCCCGTCGAGCTCGATGCGCACGCGACCGGCGAGGACGTAGACGAACTCGTCCTCCGCGTGCACGAAGTGCTCGCCCGGTTCGACCGCGTCGCCGGAGATCTCCATCGGCCGGAATGTGCCAGGGCGATGCGCGAGCATCCGCGCGGTGCCGGAGGCGAACCCCTCGGGCACCGCGCCGGAATCCGGACCCACCACCTGCACGGCGGGCGTCGTGTCGGCATCCTCGTCCGCGGCGGCGATGATCTCGATCGGACTGGTCTCGAGCGCGATCGCGAGGCGCCGAAGCGACCCGAGGCTCGGCTGCGCGAGCCCGCGCTCGAGCTGGCTCAGGAACGGATGCGACAGCTCGATCCGCTCCGCCAGCTGCACGAGCGTGAGCCCGCGCGCGTGCCGCAGCCGCCGCACGTGCGCGCCGAGCCGTCGCGCGGCGGCGGCATCGTCGGTGATCGTGGAATCGCTCATCGACGCGCGTCCCCGCCTCAGCCGGGAAGCGGCACGTCGTGGGCGGCGGCGTACTCCTCGACCGCCGCGACATAGGCCGCCCGACGGGCCGGCGTGATCCACGACACCTCGAACGAGTTGATCGCCAGCTGCACGAGGTCGGTGTGCGAGAGCCCCGCCTGCTCGGCGAGCGCGACGTAGTTGTCGCCGACGTACGCCCCGAAGTAGGCGGGATCGTCGGAGTTGATCGTGACGCGCACCCCCTCGCGGAGGAGCCCCACGATCTCGTCGGACTTCATCTGCTCGGTCACGAACGAGTTCGACACCGGGCACGTCGTGAAGCCGAGACCGCGTTCCTTCGCGATCGCGACCAGCGCGGGGTCCTCGACGATGTTGGTGCCGTGGTCGATGCGGTCGACGCCCACCTCGTCGATGACGGCGCGGATGTTGTCGATCGATCCGACCTGATCGATGTCGCAGTGCATCGTGAGGAAGAACCCCTCGGCCTTGGCGCGCGCGAAGACCGCCGCGAACTTCCCGGGCGGGTTGTCGCGCTCGTCCGAATCGAGACCGACGCCGACGATCCACCGGCGGTAGGGCAGCGCCTCCATGAGCGTGGCCATGGCGTATTCGGCGGAGAAGTCCCGCAGGAAGCAGAGGATGAGCTCCGCGGTGATGCCCAGCTCGTCCGCCGCGCGGACGGCCGCTCGACGGTAGCCGCCGATGACGTTCTCGAACGGCACGCCGCGGCTCGTGTGCGCCTGCGGGTCGAAGAACATCTCGGCGTGCACGACACCCTGCGCCTTCGCCCGGACGAGGTACTCCCACGCGAGGTCGTGGAAGTCGTCCGCGGTCTGCAGCACCTCCATCGCGGGGTAGTAGATCGCGAGGAAGCTCGTGAGGTCGGTGAAGTCGTAGCTCGCTCGGATCTCCTCCACGCTCGTGTGCGGCAACGTGATGCCGTTCCGCTCGGCGAGGGCGAACTTCAGCTCGGGCTCGAGCGTGCCCTCGAGGTGCAGGTGGAGTTCGGCCTTGGGGAGGCCGAGGGCGAAGTCGCGGAGCGCAACGGTCATGAGGGAGTCCTTTCGTGAGGTCTCGGGCGGCGTGGGTGCGTCGACCATCACGCCCGGTCGGCCATGCCCATGCGGGCGAGGGCGACCGACTCGACGATCTGCACGAGGTTGTAGAGGATCAGAGCGGATGCCGTCACGAGGACCACCGCGGTCCAGACGGCGGAGAACTGGGCCTGCGCGACATAGCCTCCCACAGCGCCCCCGATCCCGCCGCCGACGGCGAGCCACTCCGCGAGCAGCGCACCGGTGATCGCACCGGGAACGGAGATGCGGACCGCCGCGAAGAACTCCGGGAGGGAGCTCGGCAGCGCGATCTTGTGCAGGCGCGTCCAGGAGGTCCCGCCGTAAACGGTGACGAGGTCGTTCATCTGGGGGGATGCCGACTTCAGGCCGAAGACGATCGTCACAAGCGCCGGGAAGAAGACCACGATGCCGCCGATGACGGCGATCGAGGCGAAGTCCCGCCCGAAGATGAGGATGATCACCGGCGCCATCGCGACCAGCGGCACCGACCGCAGCAGCATCGCCAGCGGCATGAGGGCGTGCTCGATGCCCTTGCTGAGCTGGAAGAGGATCGCCACGACGAGGGCCGCGAGGAGACCGGCGGCGAATCCGACGGTGGCGTGACCGAGGGTCACGGCGAGCTGGCCGAACAGGCGCTCCCGATTGTCTGCAGCGGCGGGGACGGTGAAGAGGAACTCGAACACCTCCACCGGCCCCTTGCCGACGTAGGGCGAGATCCCGAAGACCCAGAGCGACCCGACCCAGAGCACGACGACCGCGACGATGGTCAGGACGAAGGTGAGGACGCTCCGGCCGAGCGCCCGCAGCGTCGAGCGCCGCACCTCCCGGCGGACCTCCGCGTTGAGAGCGGCGGTCCGGTCGGTGTCGACGGATGCCGGAGCGGACAGGGTGGCGGTCATCGCGCACCTCCTCGAGACCAGGGCGCGACCGTGCGCGCGACGAGACCGAGCAGGGCGTATCCGGCGAGCGCGACCGCACCGGAGACCAGGGCGATGTCCCACACCCGGGGCGCGTTCAGCGCCTGCTGGGCCGCGATCATCGCCGGGCCGACCCCGACGGTGATCTTTCCGAAGAACTCTCCCAGCACCGCGCCGAGGAAGGCGGCGGGCACCGCGATCTGCAGGGCGTTGAGCGTCGCGGGGAGGGCGGCGATGAGCCGCACCTTCCGCAGCTGAGTGAGTTTCGATCCGCCGTACACGGTGATGACGTCGAGGCTCGCCTTGTCGGCGGCCTTGAGCCCGAGGAGCGCCCCGACCACCGTGGTGAAGAAGCAGCTGAGCGCGGCGAGGAAGATCGCGGTGACCGACGGCTCGCCGGCGCCCGGGATCGGGGCGATGACGACGAGGAGGAGACCGAGGGCGACGATCGGCACGCAGTAGGTGATGATCGCGATCTGCATCACCACGCCCTCCAGGCGCGGGACGACCAGGACGAGCGCGGCGAGGACGAGGGCGAGCCCGTTGCCCCACAGATACCCGATGCCGGCCTCGGTGAGGGTGACGGAGAAGTTCCGGAGGTAGAACTCCCACCCCGTGGCGAAGAACTCCGCGATCACCTGCGGCGGCGTGGGGATCGCCTGCACACCCCCGGGCCCCACGTTCGAGAACACGGTGGCGGCGAGGATCCACCACAGCGCGATGATCCCGACGCCACCGATGAGCCCGGTGACCCAGGCGGGAAGACGCACGTCCTCCCACTGGATCACCCGGGAGCGGGTCGGGGTCTCAGTGGTCATCCGCCGCAGCCCCTCCGACGCCGAAGAGGAGCTCCTGCGCCTCGTCGACGTACGCGTGGAACTCGGGGCTCCGCATGAGATCGGGCGTCCGCGGACGCGGCAGGTCGATCGTCATGACGTGCTTCACGCGACCCGGGCGCGGACTCATCACCGCGACCTGATCGGAGAGGAAGATCGCCTCGCTGATGCCGTGGGTGACCAGCAGCGTCGTCGCGGGTTTCTCGGTCCAGATCCGCAGGAGCTCGAGGTTGAGCTTCTGCCGGGTCATGTCGTCGAGCGCACCGAAGGGCTCGTCGAAGAGCAGGACCGAGGGCTTCATGATGAGCGAGCGGGCGATCGACACGCGCTGGCGCATCCCGCCCGACAGCTGCGCGGGCTTGGCCTTCTCGAAGCCCTTCAGCCCCACCAGCGCGATCATCTCGGAGACGTACTCCTTGTCGACCGACTTTCCCGCCACCTCGAACGGCAGCTGGATGTTGGACTGCACGCTCCGCCACGGAAGGAGCGCAGCATCCTGGAAGGCGATCCCCAGCTCATTGCCGCGGCGGAGCTCCTTCGGGCTCTTGCCGTCGACACGGGTGGTGCCGCTGGTGGGATCTTCGAGCCCGGCGAGGATGCGGAGGATCGTGGACTTGCCGCATCCGGACGGCCCCAGCAGCGCCAGGAACGTGCCCTGGTCGGTGTGGAGGTTCGCGTCCTGCAGCGCCACGACACTCTTGCGTCCGACGGTGAAGACCTTGTTCAGCTCGGTGATCTGCAGGCCGGTGCCCAGGGTCGTCCCCTGGGCACCGGTCTGGGTGGCCGTTTCGGTCACGGTATCGACTCCAGAATGGATCTCTTGGTACGAGGGCTCAGCCCGCGTAGTCGAGGAGGTCCGGGTTCTCTTCGTAGACCTCGGCCAGGAGGCTGAGATCGAACAGGTCGGCGGCCTCGAGCTCGATGCCGGCGCCGGCGAGGCTCTCGATCGTGAGGGCCTGCAGCTCCTCCGAGATCGTGAACAGGCCGTTGGCCTCGGTCTCCTCGGAGACGACCAGTTCGTTCTGCGCGAGCGAGCCCGCGAGCGTCTTCTCGGGGTCGAGGTCGAGGTCGGTGCCGTACACCTCGAGGGCGAGGTCCGCACCGCCCTGCGGGTCGGCGAGCGCGTCGGTCCAGCCGCGGAGCTCGGCGACGAGGAAGGCCTTCAGCATCTCGCGGTTGCTCGCGATCTGCTCGTCGTTGACGGTGAAGGTCTCGGCGACGAACGGCAGTCCGTTCTGGGCGAAGGGGAGGTTGGTGGTCTCCAGGCCCATCATCGCCACGGTGATCGCCTCGTTGGTGATGTACGAGACGAAGCCGTCGACCTCGCCGTTCACCAGCGGCGCCGGGTCGTACTGGACCGGGACGACGGTGAGCTCGGACGGGTCGATGTCGTTCGCGGCCAGCAGCGCGTTGAAGAGCGACGTGTTGGAGTCCTGGACGCCGATCCGCTTGCCGATGAGGTCTTCGGGGGTGGCGATGTCACCGCCGTCCGCGAGGGACAGGATCGTGAAGGGGTTCGCCTGGAACGTCGCGCCGATGATCTTCAGCGGGGCGCCCTCGCTGGCGACGGCCGAGCCGATGGAGACCGAGTCGCTGAGGGCGATGTCGGCGGTTCCGCCGAGGAGCTCGGCGACACCGGTCGAGGGGCCGGGGACGAGGTTCACCGAGCTGAAGCCGGCCTCCTCGAAGTAGCCGTTGGTGTCGGCGAAGTACTCTCCGGCGAACTCCTCGTTGAGGATCCAGCTGAGCTGCAGCGTCAGGTCGCCGTAGCCCTCGGCGGCATCCGAGGAGTCGCCGGCCGGAGCCGTGGTGTCGCCGGAGCCGCTGGCGCAGGCGCTGAGGGCGAGCGCGCTGACGGCGATGCCGGCCAGAGCCGCAGCGGCGCGCGAGACGCGGCGGGAAGAAAGGGATGTCATGTGATCTCCAGTCAGAGGGGGGTGCTCGGGTGTACGCGCCCGCCCTGGGCCTCGACGGGGTGCGTGAGAGCGACGCTAGGCGATGTAGATTTCACCAACACTGGCCGGAGTGTTTCGGCGGGATTACGTCTTCCGAGCCACTCGGACGGAGGTCACAGACGGATGCCGCCGCCGTCCCACCGCGCGACGACGGCGTCGACCGCGTCCGCGCACACGGCGTCGGGGGCGTCCGTGCGCCGCGAAGACCCGGGGACGACCGCGTCGGGATGGATCGGTCCTCGTCCCTGTCGGAGGGGCTCTCCGGATCCGCCGGATCGCACGAGGACGATCTCGGCGAGGATCGACAGGGCGGTCTCCTCCGGGGTGCGGCCGCCGAGCGCGAGACCGATCGGCGAGCGCAGGCGCGCGAGCGCGGCTACCGTCACTCCGGCGGCGCGGAGCCGGGCCAGGCGGTCGTCGTGGGTGCGGCGGCTGCCCATCGCGCCGACGTAGACCGCGGGGGAGGCGAGAGCGGCGGCGATCGCCTCGACGTCGAAGCGGTCGTCGTGGGTCAGGACGCACACCGCCGTCCGCGCATCGATCGGGGTCGCGGCGAGGTACCGGCCCGGTCGGTCGTGGACGACCGTGGCATCGGGGAAGCGATCGGGGCGCGCGAACACCTCCCGCGGGTCGCAGACGGTCACCTCGTAGCCGGATGCCGCGCCCAGGCGCGACAGGGCGACGGAGAACTCCACCGCACCGACGACGATGAGCCGCGGCGCGTGCGGGAACGGCACCGCGAGCACCTCGACCGTGGAATGGTCGTCGTCGGCGCCGTCCGGGTCCCCCGCGTACCGCAGGGCGACGGGCGCCGCCGCCCTCATCGCGCGCCGGAGGTCGGCCTCGGCTGCCGCGAGAGCGGACACGTCGCCGACGGCACCGGCATCCCGCACCGCGAGCAGCGCGCCGCCGCCGGCCGCGGCATCCGTCACGATCCCGAGGGCGACCGCCGCGCGACGATCGACGGCGTCGACGACCGCGCGGAGCGCCTCGGCGGCGCGGGTACCGGGGAGGACGGGCACCACGAGCACGTCGATCACGCCCCCGCAGGTGAGCGCCGCGGCGAACGCGCGCTCGTCCGAGATCCCGTAGCGCGAACGGGTGCTCTCACCCGACGCGAGCGCCTGCAGGCAGAGTTCGTAGACGGCGCCGTCGACGCAGCCCGCCGAGACGTTGCCGAAGACCTCGCCCGCGGCGTCGACGAGCATCGCCGTGCCGATCTCGCGCGGGGCGCTGGCGTAGGCGTCCACGAGCACCGCGAGCGCGAACGGCTCGCCCCGGTCCAGCCGGGTGCGGGCGGGCTCGAGGACGTCGCGCATCAGCGGGGGTGGCCGAACCGGGCCGCCTGCGGGGGAAGGTCGGCATGCAGGCGCGCGCTCGCCTCGGCGGCGAGGGGGTTCGTGCTGACCCCGTCCTCGCTCACGAGCACTCCGCCGACGTACACCTTCTTGAGGTTACGCAGGCTCATCGACAGGACGTAGGAGCGGACGGGGTGCCAGAGCGGCCCGACATCCGGCATCCGCGGGTCGACGACGACGAAGTCGGCGAACTTCCCGACCTCGAGGCTGCCGACCCGGTCGGCGACGCCGAGGATCTCGGCACTGCCGAGGGTGTGCAGGCGCAGCACCGTCTCGGGGGTCATCGACAGCGGCTCCTTCGTGCGGGCGCGCTGGAGGAAGATGCCCGCGCGCATGTTGCCCCACGGGTCGGAGATGTCGGTGCATGCCTGATCGTCCAGGCCCATGCCGACACGGATGCCGAGCTCGAGCATCTCGGGCACGAGCGCGACCCCGGAGGCGAGGCGGCCGTTGGACGCCGGCTGCCACGACATCGACGCTCCGCCGGCAGCGGTGGCCTCGATGATCTCGGGGGTGGTCTGGATGAAGTGCCCGAACATCATGTCCGGCCCGAGCGCCCCGGCATCCCGGTAGAGGGCGAACTTCGCCTGCTGCAGCGGCACCGCCTCGGGCGACTCGAGGAAGTGCGCCTGGTTGGTGACGCCGAACCGGCGCATCGCCTCGACCTCGAACTCCGCCGCCTCCGGCCGCGGCGACCACTGCACCTGCCCCATGATCGAGGCGCCGAGCGCGAGCGCGGGGTCCATCGACCGGGTGTGGGCGACCTCCGCGGCGAAGCGGTCGAAGATCTCGTCGTCGGTGCCGGCGGTGACGTCCATGCCGATCGCGTCGACGAAGCGGAGGCCCGCGTCGCGGCATCCGTCGGCTTGGCGCGTGTGGTACTCCACGTCGCGGAGCGGGGCGTTGCCGACCCGCGTGCCGTCGACCATCGACTCCCACGCCTGCAGCGGGTCGGTGAAGTTGTACGCGGTGGTCACGCCGTTGCCGAGGAAGTCGAGGGCGCCGTGCAGCGTCGACCAGTAGATGTCCTCCGCCGACATGTGCGAGGTGAACCCGAGCATCGAGTCGCACCAGCCGTAGAGGGTCTCGCTGACGCCGAGTCCCCGGAGGCCCGAGGTGAACAGGTGCGAGTGGCTCGAGACGAAGCCGGGGGCGACGAACGCGCCGGCGACGTCGAGGGTCTCGTCCGCGCTGGTGCCCGCGGGTGGCGAGCCGGCGCCGAGAGCGGCGATGCGACCGTCCTCGACGAGCATCCACCCCTCGTCGATGTGGCCGAGGTCGGGGGCGCCGTCGGCGACGGTGAGGAGGCGGGCGCGGGTGACGAGAAGGGACGACATGACGAACTCCGGATCGTGCGGCGGGGCGTTCACGCTACCCGCGGGTTGTTTCGAGCCTGCTACGGCTGGGCGTGGGCGGGGTCGTGGGCGAGCTGCAGGACCGCTTCGGCGAGGGCGCGGATGCCGCGGGCGACGTCGCCTCCCGACACGGCCTCGTCGGGGTGATGGCTGATGCCGTCGGGGTTGCGCAGGAACAGCATCCCCACTCCGGTGAGTTCACCGATCGCCATCGCATCGTGGCCGGCGCGGGAGAACAGCGTGGCGGGTTCGGCCCGATCGCCGCGGGGGGTGTCGTCGCCGTGGTCGCCCTCGCGGGTGGCGAGGATGCCGGCGCGCACCACGTCCTGCAGGAGCGGACGGCAGAAGACCGCGGGGGCGCGGTGGATCTCGCGCGCGCGCCAGCGGAGCCCCCGGCGCCCCATCGACTCATCCAGGTCGCGGGCCAGGGCGTTCCAGACGCGATCGCGGGCGTCGTCGAACTCACCGCGGAGGTCGAGGCTCATGTGCACTTCGCCGGGGACGATGTTGACCGCGCCGGGGAAGGTCTCGAGCTGGCCGACGGTGCCGATGATGTGATGCTCCGCCCGGCATATGCGTTCGACGGCGAGCGCCGCCTCGCTCGCCCCGAGGAGCGCGTCGCGGCGCCGGTCGTACGGGGTGCCGCCCGCATGGCGGGCCTCTCCCTCGATGACGAGCTGGAAACGACGGGCGCTGGCGATCGACGAGACGACCGCGAGCGACTCTCCGCGCTCGTCGAGCTCGGGTCCCTGCTCGATATGCGCCTCGAGGTATCCGACGAGCTCCTCGGGTCGCCGGGCGGCCTCGCCGACCCGGCCGGGGTCGAGGCCGAACTCGAGGAAAGCCTCCCGCAGCGTCGTGCCGTCATCGTCCGTCAGGGTCCACCACGACTCGTCCCACGTGCCGGCGACCGCGGAGGAGCCGAGCAGGGCCTTGCCGAACCGGGTGCCCTCCTCGTCCGAGAACGCCAGGACCTCCAGCGCGAACGGGAGGTCGACCCGACGCGCATCGGCGTCCGGAACCCGCAGCAGTCGCACGACTTCGAGCGCCATGAGCACCCCGACGATGCCGTCGAAGCGCCCCGCGTCCGGGACCGTGTCCAGGTGCGACCCGAGCATGAGCGCGGGCGTCTCGGCGCCGCGCGCACCGTCGATGCGGCCGTACTGGTTGCCCGCGGCATCCTGTCGCGCGGTCATGCCGACCTCGCGCATCCACTCCGCGGCGAGGCGGTTGACCCGCGCGTGCTCGGGCGAGAGGTACACCCGCTCGATCGCGCCGGGGGTCGCCGTCACGCGCGCGAGCTCATCGCACCGGGCCATGACCCGGCGCGCGGCGGCGGCGATCCGATCGCGGTCGACGGAGAGGAGGGATGCCGTCACGTCATACGCCTCGATAGATGTCGGAGGCGGCATCCACCCCGCCGCCGGGCGCGAAGTCGGTGTGGCCGAAGCGGCGGAGCACCGCCTCGAGGGCTGCGAGGGTGACCATCACGGCGTCTTCGCGGGCGTTGTAGCCCATCGTCCCGATGCGCCACACCTTGCCGTGGAGCGGACCGAACGACGTGCCGATCTCGATGCCGAAGTCCTCGAGCATCGCCGCGCGCGCGGCATCGCCCGGAACGCCCTCGGGGATGTACACGGCGACGATGTTGGTCATCTTGTGCGAGAGATCGCCGAACGTCGTGAGCCCCAGCGCGCGGACGCCGGCGAGCATCGCCTCGCCCGCGCGGACGTGGCGGGCGATCACGGCCTCGCGCCCCTCGACCAGGACGAGGCGCGCGCACTCGCGGGCGGCGTAGAGCATCGACGCCGCCTCGGTGTGGTGGTTGAGGCGCCGCGGGCCCCAGTAGTCGAGGATCATGCCGAGGTCGAAGTAGTTGGACCGGACGAAGTCGGCCGCCTCCGGGTCGCCCTCCTCGCGGATGCCGGCCTCGACGCGCTTGCGCGCCGTGACGACCTCGACGGCGCGCGGGCTGAGGGTGAGGGGAGCCGCCCCCGAGGGGCCGCCCAGACACTTCTGGAGGCCTGCGGTGGCGGCGTCCAGCCCCCACGCGTCCGCCTCGAACGGGTTGCCGGCGAGCGACGCGGTCGCGTCGGAGTAGAACAAGGCGCCGTAGCGACGGCAGACCTCGCCGATCTCGTCGAGCGGCTGGAGCATCGTGGTCGAGGTGTCGCCCTGGACCATCGCGACCAGCGTCGGGCGCACGCGTGCGACGGCCTCCTCGACGACCGAGACCGGGAACACCTGCCCCCACTCGGCGTGGATCGTGTGCACCTCGGCCATCGCGCGCTCGGCGATCTCGGCGAGCAGGTGCCCGAATCGGCCGAACACGGGCACGAGCACCCGGTCGCCGGGCCGGATCAGCGAGACCATCGCCGCCTCGATCCCGGCGCGCGAGGTGCCGTCGACGATGACCGTGGCCTCGTTCTCGGTACCCCACACCTGCCGGTACAGCGCCTGCGTCTCGTTCATCGTCGTCGTCATGAACGGGTCGTACTGCCCGGTGAGCGGTGCCGACAGCGCGCGCAGGACGCTCGGGTACGCGTCGATGGGTCCCGGCCCCATGAGGAGGCGCCGGGGCGGAGCGATCTCGCCGGGAAGGGCGGCGGCGGGCGTGGCGTCGGTCACGGGGACTCCTGCGGGGATCGGGGTGCCGCCGTCGCGCCGAGCGGTGCGAGGCGGCGGGCGAGACGGACGAGGGCGATGTCGGTGTTCTCCCGCGAGACGACCGAGATGCCGACGGGGGCCACGCCCGTCGCCGACGGCACGCGCATCAGCGGCGCCGACAGCGCGGGGAGACCGCCGACGGCGGCGGGAGTGGTGAGGCGGAGGGTCGCCGCGCGCACCGCGTCGAGATGGGCGGCGTCGTGGGTGCGCAGCGGCGCAGGGCCCGGCACGGTCGGCAGGAGCAGGGTGGTCTCGGCGACGGCATCCGCCAGGCGCGCGCGGAGGTCCGCGACGCGTCGGCGGGCGTAGCGCTCGTCATCGGCGGTGAGGACGGATGCCGCGCGGAAGCGCTCCGCGACCGCCGCGCCGACGGCACCCGGGTGCTCGCGGAGCCACTCGCCGTTGTTCCGCCATGCCTCGGCGCCCTGCACCGTCCGGAACGGAACGAGGTACTCGTCGAGATCGCCGAGCGAGACCTCCCCGACCTCCGCTCCGGCATCCCGCAGCCGCTGGACGAAGTCCGCGAAGGCGGCGCGGGTGTCGGCCTCGACCGCGGCGAGGGCCTCGGTCGGCACCGCGAACCGCCACGGGAGGTCGACGCCCGAGGGACCGTAGACGCTCTCGGTCGAGTCGGATCCGTCGTAGCTCAGGCACCAGTCGGCCACCCGTTCGAGGGTCGCGCCGTCACGCGTGAGCCAGCCGACGGTGTCGAAGCTCTGCGCGAGGGGCAGGAGGCCCTGACGCGGAACGAGTCCGTGGGTGGTGCGCAGTCCCCAGAGCCCCTGGTACGACGCGGGCACGCGGATCGAGCCCGCGGTGTCGGTGGCGAGACCGATGTCGGCCTGGCCGGTCGCCACAGCGGTGGCCGGTCCGCTCGACGACCCGCCCGGCAGTGTGCCGGGCACCGCGCCGTTGGGCGGCGTGCCGTAATGGACGTTGTCGCCCGCGATCGAATACGCGAACTCGTCGGTGCGCGCGATGCCGCGCAGCGACGCCCCCGCCCGCAAGAGGTCGCTCACTGCCGGCGCGGTGGTCGTCTCGGGGCGCGCACTGTCGAGGAAGGCGGGGTTGCCGGCGCCGATGCGATATCCCTTGATCGCGAAGAGGTCCTTCACCGCGACGGTCAGCCCCTGAAGCGGCCCATCCCACGCGCCCTGGAACAGCGGGTCGCCCACCGTCCGCCACACCGAACGGTCGAGGGCCGCCGCGCGGGGCGTGACGTGGGCGGCGCCGATCTTCCACGCGCCGTCCTGCTTCTGCCACAGCTGAGTCTGCAGCCCCGTCCCCCCGCCGGCGTAGCGCGAGACGGAGACGAGGAGCGCGGCATCCGTCGACAGGGGGCGGTACTCGATGCGCTCGATCACCCGCGCGGGCACGCCGCCGCGCGTACCGCGGAAGGCCGAGATCGCGTCGTGGCCGACGAGGAGACCTGCCGCATCGCCGCGGAGGGCGTCGGGGCCGTCGATGAACGCCGCGTCGAGGGCATCGAGGTCGTTCGCCATGATCGCGCGCTCGTACGCGTGGAAGGCCTCCGCCAGGTCGGCGGGGACCCCGGGCGGAACCTGGGGGGTGGTCTCACTGTCCGGCACAGGGGACCCCCTCGAAGTCGGCCTCGCGGATGCGGGCGTGTACACCGCAGACGATGTCGACGACCTGCGAGATGTCGAAGTCCGTCGCGGCACTGAGGTACGCGTAGGCGAGGTGCTCCTCGACGCCCCAGCGCCCCTCGATGAGGTTCAGCGCCGAGCGGACGCACGCACGCATCGCCTCGTTCAGGTCGGGATCCAGGCCCGTGGGCACGAGGTACTCGGGGGTGCGGACGAGGGGGCCCGTGACCTCGCCGAACTCGGCGAGCGCCTCCGCGCGGGGGATCACGTCGAAGCGGAGCGTCGCGCGCAGCGACGCCTCCAGCGCCGTCAGCGCGACCTCTCCGTCGCCCTGCGCGAAGTGCGGATCGCCGACGTAGGCGAGGGCGCCGGCGACCTGCACCGGAAGGTACAGCGCCGTCCCCTCGACCAGCAGGTTGATGTCGATGTTGCCGCCGTGCGACCCGGGCGGCACCGAGTGCGGCCGCTCGTCTCCCGCCACAGCCACCCCCATCGTCCCGAGGAAGGGCGCGAGCGGGAACGCGATGACGCGCTCGCCGCCGTCGACGATGGGCAGGAGGCCGACGAGGCCGCCGCCCCGCTCCTCGACCGGGGTGAAGACGCTGACGTGGAAATCCCCGCGCGGCAGCTGGCCGACGAGGGCGCCCTTGCCGTGCCGGTTGGAGATGACGCCATAGGGCACGCGCGGGGCGAGGGCCTCCACCGTGATGCGCAGCAGGTCGCCGGGCTCGGCGCCCTCGACGAAGATCGGGCCGGTCACCACGTGCGGACCGTCGCACTCGGGGTCGCGCGCGCACTCCGCGGCGATCGTCACGGCATCCTCCAGCACGGATGCCGCGTCCACCCCCTGCCCGGTGAAGTAGGTCATCGGGTCCTTGCCGTGGTCCTCGAGGATGCCCTCGTGGCTGACGGTGTCGACCGTGACCGTCGCACCGTCCGCGATGCGGAGGACCGGGGCATCCGCCGCGCACGGGAGCCGCCCCCACAGGATCGTCTCCGGCGTCGCGCGCAGATAGTGCTCGCCGGGGATGGCGCCGGTCCCGGGCTGCAGGACGGGGAAGGGGGGAACGTTCATCGGTCTCCTCCGCCGGCGGGCAGTGCTGTCACGGCCGTCGGCTCCGCCAGGATCTCACGTCCCACCCGGGCGAGGATCCCTTCGCCCGCGCGCCAGACCGGCACGCCGTGCACAAGGGTCTCGTCGACGAGCCCGGAGAGGCGCTGCCCGTGCCACGGCGAGAGCTTGTTGCGGTACTCCAGGCGTTCGGCATCCACCGTCCACTCGGCGTCGGGGCGGAAGACGACGAGGTGCGCCGGGGCGCCGGGGCGGATCGCGCCGAGTCCGTCGGCCCCGGCGATGCGCGCGGGCCCGGTGGTCATGAGCGGCAGGAGATCCTCGAGACGGATGCTGCGGGCCCGCGCCGCCGTCCACACCGCCGAGAGCCCCGTCTGCAGGCCCGCGATGCCGCCCCACGCGAGACCGAAGTCGCCGCCGCCCTGCTCCTTGAGCGCGCGGGTGGAGGGCGAGTGGTCGCTCACGACCGCGTCGATCGTGCCGTCGAGAAGGCCCGCCCAGAGGAGGTCCTGGTTCGCCGCGTCGCGGATCGGCGGGCAGCACTTGAACGCGCCCGCGCCGTCGGGGACGTCCTCGGCGCGGAGGGTGAGGTAGTGCGGACAGGTCTCGACCGTCAGGCGCACGCCCTCGGCTTTCGCGGCGCGGACCACGTCGAGCGCCGTGCCGTCGGAGACGTGCACGATGTGCGCGCGGGCGCCGGTGCGGCGGGCGGCGTCGATGACCGCGGTGATGGCGGCCTCCTCGCTCGCGGGCGGGCGGGAGGCGAGGAAGTCGGCGTAGTGCGGGCCGAGCGGGCCGTCGGCGTGGAGGTGCGCCGGGTCTTCGGCGTGGACGATCAGCAGCCCGTCGAACGTCGCGAGCTCGGTGAGGGCGGCCTCCAGCTGCGCGGTGTCGAGGTGCCCGAACTCGTCGATGCCCGAGGGCGACAGGAAGCACTTCACCCCCACGACACCGGCCTCGGCGAGCTCGACGAGCGTGCCGAGGTTCTCCGGCACCGCGCCGCCCCAGTAGCCGACGTCGACGGCGAGCTTGCCCTGCGCGGCGTCGCGCTTGTCGGCGAGCGCCTCGACGGTCGTGGTGACCGGGACGCTGTTCAGCGGCATGTCGAAAAGGGTCGTCACGCCGCCCGCGGCGGCCGCGGCGGTGCCGGTGAGGAATCCCTCCCACTCCGTCCGGCCCGGTTCGTCCAGGTGCACGTGCGAGTCGACGAGGCCGGGGATCAGCACCGCGTCGTCCGGGACGACCTGCGCGGCATCCGCGTCGAACGGACGGATGCCGGCCACGACGTCGCCGTCGACGTCGACCGTCGCGGGCGCGAACGCTCCGTCGAGGAAGACGCGGCGGGCGGCGATGGACGACACGGGGAGCGGGGTCATGCCGCCCACGCTAGGCGTCGCGGATTTCCCGCGTGTTACCCACACCAACATTCTGTTCACTTGTCTCCTGTTGCGGGTGCGGCGCCGCGTCACCCACAAGAGGCGACAAGTGAGCGGATAGGAGCGGGGGCGTGGGGGAACGCGTACTCGTCGCGCTTGCTCGTGCCGACGCCCATCCGCACCATGCCGGCCGCCAGTCCCACCGCCGCCGCGACGCCGTCGACGACGGGCACCCCGAGCCGCGCCGAGAGCGTCCGACAGAGATCGGTCATGCCCGCGCACCCCAGCACCACGACGTCGGCACCGGCGGTCACGGCGTCCGCGGCCAGACCCGCGATGGTGGACGTCGCGTTCGAGGTGGTCTCCTCCAGATCCAGAACACGGATGCCGGAACCGGCGAGCGACACGCACGCGCGCTCCATCCCGTACCGGTGGATGAGATCCGCCGCGCGACCGAGGGTGCGGCTGAGGGTCGTCACCACCCCGAAGGAGCGCCCGGACACCGCCGCGACATGCATCGCTGCCTCGGCGATCCCGACCACGGGAACCGAGACCAGCTCGCGGGCGGCGTCGAGTCCGGGGTCGCCGAAGCACGCGACGATGTAGGCGTCGCTGCCGCCGAGGAGGAGATCCGCCTCGATCAGGGCGACCACCGCCGCAGCCGCGCGCACCTCGTCGAGGTGACTCTCGATGGCAGCGGGTCCGACGTCGGGGCAGACCGCGCGCACCTCGACGTCGGGGCCCGCGACCTCCCGGGCGGTGGCGGCGATCTTCTCGGTCATCGCCCGGGAGGTGTTGGGGTTGAGCAGGGTGATCTTCACGCCCGCGGCTCCGTGACGATCGGCACTTCGGTCGAGATCGCGGGCGGCTCGGCGTCCGTCGTCGCAGCGGCACCGTCGCGCACGCCGTCCGAGATGCCCTCGGTCTCGCCGGCGAAGGAGGGGACGCGGGGGTCGAGCCGCTCGAACAGGACGAACAGGCCGAAGCCGAGACCGCACCCGATGAACCAGGTGAAGTTGCCGATCCAGGAGAGGTCGAATCCGCCCATGTCGGCGATCATCTTCGGGAAGACCGCCAGCGCGATGGTCGGGATCCCGGCCCACAGCAGCGCCTTGATGCCGTTGGGGTTGTAGCCCTTGCGGTACCAGTAGGCGCCGGTCTCGGACATCGAGAACATCTCGTCGGTCTTGATGCGCTGGTGCGCGGCGATGTAGTAGCCGGCGATCAGGATGCCGAACAGCGGGCCGATGAGCGCGGCGAGCACACCGAGCGAGTAGTGGATGGCGGTGGCGTTGGAGTACCAGTTCCACGGCAGGAGGAACACCGATCCGACGGCGGCGATCATGCCGCCCATCCGCCACGAGATCTTGTTCGGAGCGACGTTGGAGAAGTCGAACGCGGGCGCGATGAAGTTGGCCACGATGTTGATGCCGACCGTCGCGGTGACGAAGGTGAGACCGCCGAGGAGGATCGCGAACGGGGTGTCGATGCGCTCGACCGTGTGGATCGGGTCGGTGATGAGCTCGCCGAAGACCGGAACCGTCGCCGAGGCGGTGATGACGGTCAGCAGAGAGAAGAAGAGGAAGTTCACCGGCAGACCCCAGAAGTTGCCCTTCTTCACGGCGGCGAAGCTGCGACCGTATCGGGCGAAGTCGCCGAAGTTCAGCATCGGGCCCGAGAAGTACGACACCACGATGCCGATCGCCATGAACATGAGGCCGATGCCGCCCCAGAAGCCGACATCCGGGGTGTTCGGATCGGAGAGGTCGAAGGAGATGTTCTCCCACCCGGCCTGCGAGACGAGGTAGACGGCGAGGATGATCATCACGACGTACACCGCGGGGCCTGCCCAGTCGATGAAGCGGCGGATCACCTCCATTCCGTTCCAGAACAGCGCGACCTGCGCCACCCAGAGGATGCCGTACGAGATCCAGCCGAGCGCCGAGAGCCCCAGGAAGCTGTAGTCCAGCAGCGCGGCGCTTCCGGGGATGAACTTCAGGAAAATGATGTTCAGGGACTGTGCCGCGAGGAAGGTCTGCACCCCGTACCAGGCGATCGCGATGATGCCGCGGATGATGGCCGGCACGTTCGCGCCCTTGATGCCGAAGATCGCGCGGTTGACGACGGGATAGGGAACGCCGGTCTTCTGACTGGGCTTGGCCACGAGATTGGTGAAGACCTGCACGATGACGATGCCCACGACGAGCGCAACGAGCACCTGCCAGGCGGCGATGCCGAGGGCGAACAGCGAGCCGGCGGTGACGTAACCGCCGACGGAGTGCACGTCCGACATCCAGAAAGCGAAGATGTTGTACCAGGACCACTTCTGCTTCTTCAGCGGCGCGAGGTCCTCGTTGGCGAGGCGGACGTCGTACTCGGGCTTCATGTTGCCCGATCCCACCGGGTGCCCGGCGGCCTCGACGAGGTCCTGGGGCGCGGTGTGGGTCGTGATGCGGGGTCCGCCCGGAGGCGGGGCGATCTCGGTCATGGGAAACCTTCCAGGTGAGGAGCGGATGCCCGGAGCGGGCGGGGACCTGCGACGTGGAGTCCGCGGCCTGGTGGTGCTGATGTGAAGTTATTGCTTCACAACCGGCGAATGGTTTCCCGCGTGTAACAGCTGTGTGAAGTCGGAGCTTCATTCACTCGCTTCCGTGGATAGGATGCGGGCATGCCGGACGCCGTGGTGACACCCCGCGACGCCGACGTCGGCGCCCGCATCCGTGAGCTTCGGGAGCAGCAGGGGATGCCGGCCCGAGCGCTCGCGACGGCGCTCGGCATCTCCCCGAGCGCCGTCTCGCAGATCGAGCGGGGGAAGCTCCAGCCGAGCGTGTCCCGCCTGATCGCGATCACCGACGCGCTGGGCGTCCCCCTC
The DNA here is from genome assembly GCF_040687055.1 of Microbacterium sp. NPDC077184. NCBI lineage: Bacteria > Bacillati > Actinomycetota > Actinomycetes > Micrococcales > Microbacteriaceae > Microbacterium > Microbacterium sp. NPDC077184. The sequence goes on from NZ_JBFBMM010000007.1 coordinate 181,871, forward strand.
GCCTCGGTCTTCGACGCGCAGGCGGACGTCGTCGCCGAGGTCGAATCCACGATCGGCGGATTCGCCCTGCAGCGGGCGGAGCACGCCTCGAGCGTGCGCCTCGAGAGCGGCGTGCTCTTCCGGCGCCTGTCGCCCGGCCGCACCCCCGGGGTCGACTACTTCGAGTCGGTCTACCCGCCGGGCGCCAGCGCCCACGCGGAGAAGGATCTGTTCCGCCACGACGGCTACGAGGTCGGCACGATGATCTCGGGCGAACTGACGATCGACTTCGACGACGAGCGTGTCGTCCTGCGCGCCGGCGACGCGATCAGCTTCCCCTGCTCGCGTCCGCATCGCATCCACAACACCGGCGCCGTCGACGCGGTCGCCCAGTGGCTCATCGTCCACGCGGACCGGTGACGCGCGCCGACTTCGTAATGCGATCGAAACGCGACGGGGCCTAACGTCGGGGCATGCTCCTGCACGACTTCAACGCGACGGATGCCGAGACCGCGGCATCCGTCGTCTCGGTGTGGGCGGCGATCCCCCGCTGGGTGGACGACGTCGTCGCCGGGCGCCCCTACCCGTCGGTGGATGCCCTCGCCGACCGCGCGGAGGCCCTCGCCGCGACGTGGACCCGGGACGACCTCGACCGCGCCCTCGCGCACCACCCCCGGATCGGGGAACGCGCCACCGGCGAGGGGGCGGAGGCGACGGCATCCGCCCGCGAGCAGTCGAGCATGCGCACCGCGGAGAGCGACGTGGCCGCCGCGATCGCCTCCGGGAACGCCGCGTACGAGCAGCGCTTCGGGCGCGTGTTCCTCATCCGCGCCGCCGGCCGCTCCCCGGAGGAGATGCGCGCCGAGCTCGAGCGCCGCCTCGCGGGCGACGACGACGCCGAAGCGCACGAGGCGCTCGGCCAGCTCGGCGAGATCGCGATCCTTCGCCTGCGGGGCATGATCGAGCCATGAGCCACCTCACCACCCACGTCCTCGACGCCGCGACCGGTCGCCCCGCCGTCGGTGTCGGCATCACCCTCGCCCGCGTCGCCGAGTCCGACGACGGCAGCGGCGCCGTCACCGCGATCGCCGAGGGCGTCACGGATGCCGACGGGCGCCTCGCGCTCGGCCCCGACCGGCTCGAGGACGGCGTGCACACCCTGACCTTCGCCACGGGCGCCTACTTCGCCGCCCGCGAGGTCGAGACGTTCTACCCCGCGGCGATCGTCACCTTCACCGTCGCGGGCGACGGGCACCTCCACGTGCCGCTGCTGCTGAGCCCGTTCGCCTATTCCACCTACCGAGGGAGCTGAGATGACCGATGTGACCGTGAGCCTCGGCGCCAACAAGTACGGCAAGGCCGAGAACCGCGTGGTGCGCATCTACCGGGACACGCCCCGCCACGAGATCGTCGACCTGAACGTGACGTCGCAGCTGCGCGGCCAGGCGTTCTCGGACTCGTTCCTCACCGGCGACAACTCCCTGATCGTGGCCACCGACACCCAGAAGAACACCGCGTTCGCGTTCGCGAAGGAGGTCGGCATCCCCTCGCCGGAGGAGTACTTGCTGGCCCTGGGGAACCACTTCGTCACCGAATTCGACTGGGTCGAGGGCGGGCTCTGGCAGGCCGAGCAGTACGAGTGGGAGCGCATCACCGCCGGCGGCCGCCCGCACGACCACTCCTTCGTCCGGCGCGGACAGGCCACGCGCCTCGCCGCGGTCCAGAAGGCCGACGGTGCCACCCACGTCATCGGCGGCATCCGTGACCTGACGGTGCTGAAGTCCAGCGGATCGGCGTTCACCGGGTTTCCGCGTGACCGGTACACGACCCTCGTCGAGACCGACGACCGGATCATGGCGACCTCCGTCACGGGACGCTGGCGCTTCCTCCCCGACGCGGTGGCCGCCGGCATCGACTACAACGCCCTGTACACCGAGGTGGTCGACGTCATGCTCGAGGTCTTCGCGTCGGTGCATTCGCTCGCCCTGCAGCAGACCCTGTTCGCCATGGGGAAGGCGGTCATCGAGGCGCGGCCCGAGATCGCCGAGGTGCGCTTCGCGATGCCGAACAAGCACCACTTCGTCTACGACCTCTCCCCGTTCGGCCTCGACAACCCCAACGAGGTCTTCTACGCGGCCGACCGCCCGTACGGGCTCATCGAGGGGACGATCGCCCGCGACGGCGCCGCGCCCGCCCCCGAGGCGTGGCTCGACATCCCGCAGTTCGTCTGAGCCACGGTCGGGCGCGGGCGCGGGCGCGGGCGCGGGCGCGCCGACGGCGTCAGCGCACCGGCTGCTGCAGATCGACCTCCCACGCGGCCCCCGGCGTGTCCATCGGCGTGGACAGGTAGACCTCGCGCGCCGTCCCCGCGGCGGTGAGCCCTCGGGCCTCGCTCTCGGTCACGAGCTCCTGCCACGCCTGCTGGATGCCGGAGAGATCGGCGCCCCGATACCGCGTCGTCAGGGCGCGAGGCGCGGCGGCGACCGTCACCGCCTCCAACCCGACCGGGGTCGGGGCGTCACCGATCTGCTCCGCGGCGGCGGCGATCATCCCGTCGCCCTCGACCGTGTAGGTCGCCACTCCGGGTCCGACGCGCGTGGCGCCCGCGGCGTCCAGCGCCGCGGCGACGCGCTGGAACATCGGCCCGATCTCGTCCTCGATCTCGGCCATCTCCGTGATCCGGGCCGACAGCTGCACCAGGTGCAGCTCCGGCAGGGCGGTCTCGACGAATTCCGACATGGGGTTCTCCTTCTCGATACTCCGGAGCCTCGCCTCGACCGACCGCAGCCGATCCCGATCCGCGTCGATCTGCGCGCGCAGCGCGTCGCGACGCGCACGCAGCAGCTGCGTCAGCGCTGCGGCATCCAACCCGTCGTCCAGCAGCACACCGACCTGATCGAGGGTGAACCCGAGGTCTTTCAAGGCGACGAGCTGATTGGCGCGTTCGAGCTGGGCCGCGGCGTACCGGCGGTAGCCGCTGTGCGGATCGACCCGCTCCGGACGCAGCAGGCCGAGCTGGTCGTAATGACGCAGCATCCGCACCGATACGCCGGCCAGCCGGGCGAACTCTCCGATACTCAACATGGTGATCCCAGGAGAGAGCCTGACACCGTGTGAGGGTCAAGACCACCCTCGCGCGCGATCTCAGACGGTGAAGACCGCGTGCACGTCGCCGGTGGCGGTGCGGCCGCCGAGCGCGGCGATCTCCAGCAGCACGGCCGACCCCACGACCTCGCCGCCGAGCGAGCGGACGATCTGGTGGCCCGCGACGAGCGTCCCGCCGGTGGCGAGCACGTCGTCCACGAGCAGCACGCGCGCCCCCTCGGGCAGGTCGTCGTGCGCCTCGATCGTCGCGGTGGCGTACTCGAGGGCATAGGAGACGGATGCCGCGGGCCGAGGCAGCTTCCCGGCCTTCCGGATCGGGACGAGACCCACCTCGGCGCGCGTGGCGATGGCGCCGGCCAGGAGGAATCCGCGCGCCTCGATGCCGGCGACCACGTCGAAGCGCCCGGCGAAGGGCGCGATGAGCGCATCGATGACGTCGCCGAGGGCGGCGGCATCCGCGAGGAGCGGCGTGATGTCGCGGAAGACGATGCCCGGCTCGGGGTAGTCGGGGATCGAGCGGATCAGCGATTCGGCGCGTGCGAGAGGGGCGGCATCCACCCGCCCACCGTAGCCCGAGGTGATCCTGGGGAACTCCTCAGGCCGCTCCTCCGCACGATGTAAGCGCTTGCAGTACCCTGGGCGAATGACTTCCCCCCAGTCCGCCGTCCTCACCGAGACCGCCGCCTCGCGCCCCGGGGCCGAGTGGTGGCGCACCGCCGTGATCTACCAGATCTACCCCCGCTCGTTCGCCGACAGCTCCGGCGACGGCATCGGCGACCTCCGCGGCGTCACCGCCCACCTCGCCGACCTCGAAGACCTCGGCATCGACGCGATCTGGCTGAGCCCGTTCCAGCGCTCACCCCAGAAGGACGCCGGCTACGACGTCTCCGACTACTGCGACGTCGACCCGATCTTCGGCACCCTCGACGACTTCGACGTCATGCTCGCCGAGGCCCACGCCCGCGACATCCGGATCATCGTCGACCTCGTCCCCAACCACTCCTCCGACCAGCACGAGTGGTTCCAGCAGGCCCTCGCCGCCGCCCCCGGCAGCCGCGAGCGCGCGCGCTACATGTTCCGCGACGGCCGCGGCGAGAACGGCGAGCTGCCCCCGAACAACTGGGACTCCGTCTTCGGCGGTCCCGCCTGGACGCGTGTCACCGAGGCCGACGGCACGCCCGGCCAGTGGTACCTGCACCTCTTCGACACCTCGCAGCCCGACTTCGACTGGACCAACGAGGAGGTCCGCGAGGAGTTCCGCCGTATCCTGCGCTTCTGGCTCGACCGCGGAGTCGACGGCTTCCGCGTCGACGTCGCGCACGGCCTCATCAAGGCCGACGGACTCCCCGACTACACCCCCTCCCCCGAGGGCGGCTCGATGGGCGGCGATGAGGCGGACGTTCCGTACTGGGGCCAGGACGGCGTGCACGAGGTCTACCGCGACTGGCACGCCCTCCTCGCCGAGTACGACGGCGACCGGGCCCTCTGCGCCGAGGCGTGGCTGCCCACCCCCGAGCGCACCGCCGAGTGGGTCCGCCCCGACGAGATGCACCAGGCGTTCAACTTCGCCTACCTCGAGACCGGCTGGGACGCCGCGGCCCTCCGCGCCGTCGTCGACCGCTCCATCGCGGCCTACTCCGCCGTCGGCGCCCCGAGCACGTGGGTGCTGTCGAACCACGACGTCGTCCGTCACGCCTCGCGCCTCGCGCTCAGTGCCGAGAACCCGCAGGGTCACGGCATCGGACCGGACTCCCCCGGGCAGCCGATCCCCGAGGTGGGCCTCGCCCGCGCCCGTGCGGCGACCACGGTGATGCTGGCGCTCCCGGGCTCGGCGTACCTCTACCAGGGCGAAGAGCTCGGCCTCCCCGAGGTCATCGACATCCCCGGCGACGCGCGTCAGGATCCCACGTGGTTCCGCACGAACGGCGAGCGCTACGGCCGCGACGGCTGCCGCGTGCCGATCCCGTGGACCTCCGACGGCGCCGCCTACGGCTTCAGCCCGTCGGGCGAGAGCTGGCTGCCGCAGCCCGCCGAGTGGGCGACGCTCGCCCGCGACGTGCAGTCCGCGGATGCCGACTCCACCCTGTCGCTCTACCGGACGCTGATCGCCCAGCGCGCCGCCTACGGCCTCGGCGCCAACGACCTCGCGTGGATCGACGTCCCGAGCGCCGCGGACGAGGCGGACGTCCTCGCCTTCCGCACCGGTGACCTCACGGTCATCGCCAACACCGGGAGCACCGCCGTTCCGCTCCCCGTGGGACGCGTGGTCGTGGCCTCCGGTCCGCTCGGCGACGGCACGCTCCCCGGCGACACGGCGGTGTGGCTGGCGCAGGACTGATCGGGGCGCAGCGCCCCGGAAGAAGGTGACGACGTGGTCAGCATCGATGAGGTCGCCCGGCTCGCCGGGGTCTCCACGGCGACGGTCTCGCGCGCGCTGAGCGGGCGCGGGAACGTCTCCCTCCCCACCCGCGGGCGCGTGGAGAATGCGGCGAAGAGCCTCGGCTACGTCGTCTCGGCGTCCGCGTCGAGCCTGGCCTCGGGGCGCACCCGCAACATCGGCGTGCTCGTGCCCTACCTCGACCGGTGGTTCTTCAGCACGGTGCTCGCGGGCATCGCCTCGGCGCTGATGCGTCGAGGCTACGACATCACGCTGTACAGCCTCACCGACGACCGCGCCGAGCGCCGCGACATCTTCGACACCTTCCTCCGCCGTCAGCGCGTCGACGGCGTCATCGCGATCTCGATCGAGCTCGGCGAGGAGGAGACCGAGCACCTGCGCGAACTCGACCTGCCCGTCATCGCCATCGGCGGCCCGAGCTCGCGCCTGCCCACCCTCACCGTCGACGACGTCGCCGTCGCGCGGCTCGCGACCGAGCATCTCCTCGCGCTCGGGCACCGCGAGATCGCGCACATCGGCGCGAACCCGCAGTTCGACATCGACTTCCACATCCCCACGCGGCGACGCCAGGGGTTCGAGCAGGCGCTGGCGGATGCCGGGATCCCCGCCTCGCCGCACCTCTACGAACCGGCCGACTTCACCATCGAGGGCGGCTTCCGCGCCGCCAAGCAGCTCCTCGGACGGCCGGGAAACCGGCCCACGGCGGTCTTCGCCGCGTCCGACGAGATGGCGATCGGTGCGATCCTCGCCGCGCGCGAACTCGGATACCGCGTCCCCGAAGACCTGTCGATCAGCGGCATCGACGGCCACGAGCTGGGCGAGTTCTTCCGCCTGACCACCGTCGACCAGTTCCCCCGCGCGCAGGGGGAACGCGCGGTGGCCGCGCTGCTGGAGGACATCGACGATCCCGCGGCCCCGACCCCTCAGCACGAGCCGGGCGCCCTGCCGTTCGAACTGATCGTCCGCGGATCCACCGCCCGGCCCTCGGAGTCGCGCGGATAGGCTCGAGGTCATGACGATCGACCTCGAAGCGCTCTACACCGACCTGCACCGGCATCCGGAACTGTCCTTCCAGGAGACCCGCACCGCGGGAGTCGTCACCGGACTCCTCGCCCAGCTCGGCATCGAGTACGAAGAGGGGATCGGCCGCACCGGCATCGCCGCGATCATCCGCAACGGCGACGGCCCCGTCGTGTGGCTCCGCGCCGACATGGACGGCCTGCCGGTCGAGGAGCGCACGGGCCTCGCCTACGCCAGCACGGCGCGCGGCGTCGACCCGGCCGGGCTCGACGTCCCGGTGATGCACGCGTGCGGGCACGACATGCACGTCGCGTCCCTCATCGGGGCCCTCGAGCGTCTCGTGGCGACGAAGGACGCGTGGTCCGGGACGATCGTCGCCGTCTTCCAGCCCGCCGAGGAGTACGGCGCGGGCTCGCAGGCGATGATCGCCGACGGCGTCCTCGACCGCTTCCCCCGCCCCGACATCGTGCTCGGGCAGCACGTCACGCCGCTCCCCGCCGGCACGATCGGGGTGCGCAGCGGCACCCAGATGGCCGCCTCCGACGGCCTCACCGTCACCCTCCACGGCCGGGGCGGGCACGGCTCGCGTCCGCACGCCACGATCGACCCCGTCGTCATGGCGGCGGCGACCGTCATGCGTCTGCAGACGATCGTCTCGCGCGAGGTCGACCCGCGCGACGTCGCGGTCGTCACGGTCGGTTCGATCCATGCGGGCCTGAAGAACAACATCATCCCCGCCGAGGCGAAGCTCGAACTGAGCCTGCGCTACCCCGACGACGAGGCGCGCGCGAAGGTCATGCAGAAGGTCGAGCGGATCGTCCGCGCCGAGGCGCAGGCCTCCGGTGCCGAGCAGGAGCCGGTGATCGCGATCGATCACTCCCTGCCGCCGACGATCAACGACGACGAGGCGACCACGCGGCTCTCCCACGCCTTCGACACCGCCTTCGGGGCGGGCACCGTCATCGACCCGGGCATGTTCACCGGCAGCGAGGACGTGTCGTGGTTCGCCCGCGAGGCCGGCGTTCCTCTGGTGTTCTGGTTCTGGGGCGGCGTCGACCCGGCGGCGTTCCGCGCGGCAACCGAGGCGGGCACGATCGAGCGCGACATCCCGACCAACCACTCGCCGTTCTTCGCCCCGGTGCTGCAGCCGACGCTCAGTCGGGGTGTCGAGAACCTCGTCGTGGCGGCGCGGGAGTTCCTGGGCGCGCGGGGCTGACGCCCTCGCCCTGAACCGCACCGTCCTCCCGGGCGTCCTCGAGCCGCATACCGCTCAGGATGCCGGGGAGGCCGCGCCCGCGCGCGGTCGTGAACACCAGCACGATGCTCACGCCGGCGATCAGCAGCGCCCCGAGCTGCCCCCACCCGGGCAGGTAGCCCAGGAGCACCCACCCGCTGACACCCCCCGCCCAGCGGAGCACGCGCGCGAGCGGAGCGGGGAGCGGGCCGCCGCGGTACCGCAGCTGCACGGCCAGGTCGCCGACCGAGCGGCCGGTGACGAGGATCACGACGAGCCACGCGATCGGCGGCACGATGCTGGAGAGCGCATCCGCGATCTGTCCGTCGAGCACCGCCTGCCGGTCGCCGACGACGAACTGCAGCCACAGCTGCGTGGCGGTTCCGACCACGGAGACGGCCAGGGTGATGCCGAGGACGTCGCAGAGCATGGCGATGACGCGACGCCCACGCGTGACCGGTCGCGGCTGATCGGCATCCGGCGCCTGCGGCATCCCGCGATGCCGGCGCGGCACGACCAGCGACAGGATCGAGCCGACGACGGCGCCCGTGGTGTTGGTGAGCATGTCGTCGACGTCGAAGACGCGGTACGCGCAGGGGTAGAGACCCCACACGCCCGTGAGCTGGGTCGTCTCGATGAACGCGGAGAGGCCGAAGCCCACGAGGAGCGCGGTGAGGATGCCGCGACCGCCCAGGACGCGCAGGAAGAACCCGAGCGGCACGAACAGCAGCACGTTGAGCAGCAGCTGCAAGGTCAGGGGGTCGAGCCAGGGGTTGTCCAACCGCCCCACGGCGGTACGGACGTCGTCGACGAGGGCGAGAGGGTCGAGGTTCGTCCCCACGCAGCGGATCGCGTCGGGATCCGGGAGCGGGAGGAGGGTGTACGTCCAGATCGCGAGGAAGTACACCAGCGCCGCGGCCCACAGGAGGGACCGCCCGAGAGACAGTCCGCCGCGGCGCCGGTAGCTGATCGCGACGAAGGGGACGAAGAGCACCACGCCGACGAGGGTGCCGAGCACGATCGCGAGGATGCCGAGGGTGATCTGGTCGTCCATGAGGCCAGCTTTCCAGCTCACCCGGGACGACGCGGGGAAGCGTAGCCTGGGAGGATGACTTCCCCCGCGTCCGTGCTCGATCTCGCCGCCATCCGGGCGGACTTCCCGATCCTCGGCGAGACGCTCAACGGCCAGCCGCTGATCTACCTCGATTCCGGCGCGACCGCGCAGAAGCCGCGCGTGGTGCTGGATGCCGAGATCGACTTCCTCACCCGGAACAACTCCGCCGTCCACCGCGGCGCGCACACCCTCGCCGCCGAGGCCACCGAGCTGTTCGAGGATGCCCGGGCGACCGTCGCCGGCTTCGTCGGTGCCGCATCCGACGACCTCGTCTGGACGAGCGGAGCGACGGCGGCGATCAACCTCGTCGCCTACGCGATCGGCAACGCCACCGCCGGCCGCGGCGCCCCCGCGAGCGCCCGGTTCGCCCTTGCGCCGGGAGACGAGATCGTCGTCACCGAGGCCGAGCACCACGCGAACCTCATCCCCTGGCAGGAGCTCGCCGCGCGCACCGGTGCGGTCATCCGCGCGATCCGCGTGCACGACGACGCCACCCTCGACCTCGGCCACGCGGCATCCGTCATCTCCGAGCGGACGCGGATCGTGGCCTTCACGCACGTCTCGAACGTGTCGGGGATCGTCTCCCCCGTCGGCGAGCTCGTCGCCCTCGCCCGCGAGGTCGGAGCGCTCACCGTGCTCGACGCCTGCCAGTCGGCGCCCCACCTGCCGGTGGACCTCCCCGCCCTCGGCGTCGACCTCGCGGCCTTCTCGGGCCACAAGCTGCTCGGCCCCTATGGGATCGGCGCGCTCTACGGGCGGAGCGAGATCCTCGAGGCCCTCCCGCCCTTCCTCACCGGCGGGTCGATGATCACCGACGTCACGATCGAGTCGGCCGAGTACCTGCCCGCGCCGCTGAAGTTCGAAGCCGGGACCCAGCCGGTCTCGCAGGCGGTGGGGCTCGCCGCGGCGGTCCGCTACCTCGAGGGGCTCGACATGCGCGCCGTCCACGCGCGCGAGCAGGAGCTCGGGAACCGCATGATCGCGGGGCTGCGCGAGATCCCCGGCGTGCGGGTCCTCGGCGACGCCGAGGGCGTCGAACGCGTGGGACTCGCCTCCTTCGACGTCATCGGCGTCCACGCGCACGACGTGGGACAGTTCCTCGACGCGCGCGGCATCGCCGTCCGCGTCGGGCATCACTGCGCCAAACCCCTGCACCGCCGACTCGGACTGACCGCCTCCGTGCGGGCATCCGCGTCGGTCTTCACCACGGACGACGACATCACGGCGCTGCTCGAGGGCGTCGCCGCGGTGCGCGACTACTTCGGAGCGGACGAATGAACGGCCTCGAATCCCTGTACCAGGAGCTCATCCTCGACCACTCCAAGCGCCCGCACGGCAAGGAGCTCGCGGAGGAGACCGGTCGCACCGCGACCTCGATCCAGCGGAACCCCGTCTGCGGCGACGAGATCACCCTCCGCGTCCGAGTGAGCGACGACGGCGAGCGCGTTCTCGACGTGACGTGGGAGGGCGCCGGCTGCTCGATCTCTCAGGCTTCGGCATCCATGCTGTCCGCTCTCGTGGACGAGCTCGGCGAGGAGGCCGACGGCGACGGGATGCCGCGCGCCGATGTCGACGCCCGCATCGAGGGATTCCGCACCGCGCTGCGCTCGCGCGGCACCGTTCCGCTCGACGAGGAGATCTTCGCCGACGCCGCCGCCCTGTCGGGGGTGTCGAAGTTCACCGCGCGTGTGAAGTGCGCGATGCTCGCGTGGGTCGCGCTCGAGGACGCCCTCGAGCGCGCCTGACCTCGCTCAGGCCGCGATCACCTCGCGCTCCAGGCGGGCGTAGGAGGTCTCCATGCCATCGGTCATCCCGGTCGCGAGCACCATGTCGCGCGTCTCGCGGTCGGGGTATTCGATCAGCACGGTGATGAGGGTGGCGCCGTCCTCCTCGTAGAGCGTGAGGTCGTTGAGGGTGGGCGGATAGTCGGTGCCGGTCATGTGCTCGGTCGTCACCGCTCGGCGCGGCGGCTCGGACACCAGCGTCTCGCCGTCGAACCCGAACGCCTCGCCCTCCGCGCCCTCGATCGGCTCCCACTCGTAGCGGTAGCGTCCGCCGGGCGTCGGGTCCATCTCGCACACCGACATCCGCCAGCCGTCGGGCCCCAGCATCCACTTCTTCACCAGCTCGGGCTCCGTGTGCGCCCGCCACACGAGATCGATCGGGCCCTCCACGAGGCGCGTGATGCGGACGTGGGTGTCATCGAGCAGCTCGGTCTGCGTGCCCTTCCCCTGCGCGAAGGCGCGGAGGCCGGCGAGCACCAGGTCGAGCTGGTTGATCGCGAGGCGCGAGCCCTCGACGGCGCCGAACTCGACGACCTGCTCGAGGGCTTCGAGCGAGTCGAAGTAGGTGATGTTGGTGAGCGTCGACCCCGCCTCGGTGGCGGCGAAGTGGAACTCCACGCGCATCGTCGGGGTTCCCTCGAGCACCTCTCCGTCGCCGTTGAGGAACGAATCGAGCACGTCGAAGCGGTGCGGGGCCTCGATGGTGAGGAACTCCCAGCCGCCGCGCGACACCTCGCCCTGCGGGCTCGTCATCTGATACTCGGCGCGGCCGCCGATGCTCAGGTCGAACGCAGTGAAGGTGGCGGGCCACCCCGGAGGACCCCAGAAGCGGTCGAGCTGGCGCGGGTCGGTGAACGCCGCCCACAGGCGTTCGACGGGCGCGGCGAACTCCGCGGTGAGGGTCATGGTGAGGGCGTCGGGGTCGGTGGTGATGTCGGTGACGGGCATGTCACTCTCCTTCGGTCTGTTCTTCGTCGGATGCCGAGGCCAGCAGCGCATCGAGTCGGTCGATGCGCGCGCGCCACAGCGCTTCGTAGCGGTCGAGCAGGGCTCGTGCGCGGGCGATCATCGCCGGATCGGCGCGCACGAGCCGCTCGCGCCCCTCCGCCCGCTTGATGACCAGTCCCGCCGCCTCGAGCACGGCGATGTGCTTCTGCACGGCCGCGAACGACATGTCGTAGTCGCGGGCGAGCACGGAGACGGAGCATTCATCCGCGATCGTGCGCCGCAGGATGTCGCGGCGCGTGGCCGCGGCCAGGGCCTGGAAGACACGGTCGATCTCGGCATCGGTCAGCTCACTTTGTACAACCATTTGGTTGCACGTTACGCCCGGACGGGCGGAGCGTCAAGAGGTGCGTTGTCGGGAACGTCTTCTCGTTGCACTTATCGCCCTTTCGTTGCACTGGTGCGACTTGTCATTGCACTAGATGCAGTGAAAGAGCGGCAGCGATCGCTACGGCAAAGACGTTAGATGTCTGGTCGGCGGAATTGAGGTCGTGGTCACCGCCGCGGTGTCCACGCTGATCATCGCCTGTCCTGCGCTTCGTCTACGAGCTGGCGATGCGTTATCCACACCCCTGCTCATCAACGTTCATACACAGATATCACCAGTCTGACGCGGGTGACGTCCCGGGTGGTGGTGGAGTTTTCGGCGGAGTCGTTGGTGTCGTTGACGCTGGCGAGCCATCGTGCGTGGTCAAGATGAGTACCGATC